>DATDFK010000091.1:0-53234 GCA_036522655.1 Pyrinomonadaceae bacterium | reverse complement strand
GAAATGTGTGCAAGGCCGCGCCTTCTTCTTCGTTCTCAGGTCAAGACTGAAAAGCTCCAGACCCTAACGGAGAAATGCTCATGGCTAAATACACCAGCCCGCTCGATCATGTGACGGTCGCGGCTCCTTGTTCCGCCGATTGGGACGCAATGATCGGCGACGACCGCGCACGCTTCTGCGGCCAGTGCAAGCTTAATGTTTATAACCTCTCGGGGATGACGAGAAGGGAGGCCGAAGCGCTCATCGCGGGTTCCGAGGGGCGTCTCTGCGTCAGGTTCTACAGGCGAGCGGACGGAACCATTCTGACTGAGAACTGCCCTATCGGGTTGCGTGCCCTCAAGCGTCGTTTGTCGCGCGTCGCCAGCGCGATGCTTTCCACGATCTTGAGTTTCCTTGCAGGGCTAGGACTCTACACGGCTCTGGATGAACGAGGGTCGGTCTTCGTTATGGGGAAGACTGCGATGCATGGAGAGCCGCCACCTAATATGACTATGGGAACCATGATCGCCTCGCCGCCAGCCGTCTTTAACGGCCCGGCACAGGGCCAATGGGTCAAAGGTGAAAGCACGATGCTGTTGATGGGCCGACCCGGAGTCTCGCTACGCGAAGAGCGTGAATCGGTAAGAGCAGGTCGGCGGGCGAGATAGTCGCGCGTTCAGGCTGCGTAGCGCGCGTAGACGGTCTTGACCTTTTCCAGAAAATCGCGGCGGTCGACGATGTAGTAAAGCTTGACAGAGCCTTCGCCGCCCGTCAGGTGCTCGACCAGTTTCTCCAGGACATCGAATTGATCGCGCTCCGTAATGCCCTGTGCATCGAGGTGGCCGCTGTAGCGCATGCGGCGCACCAGCTCGATCAACGTTAGGCGGCCTTCAAACGTGCGCCCGCCGTGTTTGTGCGAGCGGCTGACGAGGTATTGCACCAGCAGCGCGTCGTTATAGAGCGCGGGCGCGAGAAACAGGCGCGCGCCGTCGCGCTCCCAACCCTCTTCCAGCCTGTGCGAGCGTCGCACGGCTCTCACCGCGTCAAAGACTTCGGCCCAGTTCGTCTTCGGCTCCGTACGCTCTAAGAAGGCACGCGTCGCCGCGATCAGCCACGAATCATTCTCAAAGTCCAGGGCGCGCCCGAGCGCCTCAAGCCATTCAAAGAACATTGCGCGGCGCGTCGATTTCGTTTCCGTCAATTGGAACTGGTCTTCGGATTTGGGAAGCGTTTTGATGAGCGCGCGACGGGCCGCATCCGTCGGCTTGCCGCCCTCTATGCGGTAAGTCGACAGCCGCGCGTGCCAACGCTTCACGGCGTCGCAGTAAGGACAGCGCGGGTGCTTCTCGTCGCTCCAGAAATAGGGACGCATGGGTTCGCGCGCCGTCAACTCTTCGACGGTCGGCGAATGGCGCTTGATCTCCGAATAGGCCGTGCGCGGGGCGAGCCCCAACTGCTCCGTGAAGATGTCGAAGATACACGCCAGGCACAGCAGCTTTTCATACTCCGTGACAGTGCCCGGCGGAAAAGCGCTCCAATCCAGCTCGCGTTTTTTGGAAGCCGTAGTCGCCATGCGCTTAAGCCTTCGTCATTCAGGCGAGCGAGACCAGCGCGGGAAACTGCGCCAGGTCTTCGTCCGTGTGGCCGATCGCCGTGTCAAGCTCAGCCTCTATGTCGCCTGTGCCCGGCGCAAGCGATTTGAAATCGAAGAGGTTCGTGTCCAGCAGGTGTGAAGGCACGGCGTTGGTCATCGCCGTCAGCATGGAACTGCGTATGTTCGGAATCTCTTTTTCCAACTCCGTGATCAATCGCTTGACGCGCGCACGCTTCAGGTTCGTTTGCGAGCCGCACAGGTCGCAAGGGATGATCGGAAACTCTTTCTCGGCGGCAAACTCCGCGATGTCGGCTTCACGACAGTAAGCGAGCGGGCGAATCACAGTATTGCGCCCGTCGTTTGAGCGCAGGATGGGCGGCATGGCCTTGAGCGTGCCGACGAAGAAGAGGTTCAGCAGAAACGTCGTAATAATATCGTCGGCGTGATGCCCGAGCGCGATCTTCGTGCAGCCCTCTTCAACGGCGATGTTGTAAAGAATCCCGCGCCGCAGACGCGAGCAGACCGCGCAATAGGTCTTGCCTTCGGGGACTAAACGCTTGACGATCGAATAGGTATCCCGCTCGACGATGCGAAAGGGAACGCCCGCGCTTTCGAGGTATTCGGGCAGGACGTGCGCGGGGAAGTTGGGCTGCTTCTGATCGAGGTTGACGGCCAGCAGGTCGAAGCGCACGGGCGCTCGCTCGCGCACGTCCACCAGCAGGTCTAGCAGCGTATAGCTGTCCTTCCCGCCCGACAGGCAGACCATCACGCGGTCGCCCTCTTCGATCATCCCGAAGTCCTTGATGGCCTCGCCCATACGGCGCAGCAGCCTCGTCTTGAGCTTACTCTCGACAAACATCTCGCCTTGTAAATCCCTCCGACTTACGCGCTTTGCTTCACGCGAGTCAGGATGCCACGTTTGGTGTCCGGTTGACAACCGGGCCCGAACCGGCCCACGCCCCCACGCCTTAAAGCGCGTCCGAAACCCTGACGCCGACGGCCCCATCGCCGCCCCGGCGATTATTTTTTCCACAGGGCCGAAGCGACCCGGCCCACCCCTGATAAACGCAATATTACGCATGATTTAGTGCACCAAAGCTAATCTTACATATGGAAGCGTGCGCCGGGCGGGGCGGGCAAGCGCGTGAAGGCTTTCTTCAAGACAGTGTTTAAAAATGCTGGACACGCCCAATCGCTTTATTTATGATGAAGTACGCTTTGCTTGTAAAGCGTCTACCTGCGGGCGGGAAGTTCTGCTCCGACCAGCACCGAAAGTTGAATCGTTTACCCGACTCGATCACGAACTCAGGCATGGTTTGAGGCGTTGTGCGAACTAGCGGCGCATCCGTCTTGTGAGTCAATCCGCCAGAGAAATTCACCGGGAGGTTTCAGTATGCTTAGAATGGGAAAGAATCCGAAAGCTGACCAAGGAGATAGCGAGAACACTATGGATAGCAAGGCGACGCCACAATATAACCCATCACCCTCATACCAGAGCCAGCCGTACGCCGAGCCGCCGCAGCCCTACAAGCCCAGCGTGGAAGCTGCGAGCACGAACTCAAGCCCGCGCGCCGTCACCGAAAGCGAATCGCTGGCGCGCGACATCAAGGAAGGAACCTTGAGCGGCTTCGTCGGTAACGGGACGGTGCTCACGGGCGAGGCGACCTTCAAGGCCATGCTGCGAGTTGACGGCCATCTGTCGGGGCGCGTCAGCTCCGATTCCGGCACGCTCATCGTTGGCAACAACGGGCAGGTGGATGCCGACGTACAGGTCGCCGTCGCTGTCATTCACGGCACGGTCAACGGCGACATCGTCGCCAGCCAGCGCCTAGAGCTTGGCCGCGCGGCCAAGGTCAACGGCAACATCCAGACCCCTTCGCTCGTGATCGAGCAGGGCGCGCTCTTTGAAGGCAGTTGCCGGATGGTTCAGGTCAAAAACGCGCTTGAGAATAAAGACCGCGAGGAGAAAGCGCGCGAGGAAAAATCGCCTTACGATAACGCGCTTGCGGGAAGCAGCCCCGTGGTGGCCGAGAGCGCCGCCGAACCTCCGGGCGATTTCACAAGCATGTCGGAGATTGCCAGCTAAAACGAAATCGACCGTTCAACTCGATCAGGCAGAGGCGCTGCGGGCATACGTCCCGCAGCGCCTCATTCTTTTTCGGCAAGTCAAACCGTATCTCTTCTGCTAAACTATAGCTGTTTGCATATAAGCGTAAAGCAGGTCAGTACCGCCAAAGGTCTCGGGCGGGTCGTAACGTGATTTGAGACCCGCCCGAGACCTTTGGCGGTACTGACCTACTCCCTTATCAAAGATGACCCGACCGATGAACCCTGAAGCAAATCAAGATCGCAGCCTCAAAGTAGTCAAAGCCGCGTGCCCGCACGACTGCCCTGATACGTGTGCCATGCTCGTCACGGTCGAAGACGGTCGCGCCGTGAAAGTGACAGGCGATCCCGATCATCCGTTCACGCGCGGGTTCCTGTGCACGAAGGTCGCCAACTACGAACAGCGCACGCATAGCCCCGACCGCATCCTGACCTGTCTCAGGCGCACGGGTGCGAAGGGCGAAGGACGCTTCGAGCCGATCAGTTGGACTGAGGCGCTCTCGGAGATAGCCGCACGCTTCAAGGCGCTCGCCTCGTCCGCCGAAGGGGCACAAACAATTCTCCCTTACAGCTATTGCGGGACGATGGGGCTCGTGCAATCGCAGTCGATGGACAGGCGTTTCTTTCACAGGCTCGGCGCGTCGCAGTTGGAGCGCACCATCTGCGCGACTGCCGGTACGGTCGGATACAGGGCGACGATGGGCGCGACTATCGGGACAGACCCGGAGCGCTTTCATGAGGCGCGGCTGATCCTGCTCTGGGGCACGAACACGATCTCGGCCAACGTGCATCTCTGGCCGCAGGTCTTGGAGGCGCGCTCAAAGGGCGCGCGTGTGATCTGTATCGACCCGCGCCGCACGCGCACGGCTGATCAGGCGGACGAGCACATAGCGCTCCTGCCCGGCACTGACGGCGCGCTAGCCCTCGGCCTCATGCACGTCATCTTCGCCGAGGGTCTTGAGGACAAGGATTATCTTGAGCGTTACTGCACGGGCGTTGACGAGTTGCGCGAGCGAGCGCGAGCGTACACGCCCGAGCGCGTGGCTAAGACGTGCGGGCTCGCGCCAGGTGTGATCATCAATCTCGCGCGCGAGTATGCGAGCGTGAGGCCGTCTGTTATTCGACTTAACTACGGCTTGCAGCGGCACAGGGGCGGCGGCATGGCCGTGCGCACGCTCTCCTGTTTACCGGCGGTCGTCGGCGCGTGGCGCGATGCTGCGGGCGGCTGCCTGCTCTCGACAAGCGGAACGTTTCCCTTGAACTACGCCGCGCTCGAACGTCCAGACCTGATGCCGAAGCCCACGCCGCGCACGCTCAACATGTCCGCGCTGGGCGAGGTGCTGACCAAAACCTTTGACCCGCCCGTGCGCGCCCTATACGTCTACAACTCCAATCCGGCGGCGGTCGCGCCCGATCAGGCGATGGTGCTCGAAGGGCTGCGGCGCGACGATTTGTTTACGGTCGTGCATGAGCAGTTTATGACCGACACCTGCGACTACGCCGACATAGTGCTGCCCGCCACCACGCAGCTAGAGCATTTCGATCTTCATAAAGCCTACGGTCATCTCTATCTTGTCATTAACGAGCGGGCGATAGAGCCCATCGGCGAGTCGCGCTCCAACTCGGATGTCTTTCGCCAGCTCGCGCACCTGATGGGATTCGAGGACGAGTGCTTCAGAGATTCGGACGAAGAGATTGCGAGGCTGGCTATCGGGACTGATCACCCGGCGCTTCGCGGGATTACGCTTGAGCAGATACGCGAACGAGGGTGGGTGCGCCTGAACGTGGCTGAGACCTTCGCGCCCTTCGCCGAAGGGAATTTCCCGACGCCTTCGGGTAAGTGCCAGTTGGTCTCCGAACAGATGGAGGCATACGGGCTCGACACTGTGCCGGACTTTATCCCCCCGAGCGAATCCGTCGAGAGCGCGCCCGAGTTGGCCCAGCGCTTTCCGCTCGCGCTCATCACCCCTGCGGCGCACGCTTTCCTCAACTCGACCTTCGCCAACCTGCCCAAGCAGTTGCGACAGGAGATGCGTCCCTTCATCGAGATCAATCCATTGGACGCCGCCGCGCGCGGCATCAAGGACGGTTGTCGTGTGCGCGCCTTCAACGAGCGCGGCTCGTGCGAGCTTGCGGCGGTGGTCACGACCAGGGCGCGCCCCGGTGTCGTCGTCTCGCCCTCCGTCTGGTGGAACAAGCACTCGCCGGGCAAAGCGAACGTCAATCAACTGACTTCGCAAACGCTGACGGACATGGGCGGCGGCGCGACCTTTTACGACGCGCTCGTCGAAGTCGAGTGCATAACGGGCACACGTGAGCCGCAGAGTGAGCCCGCACCGGGGCGTTAATTACCGGCATATATGTACCCCAGGGCGAGGCATGCCAGGATTATGCCGCCGATGATGCCCGTCCCGATCGCAATGTTTTTGACCACCGAGCGGCCACGATTGTCATCGACACGGGCGACATCTTCATAGAGCACTCGTACGGGTGCGCCCGTGTCTTTATCTTTGAGAACGAACTCATTTTCACCCGCCTGCTCTATATAGCCCCTGAGCTTCGTTCCATTCTTGAGCCTGATGGTGACGCGCGCCTTTCTGCCGACGCCGAGCCGCGCGATCTTCGCCTTGATCTGCGCATCCGTCTGGGCCTGCTTGTCCCTTGAAGAGCCCGCCAGCACCGGCGCGGCGGTGAAAACCAGTACGTATATCAGCACCAGCGAAAGCCATATCTTCAACATGATTTCTCCTGCCCCCTTATTTTCAAACCCCGACTCTGTCGAGCGAAATAGCAAGGGCGATGCCAGAGCGTGAACGTGTCGGAAGGCCGATGAAAAGCCGACGAATGCCGGCGATGAGACGGAAACTGCCGGAGGGCGGAGCGCAGCAAAAACCGGACTGTTGAGGGATTCGCCGGACGATCAGGGCGTGCGCCGGTTCATCTCGAAGCCGTGCTCGTCTATCATCGGGCTTGACATAAGCGAGGTCTCTCCCCGATACATAAAGGAAGAGTTGCACGGCGCGCGTCCCCGTTACGCCGAGCGCGCGATGCTATCATGAGCAAGTCGTCATCTGATTTCATGCCGGAGAATCGCCATACTGAAAATCCAGGGGACAGGTCTCGGAATGTTTCGGGCGCTGTCTACGTCATCTCTCTACTGGCCTGCCTCGTCGTCCTCCCTGCGTTGCATCCGGCGTTGGCCCAAGCCGGGAGACAGCAGGGCCGGTCGAAGCCCACGGCGCGTGCGAGCGCCATCCCTTCGGAGACGATGCTGCGTATCGTGCGCGCGGAAGACGAGCGGCGTTGGGGGGATTCACTAGCCCCGCTGCTCGCGGACGCAAGCGCGAGTGTGCGCGAGCGGGCGGCCTTGGCCGCCGGGCGCATAGGCGATGCGCGCGCCGTCGGCGCACTCGGCGCGCTGCTTCAGTCTGACGCGGACGAGCGCGTGCGCGCGATGGCGGCCTTCGCGCTCGGCGAAGTGGAATCGGACAAGGGCACGGACGCCCTCTCGTCGGCTCTCGCGCGCGCTACGGAAACGAGCGCGGTGCGCGCGCGCGTCATCGAAGCGATAGGCAAGATCGCGGCGGCCATGCCGAAGAAGGACGAAGCGAGCGCGACTGTGCTCGGGGGAGCGATTTTAAGCGCGCTCGAAAAGGAAGCGGCGCGCGGCGCTCGGGCCGACAGGCGAATCATCCTCGCCGGACTCACGGCCGTCCTGCGCGCGCACCCCGTAAACCCTGCACCAGTGCTGGCGAAATTTCTTTCAAACAAGGACGGGCGCATCCGCGCCGACGCTTTGAACACCCTGGCGCGACTTCGCAACAAGGACGCCAACCAACAGGTGCGCCCGCATCTGACAAATGATACGGAAGCGATCGTGCGTGCCAATGCGGCGCGCGTGCTCGGCGTGACAGAGGACAAGGCTTCGCTCGATGCGCTCCTGTCGCGTGCCTTGAGCGATGTGGACGAGCGCGTGCGCGTCAGCTCCATACGCGCTCTTGGCACTTTGAAGGAGGCGCGCGTCAGCCCGACGCTGCTGGGGCGTGCACAGAAGCTCTTCGTTTCTTATCGCGCGGCGAAGGCTGCGAACGTCGCGCACCCGCGCGAGACGGGCGAGTTGCTTGAGATCGCAACCGTGCTCGGACGCCTGCTCGCAAACACGGGCGACCGGAATGCCGTCGCCTGGCTCAAAGAGTTCCGCGAGGCGGAAGGCGCGAGCGCGCCGGAGATAGAGATCGCCTTCGCGCAGATCGCGCCCGCCGCTTACCTGCGCGAAGAGCCTTTAGGGAAATTTTCCGATGAAGCCGTGCGCGCGCGCCTGCGTCAAGATTGGAGAATGACATCGAGCATCGGTCAGGGCCTGGGCGAGATAGGCGGAATCAAGGCGGAGGCGGCTGGCAGCGGCATCGTCGGCCTTCAGGCCGATGCACAGATTATTCTGCGCGCGCTCCTTGATGACACTGCTCTGCCTGCGACGGCTGTGCCCGATCTACTGCGCGCCTTCGCCGCCTTTAAGACGATGGACGCGGCGGAGGTGCTCAGAAAACAGCTCGGCGCGAAAGATGAGATTGTGCGCGCGACGGCGGCAGACCTCCTCGGAGAGTTGGAGCCGGATGAAGCGAACGCGCGCGCTTTGGCCTCCGCTCTGCCAGCCTCCATGCGTGACCAGTCGAATGATGCTGTGCTCTCTTTGCTCGCCGCGCTGGCAAAGCAGAAGAGCACCGTGGCCACGAGCGCCATCAAGACGGCGCTGGACTCTACGGATCATCTGGTGCGCCGTCGCGCCCTTGCACTGCTCGAAGCCGAGGGCGCGCACGACCTGCCATCGATCACTGTCGCGTCGCGCAACACGCTCACGGATTATCGTCGCGCGCTCAATCGTCACAACGGTCGCGTCCGCGCCGTCGTCCAGACGGACAAGGGCCCATTCACCATTGAGCTCTTGCCGGACGACGCGCCGCTGACCGTGGACAATTTCGTCCAACTGGCGCGGCGCGGCTATTTCAATAACGTCACGTTTCATCGCGTCGTGCCGAACTTCGTCATACAGGGCGGCGACCCGCGCGGCGACGGCAACGGCGGCCCAGGCTACCAGATTCGCTGCGAGATCAACGAGGTCGAGTACGAGCGCGGCGCTGTCGGGATGGCTCTTTCGGGCAAAGACACCGGCGGCTCGCAGTGGTTCGTGACACACTCGCCACAGCCGCACCTGGATGGAGGTTATACTGTCTTCGGTCGCGTCACCGCCGGGATGGACGTGGTCGACTCCATCGAGCGCGGCGACATCATCCGAAGCCTGAGCATCATGGAAGGCGCGCAGCCAACTACAAAGTCTTCATCAAGGCAGGCAGCGAAGCCGCGTAGACCGAAAGCACCTTGAGAGCGAAATTGAATCGAAGAGAGGAACAAAAAGGCGGAACGCATGAGATGAGGGCCAGCGTTGCTCTCGTCCTGTTGCTGCTCGCCTTATCCTGCGCGCCTGTTGTTTCGGCGCAGCAACCTCAGCCCGTAGCTTCAGGGCCGGAAGCGGACGAAGTAGTTGAGCTTCCGCGCTACAAGATCAACCTCGCGCTCGATTTCGATAACCGAACGTACACGGGGACGGAGCAGGTGCGCTGGGTCAACGACATGGATCGCCCAGCCTACGTACTCTATTTTCATCTCTACGCCAACATGCGCGCCTCGACTGTGCAGCGCCAGAGTCCCGCGACGAGTGCGACGAGCGCACAGGGCACATCTGCCGCGACGCCTCCAGCGCCGGACGAGCCGCGTATGGAAGTGACGGACGTGAGGATGGCCGGAACGGGCACGCCTGTTCTGTTTGCGCTCGACGATCAGGGGACGACGTTGCGCGTCAACCTGCGCGAGCCCATCTTCAAGGGACGCGCCGCCGAGATCGAGATCAAGTTCAAGGGAAGCGTGCCCGAGATTGACCCGGAAGAGACGGGCATCGTCGTCCACGTCTTGCAGCAGGTCGGCGCGGCTCTGCGCAGCGAGCGCGAAGTCCGTCGCGCGCGCGACATAAACTTTCGTTGTCGCGGGCAGATGCTGCTCGGCACGCCCTATCCCGTGCTCGCCGCCCGCGACGGCGACGACTGGCAGCGTAAAGTCGAGGTGAGCATCGGCGACATGGTCTTCGCCGAGTCGGCGGACTACGAGGTCGCAGTGGATGCGCCGCCGGACGTTCGTGTCTACGCTTCCGGCGAAGCTAAAACGACGCGCGCCGCCAGTGAAGCGAGCAGTGTGCGCGAGTTTTCAGGAGAGGCGCTGCGCGATTTCGCCATCGTCGCCGGGCGCGGGCTGCGTTCAGAGGAACAGATGGTCGGGCAGACGCGCGTGCGTTCCATCTTTACGCCCGAGCACGAGATTGTCGGTCGGCGCGTGTTGGCCCAGACGGCGGAAGCCGCGCGCGTCTACTCCACGCGCTTCGGGCTGCTGCCCTACAAAACGATCAACGTCGTGGACACGCCGCTCGTCGCGGGCCTCGGGTCTGCGGAGTTCGCCGGGCTCGTGGCGATCGCCAGCGCCTTTTATGTGGATTTCGATTCGCCGCCCGTGCGTAATCTGCCGGAGATCATACGCGAGCAGCGCGCCTCGGTTGAAGACAGCCTCGAATGGACTGTGGCCCACACGGTCGCGCATCAATGGTGGGGCGCTGTGGTCGGCAACGACCCCGAACGCGACCCTGTGATGGACGAAGCTCTCGCCAACTGGTCTGCGCTGCTCTATTACAGGGACGTGCACAGCGAGGAGCGCGCCGCAGCCGTCATGGAAGATCAACTGCGCGGCGTCTATAAGGTCTATCGCACCTTCGGCGGCGAAGACATGGCGGCAGACCGCAACGCCCGCGAGTATCGAAACTCGTTTCAATACTCGGCCATCGTCTCAAGCAAAGGCGCTCTGATGTTCGCGGAGTTGCGCCGGCTGCTGGGCCACCAGAAATTCTTCGCGGCGCTCAGGAATTATTATAACGCGAACATGTTCGAGGTCGCGGAGATGGACGACCTGCGCGGCGCGTTCGTAGCCGAAGCACCGCTCCTGCAAAGACGCGCCGTGACGCGCACCTTCAATCGCTGGCTCTCGGGCAAGCGCGGCGACGAGGACATCGCGCCGCCAGACCCTCAACTCGCCGCCGCGCTCGGCATCAACCCGAGCATGACCAAGAGGGACGAAGGCAATCGCTTCGCCCGCCTCGGGAAATTCTTCTGGCAACAGATGACCAGAATACGCTAACAGCATATCTCGCAAAGCCCCTGAAAGGGGCGACACAATGAAGCCCACGGCTCGTGCCGTGGGTATGCAAGAACCAAACATAGAGAAGCCCCGAAGGGGCGTAAGAAATGCAAGTTGAGATTCTTACGCCCCTTCGGGGCTTGGCTGTTCTCTTCCTACCTTATTCCCACGACTTACGTCGTGGGCTATATTCTGTCACCCCTTTCAGGGGCTTCGGCATTCCCTTCAAGCAGCATACTATTTATCCACGATCGTCCCCATCTGCACGACCTCGAAGTCAGAGCCGTGGATTGCTTTCAGTGTATTCAGCTCATCGTCATTCCATCGCGGGTCGTGCGCTCCGCTGATGTACCAGTTGCTCCCGTTGTCCGCGAGTATCATTCCGTATTTCTTCAAGGCGTTGAGAATGACCTGCATTGCGGGCGAGAATTTGGAAACGTCGAAGGACGCCTTCAAACGCACGCGCATTCCCATCGGAGGCAGATTGGGACTGGTATTGTTGCTCGCGAAGTGGCGCGCCGGATAGACGTAAGCTCTGCGCGTCAACTGCGCCGTGAAACGCAAAGCGTGCGTGATCTCTTTCTGCTCGAAGACTTCGTCGTAGCGCACGAGGCCGGGGAAGATTGGAAGGCCCGCCGCGTCCGCCGAAGTCCAACCGGCTGGCCGCAGCGCATTGGAGTTCAAATCGAAGATCGCGCCGCTGTCCGCATTCCAACTCGTGCCGCCGCCGACAGAAAAAGCCCTGTACAACTCGTAAAGCTTCCAGTTATCCCGATCGACGACGAGCACGTGGCGGTCGCCGTTCGCATTGGGCCCACCTTCGATGGGAGCGTTGCTCGGGACGGGATATGGGCCCGGATCGCTTTCGTCGCCGTAGGCAGTGAAGTTGATCGGCACTTTCGGCTGTGTGCCGGAAACGACCACGTAGGGAATGCCGATCGGAGCGCCCGCCCAGAAGGTTCCGAAGTCAGGATGCAAGCCCGTGCCCAGTCCGATGCTGGCGATCAGATTGTTTGAGTTCGGGTCTACGGGCAAGCCGGAGATGTCCTGATTCCACGGGTTGTCTGCGGGGAAGAGACGCTTACCGTGCAGGCTCGCGCCTATCCCTAAGTCGGGCACATGCGTGTTTCCCGCCGTATCGTCGGGCGGGCCGCCTCCGACGTGCCCTATGCCGACGCGCACGCGATTGCTCGGCACGTCGCGCAGGGTAATACCGATGAGCACGTCGCCGACATCTCCCAGATCGTTGTGCAGTTTGACGATCACCGAGCTCATCCACTCGAACCCGGGCACTTTGCCGACATACTCGACCGTCAAAGGATAACGCTTGCGCGCAGCGTCCTCAGCCTCGGCCTTGACGACCGAAGCGTCTTCGCCGGGCAGCAGCTCAAGATTCTTTGCGAAGAGCATAATGCGCGTGCGATTATCTGTGCCGAAAACAATCGATTGAGTGGGCGGGAAAGGCTCGCGCATCCACGTCACGGATTCGAGCGCGATGGCGCGCGTCGAGGCGGCCTCGCTGATCAACTCGGGCGCGCTCTGCGCTGATTCGTGAGCGGCGCAGATGATGAGGATGATGCTGAAGCCAACACGGAAGATCGTCGTCACAGTGGAAACAAAAGGATGTCGGCTAAAGCGGACGCACCCGTATGCAATGCTCATGATCTTAGGCTCGCTGAATGATTCAAATTTTGGATGAGGCTACGGGGCAAGTAGAAGACTGACACCTTCACTTTAATGTAATTTATAAATAAGTCAAGCGATACTTCATCCCTAGAAGCTGTCTGAAAAATTCTCTGAGGTCGCTGAAGGCGACCCATTCAATAGCCGGGGGCATCGCCCCCGGTAGCAGCAAACATCACGTTCCGACCCTGTAAGGGTCGTACCATGAGCGTCGAAGATACGACCCTTACAGGGTCGGGACTATTGACTTCACTTGAACCGGGGGCGATGCCCCCGGCTATTACGTGTATCCCCTGCGGGGATATTTAAGGATTTTTCAAACAGCTTCTTAGAGCCTTTGAATCGCGGTCTCTGCTTTTGATAAACATGACGTAAACTAATCCGCCGGTTTATGCATCTTATCGAGGGCCACTTCCGTGGCGTTCGGTGGCAGACGGCTCGAAAGCATTGAAAAGTGAGATGGCCGGGTGGATTGTAAATGGTCTATGAATGGGCGGAACGCTTTTATCCATTGACTGTTGAGGATTAACTAATGGCTGTAATGGCAAGAGACATGGAGTTGGAACGGGCCAGAGCGGGTCGTCCGGCGAAGGCTGTCGAGATCGAGCGTAGCCTCGATCAATTGAGCCTTTGGATGGACGGGTTGTTTCGTATTCCCGGCATCGGATGGCGCTTCGGTCTGGATGCGCTGGTCGGTCTCATTCCGGGCGTCGGCGATCTTGCGACTACGGGCGTCTCCTTATACATACTGGCCTCTGCGGTTCGCTATCGCGTGCCGAAGGTCACGCTCCTGCGCATGGGCCTCAATATCGGCGTCGATTATGTGCTCGGCTCGCTGCCGGTCGTCGGCGATGTGTTCGACGCCTGGTGGAAGTCGAATCAGAAGAACGTCGCGCTGTTGAAGGAGCGCGCCACTGTTTCGGCTGAAGACGCGCGCAGCGGAAGGTTGAGCGACTGGCTATTCCTACTGCTCATCGTGCTGGTTCTGCTCGCTTTGCTGTTCGGCTCGCTCGCGGTGGCTTATTTAATCCTGCGCTTCGTCGCCGGTAATCTATAGCCTGTGTTCTGAGAACGCGGGCGGTCAACGATAAAAAGGCGGCCTCTGTTTGATGACAGAGCGTCGCCTTTTCCGTTGGAGTTCGTCGTGGTCTATCGCCTGCTTTTAGACGGATGCCTGCTTTGCCGTCGCGAGCAGGCGCTCAAGCGCCGGAGCGATCATGTTGAGCCCGCGCTCGCCCGCCGCGAAACACTTGAGCTTGCCCTCGGCATCGAACAGGTAATAGGCGGGCACGTACCCCTGATCATTCTGAAAAGCCTCGCGCAGCTTGTGCTGGTTATCGACGGCGCACGGCTCCTTGATGTCGTACCTGGTGACGGCGTCGCGCACAGCTTCCGTGTCGGTGTCGGCCTCGTAGCGAGGCATGTGAACGGCGATGACGCGCAAGCCATCCGTCGCCCATCGGTCGCGCCACTCGGCGACGCGCGGCATGTTGTCTTTGCAGATGCCGCAACTGACTGACCAGAAGTGCACGAGCACGGGATGACCCATGCTCTCGCTTTCGGCATGCGCCTGCGTCCAGCCGAACCACTCGGTTGCGCCCGCAAGCGAAGGCATCTGTGTCCCAATTCTCATCGGCATAGCTTTTACCTCGAAAGAGCGATCAGTAGTCAGTCGATCATCCGTCGCCGTCGTTCGGCTTCGACTCATCGCTGACCACTGATCGCTTCCTACTACTCTTACGCTTTGATCGTTTCCTGGCCCGGCTTCCATTCGGCCTGGCAGAGGCCGCCCGTCTGCAACGCCTGAATGACGCGCAGCGTCTCTTCCGCCGAACGACCGATGTTCAGGTCGTGAATCACCTTATAGCGCAGCGTGCCTTCGGGATCAATCACGAAGAGCCCGCGCAGGGCAATCCCCTTGTCTTCGATCAGCACGCCGTAGTCGCGCGCGACCTGCTTGGTCGAATCCGCCGCGAGCGGGTATTGCAGCTCGGCGACGCCGCCCTTGTCGCGTGGCGTGTTGATCCACGCGCGGTGCGAAAAGACCGAGTCGGTCGAAACGCCTATGATGTCCGCGCCGATCGCCTTGAAATCCTCGTAACGGTCGCTGAACGCGGTCAACTCCGTCGGACACACGAAAGTGAAATCCAACGGGTAGAACAGGAGTACGAGCCACTGGCCCCTGTAGTCCGAGAGCTTGACGTTCTCGTTGAGCTTCTCAAGATTCTTGGTCGAGGCCATATCGAAATCCGGCGCGGGCTGGCCCACCATCGCCTTCTCCATTGCTGTTGCTGTCGCTTGCATTATTCCTCCATCATGGATTGTTGATTTGTTGTTTGCCTTGACGCGACGCCTGACCTTAACGAGTCGCGCATTATCGTGTTATCGAAAACCTGAATGTTTCCCGGCGACCAGGCTTACTCCTTGCCGCAGCAATCGGGACAGACGCCCCTGAGCGTCAGGTGTACGGACTCGGGCTTGAAGCGCGAGCGACGTGCCGCCGCGCGCATCAAATCCGTCGTCGCCGGAAGATCGAAATCGACCAGCTTGCCGCAGCATGTGCAGACGGCATGGTCGTGGCGCTCCATCTCGCGGTCGTAGCGGCTCGCGCCCTTGCCCTGGTTGATCTCACGCACGAGGCCCGCTTCCGTCAGATACCGTAGCGAGTTATAGACGGTCGCATAGCTGATCGAAGGCAGACGACGACGCGCCGCCTCGAAGACTTCGCCAGCCGTCAGATGCGCATCCGTTTCGCGAATCGCCTGAAGCACTGCCTCCCGCTGCGGGGTCAGCACGCCGACGCCACCCTGATCTTCTTTATCTCTTTTCATGATTGCTTGATCTGGAATTAGAATAATTCTAAATGCGCGATCTGTCAAGCCGGGAGATGGCGGGCGCGGCGGGCGCTTCTACAGCTTCGGGTGATGGGAGACAAACTCGACGAGTGTGCCGACGTAATCGGTAAAGGGCGGGCAGCGGACGCCGTGCGGCTCCAGCAGGGCTCGGGCGCGGGTCGTATCGTACGTCTGATCGTGAAAGAAATAGGGGACGCCGGAGCGTGGCAGCCCCGTCAGTGTGGGCGAAAGCGGAAGGGAAAGCGTGCTGCGGACGAGGCGCGGCGGAATTGTCAGGCGCGAGCCGCGCCCGGCCAGCGTGCGCGCGATCGCCTCGAAAAGCTCGTGAGTAGTCAACGGGGCGGGGTCGGCCAATTGTACCGTCGCACCCGTCGCACGCTCGTCCCGCGTCAGGGCCCGCATGGCTTCGACGACGAAATCGACGGGCACGAGGTTCAGCTTCACCTCGCGATTGCCGATATTGATGAGGGAGAAGAGGCTCGGGTGCATGCGCAGGTAGTTGACTAGGTAATAGATGCCGTCGTATTTCGCCGTCTCGCCCGTGCGTGAATCGCCGCAGACGACCGAGGGGCGATGAATCGTCACCGGCAGCTCCGCTTTGAGCGCGTCCACCTCAAGCTCGGCCAAGTACTTCGTCTCTTCGTAAAAGTTGCGAAAGCCTGCCTCGTGCCTGAGCTCTGTTTCGAGAATCAACCCGTGGCGCAGGCCCGCGACGTAACAGGTCGAGACGTAATGATAACGGCGCAGGTGTGGGAGGGAGCGCGCCAGGGCGTTGACGTTGCGCGTGCCTTCCAGGTTGACGCGCATGCCCAAGTCGCGCGCGACGGCCAGATCATAGATGGCCGCGAGGTGAAAGAGCATGGTCGCCTCGCTTCGCACACGCTCCAACTCCTGCGTGGACAGCCCGAGGTCTGTTTGCGTGATGTCGCCCTCGATGATGCTGAAGCGATCCGACTCCGCGCCGGTTTCGAGCGCGATGCGGGCCGTCTCCGCGCGAGCGCGCTCGATGAAGGCGGGCTGTACGAGCAGCAGAAAACGCGCACCGTCTTCGGCCAAGCGCTTGACCAGCCGCCCGGCAATGAAGCCCGGGAATCCGGTCAGGAAAATCGTTTCGTCAACCGACAAGTGCTTTCTTCTCCGGGAAGTCTATGCCAAGCTGGCTGAGCTTTCTCTGAAAGCCCTCGGGCGTGTTGAGCGTGTGAAGCAGCGTGCCGTCCGCTCTTTGATAAGAGATGAGACCCCCTTCGTCGAGCGCCGTGACGACAACCGCATCCCGCGCCGCGCTCACTTCGTAAACGCCGCGCTCGCATGCGCCGCCGGTCAAATCCTCAAGGCGCAATTCCCGCGCGGATGGTTGCGGGAGGACATATCTACCGGGACAATGTGGAATCGGCCTCCACGCAAACCTCTCGTACAACTCCGCGTAAGTCATCTTCAAGGATTCGGCCCCTCGCCGCAGACGAGCTCGACGAGAGTGCGTACGCCGACGCCCGTCGAGCCTTTGGGCGCGTGCGGCTGATCTTCCTCGTGCCATGCCGTGCCCGCTATGTCCAGATGCACCCAGGGGGTCTCGGCGGCAAACTTGCTGAGCAGCAGCGCGGCGGCGGTCGCGTCCGGGCGTCCGCCATAGTTCTTGAAATCGGCGATCGCGCTTTCGATGCGCTTCTTATAATCATCGCTGACGGGCATGCGCCAGACGGGCTCGCCCGCGCGGCGCGCGGCCTCTGTCACACGGTTGGCCCAATCGTCGTCATTGCCGAAGAGCCCCGTCAAATGATCGCCGAGCGCGACGATGATCGAGCCTGTCAGCGTCGCCAGGTCTATGATGCGCGATGCGCCCAACTGCCTGGCGTAAGCGATGCCGTCGGAGAGCACCAGCCGTCCTTCGGCGTCCGTGTCTACGACCTCGATCGTGTAACCGGCCAAGGTCTTGATGACATCGCCGGGCTTGAGCGCGTGGCCCGAAGGCATATTCTCGGCGGCGGGGACGATGCCGACGCAGCGACGGCGCGGCTTGAGCTGCGCGATGGCGCGCAGCGCGCCGAGGACGGCTGCGCCGCCAGCCATGTCGGTCTTCATCTCGTACATATCAAGACCGTGCTTGATAGAGATGCCGCCCGTGTCAAACGTGATTCCCTTGCCGACGAAAGCCCAAAGCTCCTGATCGTCAACTTCGCCTTCGGGCTCGTAACGAACGACGATCAGCGCGGGCTTCTCCTCCGAGCCACGGCCCACGTTCCAGAGCCCGCCCATCCCGCGCGCGCGCACCTCGTCCGCATCGAGCGATTCGACGCGCAGGCCGAACTCTGCGGCCATCTCCGCCGCGCGTCGCGCGAACTCGCGCGGAGGCAAAGACGCGCCCGGCTCGTCGACGAGCGCGCGGGCCCAGTTGACGGACTCCGCGACCACTCGCGCGCGCGACACTTCTGCGCGCAGCCCTTCCAGGTCTCCAGAGGCGATGATCGTCAGGCGCTCAAGCTCCGGCTCGGCCTCTTCATGGTTCCGGTAAAAGTCCACGTCGTAGAGGCCGAGTGAAACGCCTTCGGCGACGGCTCGCGTCCATGATCGCTCTTCATCAGCGGCGGCGGCAGGCAGCAGGAAGTGCAGATGCTTGATGCGATTGGAGCGCGCCTCGCGTGCGGCCATGCCCGCCGCGCGCCGCATGTCGCTCGCGTCGAAGTCGGCGTGTGGGCCCAGGCCCAGAAGCAGCAGTCTCTGCGGGCCAGTCCCGTTGGCGCTCGCACGGTAAACGAGCTCGGACGTGCCCGCCTCGCCCTTGAATTCGCCGTCGCGCACTAACGCTTCGCAGTCTCTCTGTAGCTCATCGCGCCCGTTGACAGGGATGTGGGGCGCGTCTTCAAAGACGCAGACGGCGACGGCCTCTTGCTGCGACTGCCCGGGAGCATCGCTGCCGATCTCGATATGTAAAGGATGCTGTTTGTTCATCAAATTCAATGTCGGCTCAAGCGAGGCTTACGACCTCGCAACTCTTTTTGTGATTGCGCATCTGGCGCGCTCTACTCAGGCTGAGTATAATTCAACTCTCGCGCGACTCTCTAGCCGTGATCGATCATGCGCGGGCGGGTTTCAGCAGATCGCAGGCGCGCCCTGAGCTTCTTTCCGGCGCGTGCATCTCTCGGCGCTTTGACGAACATCTCTCTAACATCTCCAGTGGAGGACATGCTCATGACCCCGATTCGTCCGGCCTCACGTCGCACGTCGCTGGCGCTTCTCTTAACCTTGGTCGCAGCCATCAGCGCGCTCTCGCAGCAAACGCAGACGAGCAAGTGCGTCCACATCACGCTTCTGCAAGTCAACGATGTCTATCAGTTTATGCCCGTGGATCGCGGGACGAGCGGCGGGCTGGCGCGCGTCTCCACGCTGCGTAAACAGATCATCAAGGACTCGCCGAACACGCTCTTTCTCTTCAGCGGCGATACCATCTCGCCCTCGGTCGAATCCCTCGCGCCTGTCGACCCCAACGCGCCTACGGGCGAGAAGCTCAAGGGCAGGCAGATGGTCGACGCCTGGAACCAGATCGGGCTGGACTACGCGGCGCTCGGCAATCACGAGTTCGACTTCGGCCCGGACGTACTGCTGCAACGGATGAAGGAATCGAAGTTTCAGTGGCTCGCGGCCAACGTCGTTGACAAGAGCGGAAAATCTTTCGGCGGGATGCCGCCCTTCGTCGTGCGCGAGATGGGCGGCATCAAGCTGGGGTTCTTCGGCATCCTGCTGCCGGATACGATGACGACCTCGACGCCTGGCCCCAATGTACAGATACTCAACTCTTGCGAGACGGCGAAGCGGATTGTGCCGCAGATGCGCGCGGCGGGCGCGCAGGTTATCGTCGCCATCACGCATCTCTCGATGCGAGAGGACAAGGAGTTGGCCCATTGCGTGCCGGAGATTGACCTCATCGTCGGCGGGCACGAGCACACGCTCTTGCAGTCGCTCGCGGGTCGCACGCCTATTTTCAAGATGACGGCGGACGCGCGCCAGTTGGGCCGTTATGATCTGACCGTCGACGCCGCAACGGGAAAGCTTCAGAGCGTTGACTGGAAGGTCATTCCCGTCAACGATCAGGTGGCGGACGATCCAGAGTTCGCGGCCATTAATCAAAAGTACAAAAGCTTGCTCGCAAGCTACAGCGATATGATCGGGCGAACCAAAGTGCCGCTCGATGCGGGCAGCGAGGCCAGCCGAACGGGCGAGACCAACGTGGGTGATTTCATCGCTGACTCTTTCCGACAGGCGATGGCGGCGGACGTGGCGCTCATCAATGGCGGCTCGATTCGCGCCGATACAATCTTCGAGCCGGGGCCGCTGAGCAAGCATGACGTGCAGGCGATGCTGCCCTTCGGAACGGAGGTCGTGAAGATCGAAGTGACGGGCGCGACGCTGCGCAAGGCTTTGGAGAACGGCGTCAGCCAGAGCGGCCCCGGCGCAGAGCCCGGACGCTTCCCGCAAGTCTCCGGCCTGCGCTTCTCTTTCGAGACCAGCTCGCCGCCCGGCTCGCGCGTCAAAAAGATCACGATCAACGGCCAGCCGATCGATGACAAGAAGACTTACACGCTCGCCACGAACGTCTATCTGATCGGCGGCGGCGACGGCTATGATATGTTCAAGGGCGCGCGGCAGTTGACCAAACCGGGAGAGTCACAGATCGACGCAGACATCCTGCGCAAGGCGATCGCGGCGGCAGCCGACGGCATCGCTCCGCAGACGGACGGACGCATTGAATGGATGAATAAACCGGCGGACGATAACAAGAGCGAGTGCGTGATTTTCACGCCGACCGTGAAGTAGACGATAGATGTTCAGCGATGATCTCTTTGCAGAGGACACGAAGCGCGAAGCGATAGAGCTTTTCAAACGCGCTTACGAGGCCCAGCAGTCGAACGACTACGAGGAAGCGATAGCGCTCTACAAGCGCTCTCTTTCAGTCTACCCGACCGCCGAGGCTCACACCTTTCTGGGCTGGGTCTACAGTTTTCAGAATCGCTACGACGAAGCGATAGAGCAGTGCCTCGAAGCGATCCGGCTGGACGAGACCTTCGGCAATCCTTACAACGACATCGGCAGCTACCTCATCGCCAAGGGCGACACCTGGTCTTGCGTCCGCTGGTTCAAGCTCGCCCTTCAAGCGCCGCGCTACGAATCCTACGCCTTCCCGCATTTCAACCTCGGACGCGTTTACGAGATGCGCGGCCGCCTGCTCGAAGCCGCCAAGCATTACGGGCTCGCGCTCGAACAGCAACCCGGCTTCGCACAGGCCGCCTCAGCCCTGCGCCGCATGCAGGCCCGGCTCAACTGAAGCGTTAAGCCAAAATCTGAAATCTCAAATCGACTTACTGTTTGATCTTCATCTTGCGGCGATTCTTGTCGACGGCGACGTAGATGACCTCTGCCTCTGTGACGCGGACGCGCTCTTCAGTGCCGCCGTAGCGCTCGGCCTCGACGATGACGCGCACGGTGATGGAGGTCGTGCCGATGCGCAGAGTCTCGGCGTAGAAGCTGACGAGGTCGCCGACGAAGACCGGCTTGTGGAAGATGACTTCGCGCATGGCGACCGTCACGAAGCGCTCGACCTTGGTGTGGCGGTGCGCCTCTATCGCCCCGGCCATGTCAATGTAGCTGAGGATTATGCCGCCGAAGATAGTGCCCTGCGGGTTGGTGTCGCGCGGCATGAGCGTAATGCGTATGGCCGGGTCTGTATAAGAATTCATAGCTAAACGAAGATGCCGGATGCCGGATGTCGGAGATTGGCTTCTAACCAACATCCGGCATCTGACATCTCATGTTTGTTCCTTTATCCATTCTGTGATGATGCGTTTCATTTCGTCCAATCGTCCGGCGAAGAAATGATCGGCGTTGTGGATGATCTCCAGTCGCGCGTGCGCTTCTTCGGGAAGGCTTGAGACGAGTGCGCGCAAGGTGTCGACGCGCCCGAATTCGTCCCGGTCGCCGTGGACGAAGAGAATCGGCTTGCGGCACTCTTTCATGAAGGAGAAATCGTATTTATCGACGGGCGTGCCGATGCTGATCAGGTTCAACACGCGCCCGTCCTTGATACCGACCTCCATCCCGACGCGCGAGCCGAACGAGAACCCTGCGAGAGTGATCGGTGTTTGCGGGTAATGCTCGCTCAGATAGTCCAGGCCCGCGCGCACGTCTTCAATCTCGCCGCGCCCTTCGTCGTGCTCTCCTGTGCTTGCGCCGACGCCGCGAAAGTTGATGCGCAAGGTGACGAGCCCGGCGTCGTTTAAGGCGTTGGCCGCGCGAAAGACCACCTTGTTGTGCATCGTCCCGCCGCCCAGCGGATGCGGGTGCAGCACGAGCGCAGCGCCGTGTGTCTCGTCAGGGCGCGGCTCCTTCAAGATCGCTTCGAGGCGACCGTGAGCAACATCAATGAAGAGATTGCCAGCCGGATATGTCATCTGATCTTTTGCCGGAAGACTAACAGAAAACGACCGCGCCGCCTAATGAGTAAGCGAGCGAGCGCCGCCGTCTTGAGCGTGAAAACTTTGTAGAGACCGGCCGGAAGCTCAAAGGGCTGCGACTTCCGTTGCGGTTGATGTTCTGAAATTCTATTGAAAAGCGTACGGCTTTGGCGTAGTATGCCCGCCTACGGGATTCTGACCGCGACGCCAGAGCCGCCTCCGTCGCCTGTTTCGCCCGCGCTGTTTGTCATTTCTTCCTTACGCCTCCCGCAACCCTTGGTAAGCCACACCAATGATCGGGCAAGTAGTTTCACATTATCGTATCCTCGAACCGCTCGGCGAGGGCGGGATGGGCACTGTGTACGTCGCCGAAGACCTGCACCTGGGCCGCCGCGTCGCCATCAAGTTTCCGACCGTCACTTCCGATAAGCACCAGTTTCGCGCGCGTTTCCTACGCGAAGCCCGCGCCGTCTCGTCGCTCTCTCACCCGCACATCGGGGCCATCTTCGATTACGGCGAGACGAGCGACGGCAATCCCTTCCTCGTCATGGAGCTGGTCGAAGGCACTTCGCTGAGCGACCTTATGCATCGCGGCCAGATAACCATCACGCGCGGCGTCGAGATCATCGAAGCGATCGCCGCCGCGCTCGGCGAAGCGCACGCCCACGGCATCGTGCACCGGGACGTGAAGCCCTCGAACGTGATGGTCAACGAGCGGGGCGTGGTCAAGGTGCTGGACTTCGGCCTGGCCAAGCAGATCAATGAGGAACCGGCGCGTTCCGCCGACCCGGATGCGAGGACGCTGCTGGCGACCCGCACGCGCAGCGGCGCGGTCGTCGGCACACCGCTTTATCTCTCGCCGGAGCAGGCCACCTCTGCTCCCGTCGATGCGCGCTCAGACCTCTTCGCGCTCGGCGCTCTGCTCTACGAATGCATCACGGGCCGCCCGGCTTTTGCGGGCGCGAGCGTGCTTGAGATCGCGGCGCAGGTCATACACGTCACGCCTCCGCTGCCTTCGACCATCAACGGGCGCGTGCCGGAGGAACTGGATGCCGTGACGATGAAGGCGCTGGCGAAGAAGCCAGCGGAGCGTTATCAATCGGCGGACGAGATGCTGGAAGATTTGCGGCGCGTACGCCTCTCGATGACCGAAGATACGCTCATCACGCAGCGCCTTGCCCCTTCCTCGCAGACCGCGCATTCGAGCGCGCTGACGACTCTCAGTAATCTTCTGCAACAACCGCGCTTCTCGATTGCACGCATGCTCGCCGGGCTCGCAATCATCATGCTCACGCTGGGCGCTGCCTGGTGGGTATGGTTTCGGCCCGTAATGCATAAGCCTTCGCCGGAGGCGGCGCGCTGGTTCACGACCGGCACGAACGCACTGCGCGACGGGGCTTACTTTCAGGCGAGCAAAGCACTGGAGCAGGCCGTCCAGATTGACGACAACTATGCGTTGGCCCATGCGCGGCTCGCCGAAGCCTGGATGGAGCTGGATTACACGGACAAGGCCAAGAACGAGCTGTTGCGCGTGAACGCGCTGACGGGCAATCGCAGCTCACTGGCGAAGGCGGACGCGCTCTATCTGGACGGGATCACGGCCACAGTCACGCGCAACTTTCCGCTCGCCATCAAATCCTACGAGGAACTGGTGCGGCAGACGCCCAATAAGCCTGAAGTCTACGTTGACCTCGGGCGCGCGTACGAGAATGACGAGCAGTCGAAGAAGGCTCTTGAGAGCTACGTCAAGGCCACAGAGATAGACGACCAGTACGCGACCGCGTACCTACGCACGGGCATTCTGTACGGGCGGCAACAGCAACTCTCTAATGCCAAGGCCGCCTTCGATAAGGCCGAAGCGATCTATCAGGCGCTCGGCAGTATGGAGGGGCGCGCGGAGCTTCTTTTCCAGCGCGGCGCGCTCTCCGTCAAGCTCGGTCATACGGCCGAGGCGCGCGAACAGTTGAAGCAGGCGCTTGAGCTTGCAGGCATGACAACCAACCTGCCGCTGCAAATCAAGACGATGCTGCAACTGAGCTACGTCTTCCACAACGCGGGCGAGACCGATCAGGCTCAGAAGCTGGCCGCCGACGCGGTCAGCCTGGCACAGGCCAACGGGATGGAGAATCTCTCTATGCGCGGCCTGGTCGATCTGGGCAACGTCTATCTGGCGCGCGGCGATCGCAGTCGCGGCGACTACGACGAGGCGGAGAAGTATTTCAACAAGGCTCTGGAATTGGCGCGTCGTTACAAGGCCCGCCGCAACGAGGCGCGCTCCCTCTTTTCGCTCGCCTCTCTGCGTATCCAGCAGAACAACGCGGACGAAGCCCTGCGCTACCTGGAGCCCGCGCTCGACTTCTACCAGCAGAGCGGTTTTCGCAAAGAGACCTTACAGGCGCTCTTGCTCCTCGGGCGCGCCAAGCGACAGAAGGGCGATTACGA
Organism: Pyrinomonadaceae bacterium; assembly: GCA_036522655.1. Taxonomy (GTDB): domain Bacteria; phylum Acidobacteriota; class Blastocatellia; order Pyrinomonadales; family Pyrinomonadaceae; genus DASQYE01. The sequence continues at coordinate 28,899 of DATDFK010000091.1, read as the reverse complement.
AGCGGCGCTTCAGGCTTTTCAACAACAGCTTCAACTCGCCGAAGAGACGGACGACAAGTTGCAGCAGGCGCTCACGCTCGAAGGCATCGCCAATGTGCTCGACAGGCAGGAGCGCTACACCGAAGCGCTCAATTATTTCCAGCAGAGCAACGCCATCTACAAATCGCTCGGGATGATGCGCGGGACGGTCATCACTTTAGCCAATCAAGGCAATCTTCTGTGGCAGTTGGGCCACTATGATGAGGCCCGCGCAAAGTTGGACGAAGCCGCCGCCATCGCCAATCAATCCGACGGGGGCAAGCCGCTTTTGATAGACATCTACCAGCACACGGCCCGCATAGCCTTAAGCGAGCGCCGCTACGGTGAAGCCGTCAAGGGAGCCACGCAGGCGCTCATACAGGTCGGCGTCAAATCTTCATCTTCCGCCGCGACGCAGGCGAAATCCCTGCTCTGCCAGTCGCAGGTCTTCTCGGGCGCGAGGGCGGAAGGGAAGCTCCTGTGCCGGGAAGCGTTGGAGATGGCCGGGCGGCTGGGCGACCCGGCGCTGGTTTCGAGCGCGCAGCTGGCGTTGGCCCAGACAGAGTTTGAGCTGGGCGAGTTCAGCGAAGCGCTCACGGCTGCGCTCACAGCGCAGGAGACTTTCGCGCGGCTGGGCCAACAGGAGTCGGAGTGGCGCGCTTGGGCTCTGGCGGGGCGCGCCGCGCGAAAGTCTGGTGATGAGGCGAAGGCGCGGGAATACGTCGCACACATTCCCGAACTGCTTTCAAGCTTACAGCGGAAGTGGGGGGCGGAAAGCTACAACAGTTATCTCACGAGGCCGGACGTGCAACTCCTGCGCAGGCTCTTGCAGGATGAGTTTGCTATCAGCAGTTAACGCTAAAAGGAGCAACTAAGATGAACCCCAAAGAGAATGCCGCGAAATCGCAAAGCCCACAGGCGAGCGGCTCAACCGGAGCTGGCCCGCGCAAAAAAAAGCCGGAAAAAGAGGTCGATCTGAACGCACTATCGGGCAGTGAGGAAACACCTGTCACGATGTCCGGCGGTTCGATCAACGTCGCCTTTGAGCCCCCGTTTGATGACGAATCGACTCCGGGGAAAAAAGTGAAGAAGGCCAAACATACGGGAATGAGATTCACGCGCGTCGTGATCAGAAGAGGCGTCGGGGGGCCGATTCTCAACGAGTACCCGCCGCCGGGATTGGAACTGGGCAAGGGCTGCATTATCGAGGTCAAAGGCCAGGTCGGATGAAAGGCAGTTGATCACGTCCACGCATGAGGCCGCTTGTGCGAAAGGGGACGACGGGCGAGCACGGACACCGATGCCGCACGAAAGAAGAGCCCGTGCTCGATCGAGGATTCAAAGATGAAAGGGCAGCGCCGCGTGCGCTGCCCTTTCATCTTTGGCCCGAAGCCTGAGCGACCCTTGAAGGGCTTACTTGCCGGGCTCTTTACGCTCCATGGAATCTTTCGTCTCATCCAACTTTTCCGTCACCTGCTCGGCCTCAGGTATGACGGCTTGCAGAGCGCCGACGACTGCTCCCGAAGCTGCGCCGGTCAGCACCTTGCCCGCTACCCTCCTGACCTCCTTGACGATCTTGGAAGTAGTCGGCTTCGGCAGACCCTTCTTCGCGCCTTTCTTAGCACCCTTCTTTGCGCCGCCCTTCTTACCAGCGCCGCCCTTCTTGCCCGCGCCGCCTCCGCCGCCTTTCTTGGTGCTCTTCTTGGCTGCTCCGCCGCCGCCGCCACCGCGCGACGCTGCTCCTTTTCCGCCACCGCCCTTCTTGGTGGATTTCGATGCGGCTTTGTTTGCGCCTTTCTTGCCGCCTCCCTTTTTGCCGCCCCCGCCTTTCTGACTGCCGCCACCGGACGACCCGGACTTCTTGCCCGACTTCTTTGAGGACTTCTTAGACGAACCGGCTCCACCCTTGCTGGGGCCGCCCGATTTCCTGCTCGACCTTGTAACTGGCATGTCTCTCTCTCCTTAGTTGTCAAATGTTCGCGGACGAATAATCACACCCTATCAAAATGGGCTCGCGCTGTCACCAAAAATTTAAGAGCGCACCCCTACCTCTTGATCGAAAGGGGCGTCGGCCCGGCGGCTCGTCATGAAAGCGGCCGCCGAAACTCATCTGCATATTGACTCGCCCCTGGGAAAGGGATAGCTTTGCCTAATACGTCCCATGCGGGCCCACGCCCAACCTGCTCCGGGACGCTTGAGCCATCACCAGAGGAGAGACTTCAATTCTATGAGCTTGGGTCGCAGCGAGGCCGAGCTGCAAGAGATGCTGGACAGCCTGCGTGAGAGCGAAGAGTATTACCGCGCTCTGGCAGACACCATGCCGCAGATCGTCTGGACGGCTGACGCCGAAGGCTCATTCAATTACTACAATCGTCGCTGGTTCGAGTACACGGGGCTGACGCCGGAGCAGACGATGGGCTGGGGCTGGCAGCCCGTCCTGCACCCGGATGATGCGGAGCGTTGTCTGAAGCGCTGGGCCTGGTCTGTCAAGACGGGCGAGGACTACGAGGTCGAATATCGTTTCAGGCGCGCATCGGACGGAGAGTATCGCTGGCATCTGGGCCGCGCTTTTCCCTGGCGCAACGCCGAGGGACAGATCGTCAGGTGGTTCGGCACGAGCACGGACATTCACGATTATAAGCTGATCGCCCGAGAGCGCAACGAGCTTCTGGCGCGCGAACGTGATGCGCGCCGGGCGGCTGAGGCGGCCAACAGAAGGCTCGAAGGCGTCCAGCTGATTACCGAAGCCGCGCTCTCGCACCTCTCAATCAATGACATGCTCGATGATATTCTGTCGCGCATACGCGAAATGTTACACGTCGATACGGTCGCAATCCTGCTGGTCGAAGAGAGAGGGACTGAGGTGGTCGCCTGGGCCGCCAAGGGGCTCGAAGAAGAGGTCGAGCTGGGAGTTACTGTTCCCATCGGCAAAGGGTTCGCCGGTCGGATCGTCGCCGATCGGCGGCCCGTCATCATAGAAGACATAGACAAAGCGTATGTGCACAATCCGCTCTTGCGCCAGAAGGGAATCAAATCCCTGCTCGGCGTTCCCCTGATGGTCGAAGGCCGCGCCATCGGCGTCATCCACGTCGGCATGCTTCGCCATCGCATCTTCAACGAAGAGGACACCAAGCTGCTGCAACTGATCGCCGACCGCCTCGCGCTCGCCATCGATCACGCGCGCCTCTACGAAGTGGAACGCCGCGCACGCGCCGAGGCCGAAGAGGCCAGTCGTCTCAAGGACGAGTTTCTCGCCACGCTCTCGCACGAGCTGCGTACGCCGCTGACGCCGATCATCGGTTGGATACATATGATGCGCGGCGGCGCGTTGGGCCCGCGCGAGATACAGCACGGGCTGACCGTGATCGATAAGAACTCTTACGCGCTGACGCGCCTCATCAACGACCTGCTGGACATGTCGGCCATCATCAGCGGCAAGATGCGTATCGAAGAGTCGCCAGTGCTGCTGGCGGCGGTCTTGCAGGAAGCCGTCGAGACCGTGCGCGCGGAGGCGGCTTTGCGCGACGTACGAATCGAGCTCATGCCGTTCAAGGCTGGCGAGACAGTGATGATCATGGGCGACCGCACGCGGCTCGTCCAGGTCTTCTGGAACCTGCTCTTCAATGCCGTCAAATTCTCTCACAGAGGCGGGCACGTGCGCGTCAACCATAAGACGCATGAAGAGCATGTTGAAGTCCATATAGAGGACGAAGGACAGGGCATCTCGGCCGACTTTCTGCCATTCATCTTCGAGCGCTTTCGCCAGGCCGACGGCTCTAAAACGAGGGTGCACGGCGGGCTCGGCATCGGCCTGTCGCTTGTCAAAAGCTTCGTCGAGGCTCACGGCGGACGCGTGGAGGCGACGAGTGAGGGCGAGGGGCTCGGAAGCCGTTTCACGGTTTCTCTCCCGCGCTTGCAGTCCGACGGTTTGAGGGTGGCGCAGCTCGGCCCGCCCGCTCAGGCTCAGGCTCCCAGGCCTGAGCCTGAGCGTGTGCGCATGCTCATTATTGATGACGTGCCCGATACGCTGAACATGTTGCAGGTCGTCTTCGAGCTGCGCGGCTACGACGTGACGATCTGCCAGACACCCGGCGAAGCGTTGCGCGTTGCCGCTTCAATGTGGTTTGATATTGTGATCTCAGATATAGGGATGCCGGAAACAGACGGTCACGAACTGCTCAGGCGGCTGCGCGAGCTGCCGCATCTGCGCGATGTTCCGGCGGTGGCGCTGACGGGCTACGCCTCGAAGGCGGATGCGGAGGCCGCAGAATCCGCAGGCTTTGAAGCGCACATCGCCAAGCCGATCGATCCCACTGAGCTGGCGACGAGGATTGAGCAATTGCTCAAGGGCCGCCCGTCCCGGCAATAGTAGAAAGTATTGGTCGCAACTTTCCGAAGCGCCTCGGAAATTTATCCGGGCGCGATAGAACTTTTTCACCGTATGACGAGCACGTCAAACCCTCGCTACACAAGTTCGAGGAGGAGTGAATAATGCATAGCGCGCTTGCCCCTATTTACCCGGAGCGCCCGGAAACCGTTTTCGCCCTATCGCTATCGAGCCATCTCTTTTCAAGCAGTCAGGATAGATCATCGGAGAGTAATGCCGACACGGACGATCTGGCCGAGTTGAATGAGGGCAAGCCGCGCGCCCTCGTCGTCGATGATGTGCCGGACGTGACGGAGATGATCGCCCTCTTTCTTCAACATGCCGGGTATCAAACCGTGATGGCTTATTCGGCTCAGGACGCGCTCTCGGCGGCGTGCGACGAGCAGTTCGATGTCGTCATCTCGGACATAGGGATGCCGGGGATGAACGGCTACGAACTGGCCGAGGCTTTGCGCCGCCTGCCTGATTACAATGACGTTCCCCTGATCGCCGTCACGGGCTTTTCGGCCTTCGAGGACATCGGGCGCGCCAAACAGTCCGGCTTCAACGCGCACATGACCAAGCCCATTAACCCTATGTCGCTGCTGGAGCTCATCCATAACCTGAGAAAGGATGAAGAGCAAGGATGAAGAGCAAGGATGAAGGCGGAAGGATGAAGGATGAAGTAAAAGCTATTAAGACGGGTCAGCATTCTTTTCATCCTTCATCCTTCATCCTTCATCCTTCGTATTATTATGCATGATGGGGTGGCTGAGACCGGGGTTGAAAGCGCGCGCCGTCACGACCGGATAAGCGGTGCGCTCGCATCGGACGCGGCGACGCGTGTGATCTATCTGGTGGTCGGCGCGTTGACCATCGGCCTCATCTTCTGGAAGCTACAGTTCTCGAACCGGAGCGTCTGCTGCGGAGACTTCGACGGCTATTATCATATTCGCTGGAGTCGTCTGCTTTGGGAGAACATGCGCGCGGGCCACCTCTTTCCGCCGACCTTCAAGTGGCTGCCGCTGACGACGCTCGACCCCAAGGGCTACGTCGATCATCACCTGCTGTTTCACATCTTACAGATTCCGTTCACGTGGCTGGGCGACCTGCGACTGGCCGCCAAGGTCTCGGCCACACTCTTCTCAAGCCTGGCGGTGTTCTCCTGCTACTGGCTGATTGTGCGCTATCGCATCAGCTATACGCTGGTGTGGCTGGTGGCGATGCTCGCCTGTTCGGCCCCGTTCCTCTATCGCCTGAACATGGCGAAGGCCCCGCCGATCTCGATCATCTTTATGGTGGCGGGCATCTACCTGCTGTTCGAGAAGAAGTATCGGTGGCTCGCGCCGCTCGCGTTCCTCTACGTCTGGACGTACAGCCTCTTCGTGACGCTGGTGGCGGCGGCTGTGATCTGGACGGCGGTGGTCGGTTGGAGCGAGCTGCGTTTCGAGTGGCGACCGCTGGTGTGGACGGCCTTGGGCACGATCGCTGGCTTCATCATCAATCCGTACTTCCCGAAAAACGTCTCGCTCTTCCTTGAGCATCTCTGGATCAAGGTGAGGCTCGGTGATTTCTCCACGAGCGTCGGCTCGGAGTGGTATCCGTACGAAAGCTGGTTCTTTCTGGGAAGCTGCCTCGTTGCTTTCGCGGCGATGCTGGTCGGCTACATCGCGTTTGACTGGACGGACAGGCGACGCGCGGCGCGCCCGCTCTTCTTTCTCATCTTCTCGACGCTGCTGATGGTGATGAGCTTTCGCTCGCGCCGCTTCGTTGAATACTGGCCGCCGTTCGCCGTGCTCTTTGCGGCCTTCGCCCTGCAAACGATCTTCGACGGCGCGCGCGCCCGCGTCGGGCGCTTGCCCGAGCATGTGCTCGACGATCTACAGCCGTTTCTTGATCGAAGCGAGCCTGCGGAGACCGTCAAGAGTCGCCGCCACAAAGAGCACTGGCAGACGGGGGTGGCGGCAGTCGTGGCGCTCCTGCTCGGCGTGGTTCTGGCCGTCAACGTGCACGAGACGGCGAAGGGGATTGCCGGGGAAGCCGGGCCTGATCGCTACAAGGGCGGCATGGATTGGGTGCGCTCGCATGTGCCCGAGGGCGAGATGGTCTTCAATACGGACTGGGACGATTTCCCCAAGATGTTCTTTTACGACACCACGCACACGTACGCTTCCGGCCTAGACCCGACCTACCTGCTGGACAAAAACCCGGAGCTATCGAAGCTCTATGAAGACATCACGCTCGGCAAGATCAAGGATGCCGCGCCCATCATACGCGACCGCTTCGGCGCGCATTACGTCTTCTCGGACAACGAGGACGTGCACAACGATTTCTATTTCAATGCGAAGGAGAGCGGCTGGTTCGACATCGTTTACGAGGACGAAGAATGCACCGTGCTACAGATACGCGATCAGAAGGGGGTGGCGCTCCCGGACGAAGACGAGGGTGAAGACAGCAGCACCGACGAGCCGGACGATGCGGGCAACCAGCAGGAACCGTGATGATGGTCAGTGATGATTTTCGCAGGCTGCGCGCGGGCCATGCGCCTTCGCCCGTGAGATTGGAGGACGGGATGAAAGGAAAGCTCTTTCGTCTGGGGGCGGCGGCGTTCGCGCTCCTGCTGCTCGCGGGACTGCTCGGCGGTTGCCGGAAATCAGGGTCGAGCTCGACAGGTGCGGGCTCTTCTCAACAAAAGGCCGCGCCCACGCCCGCGACCGATTTAGAGCGGCAGTTGCAATACGTGCGCGACGGGCAGTTCACGCACATCTACGTCTTCTCGCGCAAAGACGGCGGCGTGTTCGACAAGGACGACGTGGCCTACCTGACCGCCAACTCGCCCGTTGGAGAGAAGACCAACATGAGAGTGAAGACGGAGGATGGCCGCCGCGTCGTCGTCGGCACGAACTTCGAGTACACGCAGGAGAACTTCGACACGCTCGCCAGGCGTTTCAATATCGAAGACTACACGGGAAAATAGAGGAAGGGGAGAATCGTTATGAAGGAAGACGAGGACGAAATGATCGCGGGCGAAGATGAAGGAAGAACGACCGGGGCCGGGGGCGCTACCGGCAGCGAGTCCGGCGGCACTACGACCGGAGCGGGCGGCGCGACGGGCAGAGATTTTGAAGAGAAATACGGCGAGGGCGCAACGGAAGCGAACAAGGCTGAGAGTGATGCTGATGCTCGTTAAGGTGAAGAAAGGTCAGTACCGCCAAAGGTCTCGGGCGGGTCTGAAAAGCTGTCTCAAAAGCCCCTAAAAGGGGCGCGCAGAGTGTAGCCCACGGCGCGAGCCGTGGGTCAACTGTTCAAGAGAATTAGAGGAGCCCCGGAGGGGCGATAGAATGTAGCCCATGACGTAAGTCATGGGAACAGCGCAAACAATAAAGAGAGAGCCCCGAAGGGGCGTAAGAAATTCAACTTGAGTTTCTTACGCCCCTTTGGGGCTTCACGGTGTTTGGCTACGAATTACCCACGGCTCGCGCCGTGGGCTACATTCTATCGCCCCTTTCAGGGGCTTCCGGTTTAGTTGGCCGCCGTCTTTTGAAAATCGCCGGCCTTGATGATGGTGATCTTCGACGGGTCTATGTGGCGGCGCAGCGCAGCGGTGATCTGCTCGGGCGTTAGCGACGCGATTCTTTTCTCGAAGTCCGCATCCCAGGCGAGCGTGCGATTGGCGAAGAGGCGCGCGGCGATGGTGCGCGCCAGGATGGCGTCCTGCGAGCGGTTGACCTGTTGCGCTTGCAGATAGCCGGTCTTCGCCGCTTCCACTTCCTCGGCGGTGAAGCCGTCCTGCAAAGCGCGCGCGATCTCCTCTTTGTATGCCGCCTCGACGCGTGCGACGTTCTGCGGCGCGTAGATGGCGAAGGATGTAAACGTGCCGGACTTGTCGAAGGAGCTGACGAGGATGCGCGAGCCGACGCCGTAGCTCAAGCCTTCCTTGACGCGAATACGCATGCGCAGGCGCGAGTTATCGGAATTCCCAAGGATGTAATTGCCCAGGACGAGCGCCGGATAGTCCGGGTCGTCGTCGCGCAGTTGGATGTTGAGACCCGTCGTGAAAAAGGCGTTGGCCTTGTCCGGCGCGTCGAAGGACTTGTTGATCGAAGGCACGGGCTTGTAGAGATTGACGAGTCGCTCGAAGGGGCGCGGGCTCTTCCAGTTGCCCAGCAGCTCGTTCGAGAGATTGGCCACCTCTTTGTCATCGAAGTCGCCGACCACTGCCAGCTCGCCCTGCGATGCGCCGTAGAAATCGGCGTAAAACTTCTTCACCTCTTCGAGCGTCGCGGCCTTGATCGCTTCGATCTGCTCGTCCAGCGATTGGATGTAGCGCGGGTCGCCCTTCTCGTACGGGTTGAGATGACGATTCAGAGCGACGGTCGCCATCGCCTGCGGGTCGCTGCGCTGCTGTTCGATGGCGGCCAGTTGTCCCTGCCTGAGCTGCTCGAACTCGCTCTCGGGGAACGAGGGCTCGCGCAGGACTTCCGCGACGAGACGCAGCACCGCCGGGAGATTCTCGCGCACGGTCTCGATGGTGACGAGCGCGGCGGTGGGCCCACCCGTGACCGCGACCGTCGCCTTGAGGCGATCAAACTCGTCTTTGAGCTGCTGGCGCGTGTGCTTCGTCGTGCCGCGCATGAGCATCTGCGCGGCGAGTTGTGCGGCGGTCGTGCGATTCATCAGGCTCTTTTCATCGCCGAAGCGTAAGGACATCGCGGCGACGACCGTGCTCCCGCGAGTCTTTTTCGGCAGCAGCGCCATCTTCAACCCGCCCGGCGTCAGCTTGCGAATGGTACGCGCGTCGATGTTGGCGGGCGACGGGTCGAAGGCTTCGCCGACGCTGATCGCCGCATCGCCCTTGTAGTCCTTGAGCATCGCGGTCAGATCGGGCACGGGCGGAATCTCCGCGCGATCGGGCTTCTGCGTCGGGATGAACATGGCGAGCGTCCGGTTAGACGATTTTAAGTATTGACGTGCGACGCGACTGACCTCTTCGGGCGTGACCTTGCGCAGGCGGTCGCGATGCAGAAAGAACAAGCGCCAATCGCCCATCCCCAGCCATTCGCTCATCGCCAGCCCGATGCGCTCGGAAGAATTGAATGTCTGCTCGAAACCCTTGAGCAGCGCCGTGCGCGCTCGCTCGACCTCCTCAGAGGTTGGCGGGGTACTGCTCAGGCTCTCGACCGTTTGCAGAAGGCCGTCGCGCGCCGCTTCGAGCGAGGCGTCGGCGCGAACCTGCGCGGCGAAAATGGCGACGCCCGGCTCTTTCAACTGAAAGCTGAATCCAGAGACGGAGCTTGCCTTCTTCGTCTCGACGAGAGTTTTGTAGAGTCGTCCAGAAGGCGAGTCGCCGAGGATTTCCACCAGCACATCGACGGCGGCAAAGTCTGGATGCGAGCCGGAGGGCACGTGATAGATGGCCTCGACCGCCTGCACGTCGCCGACGCGGCGAAGAGTAACAGAGCGCTCGCCGTCCTGCGTCGGCTCGATCGTATATGACTTCTGTAGCTCACGACGAGGGCGCGGGACGGGCGCGAAGTTCCTGTTAATGAGATCGAGCGTCCTGGCTTCGTCGAAGCGACCGGCGACCAGGAGCACGGCGTTGTCCGGCTGGTAATAGTTGCGATAGAAGGCTTGCAATCTATCGATCGGCACATTCTCTATGTCGGAGCGCGCGCCGATCGTGGAGTTGCCGTAGTTGTGCCAGAGGAAGGCCGTGGAGATGGCGCGCTCTAACATGACGCCCTGCGGGTCGTTCTCGCCCGCCTCGAATTCATTGCGCACGACCGACATCTGGCTGTCCAAATCCTTCTTGGCAATGAAGGAGTTGGTCATGCGGTCTGCTTCCATCTCAAGAGCCCAGCGCAGGTTCTCTTCGGTCGCAACGAAGGTCTCGTAGTAGTTGGTGCGATCGAGCCATGTCGTCCCATTGCGACGCGTGCCGTGATCGGCAAACTCCTTGAGGACGAACGGATGATTCTTAGAGCCCATGAACATCAGGTGTTCGAGCAGGTGGGCCATCCCCGTCTCGCCATAGTTCTCATTGCGCGAGCCGACCAGATAAGTGATGTTGACGGTGATGGTCGGCTTCGACGGGTCTGGAAAAAGCAGTACGCGCAGGCCGTTCTGTAAGCGATATTCAGTGATGCCCTCGACGGAGGTGACGCGCTCGACGCCGGTCGGCAGCGCGATTGCGCCCGGCCCCTGAGCCGCAGCCTGCGAGAGAAGAGAGGCGCGCGCGCCCATCGCCTGCGGCGCAACGAGCGCACACAGCAGCGCAAAAGCGAGAGCAAGCGGCGCTGGCTGTTTCTGATATGAATTCATCTTTGGATTCCTCCGGTCGGGCCGACACTTGATAAGGGCCGGTCGCATAGCATTCATGAATACGAATTGTTGAGCATGAGGAGCAGGCAGTTGCTTCGGCTGCTCTCAGATGTTGCCCGGCTGGCTCGCTATTCCGAGATTAGAGACTTTAGTACGAGAGCGGTCTCTTTTTTGTTTCCGCTGTCGGTAGAAATTAGTTCCAGAATTTTGAGTTATTACCGTTAACGAAACACACGTCCGGGCAGGGCGGCGAAAATCCATCTCTGATCGGTTTTCAGGGGACAAGCACGAGCTTGCCGAACTGTGCGCGGTCTTCCATCAGCTCGTGCGCGCGTCGCGCTTCGGCGAGCGGCAAGGTGCGATCGACGACGGCGCGAATCGTCCCGCGCTCGATGAATTTCATCGCGGCGAGCAGCTCAGCCTTGGAGCCCATGAAGGAGCCGAGCAGCGAGAGATGACGATAGAAGACCTGCCGCAGGTCTGTGCGCGCATCGTAACCGCTCGTCGCGCCGCAGGTCACGAGCCGCCCCGATTTGGCGAGCGACGCGATTGAGCCGGGCCAGGTTTCCGAGCCGGTGTGCTCGAAGACCACGTCAACGCCGCGCTTGCCCGTCAGGCGTCGCACCTCCCTCGGCCAATCCTCGCGCGTGTAGTTGATGCATTCATCCGCGCCAAGCTCTCGCGCCTTCCGTAGCTTTTCATCCGAGCCTGCGGTGGCAATCACGCGCGCGCCGCGCAGGCGTGCGACCTGTATGCCGATCGAGCCGACGCCGCTCCCCGCCGCGTGTATGAGCACGTCCTCGCCCGGCTGCACCTGTGCGCGCGCGACGAGCATGTGCCATGCTGTGACGGTCACTAAGGGCAGTGCCGCCGCTTCCTCCCAGGAGAGATTCTGCGGCTTCGGGATAACGTTGACGCCCGGCGCGGCGACCAGTTCCGCGTAACCGCCGTCGCGCCTGTAACCCAGGATGTCATACTCCGGGCAGAGATTGTCGCGCCCGCTCAAGCACTCCATGCAATGCCCGCAGGAGACACCGGGCTGCAACATCACTTCGTCGCCCGCCTTGACCCAGTTGACCAGTGGGCCCACTTCGCGCACGACACCCGCGATGTCGTTGCCAAGAATGTGCGGCAGCGGAATCTCTATGCCCGGCAATCCGCCGCGTGCCCAGACATCCAGGTGATTCAGGGCGCAGGCGCGCACTTCGACCAGGACTTCGTTAGCCTTGATCGAAGGCTCCGGCGCTTCCGCGTACCGGAGCACCTCCGGCCCACCATGTTCTTTGAAGACAACGGCTCTCATAAATTTGCGATCATGAGTTGGACGAGCGATGCACGCGGCTCAGCGCGCGGACGCGAGGCTCGCTTCGTCCGATACTTCGGTGACGGGCTCACCCGTTTGCTGGCGTGCATGGTAAGAGGAGCGCGTGAGCGGGCTGGACTCGACGTGGCGGAAGCCCAAAGTCATGCCGATCTCGCGCCAGCGCGCAAACTCTTCGGGCGTCACGTAGCGTTCCACCGGCAGGCGACGCTCGTACGGTTGAAGGTACTGCCCAATGGTCATGATGTCGCATGAGACCGCGCGCAGGTCTCTCATCAATGCGACGACTTCATCGAAGGTTTCGCCGAGGCCAACCATAATGCCGCTCTTGGTCAACATGCCGCGCGCTTCCGTGTCGCGGCGGCGGGCCGCGCGTTCCAGCAGCTCAAGCGTCTGTGTATAAACGGCGTCGGGTCGCACGCGCCTGTAGAGACGTGCGATGGTCTCCGTGTTGTGATTGAGCACGTCCGGTTGGGCATCGAGCACTGTCTCAAGCGCCGCCTCGTCGCCGTTAAAGTCCGGGATGAGAACTTCGATCCTGCAATCAGGGTTGAGCGCGCGCACTTCACGAATCGTCTGGGCCCAGTGCGCCGCGCCGCCGTCCGCGAGATCGTCGCGGTTGACGGAAGTGATGACGGCGTGAGCGAGGTTGAGATGTCGCACGGCCTCCGCGACGTGGCGCGGCTCTTCGGGGTCGAGCGCGCCGGGCGCTCCCTTGCCGACGGCACAGAAACCGCAGTGGCGCGTGCAGATGTCGCCCGCGAGCATGAAGGTCGCCGTCCGGTCAGACCAGCACTCGAAGATGTTCGGACAGCGCGCCTCCTGGCAGACAGTGTGCAGGTTCAAGCCCTCTATCAGGCGCAGCACGTGGTTTTGATTGGTCGGATCGCCCAGGCGAATCTTCAGCCACTCGGGCTTAGGCCGTCGCGGTTTGGTATTGATGACTTTTAGCTCGCGCCCCACTTGCATTGACTCCAAAGGTTTTGATGATAAAAGTTATTCTAGCACCGGAGCGCTGCCATTGTCGCTCATCCAAGAAACCCGGCGAGCGTTTGCGGGTCAATGTTGCCGCCCGAGAGAATGACGCCGACGCGTCGAAGGTCTGCGGGGATTTTACCGGAAAGAACCGCCGCGACCGCCACCGCGCCCGTCGGCTCGACGAGAATCTTTAAGCGGAAGAGCAGGAAGCGAAGCGCCTCTACGATCTCCTCCTCGGAGACCGTCAGGACATCTTCGGCGTTCGCGCGCAGCACGGGAAAGGTGAGCACACCGGGCGACTGGTTTCGCATACCGTCGGCGATTGTCGGGGGCGGCGGGATTGAGACTCTCTCGCCTTTGAGAAAAGAGCGGCGCGTGTCGTCTGCCAGCTCGGCCTCGACCGGGAAGCAACGCATCCCTGGCTTTCTGGCCAGCGCCGCCGTGCTCGCGCCCGCGAAGAGCCCGCCTCCGCCGCAGGGCGTGACGATCGCGTCCAACTCCGGCACGTCCTCTAAAAGCTCAAGCGCGCAAGTGCCCTGCCCGGCCATGATCAAGTGATCGTCGTACGGCGGAACCATCACCAATCGCTCGCGCCCGGCTATCTCGCGCGCGAAGACTTCGCGGTCGTCGCGCTGGCGATCATAAAAGACGACCTCAGCGCCATAGCCGCGCGTGGCCGCGACCTTGGATTGCGGCGCATCGGTCGGCATGGCGATACAAGCGCGCACGCCCGCTTCGCGCGAGGCGAGCGCCACGGCCTGCGCGTGGTTGCCCGAAGAGAAGGCGACGACACCGCGCGTCTTTTCCTCTGCGGTCAGGGAGAGAATCCTGTTGGTCGCGCCGCGAAACTTGAAAGAACCCGTGCGCTGCATATTCTCGCACTTGAAGAAGACGCGACGCTCAGGCTGGCCCGAGCGCTTGGCCGCCTCTTCGTCAAAGGCGCGCGAGGTGACGACGGGTGTGCGATGGACGCGCGACCGCAAGCGGGCCGCCGCCTCCTCGACAAGCTCAAGCGTGAATGGTTTTAAAGTGTCTGTGTCGATCATATCAGGGTAGTAATGTAGCCTTCCGGTTTCTCGGGCGCTGCTTTCGTGCGCGCCTGTTCGTCCTCTTCCAGACGCATCTCGAAAACATCTGCGAAGCGCGCGATGATACTGTCTTCGACCTCGCGCATCTGAAGCTCGCGCCCCAGCAGTTCCTTCATCGAAGTGACGGGCTCGCCCTCGCAAGCGATGATGAGATTGAAGAAGCTGAGGTCTGTGTCGATGTTGAGAGCGAAGCCGTGTGTCGTCACCCAGCGTGCGATGTGGACGCCGATGGCGGCGACCTTGCCCGCAGCGGTATGCACGCCGGTCAGTCCCTTGATGCGAAAGCTCTCGATACCGAAATCCGCGACGGAGCGCATCAGGACTTCTTCCAGATCACGTACGTAGCGGTGAACGTCCTCGCGCTCCGGGCTCAGGTTGATGATCGGATAGCCGACGAGTTGGCCCAAGCCGTGATAGGTGACTTTACCTCCGCGATTGGTCTCGAAGACGGTGACGCCGCGCTCTTCAATCACATCCTTCGGCATGAGTATGCCTCCGGGCTTTGCGCCGCGCCCGAGGGTCAGCGTGTGCGGGTGCTCGACGAGAAGCAGCGTGTCGGGCTCGTCCCTGCTGAGAACGCGCCGCTCGGTCTCCTTCTGGACGGCGAGCGCCGCGCCGTACTCAAGCCGGCCCAAGCGTCTGACTCTTAATCGTCTATCGCTCATCTTGAATTTATATTGTAGCAGCTAAGAGACGGACGTTACGAGTTGGCCCGTCAAGCCGCAGAAGCTTACCGTCAGACTTGACACACAAGCCCACGCATCATAGCTTGAGAAATCCGAGTGCCACTCACTCCACGAAAGAATGAAGGCAACTCGATTGACCCCGGATGGATGAAGGAGGATTTCGGATTGAAACGTATCTCGATGATTATTCTCGCCTGCCTCCTGATGTTGACGGCGGCGACGGCTTTCGCGCAGACGCGGACGAGGCGCAGCAGTACCACCGGCAGAAGAGGAACGCGGGCTGCCTCCACAAAGAATCCGAGCACGACGACCGCTTCGTCTATCCGACCGGCGGCCACACGCCTCGCCGAGCAGATCAAATCCCTGGGGAAATTCCTCTACCTTTATGGGCCCATCTCGAAAGAGCTGGCGAACAGCGAAGCCGGAGCAAGGAACAACGAGTCAAACGACGCGGCGCAGCGAAACCGGGCGAAGCTGCGCGATGTCTTCGAGGGCTACCGCGTGCAGATGGACGAGCTGGAGACGCTCTTTAGCAGCACGTCAGAGCTGCGACAGTATTACCCGAGGCTGCTGGGGGTGGCAGCGAGCGCCGCGCGCGGTGAAGAACTGGTGGCCGCCGGTCGCTATGACGAGGCCGGAAGGTCGCTGCTGGATGTGATGAATCGTCTGACGGATGTGCTGCTTGAGATGCGTTGATCGGGGAGATCACTTGCGCTTGGAGTAGTAGCCCTGGCGTGCGCGCACGCGCAGTTGTGGGCGCGTCGGCAGTTGAACACGTATGCGCAGGAACTTGCCCGCCGGGGATTCATCTTTCGAGTAATACTGTAGGAGATATTGCGAGCGCAGCTCGGCGGCGATCTGTCGAAAGACCACTTCCAGATTCTCAAGCCGCTCGGGGACGAAGGAGTTGCCGCCCGTCGCGTTCGAGAGTTGCTCCATGCCTTCCTGCGCGCGCTTGCTGATGACGTTTAGGCGCAGCGCCTCGCCGCTCGGATTGATCGAATAGAAAGCCACCTCTGCCTTTTGAACCTCACGCTGAACTTCCATCAGCACACGGTTGTAGACCAGCCCCTTGCCCTCCGCCGAAATAGCATCCTGCTCATCGCGCGTCGCGCCGATAGCCTTTTTGACCTTCTCGCTAAAGTTGTCCTCGCCGTCCGAGATGACGACGATGACGCGGCGAGCGTTGGGCGGCGAAACTTTCGACAGGTAGTGCGCGGCCTCGATCACGGTGTCGTAAAAAGCCGTTGGGCCACGGCTCGGGTCAATCGCCATCAGGCGGGCAGAGGCGCGCTCAGCCGTATCACGCGCCAGTTCAAGACGCGGTTGCTGGTCGATGGCGAAAATGGTCGCGCGGTCTGTCGGCTTCAAGACCTGTTTGAGAAAGCGCGAGGCCGCCTCTTTCTCGAAAGCGAAACGCGCGTTGACGCTGCCCGAAACGTCGAGCAGGATGGCTATGTCCAGGGGGATTTGCTCAGGGTCGCCGATCTGCGCTATCTCCTGCTGACGCCCTTCCTCTTCGAGACGAAAATCCGAGACGGTGAGCCCCATCACGGGTTGGCCCATGGCATCCGTCACAGAGACGGGCACGACCACCAGATTCGAGCTGACGCGCACCACTTCGTAATCGCCGCCGTCGTCTTCTACTTGCGCAGGCTTCGGCGTGGGCTTCGGTTTGGGCGTCGGCATGGGCGGAGGCGGAGGCATGTCCTGCACGGGCGACTGCCCCTGCGCGCTGAGCGTGAGCATTAGTAGTAGAGCGAGCCCACACAGTAGTAAAGCAAAGTGGGCCCGCGCGCGCGTTCTTTTGAATTTACTATCCATCGGTGCGATCTATGATACGTAAAAAGAGAAGGAAAGGGCCAGCAGGGGGAAAGGCAATCGAAGCCGTCGCTTTGCCTTTCGCTCTCTACCCTTTCCTTCTTCGGTCTGGCGTGCGCTTACTGTCCGGGCGTCGTTGAAGAGGTCTCGCCGCTGCTCGGCGTCGTCATCGTCGGCGCAGGCTGCACCAGCCCGCGATTGACCAGTATCTTGACCTCGACGCGACGATTCGCCTCGCGTCCCGCGCGCGTAGTGTTATCAGCGACAGCATTCGTCTCGCCGTAGCCGTACGGCGTGATGATGCGTCGCAGCGGAATCTGGTGATTCTCAACGAGGTAGCGAACGACGGAATCGGCGCGCTGCTGGCTCAGGCGACGATTCTTCTCGATGCTGCCGGTCGTATCGGTAAAGCCGGAAACTTCGATGACGAAGCCCTTGGCGCTCTTCGCCTTGTTGGCGACAGTATCAAGTTGAGTTTTAGCGGCGGGCGAGAGCACGGCGCTGTTGACGCGGAAATTGATCGCCATCGTGTCTTGCACGACGTAATCGTCGAGCGCAGAGATGCGTTCGTTGGTCGCGTTGACGCCAGCAACCGCAGCATCGGCCGTGTCCTGAGCGGCCTTGGCTCCACCGCGCGCCGCGTTGGAAACTGCCGCCAGCTCATCTATCTGGCCCGAGAGGCGCTGCGCGTTCTGCTCCACCTGTCCGACGCGTGTTTCCACCGGGTCAACACGAGATTCGACGGTGCGCGCAACCCTCAGATCGGATTCGTTGAACCTGATCTTCTCGGCGACAAGTTGTCCGCTCTGGTCGCCCCGGCCCTCGACTTCGAGATTGAGGCCGCGCAGGATGTTGGTCGAGCCGTAGTTCGTACCGCTGCGTAAGAAGCCGCCCTTGGTCTTGACGCTGGTGCGGTCGGTCAGGAGCACGACCGTATCGACGCCGTTCATGTCGCGGATGGTAAAGGTATCTGCATCGCGGCGCGTCACCACGCCCTTGATCTTCATCTTCTGGCCGCTGGAGACCGAGCGGACGTTGCCCGTCTGGGCCGAAGCGGACGTGTTGTCCTGCGCGAAGGCGAAGGTCGCCAGTGCGAGGACAAGGCCGAGCGCGAGCGTCAAAGATTGAAACAGTCGGGATTTGTTAGCACTCATTTATTTTAACTCCATCGGCGAGATTTCCGGCGGACGCCCTACACTCTGAGCCTGTGCGCCGTCCTCGCAAGTCATGGCGACGATTTCGATCAACCGGAGCAATAATCGAACGGCGTCGCGGTTAAAGTTATTTCGGCATTCATACCTGCTTGCACCGTACTTCTCAAACAAAGAACTTGCGCGAGGGTTCTTCTGTTCCGGGAAGCAAAACCATTAAGGATTAGCCTTAAGCGCGAATTCTAACTAACAATCGGGGGAAGTCAAGCATGCGTCTTCCGAAAAATGCGCGGTCGCACCCCGATAAGCAATTCATCATCCGATTATCATCGGATTGCAACAAGGATGCGACCGAGGGATGGAGAGGGGGCGGATAACTTAAAGCGGGGGACTCACCTTAATTATGCAGTCAGTAGCGCCTGCTTCGGCCGGGCGGGTTCTTTGCCACCGAGACAAGCCCGGCTCAAGCAGGCGGTACTGACCTCTTTTTATATTGCAACCTGGTCTAACGGATAGATCATTAATCACTGAGCCTTCCGGGCAATCTTGTTCAGCTTCTCGCTGCTCTTCCTTATCTGCTCGCTCATTTCGATGATGTCTTCGAGGTCGTGCTTCGCCTTCACGGACAACTGGACATCGACTACGTTGGCTTCCTTGAAGATGGGATTGTTGACGAATCCTATGATGAGCTTGTTGAGCACGGAGATCGAGGACTTCACTTGCCCTGCTTCGGGCCCGACTTCCATCTGCGGGCGCTCGAAGACGTTCTCGGTTTCGGGGAGCGCCATGTTGTCCTTGAGCCGCCGCGCGCGCTTCTTAATCTCCGCGACGGATTTTGCGATGAGCTTGAGGTCGAGTGTGCCGCCGCCGCTGCCGTGCTTGACCACGTCCACGAGCTCATAGTTGACGACCTGTATACGCACGAAGTCTTCACGCATCTGCGCTATGTCGAGCTTCGGCTCGGTGCGCCTGACCGCCGGATGCCTGCGCGCTTCCTCCTCCACCATCCTGAGATCGAAGGCGCGCTCGCGCAGCTCGTTATCGCGCGCCTCACGCTCGCGCATCTCGCGCATGACACGCATCCTGGCATCGGCGGCGCTGCCGCCTCTTTGACCCGAGACCAGAGGCGCAATCGTCGTCGCCATGACAAACAGCACGGCGGCCCGCAGCATGAATTTGATGTTGGGCCTCATCTCTTAGCTCTCCTCTCGCTAAATGGTCTGACGCCCCCGGCTCGTATGCCGCGCTCTTGAACTTCAACCCATCATAACTGGAACGATCCGGCCTCCAATAGCTGTTTGATGTAGGCCAGAAACTTCTCTGCGTCCGAGCCGTCGATGATGCGATGGTCGAAGCTGAGCGCAAAGAATGCCATCGAGCGAATCGCTATCAGGTCGTCGCCCTCGGGTGTGGTGATGACTTTCGGGCGTTTCTCGATCGCGCCGACGCCGAGGATGGCGACCTGCGGCTGGTTGATGATCGGCGTCCCGAAGAGCCCGCCGAAGACGCCGGGGTTGGTGATCGTGAACGTGCCACCGGCAACCTCGTCGGGCTTCAGTTGCTTGCTGCGCGCGCGCTCGGCCAGATCATTGGCGGCGCGTGCGAGCCCGGAGATAGAGAGGTCGTCGGCGCGCTTGATGACGGGCACGATCAATCCCCAATCCAGAGCCACGGCCATGCCGAGATTAATGTCGCGCTTGTAGATGATCTGATCGCCGCTGACCTGCGAGTTGAAGACGGGAAAGCGCCGGATGGCGTTCGTCACGGCCTGAAAGATGAAGGGCATGAAGGTCAGCTTCGTGCCGGTGCGTTCCTGGAAGGACGCCTTGTGCTCGTCGCGCAGGCGGGCGATGCGCGTCATGTCTATCTCGTAGACGGTCGTGACGTGGGCGGAAGTGCGACGCGACATGACCATGTGGTCGGCGATCTTACGGCGCATGACGCTCATCGGCTCGACGCGATCTTCGGCGGCAGGCTGTAGCGACGGGGCCGTAGGCGCTTGCACCGGAGCGGGTTGCGCCGGAGCCTGTGCCGCGCCTTCGGAGACGCGTCCCGCCTGCATCGCCTCGGCGGGCGACATGGCCGCGCCCGATTCGATAAAGCTCAGTATGTCGTTCTTCGTGACGCGCCCGCTCGCGCCAGTGCCTTCGAGGCGCGAGATGTCTATGCCGTGCTCGCGGGCGATGTTGCGTACGAGCGGGCTCGAACGCGTGCGCCGAAGCTCTTCGACGGTCTGCTCGCGGCCATTGCCGCCCGCAGCGGTTGTCGAAGCGGGACTTGTGGTAGATGCCTGCGCGGACGGTTGAGGCGTGGCGCGTCCTCCTGCCTGCTCTTGAGCGGTGGCGGCGGGTTGCGTCGCTGGCGTTGAGACGGGCTGTGCTGCTTGCCTTGTTGAAGGGGCCTGCGGCGCGGAGCTTTGCTGCGGCGGCGGAGCAGGGGCGGCGGGCGGCGCGGGTGGCAGCGGCGGAGTCGGGGCGGAGACTGCTGCCTGCGAAGCTGGCGAGGCTGGCTGCGGCGAAGCAGGCGCGCTCACCTTGGTTTCGCCTCCGCCGGATGCGCCTCCCGCCGCTCCGCCGCCGCCGCCATCGAGCACGGCGACGACCGTATTGACCTCGACCGTCTCACCCTCTTTGAACTTGATCTCGGTGAGAGTCCCGGCAGCCGGGGACGGAATCTCCGCGTCCACCTTGTCCGTAGAGATTTCAAATAACGGCTCGTCGCGCTCGACGCGCTCGCCGACCTGCTTCAACCACTTCGTGATCGTCCCCTCCGCGATGGACTCGCCCATCTGCGGCATGACTACTTCTGTACTCATACGTTCTCCAAAATCGGGACTCAGGACTCAGCACACAGGAGTCTGAATGAAAAGGCCGCAACCGCTTTTATTCTGACTTCTGAGTCCTGACTCCTGACTCCTGTTGTTCAATATGCTGCCAGTTTCCGCGCCGCATCCAGTACGTCTTTGGTCTGCGGCAAATAATATTCTTCGAGTGGCGGCGAATAGGGCACGGGCGTATCGATGGAGGCGACGCGCACCACCGGAGCGTCGAGCCACTCGAAAGCCTCTTCGGCGATGATCGCGCTGATCTCGCCGCCGATGCCGCCCGTGCGGGATGCTTCATGCAGCACCAGCACTTTGCTCGTCTTCCTGACGCTCGCGAGGATGGCGGCCTTGTCCAGTGGCGCAAGCGTGCGCAGGTCTAAGACCTCTACGTCAAGTCCCTCCTTTTCCAACTCTTCCGCCGCGTCCAGCGCCGTCAAAACCATCGCGCCGAAAGTGATGATGGAGAGGTCGCGTCCCTCGCGCGCCGTGCGCGCCTTGCCTATCTCGACGATGTAGTCGTCGCCCGGCAACTCTTCGCGCAAACGGGGCAGGCGATAGAGCTTCTTGTGCTCGAAGAAGATAACGGGGTCGGGGTCGCGTATGGCGGCCTTGATGAGGCCCTTCGCGTCATAGGCCGTGGAGGGCTCGACGATCTTGAGCCCCGCCGTGTTGAGAAAGAAGGATTCGGCGTTGAGGGAATGAAACGGGCCCGCGTGTACTCCGCTGCCGCAGGGGCCGCGAAAGACCGCCGGAAGCGGAGCGCCCCAGCGATAACGACACTTGGCCGCGTAGTTGGTCAGCATATCGAAGCCAGCCGAGATGAAATCGATAAACTGAAACTCCGCGACGGGCCGCATACCGAGCAAGGCCGCGCCGCACGCCGCGCCGACGATCGCCGCCTCCGAGATAGGCGTATCGATCACGCGCTCGCGTCCGAACTCGTCGATCAAACCGTCCGTGACCTTGAACGCGCCGCCGTAAGCGCCCACGTCCTCGCCGATGACAAAGACGCTCGGGTCGCGCTCCATCTCTTCCCATATTCCCTGCCGGATGGCTTCGACGAATGTCGCCGTGCCGCCCCGCGCGGGCCTGTTCGATTTATGCTCTTTCCTGGTTGCAGTTGACATGATTGGCGAAATTTTCGATTACTTCATGTGCTTCCGTGCGATATACGGACTTTCAGGGTTAACGATCAGGCGTTGTTGTTTCGGGTCTATGACCACGTCCAGGTCTTCTATCGGAATCACGCCGAGCAGCGGTTCGGCGTTGCCCGGTAACACTATCGCCCTCATAGTGGTCGAGCGATTCTCAAAGCGTATCTCGACTGGCCCTACGACTTTCACTCTGATCTCTGAGTCATCGGCCAACCGCACCGTCTGTTCTTCTAAGACAGGCAAGTCAAGCTGCTCTTTGATATGGTCGTTAATGGAAAGCAAGTAAGCGCCGCTATCAACCAGCGCGCTGACTCGCATGTGCTTGATTTGATCTTCGGGCAGAATGCCGTGACGATAGAGCGCGAGGTCGTCGGCTCTAATCAGTTCGATGTCCGCGTAAACTAATCCCATCTTCTTTGCTCCGAATGAAACGGCCTCCGAAGTTGGGAGTGCGGGCCGACGAGTTGTGACCGGAAGAATCGTCATCGTCTATCCTTCCAAAACTTTCGGACGCAGGGCAGGCGGGACGATCGAGTTATCGTAAACCCCGTAGGCAGCCTGCTCCGGCTCCGGCATGGGCGAGCTTTCGGCCCAGGCCACATCTTCATCTATCTCGCGCTGTATGTCGGCTGTAATCTCCTCCAGCTTTTGGCGCGTCAGGAGCCCGCGCTCGGTCAGGTATCTCTCGTAACGATCGACCGGGTCATTATTCTTCTCCCAGTATTCGATCTCTTCGGGCGGGACATAACGTTGATCGTCATGCTCGGCGTGACCTTTGCGCCGGTACGTCTTGGCCTCGATCAGGACAGCGCCGCCGCCGCCGCGCGCATACTCGGCAGCCTTCCGCGTCACTTCGTAGCAGGCGATGATGTCGTTGCCGTCAACGATGTGGCCGGGAATGCCGTAGCCTGCGGCCTTCTCTGCCAAATCTTTGACCGCCGTTTGCAAGTGCGTCGGAGTCGAATAGGCGTAGTAATTGTACTCCGCGACGACGATCAGCGGTAAGCGCTGCACGGCGGCGAAGTTCAAGCCCTCGTGGAACGCGCCCGTGCTCATCCCGCCGTCGCCGATGTAGGCCAGGGCGACCGTATCTTTTTTCTGCATACGCCGCGCCAGCAGCACGCCCGTCATCACCGGAATCATGTCGCCGAGATGAGAGATGGGCCCAATGAAACCCTTCTCCAGATCGCCGAAGTGTATGTTGAGGTCGCGTCCGCCCGAAGGCCCCCAGGCTTTCGCCATGTACTGCGCGAAGATCGCGCGCGGGCGAATGCCCTTGACGAGCACCGCGCCGAGGTCGCGTATCAAGGGCGTGAGGAAATCCTGCGGCGCGAGCGCGTAGGCAGTGCCGACGGCTGTCGCCTCCTGCCCGAGCGAGCGAAACACGCCGCCCACCACCTTCGTCTGTCGATAGAGATTGACGAGCCTTTCTTCGACCATCCGCGTCAGCTTCAGGTAACGATAAAGCTCCATCATCTGCTCCGGCCCGAGCGTCGTCTCAGGGGTGCAGCTAAGCTTCGCCGCAGTGGTCGCCCCCGTCCCCTCTTCCTTTGATTTGCGCGATGTATTCATAAAAACGGGACTCAGAAACTCAGGTCTGAGGAATCAGAATAAAAGCGATTTCGTTCTTTTCATTCTGACTCCCGTGTGCCGAGTCCTGAATTCTTCCCTTTCAGATATGTATCGTCAGTCCGTGAATGCCTTCGGCGGCCTCCATGACTGCTTCGGAGATGGTCGGGTGCGCGTGCATCGTACGGCCCAGCTCTTCCGCCGTCGATTCCAGTTGCATGGCGACGCACGCTTCGGCGATCAGCTCCGTGGCATGCGGCCCGATGATATGAACGCCTAAGAGTTCGTCGTACTTCGACTCGCTGACGATTTTGACAAAACCTTCTTCCTCGCCGAGGATGCGCGCCTTGCCCGAAGCCGAGAAGGGAAACTTGGCGACCTTCACATCGTAGCCCTCATCACGCGCCTTCTTCTCCGTCAGCCCCACGCTCGCCACTTCCGGGTCGCAGTAGGTGCAGGAAGGAACAAGCCGCAGGTTGATCGGCTCCGCGTGCTGGCCCGCGCACTGCTCTACGGCAAGAATGCCCTCTTTGGATGCGAGGTGGGCCAACCAGGGCGTTGGGATGACATCGCCGATCGCGTAGACTCCCTCTTCGCCCGTGCGCAGGTATTCGTCGACCTGAATCGCGCCGCGCTCGACCTTGATCTTCGTGCCTTCAAGGCCCAGCCCCTCGATGAAAGGCATGCGGCCCACCGCAACCAGGAGCATCTCGGCTTCGAGCGCGACGGCTTCACCCTTACTCGTCTTGCCCGTCAGGCGAACGCCCTTGTCCGTCTTCTCCAGCTTGTCGAGCTTCGTATCGACCTGCGATTTAATACCGCGCTTACGGAAAGACTTCTCAAGCTCTTTGGAGACCTCTTCGTCTTCGATCGGAAGCAAGCGCGGCATCAGCTCCACGATCGTCGTCTCGCAACCGAAGCGCGAGTAGACGGAGGCGAACTCGACGCCGACTGCGCCCGCGCCCATCACGATCAGGGATTTCGGAACTTCCTTCAATTCCAGTATGTGATCGCTGTTGACGACGCGCTCGCCGTCGGTCTCGAATCCCGGTATGGGGCGCACGACGGAGCCCGTGGCGATGATGATATTCTTAGCCTCAATAATCTCTTTCTTTCCGTCCTCGCCCGTCACTTCGACCTTGCCCGGCAGCGCCAGTCGCCCGTAGCCCTTAAAGACCGTCGCCTTATTCTTCTTCATCAGGAACTCTATGCCCTTAGAGTTTTTCATGACGACCTTCTCTTTACGCTTCTGCACATCTGCGAAGGCGAGCTTGATCTCCGAAGCCTGCACGCCGAAGTCCTTCGCGTGCTGCATCTGCTCATAAATGTGCGCGGACATCAAAAGCTGTTTCGTCGGGATACAGCCCCGCAGCGTACACGTCCCGCCGAGCCGCTTGTCCTTCTCGACAATCGCCACCTTCAAGCCCAACTGTCCCGCGCGAATCGCCGCCACGTAACCGCCCGGCCCGCTCCCGATAATCACCACATCGAATTGTTCCGCCAATTTTTTCAGCTCCTAAGTTTAAAAGGATGAAGGATGAAGGATGAAGAATGAAATAAAAGCTTTGGCCTTTACTTCATCCTTCATCCTTCATCCTTCATCCTTGCTTTTGTCTCTCCACTCTTCGATCTGCGCGGCGTGATGCGTCATATGCCGGAAGGTCACGCCTTCGATGAACTTGTAGGTTGGGGACGATTCCTCTATCTCGTCCGGCAAGCTCGCTATCAGGCTCTCCATACGGCTGTGGGCCGCGTTGAACTCATCGCTCACTTCGCGCATCGAAAGCTCGCGTCGCACCTCGACGGCACGCGCATTAAACTCATCGATCATCTCTTTATTGAGGCGCTGCGGCTTCCAAGTCCCCGCCTGTATCTCGCGGATCGTGTCCGCCCCCTGAGACTCCCACGCGACGACATGCGCCAGCGCATCCTTAATAGACCATTGCGGGTTAAGCCCCACGCGCGTCGCCTCCTCCTCGGTCAACCCGTCGAGCGCCTTCAAAAGCTTCAAGTGCGAATCCCTTACGCGCTCCTCTATCTCCGTCTTCTTCATTCTTGCGCCTCCCTCCAACCGGCACGCGCGCCCTTCTTGCGCGCCACGGCCCGCCCCGCGTCCTTTTCCAGCGTAAAGTCCCGAGCCTCCAGTATATCTGCGTTGTCAGTGCTTTTCCAAAAGAGCGGCATTATAATCGCTCCCAAGCTTTTCATCCAATCCGCAAGCGCTGTGTCGTTTTTACTTAGACCCAGCCACACGAGGCCAAACACCTATGCAACACTCCGCAGGATTCCTGAAACTCGTAGACGACGCCAAAACCCGCATCCGCGAAATCTCCGTCGAAGAGACACGCGCCCGCCTAACCTCCGCCACACCCCCGCGCCTGATAGACGTACGCGAAGACCACGAATGGCACGCCGCCCACGCCCGGGGCGCTGAGCACATGGGCCGAGGCATCATCGAACGCGACATCGAACACACCATCCCCGACAAACAGACAGAACTAATCCTCTACTGCGGCGGCGGCTACCGCTCCGCCCTCGCCACCGACAGCCTCCAACGCATGGGCTACACCAACGTCCACTCCATGGCCGGAGGCTGGAAAGCCTGGCAAGACGCAGGCGCACCCGTAGAAGGTGATAAGAGCGAATAATGAATGTTATAGTCCGGGCGGATTCGGAAAGGAGAGTGCGTACATTTGGAACCTCAGCCTCCCAACACTATCATCTTCTTCTGTTCCTACGCTCACGAAGATGAAGAATTAAGAAAGGAATTAGAGAAGCACCTCAAAATCCTTGAGCGGCTGAATCTGATCTCAGTCTGGCTCGACCGCAAGATTGGCGAGGGCGGAGAATGGAAGAAAGAGATTGACGAGCAACTGGAATCCGCCGACGTAATCCTATTGCTTATCAGCCCTGACTTCATTGCTTCGGATTACTGCTACGACATTGAAATGAAGCGTGCAATGGACAGGCACGATGCCGGAGAAGCCGTCGTCATCCCCGTCTTTCTTCGCCCGGTTATTTGGAAGGGAGCGCCGTTCGGTAAACTCAATGCCCTTCCCACCGACGCCAGGCCCGTAACCAGTTGGCCGGATCGCGACGAGGCGTTCGTCATAGTCTCCGAAGGCATTCAAAGAGCAGTAGAGACTCTTTATGTTAAGCGTCAGGCAAACCAATCAACGACCGCCGGAAAGCGTCAATCCTCCGCACCCATCCCACGCCCGCCTGTTGTCGGCTTCGTTGCACGCCGCGACGAGCAGGGCCACGACATCGTAGAGCGATTAAAAGAAGAACTCGCGCAGCAGGGAAGTCAGTTGATCACGCTCTCAGGGCCGGGCGGCATCGGCAAGACCACGCTCGCCGCAGAAGCCGCGCGTGCGTTGAGGGAAACGTTCCAAGGCCGCATTGTTTGGAGCAGCGCGGAGAAGCGTACTGACTTCACGCTCTCCACCCTGCTTGACGACATTAGTACACAGTTAGGGCGCACAGACCTGCGCACGCTCGCCCCCGATTTAAAAGAGGCGCAGGTGCGCGCACTGGTTGACGACCCGCCAGCCCTCGTCGTGCTGGACAATTACGAAACGATTGCGCCCGATGTGAAGAAGATCATTGAGCAATGGTTCACGCTTGCACAGTGTTCCGCACTCTTTACCTCACGACACAGGATCAACTCGACGCGAAACATCACAATCGCCGCCATGTCGCGCGAAGAGGCTGAGGAATATTTGAAGAGATTAGTCGCGGAGACACAGGACACGCAGATTTTCTCCGACGGGGTTCGCCAGCGCATCTATGAGACGGCAGAGGCCAACCCGTTCGTCATGCAATGGGTGGTAGCGCAGATTGACACGGCGCAGGAACCGGACACGGTGTTGGAAGAGTTAGAGCACGGCGAAGGCGATGCCGCCGAGCGTGTCTTTGACCGCTCCTTCCATCTACTGCAGTTGGGCGACGACGGGCGTGCCGCGCTGCTCGCCCTCTCACTGTTTGTGCCCAGCGCCACCCGCGACGCGTTAGCAGAGGTCGCAGGTTTCAGTGATGACTTAAAGCGCGTCAACGAAGCGGTCAAGAACCTGCGCGCGTTATGGTTGGTTAAAGGAGTAGATGA
Source organism: Pyrinomonadaceae bacterium (assembly GCA_036522655.1). GTDB lineage: Bacteria > Acidobacteriota > Blastocatellia > Pyrinomonadales > Pyrinomonadaceae > DASQYE01. The sequence continues at coordinate 1,497 of DATDFK010000091.1, read as the reverse complement.
AAACCGCCGCTTGACCATTGAAGGCTTGACGCGCACTTTGGCCCATGCACGACTATCAAAAGACGAACGCGCCGACGAATTCCGCCAGCGATTCGTAGCGCACTTTCTGAATTACACCGAAGCGCACGCACAGCCGACGCCGGAAGATTTCGATGCATTAGAAGCGGAGAAAGACAATGTGCTAGGAGCGATAGATATAGCGTTTGATATGAGAGATTGGGATACTGTACTAAGAGTGGCAGATGTTTTGGGAAGCATCAATGCTTTTCTAGATTTGCGCGGCTATTGGGATGAGGCCATTAAATATAACTACAAGGCAATCGTGTCTGCGCGCTTTGTAGGGCGTGAACACGATGCCGCTGTTCTTTCACATAGGATTGGAATTATTCAGTCCCTCCGTGGCCTCTATGAAGAAGCACGCCAAGCTAATGAGGATGCTCTCGCAGCCTATCGTAACTTGAAGAGCGAAAGAAATGTTGCTGTTGCTTTACATGAGTTAGGACGTCTTGCCCAAGATCAAGGCGAGTTAGCGGAAGCGCGACGACTCTACGATGAGAGCTTGGAGATTAAAAAGAAGCTCGGTGATCAGAGCGGCATCGCCAGCACCTTGCATGAGTTGGGGCGGCTTGCTCATGCTCAAGACGAGTTGACGGACGCAAGGCGACTCTACAATGAGAGCTTGGAGATTGAAAAGAAGCTCGGCAACCAGAGCGGCATCGCTATCTCCTTACACTCATTGGCGATGCTTGCCCAAGATCAAGGCGAGTTGACGGACGCAAGGCGACTCTACGATGAGAGCTTGGAGATTTCAAAGAAACTCGGCAATCAGAGCAGTATAGCAAGTTCCTTGCATCAGTTGGGGGTGCTTGCACAAGATCAAGGTGAGTTGGCGGAAGCGCGACGGCTCTACGATGAGAGCTTGGAGATTTCAAAGAAGCTTGGCGACCAGAGCGGCATCGCCATCACCTTGCATCAGTTGGCGAGACTTGCTCAAGATCAAGGTGAGTTAGCAGAAGCGCGACGGCTCTACAATGAGAGCTTGAAGATTTCAAAGAAGCTTGGCAACCAGAGCGGCATCGCTATCTCCTTGCATCAGTTGGCGAGACTTGCTCAAGATCAAGGTGAGTTGGCGGAAGCGCGACGGCTCTACGATGAGAGCTTGGAGATTTCAAAGAAGCTTGGCGACCAGAGCGGCATCGCTAACACCTTAGGTCAGTTAGGATTGCTTGCAGAGGAAGAAGGAAACAGAGAAGATGCCGTGAGGTTGACGCGTGAAGCGCTCAGCATCTTTGAGAAACTTAAGTCGCCCTATGCGGAGATTGCGCGTAGAGTTTTGAAAAGGTTAGGGGCAGAAGGGTCTTGATGTGATTTGAAGGCGCTGTGTTGAGTGCTGGAATTCTTGCGGGGCGAGGTGATTGTGTGCCGTTAGTTGGAAGGGGAAGGTTATTCGCAAGGGTGGGTGGGGCGGTTTCGGGTTGAGGGGATGGCGTTACGGGG
>DATDFK010000090.1:0-120220 GCA_036522655.1 Pyrinomonadaceae bacterium | reverse complement strand
TAGAGCGTTCTCTTAACCATTCACCATTTACCATTCACCATTTACTTTATGATTGCTTTCATCTTCCCCGGACAGGGCTCGCAGGCGGCGGGCATGGGGCGCGAGTTGGCCGAGAGGCACGCGGCGGCGCGCGCGGTCTTTGAGGAGGCCGACGACGCGCTTGGCTTCGCGCTGTCGAAGTTGTGCTTCGAGGGGCCGGCGGAAGATTTGCAGTTGACCGAGAACACGCAGCCGGCGATTCTCGCGACTTCGGTCGCGGCCCTGCGCGCGGCCGAGTCGGAAGGTTTGCCGCGCCCCGCGTTCGTCGCGGGCCACAGCCTCGGCGAGTACTCCGCGCTCGTCGCCGCGGGCGCGCTCTCGCTCGCCGACGCCGTGCGCACCGTGCGCAAGCGCGGACGCTACATGCAGGAGGCCGTGCCCGTGGGTCAGGGCGCGATGGCGGCCGTGCTCGGCGCAGACCTTGAGACGGTCGAGGCAGTATGCGCCGAAGCGCGTCAGGGCGGAGAGGTTTGCAGCGCGGCGAACATAAACTCGCCCGCGCAGATAGTCATCGCGGGGAGCGCCGCGGCGGTCGAGCGCGCGATACCTTTGTTGAAAGAGCGCGGCGCGAAGCGCGCTATCCCGCTGAAGGTGAGCGCGCCGTTCCACTGCGCGCTGATGCTCCCGGCGCAGGAGCGCCTGGCGGCCGACCTCGAAGGGGTCGAGTTCAAGGACTTGAGCGTGCCGCTCGTGACGAACGTGGACGCGCGCGTCATACGGACGGGCGCGGAGGCGCGCGACTCGCTCGTGCGTCAGGTCTCACAGCCCGTGCGCTGGCGCGAGACGGTCGAGCTTCTCGCGCGCGAGGGCGTCGAGACGTTCGTCGAGGTCGGGCCGGGCAAGGTCCTGGGCGGGCTCGTCAGGCAGACCGCGCCGCAGGCGCGCGCGCTCAACGTCGAGACGGCCGCGAGTCTCGAAGCGACGCGCGCGGCCCTCGCAGACTCCGCGCGGGCCGGGGGCCAAGCGGCGGGCGATTAAAGTTTCGACGCGTCGGCGCGTCGTCAAACAGCGCCGCGCGAAAAGGTTTTAAGCTTTCAAACTTCCGAGGAAGAGGAGTAGAGGATAATGGCCGATTCAGAGATCGAGGCGAAAGTTAAGCAGATCATCATTGACGAACTGGGCGTCGACGAGGGCGAGGTCACGCCCAACGCGCGCTTCATAGACGACCTCGGCGCGGACTCGCTCGACACCGTTGAGCTGGTCATGCGCTTCGAGGAGGAGTTCGGCATCGAGATTCCCGACGAGGACGCCGAGAAGATCCAGAGCGTCCGCGACGCCTACGACTACATAGACCAGCACCAGGCGAAGAACAAGTAGGCGCGCGCGGCCGTCCTCGATAACTCGTCCTTAAGAGCGCCGCCCCTTTCCGAGGGAGCGGCGTTGGGCGCGCGTCCCCCGCTGAAAGTTGTGCGGGCCGGGCCGTCTCTCCCGAGAGGAGCAGCAAGCTTTGAAACGTCGCGTTGTGATAACGGGCCTGGGGCTCGTCACGCCCTGCGGCCACACCGTACCCGAAACATGGGCCGCGATCATGGCGGGCCGCAGCGGCGTCTCCTACATAGAGAAGTTCGACACGGAGAAGTTCTCCGTGAAGATAGCCGCCGAGGTCAAGGGCTTCGACCCCTTGAAGTTCGTCGAGAAGAAGGAGGCGCGCAAGATGGGCGCCTTCATCCACTACGCCATCGCCGCCTCGGACGAAGCAGTCTACGACAGCCAGCTAATAGAGCGCGGGCAGAAGCTCTCAGACCGCTTCGGCGAAGAGCAGGCCGAGCGCATCGGCACGTACATCAGCAGCGGCATCGGCGACTTCTGGGCAATCGAGCGCGAGCACTCGAAGCTCTTGGAAGAAGGACCCAACCGCGTCTCGCCCTTCTTCATCCCTTCGGCCATCGTCAACCTCGCCGCCGGTCAGGTCTCCATTCGCTTCGGCGCGAAGGGGCCGAACTCCGCGACCGCGACGGCCTGCGCCGCGGGCGCGCACGCAATCGGCGACAGCTACAAGATAATCCAGCGCGGCGACGCCGACGTGATGATATGCGGCGGCGCGGAGTCGGCGATAACTCCGATGGCCGTCGCGGGGTTCGCCTCGATGCGCGCGCTCTCGACGCGCAACGAAGACCCGGAGCACGCCTCGCGCCCCTTCGAGCGCGACCGCGACGGCTTCATCATAGGCGAGGGCGCGGGGCTGATGGTGCTCGAAGAGCTTGAGTTCGCGCGCGCGCGCGGCGCGAAGATTTACGCGGAGGTCGTAGGCTACGGGATGACGGCCGACGCCTTCCACATCACGATGCCCGACGAGACCGCGTCGGGCGCGGTGCGCGCGATGACGAAGGCCCTGAAGGACGCGGAAGTCGAGCCCGAGGCCGTCGGCTACATCAACGCACACGGGACTTCGACCCCGTACAACGACAAGTTCGAGACGCTCGCCGTGAAGAAGACCTTCGGCGAGCACGCATACAAGCTCGCCGTCAGCTCTACGAAGTCGATGACGGGCCACCTGCTCGGCGCGGCGGGCGGCATCGAGGGCGTCTTCTCCGTGCTGGCCATCAATCGCGGCATACTGCCGCCCACGATCAATTACGTCAACCCCGACCCGGACTGCGATCTGGATTACGTGCCCAACGAGCCGCGACAGGCGACCGTCCAGTACGCGCTCTCCAACAGCTTCGGCTTTGGCGGCACAAACGCGGCGCTGCTTTTCAAGAGATACGAGGAATAGAATTCAGAAGTCAGGACTCAGGATTCAGAATAAGGGCGGAGCTTATCATTCTGAGTTCTGAGTCCTGACTTCTGAGTCCTCCAGGAAATTTATGAAAACCATTGTCTTAATGAAACAGGTCGCTAATAAGGATGCGATCCTGCGTATTAACAAGGACGCGAGCTGGATTGAGGAGGGCGACCTCTCCTACGAGGTCAACGAGTCGGACGGTTACGCGCTCGAAGAGGCGCTGCGGCTGAAGGAGAAGCACGGGGGCGAAGTCGTCATCTGCTCTATGGGCCCACAGCGCGTCAAGAGCGTGATTAAGGACGGGCTGGCGCGCGGCGCTGACCGCGCGATTCACGTCCTTCTGGACAGCCTCACCAATCTCTCGCCGTTTGCCGCCGCCAGTGTGCTCAGCGAGGCGATCAGGGAAGAGCAGGCCGATCTGATTCTGACGGGGTTGCAGTCGGACGATTACGGCTATGCGCAGACGGGCGTCATCATGGCCGAGCTGCTGAATGTTCCGCACGCGACGATCGTCATCGAAGTGGATGCTTCGGGCGAACAGTTGAGGGTCAAGCGCGAGCTGGAAAACGGTTGGTATCAATGGTACTCGATGCCGCGCCCGGCGCTCCTGACCATCCAATCCGGCATCAGCCAGATTCGCTATGCGACGCTAAAGGGCATCATGGCCGCCAAGAAGAAAGAGATCAGGGAAGTCACTCCCGCGAGCGACGCGACGGCGCGCCCCTCTCATCAACGCATCGAAAAAATCTATTTTCCACAGAAAACAAAACAGACGCAGTTTCTGGGCGACGGCGACGCCAAGGCCGGTGCGGTCGCGCTCGCCGAAAAGCTTCGCACGGAAGCAAGGGTGATTTAGAAAATGAGCAACGGTATTCTGGTATTCGCGGAGCATCGCGCGGGGGCTTTTAATAAGACCTCTTTTGAGGCCATCGCGGCGGCGCAGAGCTTGGGCAAAGAGTTGGGCCAGGCTGTGACGGCTGTGGTACTGGGCTCTGGCGCGAGCGGTTTGGCCGGTGAGATAGCTGGCTACGATGTGAGCAAGGTCGTGTATGCGGAGAATGAGAAGCTCGCGGAGTATACGCCGGACGGCTACACGGATGCGATGGAGCGTGTCATACGCAGTCTAGACCCGCAGTTCGTCGTCATGCCGCACACCTATCTCGTGCGCGATTACGCGCCGAAGCTCGCCGCGCGTTTCAGCAAGGGATTGATCAGCGATTGCATTCGCGCGCAGGTCTCTGCGGGGTCGGTCACGTTCTCGCGCCGCATCTTCCTGGGCAAGATTGACGCCGATATTGTCTCGGACGGCGAGGCTCCTGTGTTCGCAACCTTCCAATCGGGCGCGTATCGCCCCGATCAGGCGACGAAGGGCAGCGGCGCTCCCGTCGAAACCATGCAGGTAGAGGTCGGCGAAGTTCGCATGAAGCCGGAACCTGCATTCCAGGAGGTGAAGCAGGCGGTCGATCTTACTAAAGCGGATGTGATCGTCGCCGTCGGGCGCGGCATCAAGAGCAAGGAGAACATCGCGCTCGCCGAAAAGCTGGCCGAAGTGTTGGGTGGTGACATCGCCGCCTCGCGCCCGATCTGCGACGCCGAGTGGCTGCCGATCGATCGCCAGATAGGCTCGTCGGGGCAGACCGTTGCGCCCAAGCTCTACATCGCTCTCGGCATCTCGGGCGCGATTCAACATCTCGTCGGCATGAAGAACGCGGGCACTATCGTCGCCGTCAACAAAGACCCGGAAGCGCCGATCTTCGATATCGCAGACTACGGCATCGTCGGCGATCTCTTTGAAGTCCTGCCGGTGCTGACCGAAGAAGTGAGAAAGCTGAAAGGCTAATCCCGCAGCCCCTGATAAGGGGCGCAAGAACGTAGCCCACGGCGTCAGCCATGGGAACAGAGCAGCCAATAATGAGAGAGCCCCGGAGGGGCGCAAGAATGTAGCCCATGGCGCAAGTCATGGGAACACGCGCAAGCAAAGAATCGAGAGCCCCGGAGGGGCGTAAGAAATTCAACTTGAGTTTCTTTCGCCCCTCCGGGGCTCAACTATGTTTGGCTACGAAATACCCACGGCTTGCGCCGTGGGCTACATTCTTGCGCCCCTCCAGGGCTTGCGAACTACATTCTTGCGCCCCTACGGGGCTTGTGAACTACATTCTTGCGCCCCTACGGGGCTTGGGGTGCTTTGGGCTAGCTCTTGCTGAGCAGGCTTTGCAGGTCGCGCAGAAGCTCGTCGGGTTTCCAGTCGTTGCCTTCGTAGATTTTATAGATTTTGCCGTCGGGCGTGATGATGGCTGTGCGCAGCCCGTGCACGATCTGGTCGCTTTCCTGATAATAGGTGAGCCCGAAAAACTGTGCCATCGCCTTGATCTCGTCGGGCGTGCCGGTGGCGAACTCCCAGTGCTTGAAGGTTTCGCCTGTGAAGTTGCCGGTGTGGGCCGCGCCGTAGCTGCGCAGCACTTTCGGCGTATCGTATGCCGGGTCGAAGCTGACGCTGAGCAGGTGTGTCCTGGCGTAAAGCTCCGGTGTCTTCTGAAGCTCTTTATCGATGGCGGCGAAGTTGGTGCTCATCAGCGTGCAATATTCCGGCAGCGGGCAGCGCGTGTAGATGAACGTCAGAAGCAGCGCCTTGCCGCGATACTTGCTCAGGCTGATCGGTTTGGCATCCTGGTTGACGAGCTTGAAATCCGTCACAGCATCGCCGGGCTTGGGGCCGGGACGCGCTTCGGTCTTTCCGTTGGCGGAAGAGTCCGGGGCAGAGCGCGTGAACATAATATCTTCGAGCCAGGAAGAGTTAGCGCTGACCACTAGCGTCGCGCGGAGTTGATCGCCCGGCGCAAGCTCCGCGAGCACCTGCTCGTCCTTGATCGTGTAGGGCATCACCATCGCTTCCATGTAGCCGGGGATCTCCTCGTGATCGAGCGTGACCCGGTGGCGTGCCTTATCAACCGACATGACCTTGCCCTTCAATTCATAGCGATGAGCGGGCGCAGCCGTTTGCGTACGCCTGCACGCGAGCGAAGCAATTGCGATCAGGCAGACAAGGCTCAATAATAGGTGGTTGACAAAGGCACGTCTCATCGGGAGATTCAAATCAAGTTTCATGGATGGTCGTTCTCATCGACTGTTTACTGCAAGCTTCATCTACGCTCCAACCGTTCGGAATAGAGCGACTGGTAGACCCAGAAGTTGGATGTCACCTTATAGACGTAATCCTTCGCCTGCGTAAATCCTATCTCCAGAACGTAAAGGTCTGGGTCGTTGGAGCGGGCGCGCGCGAGCCAGCGCGCGACGTTATCTTCGCCCCCGTTGTAGGAGGCCGCGACGGCCTGCGGTTGCTCGGGAAAAAGCTTGAAAAGATTCCCCATATACTGCGAGCCGAAGAGCACGGCGGTCGGCGGGTTGTACAGATCGTCCTGCGAGAAATCGCGGCGGCCCAACTGCGCCGCTATTTCGTCAGCCGTCGAAGGGATGAATTGCAGCAGGCCGCGCGCCGCCGACACAGACTTGGCCTCGGGACGAAAGCGTGACTCCTGCCGCATGATGGCGAGGACGAATCGCGGGTCGACGCCGCGCGGCGGGGCCGATTCGAGCAGTGCCGCGCGGTAAGGCGTCGGGTAAAGAAGCTCGACCATCTCGCGCGGCGCAAGCTCGATCAGAAAATCCGGCGGAACCCGCTTCCAGATCGGCTCGGCGAATGAGATGGCGTGATCGGCCTTGTCGCCGCGCTTGTAGTAAACGGCCAGCGTATAGGCAGCATCGCGCGAAGGGGCCGAGGGCTGACGCTCGCCGGAACTGTTATTGACGGATGGCTTCGCCGCCTGCGTCTTCGCTTGTGCGTCTGCGTCCGCCCTCGCCTCATCCTGCTTGACGACGCTTCCCGCATCGAAAGCATTCTCCGCCACGGCCAACTCCGGCGCGCCTTCATCATAGAGCCCGAGGAACAGAAGCTCGTCGGCCAGCGATTGATGAGAAGGCGTCGCGGTCGTCTGCGGCGGCGCGCTCGTGATGAGGGTCGTGCGCCCGGCGGAAAGCAATCGCGGCGAAGGGAAATTATTGTAGGACGGGAGCGAGGCATAAGCGCGCCGTGCCAGCTCGATCAACTCGCCTCTCGTCGTCGCGTCCTCGGTCAAACGCAGCGCTCTCTGAACAGCGATGCGCGCTCTTTCAGCCTGCCCGGAGGATAGGGCCTGTTCGGCCTCTGAGCGCAGGGCCTTCAAACGCGTCTGGGCGAGGCCGGAAGAGCGAGCGTCCTTGGCGAGCGCGCGCAGTCGAATGGTTGCGCGCCCGCCGTAATAATCATTACGTGCCAGCGGCATCTCAAGATAAGCATTGATCGCTTCATCCATCCGGCCCAACTGTTCCAGGGTGTAGGCGCGCATGTAGGCGATCTCCGTCGGGTTAGTCCCGCCGGGAACCTGCATGCCCCCGAGGTCTGATTCCGTGCGCAGGGCTTCAAAATCCGCGAGGGCATCGGCCCAGGCTTTCTGCGCCAGATGAATCTTAGCTTGCGAGAAGAGGGCCAGCGCGCCGCCGACCTGATTTTTGAAGCGGGCGCGAGTCTGTACGATCCAGTCCTGCGCTTCCTTGTCGCGCCCTGCCTCGCGCAGCGCATCGATAATGTTGAGGTACGATCGCTCAGGGTTAGGCGCGTCCGGGTATTTTTCGATGAAGCGGCGATAGGCCGCGACGGCCTCGTCCGTGCGTTTCGTGCGGACGTAGGAAGATGCGATGAAGCTCAGCGCGTCGCGTGCGCTTCCCGTTTGGGGATATTCGTTGATGACGCGCTGGTAATACTGGACGGCCTCGTCAAACTTGCGCTCCTGGTAGAAGCCGCGCGCGATCTGGTAGAGCGCGTCCGCGACGTTTACGCTTTGCGGGTAGCGCTCGACGATCGCCAGGTAGTGACGGCGCGCACCGGCGAAATCGCGGTTGAAGTTGTAAACGACGGCGCGCCGCAGGTGCTCGCTCTCGGCAAGCGGCGGCGCTTGTTTCTGCGCCGCCGCCGCGCTTCCGCTATCAAGCTCGTCGAGCCCACGGACGGCGGCGAGCGCGAAATCGTCCGGGCGCGCAGCGTCCGGCAATTGAGTGACGAGGCTATTGAAGGTCGCGCGCGCGGCTTGCGTTTGACCGCTGCGAAGTTGTGCCAGCCCGACAAGAGAGAGGGCTTCGCGCGCCGTGGCCTTGCCGTTGGCGGCGGCGCGCGGGTTGAGCGTGGCGATGGCCGCAGTGTAGTCGCCGCTTTCGAGAAAGCTTTCGCCGAGCCTCGCCAGCGCCGCCTCGCGTAAAAGACTCGCGGGCGTGACGGCGATCAGTTGGCGTAGCTGCTCGCGCTCAAGCAGTAGATTGCCGGTCGAGCGCGCGAACTGGGCCAAGTGCCAGAGCGCATACTGTGCAAGCTGGGAATTACGAGCGAGCACGGCCTGATAAGCGTTGGCGGCAGTCGCCGTGTCGCCGCGCCGCTCCGCCAGCCGCGCGAGCAGGTAATCGTAATTGTTGAGAGTGAAGACCGCCGGCTCTGCGCTCATGAGCGATCTCAGCTCGTCGATCGCCGCATCGTAATTGCCGCCTTCGACGCTCGCGCGTATACGCTCGTGACGCTCGCGCGGAGTCTGCGCCTTTGCGGGCCCACTGAAGAGAAGGGCCAGCGTGATGATGATGAAGACGGTGCGAGTGGTTTTTATCCTGGCTGGTGACATGTCGTGTACAGGTGCGCTAATCTTAGGGCGTTCAATAAAACTATGAAAGCCATTCCTGTTTGAATTCAAGTAAGCAGCAGCTATGATGCCAGAAACCGATCAACAATCAAAAGAGGGTGAACAGACGGCCAACATTCTGGAGGGCGCGCACATTGCCGAAGAGATCAAGCGCGATGTCGCCGGAATGATCGAGCGCCTCGTCGAAGAGCATAACGTGCGCCCGTGCCTGGTGGTCGTTCGCGTGGGAGAAGACCCGGCCTCCCTCATCTATGTGAGCAATAAGGTACGGACATCTCTTGAGCTCGGCCTACTCTCGGAGCATCGAGCGCTTCCGGCTGAGACGACGACGGAAGAGCTGCTTGAGCTGGTCGCAGGCTTGAACGAGCGCGAGGAAGTTGACGGGATTCTGGTACAGTCGCCGCTGCCGCCCGGCGTGGACGAAGCGCGCGTCGTCGAGGCCATCGAGCCGGAGAAGGATGTCGACGGGTTTCATCCGATCAATGCCGGTCGCCTGGCGATGGGCCAATCGGTGATCGCTCCGTGCACGCCCGCCGGTATTATCGAATTGCTCGAACGCAACGGCATTGAGATCAGAGGCGCGAACGCCTGCGTCATCGGTCGCAGCCACCTCGTCGGACGCCCCGCCGCCCAACTCCTCTTGCAGAAAGACGCGACGGTGACGATCTGTCATTCGCGCACACGAGACCTCGCTTCGATTACGCGTCGTGCTGACATACTGGTCGCAGCCATCGGTCGCCCGGCCTTTATACGCGCCGAGCATATCAAGCCCGGCGCAACCGTGATCGATGTCGGCATCAACCGTGTGAGCGATGAAGCACAGGTGCGCGAGTGGTTCGACGCGGAAGAAGCCGACAGGCGATTGGGCGTCATCAGCAGGCGCGGTTATACGATTGTCGGCGACGTGCATCCTGCCGAGGCGCGCCGCGTGGCCGGTCATCTGAGCCCAGTGCCGGGAGGCGTCGGCCTGTTGACCGTCGCCATGTTGATGAAGAATACGCTGACGGCGGCGCTGCGCAGGCGTGGCCTGTAAGGGCAGATCCAAAATTCAAAGATGCTGCGTGTTGGGTTGACCGGATCGATAGCTGTGGGCAAGTCTTACGTCTCTGCCGTGCTGGCGGAGTTGGGTTGTCATGTGTTGGATGCTGACAAGACTGCGCGCGAAGTAGTGGCGATGGGCACGCCGGGGTTGCGTGCGCTGGTTGAGAGTTTTGGCCGGGAGGTCTTGCTGGCGGACGGGTCGCTCGATCGTGCGCGGCTGGGCGCGATCATTTTCGCGGACGAAAGCAAACGGACGCTCTTAAATTCGCTGCTGCATCCGTATATAATCGCCGCGCAGGACGAACAGTTGCGGCAGTGGGAGAGGGAAGACCCGCGCGGGATTGCGGTCGTGGACGCGGCGCTGATGATCGAATCGGGCGGTTATCGCCGTTTTGACAAGCTAATCGTGGTACATTGTCGCCCATCGATTCAGGCCGAGCGCCTGATGGCGCGCAACAGCCTCTCGCTTGAAGAGGCCGAGCGTCGGATACGCGCGCAGATGCCGCAGGAAGAGAAGATGCGCTACGCCGATTTCCTGATTGATACTTCGGAAGGGTTCGAGCCGACTCGCCGGCAGACCATAGAGGTTTACGGGGCTTTACGCGCGCTGGCTGGTAAGGATTTTTCAGATGGCTGAGAGAAAGAGAAAGAAGATCGGGAGAAGAACCATTGAGCGCTGGCGCACAGGGATAGCCGTGTCGCTCCTGCTGGTCGTGTCCGTCACGGGCGGAGGCTGCTTTCTTGACCAGGAGGTCGAGCCCTATTACGGGAAAGTTTCCGTCCCGCGCGCGCAGGAGTTTCGCTGGAGCGATGGCGGGTTGCCGCAGACGTTTGACCCGGCGCTGGCCGCCGCACCTCCTGACACAGACGCCGTCCGCGCCATCTTCGAGGGGCTCACGGATTACGACCCGCGCACGCTGGCTCCCATCCCCGGCGTCGCGACGCGCTGGGAATCTTCGTCGGACAATCGTGAATGGACGTTCTACCTGCGACAGGATGCGCGCTGGTCTAACGGCGAGCCCGTGACGGCGCGCGATTTCGTCAACTCATGGCAGCGTACTCTTCAGCTTGGCGAACGCGCGCCGCACGCAAAGCTGCTCGAAAATATTTCGGGCGCGAAACCCGCCGCCATCAGTCCGACGACGAGCGCGCAGCCAACGGCGGACGCCACGGCGCAGGCCACGCGCCGCACGCCGGAAGTGAACGGCGCTAAGCGCAGCGTCAAAAGAGAAGAGAAGACGACGGAAACTCAAGCGCCCTTTGGCGCGGAAGTCGTGAGCGACTACGTGCTGCGCGTGCGCTTGCAGCAGCCGGATGAAAATTTCCCGTCGCTCGTCGCTCATCCGGTCTTTCGTCCCGTTCACAGCTTGAAGGGTCTGCCCGAGGCGGAATCGGCAGTGGTTTCAAACGGCGCATTTGAACTCGTCAAGGCAGACCGCAGCGGCGTCGTGCTTGAGCGCGCGAAAAACTACTGGGACGCGCAGACTGTCAATCTACAGCGCGTGCAGTTCATCGACTCGCGTGATACGGAGTCGGCGCTGGCGGCTTATCGCGCGGGCGAAGTGGACGCCGTGAGCAATGCCGGGTTCGAGCCGCTGGCGCTCAAACTGCTCGCGCCTTATAAGGATTTTCGCCGCGCCACCTTCGGCGCGCTGACCTACTACAGCTTCAACATCGAGCGCGCTCCCTTCAACGACGTGAGAGTGCGCGAGGCGCTCGCCATCAGTATCGACCGCGACCGCATCAGCGAGGATAAGATGGAGGGCGCGACCGAGCCCGCGAAGAAGTTTCTCCCGGTGCAAATGCCCGCCGAAAAAACAGGGGGCAGCGATGAAGGGCTGGCGTCGCTTGAGCACGATGCGGCGCGGGCGAAACGTCTGCTCGCGGAAGCGGGTTTTCCGGGCGGCGCAAATTTCCCGCGCATACGCCTGCTCGTGAATCGCAACGAGCAGCAGCGCATGCTGGCGCAGTCCGTCGCCGCGATGTGGAAGAATGTGCTGGGCGTCGAGACGGAAGTGGTGATGAAGAATTGGGACGAGTACGAAGCGGCTGTGCGCGCGGGCGACTACGATGTCGTGCGGCGCGGCATCGTCATGCAGACGATGGACGAGGCCACCAACATGCGCCTCATCTTCGAGCAGGAGACCGCTGTCGACGTGGCCGAGCCGGGCAACAATAACGAGACGCCGGAATCCGCCGTCGAAGCCGAAAGGGGCGGCACGACGAAGCCCGCCGATGATGCGAAGCCGACGGTCGAAGAGCGTTTGCCCGTTCCCCAACGCATCGTGTCGGAGGAACAGGCGCTCAGGGAATTGCCTGCCATCCCCATCTATTTCGCTTCGTCCTATGCGCTCGTCAAACCCTACGTCGTCGGCTTCGACGCGAACCTTTTGGATGCGCCCTCGCTCAAGCACGTCAAGATAAATACCAACTGGCAACCCCCCAAGCCCGCCCCCGTCGCGTGGATTAGATAAACCTCCGAGGACTCGTACGCTTGTACGTAAATCCGTAAGCAACTCTATGGACAGTTTCCGGCATCGGTTTAATTGTCATAATTAAACAGGATACCGCTTGAAATAGTAGCTATCGCGTGATAACTTCACGGGCATCTTAAGCATCCAGTAAACAGTGCTCCCCTCGTTTTGTCTTGATACTTGAAGCAGTGGGCCGTTCCCCCGGCACAAATGACGGGTTTTGCAGGCGGAAGCCTACTCGCGCCGCCGCCGCACGCCCGTAGATTTTGAGCGGTGGCCGAGCACCTTCCTGGTTCGCGCAGCGTCAGCCGTTAAGAGGAGTTTCCATTATGATGATCTATCGCTTCCGTCGCTTCTCGCTCAGCCTCGCGCTCATCTCGCTGGCCCTCATCGCAGCCTCCTGCGCCCGCTCCACACAGGACAAAGAGTTCTTCGGTAAAGTCGCCCCGTCGCAGGGGCAGACCCTGCGATACGTGACCGGGGCCGAGCCCGAAACGCTCGACCCGCAGCCGATGACCGGACAGCCGGAGTCGCGCATCGCGGGTGCGCTCTTCGACGGGCTCGTCGATTATGATGAGAAGACCGTCACGCCGAAGCCCTCGCTTGCGACCAGTTGGGACATCAAGAATAACGGCACGGTCTGGGTATTTCACTTGCGCAATGATGCGAAGTGGACGGACGGAAAGCCGCTCACGGCACACGACTTCGTCTACTCCTGGCGGCGTGCGGTCTCGCCCGAATTGGCCGCGCCTTACGCCAGCATGATGTACGAATCGATCAAGATCGATAATGCCAAGGCTTACAACGGACAGATGGCCTTTGTGCGCGACCCTTCGACGGGACGCTTTCTGACCGAGGGCGATCTTGAGCGTGCTGGCGAACATGGGCCGCTGAATTTCACCGGCCCCGCTCCGACCAACTATGATCTGCCGCCCGCCGCCAACGAAACGACGGCTCAGGCGGCGAGCGTGCCCACCGGAGGCGAGAACGCGGGTGTTCCGGCGATCGCCCTCAAAGACCCTTACTTCCTTCTGCCCGCAGATGAAGCCGAGCGCAACAAAATCCTGAACGGCGACCCGGCGAAGAAGACAGAGCCCAATCAGAAGCTGGCCCACTACCTTGAGGGCAAAGAGTTCGTCGCCGCGAAGAAAGAGAATATGGGCGTGCGCGCCCTGGACGACTACACGTTCGAGGTCACGCTGGAAGCGCCGACGGCCTTCTTCCATAAGATCATTCTTCACCAGTTCTTCCGCCCCGTGCCGCGCCAGGCGATAGAGAAGTACGGCGACGCGCTGTGGGTCAAGCCGGGCAATATCGTCACCTCCGGCGCATTCAAGCTGGCCGAGTGGACGCCCTACGAAAAGATCGTCGTCGAGCGGAACCCGCTCTTCTGGGACAACGCCAACACCAAGCTGGACAGAATCATCTTCCCGTCCATCGAAGAGCTGACGACGGCGATGAACATGTACAAGGCGGGCGAGTTGGACGCCACGCAGTCCAACGAAGTCCCGCCGCCCTGGCGCAACCAGATCAAGGAGAACAATAAGGATTACGTCTACGGCCCCTACCTGCAAATCGAATATGTCGCCCTGAAGACCTCCATGAAGCCCCTGGACGATGTGCGCGTGCGCAAGGCTCTGAGCATGGCGATCAATCGACAGATCATCGCCGATCAAGCGCCGGGCCGCCAGCCCCTGACCGCATTCACGCCGCAGATGGACGGCTACACCAACGGCGAAGGCGCAGGCTACAACCCGGACGAGGCGCGACGCCTGCTGGCCGAAGCCGGTTATCCCGGCGGCAAGGGCTTCCCAGAGTTGGAGATCGTCTATAACACCTCCGAGTCAACGAAGCAGACCGTCGAGTTCGTCCAGTCAATGCTCAAGCGCGAGCTTAACATCAAGGTTGAATTGACCAATCAGGAATGGCGCGTCTATCTGGACAACACGCGCTCGGACAGGATGGGTTTTAAGGGCATGGCCCGTCGCGGCTGGATAGGCGACTACGTTGACCCGAACACTTTTCTGGACTTGATGACTTCGGCCTCGACCAACAACGGCACGGACTGGAAAGACAAGAAGTATGACGCGATGCTGCTGGCCGCCAACGCCGAGACAGACCCGACCAAGCGTATGAAGATGCTGCACGACTGCGAGGCTTACATGCTCGCACAGCAGCCGATGATTCCGCTCTACGTGGGCCCAAGCTCGTTTATGAGAAAGCCGTACGTGAGAAATCTAGAGGCGAATCTGTTAGACCAGCACGACTGGCGCGGCGTCTACATCGATCACAACTGGCGTAATGAGACCGCTACAGCGCCGACGGCCCTCGCGCCCATCCTGGACGGGCGTGCCTTCCCGGCCATCGCGCGCCTCTTTCACCTCGGCGGCAGTTAGAAAAGTAAGAGGAGCTGACAAATGCTGAGCTTCATTATCCGTCGCCTGCTCGTCATCATCCCGATGGTCGTGCTCGTCATCACCATCGCGTGGGTGCTGATACGTCTCGCGCCCGGCAATTTCTACCAGACGCAGAAGGGCTTGCCGCCAGCGGTCGAAAAGAACATCCGCACCAAGTACGGGCTCGATCGCCCCTGGTATGTGCAGTACGGCAAGACCATGTGGCAAATCTTCCGCCACGGCGATTTCGGTTTCTCGCGCAAGTACCAGGAACAGACCGTCAACGAGATACTATGGCGCTCCATCCCCGTCTCGGCCACGCTCGGCATCACTGCCTATCTGATCGGGCTCATCATGGGAGCGGTGCTGGGCACGCTGGCCGCGCTCAAACAGAACTCCGCGCTCGACTATTCGACGATGGCGGCGGCGATGCTCGGCATCAGTCTGCCCAACTTCGTTCTGGGCCCATTGCTCATACTCGTCTTTTCGCTGACGCTCTACTGGCTGCCGCCCGCGCGCTGGGAGTGGGCCTACAAGATCGGCACGGGCGGCATCCCCTCTTTGCGTTATCTGCTGCTGCCCGCGATCACGCTCTCGGCCCTCTACATGGCCTACATCGCGCGGCTCACGCGCTCCGGCATGCTGGAAGTGCTCAGGCGCGATTACATTCGCACGGCGCGCGCCAAGGGCTTGAGCGAGAAAACGGTCGTCCTTCGACACGCGCTGCGCGGCGGCATGCTGCCCGTCGTCAGCTTCACAGGGCCCGCACTGGCGTTTCTCGTCGCCGGTACGGTCGTCGTCGAGCGCGTCTACGCCATCCCCGGCCTTGGCAACTATTTCATCAACGCCGCCCTGAACCGCGACGAGCCGCTCCTGCTGGGCATCACAGCCTTCGTCGCTATCCTGATTCTCTTATTCAATCTTCTAGTGGACATCGCCTACGCCTACATCGATCCACGCATCAGGTATTAGCTCGGAGGAGAGAACCAAGTCATGTCGCGCATACCGGAAGTTGAACGAATACCGACGGACAATCCGAACGAGCCGATTGTGAAGGCCAGCCCGCTCGCGCCGCCCGGAGTCGCAGCCGCACAACAGAAGATCAATACGCCGGAAGCGATGGCGGCTGACCAACTCTACGGGACTGCGCCGCCCGACGGCGATACGTGGCAGGAGACCGGCGGCGGCATCGTCAAAGGCACCAGCCTCTGGAAAGATGCCTGGAAGCGTCTGCGTAAAAACAAGCTGGCCGTGATGGGAGGCGTCGTCGTCCTCTTCATCCTTCTCGCCACGCTCGTCGGCCCGTACATTCTCAAAGCGGCCACAGGCTATACCTATGATCTGATTCCGGGCGAGAGCGCGCTGGTCAAGGCGATGCCTCCGAGCTTGAAGCATCCGATGGGCACAGACCCGCAGGGGCGCGACATCCTTGCGCGCGTCCTGATCGGCGGACGCATCTCGCTCATGGTCGGCATAGTCTCGACGGCTGTGTCGCTCGTCATCGGCGTCAGTTACGGAGCGTTCGCCGGATACATGGGCGGCAAGATCGATAACCTGATGATGCGTATCGTGGACGTGCTGTTTGCCATTCCCTACATGATGCTCGTCATCGTGCTGCTGGCGTTGTTTGAGAAGAGCCTGTTCCTGCTCTTCGCGGCCTTGGGCGCTGTCTCCTGGCTGACGATGGCGCGCATCGTGCGCGGGCAAGTCCTCTCGCTCAAGAATCAGGAGTTCGTCGAGGCCGCGCGCTCGATAGGCGTGCCGACGTGGAAGATTATCTTTCGCCATCTCGTCCCGAACACGCTCGGGCCCGTCATCGTCTACGCGACGTTGACGATTCCTTCGGTCATGTTGCAGGAAGCATTCTTGAGCTATCTGGGTTTGGGCGTGCAGGCCCCGCTCTCCTCCTGGGGCACGCTCGCCGCCGAAGGCGCGCAGAATATGGCCATCTTTCCCTGGATGATTATCTTCCCCGGCGTGACGATGGCCCTCACGCTCTTTAGTCTCAACTTTGTCGGCGACGGTCTGCGCGACGCCCTCGACCCGCAGATGAGAAAAGTCTGACCATTTTGGATTTGAGATTCTGGATTGTGGATTGAAAGGCAAGCTGTTGCGCTCTCTCAATCCGTTTACTAATCCGAAGTCCGAAATCCAAAATCCAAAATTGAATCATGAGTAGAAACGGAAACATTCTAGAGGTCAGAGACCTGCGGACGTATTTCGGGACTGAAGACGGGTTGGTGAAGGCCGTTGACGGGATCGGATTCGAGTTGAAGCGCGGCGAGACGCTGGGGATTGTGGGCGAGTCCGGCTCCGGCAAATCCGTGACCAATCTTTCGATCATTCGATTGATTCCAGACCCGCCGGGAAAGATCGTCTCGGGCGAAGTCATCTTCGACGGCGAGGATATTCTGGCGCTGCCGCAGGACGAGGTGCGCCGGATTCGCGGCAAACGGATAGCGATGATCTTTCAAGACCCTATGACCTCGCTCAATCCGTTCATGCGCATCTCCAAGCAGTTGATGGAACTGACCAGGCTTCACCTCGGCTACACGAAAGAGCAGGCTTACGAGCACGCCGTCAAGATGCTGGACATGGTCGGCATCCCGGACGCACGCGCGCGCGTTGACAGCTACCCGCACGAGTTTTCCGGCGGCATGCGCCAGCGCGTGATGATCGCGATGGCCCTTTCGTGCGAGCCGGAGCTTTTGATCGCCGACGAGCCGACGACCGCCCTCGACGTGACTATTCAGGCGCAGATTCTTGAGCTGATCAAGAAACTGAAACAGGAGACCGGCACAAGCGTCATCCTCATCACGCACGACCTGGGCGTAGTGGCGGGCATGACCGATCACATCATCGTCATGTACGCCGGTAAGGTCTTCGAGCAGGCGCGCACGAGCGAGCTTTTCAGCTGTCCCGGCAATCCTTATACGAAGGGCCTGCTGCGCTCCGTGCCAGACCCGACATCGGAGCAGGGCGCACTGTACCAGATTCCCGGGCTCCCGCCGGACGTGGCGCACCTGCCGCCGGGTTGTCCCTTCGCCCCGCGCTGCGAGCGCGCGGAGGAGATTTGCCACAAAGAATTTCCGCCCTTCGTCGCGCTCACCCCGGATCATCACTCGCTCTGTCATTTCGCGGAAGAAGTCTACGGCGCTTCCTGCAAGGAACGCGACGAGCGTGTGGGGCGCAGCGCAACCCCCGCCCCTACAGAGCCGCAGCGGCAGCAAGACGGTAACGCCTGATGAGCACACAACCTGTAAGCGATACGAACGTAGAGATGCCGCCCGCGCTTGAGCGCGGACAAGATGCCGGGCCGCTGATCGCCATACGCGATCTGAAGGTTCATTTCAATCTCGGCGGCGGAACCATCTGGGACAAAATGGCCGGTGGCAGCGCCGTCAAGCGCGTCGTCAAGGCCGTCGACGGCGTGACCATCGACATCTATCCGGGCGAGACCTTGGGGCTCGTCGGCGAATCCGGCTGCGGCAAGTCAACCCTGGGACGCGCCCTCTTACGCCTGACGGAGCCGACGAGCGGGCAGGTGCTCTTTCGCGGGCACGACCTGGCGCATCTCTCCCAGCGTGAGATGCGCGAGCAGCGGCGTCACCTGCAAATGATCTTTCAAGACCCTTACGCCTCTCTGAACCCGCGTATGACGGTCGGGCAGATCATCGGCGAGCCGATCGAGACTTTCCGCCTGGCGCGCGGGGAAGAGAAAGATCGTCTCGTACAGGAATTGATGGAGACGGTCGGCCTCAACAAGCGTTTCATCAAACGCTTTCCGCACGAATTCTCCGGCGGGCAGCGCCAGCGCATAGGCATCGCCCGCGCCCTCGCCGTCAATCCCGATTTCATCGTCGCGGACGAGCCCATCTCGGCCCTCGATGTCTCCATACAGGCCCAGATCATGAACCTGATGGAGAGATTGCAGCGCAGCAAGCATCTGACCTATCTTTTCATCTCGCATGACCTGCGCGCGATTCGTCACGTCTCAGACCGCGTGGCCGTCATGTATCTGGGCAAGCTGGTGGAAATCGCCGACGCCAAAGTCATCTATGACGACCCCCTGATGCCTTACACGAAGGCTCTGATCTCGGCTGTCCCCGTCCCAGACCCTTTGGTCGAAGCGACGCGCCAGCGCATAGTGCTCGAAGGCGACGTGCCCTCGCCGATCAATCCCCCGCCAGGGTGTCGTTTCCACACGCGCTGCCCCTACGCGATTCAGGCTTGCAAAGAGGTCGTGCCCCCGCTGGCCGAAATAAAGCCGAACCATTTTGCGGCCTGTATCCGTATCAGTCCCGAACAGCCTGATATTGAGAAGGTCGCGCCGGGTGATGCACCGGGCTTGCGCGACGCCCAGCGCGTGATCGCAACTTGAAACCATCCGGCTATTAAGCATTTACATTAGAGTTGAGAAGGTTTTGCCGACCCCTGGGCCGTGGCTGTAACGGGCAGTGTTTCCACTAGAAATCACTTGTTTGTTTGATCGTCGGCACTTATACTGCATAGAGGGGCTGTGGCCTAAAGTCCACTCCCATCACGCTATGCGCGGCCTGGCGTGCGGACGCAAACGGCCCTTACTTCTTTGCCCGTTCCTGGCCTTCCAACCGATAATTCGAGCGCAACAACCATAGTGACCCAACAGATGCTGGATAAATCGTCCGTGTCAGAGCGCGAAACTACAAGATCGCAGCCGCGCGAGGAGCACTGCCCGCCCGGATGGGCGGAGACGCAGGATTTGCTCGCCGCCTCGGCAGGGCTATCCATCCTGCTCATCGACGGCCCACAGCCTCCCTCCCTGCACGTCTCCAATAACAATTCGATCTGCCGCTCCTTCCAGTCTTCGGACACGCGCAAACGCCTCTGCGACGCTTTCTGCGGCATCGCCTACGAGCGCGCCATCAGTACGGGCGAGGCCACACACTATCGTTGCCATGCCGGGCTGCATTGTTTCACGATGCCAGTCCAGTTGGGCCACGACGAGCACAGGCTCGCCGTCATCGGCGGGCGCGCCTTTCTCACTACCGCCGATTATCGCGTGCTCGCCGAGCGGCTGCGAACGGGCGACCTACAGGACATGCTCTCAAGCGACCTGTTCAAGAACGTCATCTTCGCCGCACGACAGGATTTGGACGATCTGGCGAAGCGAATCACGACGGCCGTCGTCGAGTATCAGGTTGAAGCGCTAAACACGCCTTCGCGAGCCCCGCATGATGCGACCGGGCCCGATGCTTCGAGCCCCGTCGCGCCAACGGTTGAAGAGACGCCGGACGTGCCCTTTGAAGTTTCGGGTGCGAGCGAAGCTTCGATCGAGAGCGACGCTGCGACCGGAAGCGCCGCGATTCATACCGACGAAACATTTCAGGAAGCTTGCGGCAGCGCGTTGCGGGCGCTCTCGGAACATCACGGGCTCACATCGGTCGCGCTTCTGCTGCGCGACAACGGCGCGCTCGTTTCCGCCTACGCGACGGGGCTCTTTAGCGGCGAGGAGATTCGCCTTGAGTTCGGGTCAAAGGATGCGCGTGCGGCGCTCAAGGGCAGGGTCGCTTCGTCGGTCGTGCTCGCGGAGACGGCCAGCGGATTCAAGCCCGTCAGAAGCGCCGCGCAGGCTGAGAGGCTCGATCCGAAAAAGACCGTCGAGCTTTTCCCGCTCGTCGTCGCCGAAGAGATCAAGGGCGCTCTGCTGGTGCGCGGCGCATCGCTCGACGAAGCGAAGCGACAGGCGATCGCGGAGTTCTGCCGTAATCTCGCTCTGCCGCTCGAAGTCTTACACCTCCGAAACGAGCTTGAGCAGCGCGCACGCTTCGCCGATCGACTGCTACGCTTCACGGAGCTGATCAATGCGGCCAATCCGTCGGAGACGTACCTGTCTATCCTGCGCCACTCAGCCGAGCTGCTGAATGCAGAGCGCGGCTCGCTGCTGCTCTTCGATGAGGAGTCCAACGAGCTGGCGATGAAGGCGGCTCTGGGGTTCGCCGCCGGTGTCGTCACCGAAGACCTGCGCCTTCGTCTCGGCGACGGTATCTCCGGCGCTGTGCTGGAGAAGGGGCAGCCACTCGTCGTGAGCGATCTGGAACAGTCCGGGCACACGCCCGCGCCTGCCGAGCGCCACTACAAGACGAAATCCTTCATCAGCTATCCGATCATGATCGCCGGGCGACGTGTCGGCGTCCTCAACGTGACGGACAAGGCTGGCGGCGGCTCTTACGACGAGCTTGACCTGAGCCTGCTGGAAACCTTCGCGCCGCAGATGGCGCTCGCTCTTGACCGCGCCGGATGGCACGGCAAGGCCGAGCAGTTCCAGTTGATGTCCATCACAGACCCTCTGACGGGACTGCTCAATCGTCGTTACCTCGAAGAGCGTTTGACGGAAGAGCTGAAGCGATCGTTGCGCCAGGGCTACTCGATGAGCTTTATGATGATCGACATCGACGACTTCAAAGTCTACAACGATCGCAACGGTCATCAGGCCGGTGATCTCGCGCTTGAGATGACCTCGCAATGCCTGAAGAGCGCGCTGCGCTCGGCGGATGTCGCGTCGCGCTACGGCGGCGAAGAGTTCTCCATCCTGCTCCCACAGACGACTTTGGACGAAGCCTGCGCGATTGCCGACCGCATTCGTCGCAGGGTACAGCGCACGCGTTTTCCGCACGGCAAGACGCAGCCGCTCGGCGCTGTCACCATCAGCATAGGGGTCTCAACCTTTACTCCCACACTGGACACGCCCGCCGCCATCATCGGCGCGGCTGACCGCGCGCTTTACAGCGCCAAGAGCCTGGGTAAGAATCAAGTATTCGCTCATCAGGGCAATGTCCCTGAGATGGCCAGAAGCGATGCCGAGAAAGACACTGAAAAATAGGGGAGAGCGACGCATCCTGGGTCGCATCGAGCCGGAAGATTTCATCGGTCGCGCCGCAGAGCTTGAACGCATAGTCTCGCTCGCCGCGCCCGATGCGCGTGCTCGCGGCCTGCTCGTGCTGACGCCTCCCGCCGCCGGTGTCTCGGAACTCCTGCGCCAGTCTTACGACGAAATCTTCAGGCGACATGAAGGCATCCTCCCCATCTATTTCGCTTTCTCTACTGACGACAAGACGACTCTTGCGGCAGTGCGCCGCTTCTTCCACACTTTCCTGCAACAACTTGTCGCGTGGCGTCATAACGACCCGTCGCCGCTTGAAGCCGTACAGCCCTTGGCGGACTTGGCCGACGCCGCTGCCCCTGCGGATTACGAATGGATAGAGCCGTTGATGGAGGCGATCGAGCGAGCGCGCGGTGACGAGCGGGCCCTGCTGCGTCTTTACCTGAGCGCACCTTTGAAAGCCGCGTCGCGCGGGACGCGCGTGCTCGTCATGCTGGACGGCCTGCATCTCTCGGAACGCTTGCAGGGTGAGACTTCGCTCGGCGCGGAGTTGGCCCAGGTCTTGATGCGCTCAGAGCTTTCGTTCGTGCTGGCTGGCCTGCGTCGCCGCCTGCTCGACATCGCGCGCTTTGAGACCGTTGATCCGTCGCGCATCCAATTGCTTCGGCTTGAAAGATTGCCTGACAGGGATGCGCGAATCCTGGTCGAGCGTCTGGCCGAACGAAGCGGTCTTACCCTGCACGAAGAGACGCGCGATCTGATCGTGCAACAGTTTGGCGGCAAGCCCTTCTATCTGACCTCGCTGCTCCAATCGGCGCGCGAGAAAGAGGTGGCGCTCACGACCTTTCTCAACTGCCAGCAGCTTTACGTTGACGAGTTGATGGGCGGGCGTCTCTTTCGCTATTTCGATTCCATGATGGAGAACATCGCGGCGGCCTCCGCACAGCGCCGCGCCTTGATTCGCGTGCTCTATGAATCGAAGGCGAGCGACGGCAGCCGCGCGCAGGTCGAGACGTGGCGCAAGCGCCTCAACGTCGAGCCCGATCAATTACAGCAGATCATCAGGGAGCTTCACATCAACGAGCTGGCGAGCCTCAACGCCAACTTCATAGAGGTCGGCAACGGCTCTCACGCCTGGAGCGATTACCTGGCGACGCGTTACCGCATGGAGGTCGCGGCGGAGCCTCGCGCGCTGGTCGTCGCCGAAACACTGCTTGAGACTCTCAAGCGCGCGCCGCATACGATGGCGCGTCATTATCGTCGCTCGGCAGCGCTCGGCCTGCGCGAATTGCTCGTGCGCTTCAACGGACAGCGCGTGCCCGCAAGCCTCCTGCACTACGACCGCTTTAGCCGCGCCCATAAGGGGCTCGATGCGGAAAGCCTGGCGGCTGGCCTCGATGCCGAGACCGATCTTGTGCGGCTGCCGCAGGTCGTGCACGCGGCGAACTGCGCGGCCTTTTATCCGCCGATACAAGCGTTCTGCGACGAGGAGCGTTGCGCCGTCGCGCCCGGATTCGATGCCGGGACTTACACGGATGCCAACGAGATTGTCTGGATAGCAGCCGAGATAGAATCGAAGCTTGAGGCTGGCCGGGGCATTACCGAGGTCTGGTGCGATAGGCTGATGAGCGTTGCGCGCGCGTGCGGCTTCAGTCGTGTGCGTCTCTGGCTGGTCGCGCCCGAGGGCTTTTCAGCAGAGGCTTCGGAGCTTCTCGCCGAACGCGAGGCTTACGGCTCAAGCCGTCACCAGTTAGAGCTTCTGACCGCGCGCATCAGCACTGATCTGTCGGCCACGTCGGGCGAAGACGAGGGCACGGACGAGTTTGAGCTGGTGATACCGATGGGCGAAGATACGGAGCTGATCGCGGCCACCACCGTCGATCAAATCGCTCGCCGTATCAACTTTCAGCCGGAGGCCATCAACCAGATCAAGACGGCCCTCGTCGAAGCCTGCATTAACGCCGCCGAGCATAGTTTGAGCCCCGACCGAAAAATATATCAACGCTTTCGGCTGGAAAGTGATAAATTAGTAGTCACGGTCTCAAGTCGCGGGGTTCTACCGCCCAACATCAGCGAGCAGAACGGCGGAAAGATGCGCGCACAAAGTAACGGTCATGAGGTGCAAGCGACGCGCACCAACGGTAGCAGCGAGCGGCGCGGCTGGGGACTGACACTGATAAAAAGCCTGATGGATGAAGTGGAATTCGAGCGCGTAGACGACGGTACGCGCCTGCGCATGATCAAGTATTTGCGCTGACCCCGGTGCTGATTGCAACATAATCGCAACCTGTTCATCTCTCGGGCGCTCGGGATTTAATATCTAATTGGTACTGTCTATTAAGTAAGAGGGGAGCTTACATAATGGCGGAATCTTTAAACGGCGCTCCGGTGCGCTCGCGCTGTATCGGGGAGATGGCGGTCATTTATGCCACGGATTATCTGAACAAGCTGAGCGGCGAGCGCATCGAGCGCGAATGTCGCAAACAACTCGAACAGGGCTGCCGCGCGCTGGTCATCAATTTCAGGGACACCGAACTGGTCAACAGCATCGGCGTCTCTATTCTTTTAGGCGTCATCGAAGCCGCCGAAACCGTCGGCGCGCAGCTTGTTTTCTCCGACGTTAACCGTCAGACCGTCGCCCTCTTCGAGATGCTCGGCCTGACCAGATACGTCGCCCTCGCTCAGGACGAGCAAGAGGCTTTGTCCACGCTGACGGAATTCACCACCCCGGCGACCGCGCCCATCGGCCACTAAAGGCTTCGGACAAGTATGCAAGAGAAAGTACAAAGGCTCATTCATACTTTCGCCGCGCTCGCTGATTTAGGACAGGAGATCGCAGACCCACATGATTTCCAGGAGATGGTTCGCACCTCTCTACACCTTCTCCTGGGCACGCTCGCCATCCGGCGCGGCGCGGTCGTCGAATTCGACAAAGCAGATCAGGTCTTGAGATTCGTCGCGGCGCGTGGCCTCGGCCAGGAGCAGCCGCCCGACATCGCGCTCGACGACGAAGATGTGGTCGGGCTCCTGAGCCTCGGCCTGTGCGGGCTGGCGATGGATGACGAGACTCCCGCCTTCAGACATATCGCCGCGCGTCATCAGGACTTCTTCGCAGGCGCACGCTTTGAGCTGGTCGTGCCCTTAGTCGTTCGCAACGACTTGACGGGCATCGTGCTCCTCGGAGGTAAAGCGAACGGCGAGCCCTTCTCCACGGACGATCATGATGTGGTCTGCTCAATGGCGCGGCACATAGGCGTCGGCATACACACGCACCGCCTGCTCGAAGAGTTGGAGCGCAGGGCCGAAGAGAATCGCCAGCTCTATGACGGGTTGCGCGGCATTTACCGCGACACCGTGCGTGCTTTCGCCGCCGCCATCGACATCAAGGACAAGTATACGCAGGGTCATTCCGAGCGCGTCGGGAAATACAGCGAGATCATCGCGCGCGAGATGGGTTGGAGCGATGACGAGGTTGAAGGCATAGCCATCGCGGGCTATCTGCATGACATCGGCAAGCTCATCGTCGAGCGCGACATTATCAACGCGCCCTACAAGATCGATGCCAAGAAATCGAGCGAGCTTAATCGCCACCCGGCTGCCGGTTATGAAATCCTCTCGCCCATACGCCACCCCTATGCCGACATTCCCTTAATGGCGAAGCATCATCACGAGCGCATAGACGGGCGCGGATACCCTGACGGGCTGACCGGCGATCAGATTTCGATCGGAACCAAGATCATCACGCTCGCAGACTCCTTTGACGCGATGACGACCAATCGCCCGTACAAGACTCGGCGCTCGCTCGATGAGGTCATCGAAGATTTTCGCCGCAACACGGGCAAGCAGTTTGACGCGCAGGTCGTGATCGCATTCTGCCGCGCGCTCCTGCGTGAAATCAAAGGCGAGACGAAAACACGGCTGATGACGAAGCTGCTCGGCAAGGATTACATCGAGCCCGAACGGATCACGCCGCTCATCGAAACCCTCATCGCCGACCTTGAAGCAGGGAACTACCCGCAACAGGCCGCCAGCGCGGTCAGCTCCGAATCCTAGCGCAAGAGAAAAAGGCCGCCGCCCCGCGCGCGCCCCTCTCCTACTTTCTGTCGATTAACCTGCCGCCGATAAAGATAATGTGAGTCGAGCGTTGCGCTTGGGCCGCTAGCCCGCGTTCATTTGGGCTGGATGCGTATGCTGTAGCTGCAAATCTCTATCTTCTCGTCCGGCGTGACGGGCGAGGGCTCTTCGCGCGGCACTTCGCGGCCCGAGACGATGGTCGGATTTCTTCCCTTGGGCGTGAGCCAGAACTGGCCCTGTTCGTCGCGCGCAAGCGTCGCATGCACGCGACTGATCTCCGGGTCGCCTTTGAGCGGAAGGTCTACGCTGACTGATCTGGAGCCGCGCCCGATGGTGATCTCCGGCTTGCTGACGGGAACGACGGCCTCGCGTGTCCCGCCGCGCCAGATTTCGACCGAATAGAGTTCCTCTATCCTCGGACGGACGATGGTTTGCTCGCCCTCTGCCGGTTCCGAAGATTGCAGGGCCGCCGTGATCTGATCCGGCGTCATCCCCGGCAAGGATGTCTTCATCATCTGGTTATCGCTCGACGGCCTGGCCGTGACCATCGTGTGGCCCGCCTCCGTCTCGTCCCAGACGGGCTGCACGCGAAACTCGCCTTTATTCAAAGTGCCGTCAACCCTCAGCTCGACGGCGAAGGATTTCGTGGCGAGCTGCGTTTGCCCGGCCAGCTCGCGCGCGCGCTCCGAAAGGACGTGAAAGAGTCCCTGCTCAAGACCGCGCCGCTTATCTCCCTGCCACTCTTTATCGTCGTCGTTGCTGAGATAAACGATGTACTCGCGCGGAATGTAGGTCGGGCCGCCGGGCGGCGTAAACATCTCGCGCTGCATCACGGCCTCGACCTCGCGCGCGACCTTGACTAGAAATTCCTCCCACACGCGGCGGGGGCGTGCCTGTTCGTCGGCCACAGACAATGGATCGTCAGCGCCCTCGCCGTCAATCCATCGCCGAATGGATTCAATTAAACCCACTGTTGCTGGTTCTCCTCTCGGTCAAAAGCGATCAATCGTTAAGCTCGATATATTTTTTGGTGACCCATCCACGATCAGCCGAGTTGGGGTCTTCCTTATCGCGCCCATGCTTGAGAATCTGCACTTCGTACCAGTTGTTCGTGTCGTTGACGCTTAAGACTTGCACAACTGAGCCCTTTTCGGCAACACCCACGGGCTGGTTATTACGGCCCGGCCCGGAACGCAAGTATACATCGTAATTGACGATCGTGCCCTGACGACCGACCAGAGCCGGGTTTGAAGCCGTGGGCCTGGAAGACGCGGGCGAACCCCATCGCGCGCGAAAGTAATGATGCGTGGCGAGAAGCATCCCGGCAAAGGCGACGATCAGCATGAAGGCCACGAGCGCACGCAGTCC
This sequence comes from Pyrinomonadaceae bacterium, assembly GCA_036522655.1. GTDB lineage: Bacteria > Acidobacteriota > Blastocatellia > Pyrinomonadales > Pyrinomonadaceae > DASQYE01. Next base: position 93,524 of record DATDFK010000090.1, on the reverse strand, counting down.
GCGTGTCGCGGAGCCGGACGGAGCCCTTTGGTTAGCGGCCTGTAGATCGCCCGTGCGGCGCACGTCCGTCATCCCGGCGATGATCTCACGCGCCTGCTGTTGGGTTCTTTGCGGCGCGATCTGGGCCGTCGTGTGCGAGCCCCCGGCGACGGGGACAACGATTCTCGGGCGCGGGTGTCCGTTACTGCGTTGCTCGAACTGCTCGATGACGCGCGTCACGTTGAAGCGAGGACGCGGCGGAGCTTTCGAGGGAAGATCGCGTGTTACGTTGAGCTTGCCGGTCGCGCGCGGACGAGGTTCGTCACCGCCGGGTTGAGGATGAAGAGGCTGCGTCGGAGGAAGCGAAGCGTCCAATAGATCATCCCAGAATTCCTGCACAGTCTGGTAGCGATCACGAGGACGCGTCTGCGTCGCGCGCTCAAGCACGCGCAGCACAGCCCTCGCCCAGGGTTTATCCGCGATCGATAGCGGAAGCTCCGTGATCGGGTGATGCGAAAAGCGGCGCGGCGACTCTCCGGTGATGAGCGCGTAGGTGGTCTTCCCGAGCGAGTAGATGTCGGCTGCGGGCAGCAGGTGCTCGCGCGGCGCGTTAAGGAGCGCGGGGTCTAGCGGGCCGGTCTGAACCAGCGGATTATGTTCCGGCGCGGCGTAAACGTTCGTCCCTACGCGCGTGATCGCGCCCTCGCTCGCCTCTATCTTGGCGACGCCGAAGTCCGCGATCTTGACTGTTTTCTGGTCAGCCGTGAGCAGAAGGTTCTGCGGCTTGATGTCGCGGTGAATGACGCCGCAATCGTGCGCGTGCGCGAGCCCCGCGCAGACCTGTTCGAGGTAAAACAGTACGCCCTCAAGCGTGTAAGGCTGCTGGCGGTAGCGCGCCGCCATGTCGCCGCCTGAGAGATATTCGAGCACGAGGTAATGAAAGGTCGTTCCCGATAGATCGATGGCCGTGCCGTGGCCCAGGCGATTGATGATGTTGGGATGGCGGACGCGATCGAGCGCGATCGCTTCGTTCTGAAAATTCTCGATGAGCGTCTGCTCCAACTCGGCGTCGAGCACGCCCTGCAAGAGCACGTTCAGGGCTTTGATGACGACCATCTGCGGCTCGCCGTCCGAGGCGGCGATGTCACGCGCTACGTAAATCTCCGCGTAGCTGCCGCGCCCGAGGCATTCCAGTATGTCGTACCGACCATCGAGCCTGCATTGCTGTAGTTTGAGTTCGCTCATCCCTCATCCGCTGACGCTTTCATTTAGAGCCTCCGGCGCGCTCTGGAGATGCCTTCAAAATCCATTTCGTCGGCACTCTGCACGGTCGGCGGCGAAGCTTATCGCGGCCCCGGCGTCGCGGTCGCGCCTTCCTTCTTCTCTATCACTTCATTGAGGGAATTAATCGCCGGCTGCATCACTGGGTATCTACCACTGCGAAGCGCCGCCGCCGCGCGTGCCAGCCTGGCATCAACTTTCTGCGGGGTGCGTTCACCGGGGGCTCGTTCCTCAAGCTTTGCTATCGCCTGCTCAAACGCGCCGAGCGCGCCGTCGAAGTCGCCGGTCAGAAGCAGCGCGCGCCCGTAGAGGTAAAGGAAATCCGGGTCTGTGGAATCCAGGGGTTTCTGTATGTTCTGTTTCGCCAGCTCGGCCTGTATGCCGTTTGCGAGCCATTCGGACGGAGCGCGATCAACTTCGCGCCGTCTTCTTTCGGCGACGATAGCCGGGTCTTCTACGACGACCGGCGTCGGCGACGGCGAGGCGGCCGCTTCGGGTTGATTCAGGTTAGCCATCCTTTTCTCATAGAAGATTTTCCCGTAATGAGCGGCTGCTGCTCCGGCGGCAACGCCCAGCAGGAGCAACACGAGAGCGCGCGCAAGCCTGCCGCCAGTGCCCGGCGCGGACGCTGGCTGAGCCGCGCTCGTTCTAGCATTCATCGCCGCTTCGGTTGAGTTGTCGCCGCTGCCGGTGTGAGCTATGACATCGTGCTCGTCGTCCGGGGGCGGAAAGGCTATGCGCGAGGCGGGTTGAAAACCGCTCTTGACGGGTGCTGTCTCTACGGTTGCCTCCGTGCTGGCCGAGCCAGTATTGCCCGGCAGTGTGCGGGCCAGCGCAGGTGTGGCCAGGGGATCGATCGTGCGGTCGAAATCCTCGTTACCGCTTGAGACTTCGGCGGGCGCGCCGACGCGAACGATGACCGCCGTCAGGTTGTCTTCAGCGCCGCGTTCATAACAACGGCGCTTCATCTCGTTGCAGACTTCATCGAGCGACATACGCTTACTGGACAGAAGCTCGCGCAGTTCGTTGTCAGGGATGTGGCGCGTGATGCCGTCGGAGCAGAGAAGGAAAGCCGTGCCGTCTTCAATCTCGATGGTGTTCATGTCCACTTCGACGCCGTCTTCGGCTCCGAGGGCGCGGCTGATGACGTTGCGGCTGGGGTGATTGGCGGCCTGTTCCTGTGTCATCCGACCGGCGCGAACCTCTTCTTCGACGACCGAATGATCACGGGTCTCGCGATGAAGCTGGCCGTCCGGCGTCAAGCGATAGAGGCGTGAATCGCCGACGTGACCGATGGTCGCCGTGTGCCCGTCAACGTGCAGGACGACGACGGTCGTCGCCATCATGGAGAGTTTCGGATGTTCCTGCGCCATGCGATGAATCGAGGCATTGGCGCGCTGGATGGCGATCTCCATCAGGTCTTCTATGTCGGAGCCTTCGACCTGATGACGGAACGCTTCGTCGAGCACTTCCATCGCCGTCTTCGAGGCGACTTCGCCCGCCTGCGCTCCGCCGACACCGTCGGCGACGGCGAAGATACCGCGCTCTTCATCTGCGAGAAAAGAGTCTTCATTGAGCGGGCGTTTCTCGCTCAGGCCGCGATCGGTCACGACCGCCGCCTCAACTTTGACTTCCTGCGATGGCTCTTTCATTGAACTGCCTCCGGAATTGAGGGGTCGCTGGGGGCCGCCGTCCTCACCGCGCGCGCCGTCATAGCAGCATCGCGCGCATTACGATGAGAGAAGGCCATCAGCATTCCGAGCATAGCGAAACTTGTAATCAAACTGAAACCACCGTGACTGACGAAAGGCAGTGTGATGCCCGTCATCGGCAGCGCTCGCGTCACACCGCCGATATTGACCAGGGCCTGAAAACCGATGAAGGCCGTCAGACCGGCGGAGCACAGCTTGGTAAACATATCACGCGCATCAATGGAAGTGCGAACGCCCGCCGAGACGAAAATGATCAGCGCGAGAATCACGATCGCGCCGCCCGAGAGTCCCAACTCTTCGCCGATGGCCGCGTAAATATAGTCCGAGTCGGCGACCGGAATCACCTCCGCAAACCCGAGGCCGAGGCCGCGCCCTGTGTCTCCGCCCGAAGCGATGCCGAAGACTGCCTGCGCCGGTTGAAATGCCGCGCGGTCAAACCACACATCCACGTTGACAGTCCTCTGCATGGCAGGACTCTCAGCCGCCAGCTCTTTCATCTTCTGGTCTTTATTGAGCGCCTCTTCGTAATCCTTCTTCCACCATGACACTTCCGGCGACGGCGGATTGAAGCCGTCGAGCCAGAGATGAAAGCGCTGTTGAATACGATCGGGCAGGATGGCGACGACAGGGCGCGCGATGGTCGGCAGGTACGGCACGTTCTCCTGCACATCGCGCGGCAAAGCGCCGACGACGAGAATGCTGGCGACGAGCGCGACAGACCCGACGAAGAGTAGTAGCTGCGGCCAGCGACGCACGGCCACGAGGTAGAGCGTCGCGTATGCGCCGCTGAAGACGAGCATCTGTCCGAAATCCTTGAGCGCGAAGAAGGGAATGAAAGGCATCACGGCCATCGCCACGAGCGGAACGACATCGCGCGCGCGCGGCAAGCCCCAATAGGTACGCGCCAGGTCTTTGTAACGCGCCGTCAGAATACCTGCGAAGCCGAGCAGAAAGGGAATCTTCGAGGGCTCCCAGGGCGTCATGTTGCCTGCGGCCTTACCGGCGCTTGAAGTGACGACCGCCGCCGAAAGCGGAATCAAAGTGAGCGCCACGATAATGAAGCTGTGACGCTGTAGCCAGAGCAGAAAGCCGTCGCGCACACAGCACCAGTAGGCGACGGCAAAGATCAGGAAGCTGATGATGGGAATCCATGTATAGCTTGAGGCGAGCGCATCGCTGACGCTGTAATTGGAGGCACGGTGCTGCTCCTTATCGAGGTCTGCGGGCTGCGGAGGCGTGGGCGGCAACCCGAGGCGCTGTTTCTTGTCGGCATCATAGAACTCGTTGATGTAGCGTGTGCGCAGCGTCGCGGTCTTCTGCGCGCGGGCCTCTGCCTTGTTCCGCGCGTTGTATTCCGGGTCGCTGTAGAGCCTGTACTGCACGAGCATGCCGATGGAGAAGAGCAGTATGGCCGTGGTAAAGAGCGTCCAGTTGCCCGCGAATCTCATCGCGCGCGTGAGCCAGAAGACGAGGATGATGATGGGCACGTACAACATCAGGTCGCGTATGCCGCCGACCCAGGATGTCTCGTAGCCGCGAATCAAGCCCGAGCGATAGATGGCGTAGTAGCCCACGACCTCGAAGCCGATGATGAGAAACAGTGCGATGAGATGAGATGATGCGCGATTCTTCATAATGCCCTGATTGATAGTTCGATCAACAACAGTCTGACGGCGTTCCCCTGTGCCCTCACCTAGCGACGGCGCGATTGATTGTTATTGGACGTTTCCTGCCTGCTTCGATCGTTGTTGGCGCTTTCGGCGGGGGCCGTGCGCGGGCCGCCGAGCAGTCCAAGCTCTTTGGCCTTCATCACCAGATGCGCGGCGATCGGAGCGGCAGACCTTGAGCCGTAGCCGCCACCCTCGACGATGACTGCCATCGCGATCTGCGGATTCTCAAGCGGCGCGATACAGAGAAACCAGCCGTCAATGCGCGGGTGCTCTTCGTCGGTCACGATCACGTCATACTCGCGTATGATATTTCCCTTGGGGTCTTTCTCGACCTTGTGACGGGTCTTGATCTCGCCCGTTTTGGGATCGTAAACCGGCATCACCTTCTGGGCCGTTCCGGTCTTGCCGCCGCTGGTGATTCCGGCGGCCTTGACCGGCCCGAAGACCCCGCGCGCAGTCCCGCGCGGCCCCTGCGTGACGAGCGACATGATGTCGCGCATCTGCTGCGCGAGCTGCGGCGTCACTACCTGATTGAAGACTTCCGGCGGGCGATCCATCTCCATCTTGGGCTTCATCAACTGGCCCTTGAGATTGGCGATGGTCGAGGCCAGCAGCGCCATCTGGAAAGGCGTCATCTGACCGGCGTAGCCCTGCCCGTAGCCTTCGAGCGCCAGATCGAACTTGTTGAACTTATTCCCGAGAGGCCCGGCCACCATCGTCGCCTCGCGCGGTGCGAGCGCACGCTTGATGGCATCTGTGCTGGCGTTCCAAATCTCCGGCTCGCGGCGTCCGCGAAGGGTTTCGGCGGGCGTATCGTACGCGCCGATCCCGACGAGCTTCGCCGCCTCCTTGATCTTCTCGGGCCCGAGCTTGACGGCCATCTGCGCGAAGTACTGGTTGCACGAGACCTCGTAAGCGACATCGATACCGATATTGCCGTGAACTTCACCGGGGCCGCCGTCGTCAAAGATCGGCTTGGCTCCGGGCATGGCGACATAGCCGACGCCCGAACAGGTGAACTTTGAATCCTGCATCCCGGCGCGATGCGCGGCGATCATCATCATCGTCTTGAAGGTAGAGCCGGGGATGTAGTATGCGCCGAGCGCGCGACTGACGAGCGGGCTGTCGCGCTTGTTGGCCTCCATGCGCGTCCAGGCATCGGCATTATCCTGCACCTCCTTGAGACTGTAGGAGGGCTCGCTGTAGAGGGCCAGGACTTCGCCCGTCTGCGGGTTAAGCACGACGACCGCGCCGTGCTTGCCTTTGAGCTCTTCGACGACGGCCTTTTGCAGGTCGCGATCAATCGTGAGGCGCACATCCTGGTTGGCCTTCTGCCGCGTATTCTCGCCCATGATGACCTGCATGGCTTCGGGCACGTCTCCGCTCTGCACGCCGAAGAGCGAGCGCTCAAGACCGGGGTCGCCGCGATCTGAGCCGAAGAGGTGGGCCATCTCTTTATCGAGCGGGTAAAAGCGCGTGATCTCGCCGTTGCCCTGACGCTGGTACAGCGCGAGCGCCCTGTCGAGCGAGCCCGATCGATCGAGAATCCAGCCGCGCAGCGTCGATTCCGACAGGCGGCGATTACGCAAATCCTTGTAGCTCAACTCTTGAAAGCGGTCGTTTTGCTCCGCCGCATAGCGTGCCCAGTAGACGTGCGCGCTAAAGACCGCGAGCGCGAGCAGCACGTAGAGCCAGCGCAGTGCGCGCAAGCCGCGATTGGTCGTCGTCGAGCCGAGGCGCTGTCGAACCTCGTCGGGTAAATCCGCCGGAGCGACAGCCGCCAAGGCCGAGCGCGTCCGTCGATTTCGCAGCAGCGAGATCAACAGCAGCAGTATCATCAGGCCGAGCCCGACCATGTAGATGAGCGAGAGCATGGCCGGTTGTTTTTCGAGCGGAACCGCATTGGCAGCCGGAGCAGCAGCAGCGGTCGTTGTTGTCGTCGCCGTGTTCTGTAGGAGCAGTAATAAGTATGACATGCGTGTTTGGATCTATTTTCTTTGAAAACGTACTTCGATGTCGCCGAAACCCACGACATCACCCTCTTCGATCTGTCGCGCCTCGCCATAAGAGAGGCGACGCCCGTTGATGTATGTCCCGTTGGTCGAGCCCGTGTCGGCCACCAGCAGCGTGCCTTCGCGGTTCATCACCAGCGTGGCGTGTATCTTCGAGACGCTGCCGTGATCTATCACCAGATCATTGTCGGAGCCGCGCCCGACATTCAAGCGCCTGCCTCCCGGCGTAAAAGTGAGCCCCTTCTCGCGCGTCCCCTGCGGCAGCGTGACGCGCGCGGTAATGTTGACGGTCGCGGGCCCTTTGTAGAGACCATGAGGAATCTGTGGCGAGCCCAACTCGGCGGCGCGGCGTTTCTCTTCGTCCTGCTGCTTTAGTTCTTCCTCGAACTCTCCGAAGGTCGGATCGACCGAGATGCCGGTGGTGAAAATGTCTACCTCCGTTTCGATCTTGAGCGGCGCGAGCGTGCGATAGCGATGATCGTTGATATGATCGATGGCCGCCGCCATCACTTCATGCTCAAGCTCCTGTATGATCTCGGGCGGAGCTTCCGAATGCGTGCCCCATTCCACCTTGAGCTTTAAGAGGTGCGGCGCGATACGCCCCTTGCGCCCCTCGTCGCGGACTCTCTCGTCAATCGAACGCTTCATGCGCTCGATCAGCTGCGTCGTCGTCAGACTGCCTTTGACGGGCTTGCGGCCAAGTCCGCGATCGACGGCCTCGCCCATGCCTTCGAGGATGCGGCGGAAGAGGCGCTCGGGCAGCGCTTCCTCTCTCTTCTTCTGCTCTTTCTTCTCCGGCTCTTTTTTCATAACAGTATGACCGATAAATCGTCGGGCGTCATTATCCGAAAATCATTGTTTAGGTTTCGGCCTTAGCCGTTCACGTATGGGTTCTGGTCTCTGGCCCGCCGCCGGTCTGGGCAGCACGGCGCGGCGATCAGTCGCGTTATCGGTGCTCGCGGCCCCTGCGCTCGAAGATTGCTGCTGCGTCGTCTCTTTTCTTTTCTCTACGGGCGCGGCCTCCGCCGATTTGGCGGCTTTGGCAGGCGACGGCGTCGCTTGATTTTGATTCGCCGCGACGATGGCATTGTTTGACGCCTGCCTTGATGTATCGGAACTGAACCCGCCCGTCATCGAGTAAATAACAATGCCTGCGACGAGCAACAAAGCTATGCCGCCAGCCAGCAGGATAAGTCGATTCGATTTCGGTGGCGGCGGCGCGGGCAGGGAACGACTCTCGACGGAAGGTGGCGCGGGCGTCTGGATAACCGGCGCGGGCGAGGAGGCGACGACGGGCGCGGGCGTCTCTTCGCGCTGGCCCTCTCTGTGATCTTCTTCGATGACGGTGGCCGTGTTCGTCTGAGCCACAGTCCCGCCGGAAGGGACATCGATCGTGGTCGCATCGGAGCCTTTGGCGGTTTCAAATGTCCTGACGGCCGAGTCTGCGACCTGCGGCGGGATAATGACGGTGGCCTGTGTGCTGCTCGAAGTTGAAGGCGAAACTGTTTGGGCCGCCTGGCTCAACTCGCGCCGCATCGCTTCGGCAGTCGCGGGACGCCCGTCGCCGTGAATCGACATGGCCTTCGCCAGCACGCCTGCGATAGCCGGAGAGATTTGCGGGTTCAGCTCGTTCGCCGGTCTGATCGGGTCTGGCTGCCCGCCTATGACTGCGCTGGCGCGCGCCAGGGCGTCTGGCGGCTTAGCACCCGTGAGCAGATGATAGAGCGTGGCGGCCAGAGAATAGAGGTCGCTACGCGGGTCTGTGCCTGCGCCGTGAACCTGTTCGAGCGGCGCGTAGGTCGGCGTGTAGCCGAAGATGCTGCCCGTTGCACTCGCCTGCGACATCCCGGCGGCGCTGCCTTTGGCGAGCCCGAAATCGAGCAGGATGATCTGGCCTCGCGCGGCCAGCTTCAGATTCTGCGGTTTAATATCGCGGTGAATAATCGGCGTCTCTTGCGTGTGCAGATAGTCGAGCGCATCGAGCAACTGGTCGGCCCACTTCATCACGTCGTTCAAGGGAAACGGGCCGCCCTTCTCCTTGAACATCTCTTCCAGGTCAGAGCCGGGGATAAACTCCATGACGAGAAACTGCCCGGCCCCTTCCGTGAAGTGGTCGATCACGCGGGGCAGCGCCGGGTGGCGCAGGCCAGCCAGCAATCGCGCCTCTCGCTCGAAGGCTTTACGCAGCAGCTCGTCCTCGAAAAAAGTCTCCTTGAGGGCGATCGTGTTGCCGAGCCGTTGGTCGCGCGCTTCGTAGACAGCACCCATGCCTCCCTTGCCGATCGGGCGTATGATGAGATAACGATTCTGCAAAAGGGCGTCTGGTGCAAGCATAGGACTCTCTCCTTTTACCACATCACGCCGCCGTACGTTGGAGAGAGAAGGACGAGCGGGCCTCGCTTCGCGTTAGTTGATCGACACGGATAATCAGTGGCCCGTGCGTCCTCACTCCAAAAACTCGTCTACTCACCTGAGAACCGTTCGGTGCTTCGGCAAATCACAGCGCAAGACGGTTGTCCCATCGAGCCCGTAGAAAATCTTATGCGTCTGAAGAGAGCGACGCCGACAGGCAGATGCACGTCTTCGGGGAGTATTCTGAAAGTCTCTATCAGCGCTCTGTCATTCTAGCCGAAACCAGCCGTTAGTGAGAAGAGGCGGACGCCCCATAATTCAAAACCCATCAGGGCAGTGGGGAAACTAAAGGGGTGCTTCCTGCTTCGCGCGCTCCGACCTCTGGCGCGCGGCCTCATAGAGGATGATGGCGCTGGCGACCGCCACATTGAGACTATCGACCGGAGCGCGCATAGGGATTTTCAATGCTTCACCTGCCGCCGCCACCTCGCTCTGCTCAAGCCCCGTCGCTTCGGCCCCGACTATCAGAGCGCGCGGCACAGTCCAGTCAATCTCCGTGTGAGCGCGCTCCGAGCGCACGTCTGCGCTGACCGTGCGTATACCATAAGCTTTGCACCATTGCATGATTTCAGAGAACTCCGCGCCCGTCCACAACGGCAGGCGAAAGCTTGAGCCCATCGCGCCGCGCAGCGCCTTCGGTGAAAAGAGATCGGTCGCGCCCGCAGTCGTCATCGCGCCGGTCGCTCCCGCCGCCTCCGCCGTACGCAGGATAGCACCGGCATTGGCAGGATTATTGATGCGATGCATGACGATCATCAGAGGGACACGCCCGTCATGAGCGGCGAGAAGCTCGCGCCCCGTCCGTGGCCTCGAAGCGATACAGATAATGCCCTGCGGAGTTTTCGTATCCGAGATCGAGGCGAAGACCTGATCGCTGAGAAACGTGATGCGCTCGCACACGGGGCCGAGCGCGGCCAGCAGGCTAGCGCCGCGCTCGTCCGAAGCCATACGCTCTGTGCAGAGCACGTCTTCGATCTGGAGCGAAGCGCCGAGGGCCTCTTCACACAGTCGCAAGCCCTCGATAAAGATCAATCCTTCGAGCTTGCGATCGCGCACGGCCCGCGCACGCTTCGCCAACGGATTATCCCGGCTTGTGATGACGGTCTCCCTCATGCCCTCTTAACTTTCCGGCGGCGACGGGCGCGCGTGCGATCACGTCGCGCATCTTTCTCTGGTCTCGCTTACCCTCAATGCTACAATACATCAAGGATGAGCCAATACGTCATAGCCGTCGTCGAGGACATGTTCTTCGCGAGCAAGATCAGGGCGGTCGCCGAGCATCTCGCGTTGGAGGTACGTTTTCTGCGCAGCGCGGATGCTCTCGTCGCGGCTGTGCACGAAGACCCGCCCGCGCTCGTCATCGTTGACCTGCATTCGCAGAGGTGCGAGCCCTTCTCGCTGGCCGAAAGATTAAAGGCCGACGAGGCAGCGCGCACCATCCCGCTTCTGGGCTTTTTCTCTCACGTCCAGACGGCCCTCGCGCGCAGGGCCGAAGAGTCCGGCTTCGACCGCGTAATGCCGCGCTCGGCTTTCACCAAACATCTCTCTTCTATACTTGACTCTACTCGCCGCACTGGAAATTAATGAGCCTGGTCATCGTCGTTCTTTTGTACCCGGCAATCCTGGCCGATAGTTTGACGGGGTCGCAGCCCGTCACCGGCACAATGAACGCCGCGTAATACTTTCCCTCTCCGACGATGCTTAAAATTTTCGCGGTCTGCCTGAGCACTACTCGACGCCCCTTGAGCGCAGTGAAGATGAGCGTGGGCGAGGATTCAAACGCGGCTGATGGGCCCGTAACCTTGACGATGACAAGCATTCTGTCCGCGTCTGCCCTGACTCCGACATTCCACACAATATCCGCACGCCCGCTGGCGATCAAATCCTCGCCCAATGTGCCGTCGGCCATCATGAAGAGCTTCGCCTGCATGGACTCGACACGAAAGGCCGGGCCCGTCTCCTGCGCGCTCACTGCCCCGTCGTCCAAGGCCGGAATCAGCAATAGCAGCAGCAACGGCGAGACGCGTTTAGCAGCGACCCACAGAATTCTCATACGCGAAAAATCCCTTCTTCTTTTCAACGCTTTTCGACTACCAGCTTACCGCGCAGCATATTCATGCCGCAGGTGAACGTGAACTCTCCCGGCTGATGCGGCGTGAACTCGATCGGGGTGTTCTGAAATGGCGGTAGATTGCGTGCGATGCCGAAATCGCCGAAGATCACCTGCTCGCTACACGAGGCGGTCTCGTCCCTGTAAAAATTCAGGCGCACGGGCATACCCTCGCGCACCACTATACGGTCGGGCGAGTAGCCGCCCTTGACCGTCACTTTAATCTCCTGCACTCCGCTCTCGTTCGTTTGCGCCGCCACTCTTTCCCGCTCGCCGAAGAAATACCAGAGCACGAGAGCAATGCTTATGATCCCACCCGCGACGACTATGATCTCGATTGTGTCCATCTCTTAACCTCTCTCTTACAGACCTGATCGAAAGCGTCGCAGCCGCAGGCTATTGGCGACGACCGAGACGCTTGAGAGCGACATCGCCGCGCTCGCGATGATGGGCGAGAGCAGCCAGCCCGTGAAGGGATAAAGCAGCCCGGCTGCGACGGGAATGCCGACGACGTTATAGATGAAGGCCCAGAAAAGATTCTGCCTGATCGTGCGAATCGTCGCGCGCGAGAGCGCGATGGCGTTGACGACGCCGCGCAGGTCGCCTTTAATCAGCGTGATGTCAGAGGCTTCGATCGCTACGTCCGTGCCCGTCCCGATCGCTATCCCGACATCAGCCTGTGCCAGCGCGGGCGCGTCGTTGATGCCGTCGCCGACCATCCCGACCACTCTCTTTTCCTGCTGAAGACGCCTGATCTCCAGAGCCTTTCCTTCCGGCAATACTTCGGAAAGCACGCGCGTGATGCCGACCCGCCGCGCGACCGCTTCCGCCGTCTCGCGGTTATCGCCCGTGATCATCAAGACTTCAATCCCCAGACGCATCATCGCCTCGACCGCCGCTTTCGATTCGGGCTTCACCTGATCGGCGACGGCAAGCACTCCGGCGAAACTCCCATCCACAGCCGCATACATGGGCGTCTTCCCCTCACCCGCGAGCGCCGACGCGCGTTCCGCATAACCATCTAAACTGATGCCGCGTTCCTTCATCAGCTTCGCGTTGCCGAGCAGCAAACGATGTCCTTCGACTGTCGCCTCTATGCCATGACCGGCGACGGCGTTGAAGCCTGACCCTTCGGCCAACGTGAGCCCACGCGCCTCTGCTTCGCGGACGATAGCCTCGCCCAGCGGATGCTCGCTGCCACGCTCGGCCGAAGCCGCCAGGCGCAGCAACTCCGTTTCGGAGATAGCATTCTCTTCATCAACCCTGATGATGTCCGTCACTTCGGGCGCGCCGCGCGTGATCGTTCCCGTCTTGTCCAGCACGATGACGTTCAACTTGTGGGCCAACTCAAGCGATTCGCCGCCCTTGATGAGCACGCCGTTCTCCGCGCCCTTACCCGTGCCGACCATGATGGCCGTCGGCGTCGCAAGCCCGAGCGCGCACGGGCAAGCGATGATGAGGACGGAGACGAAGTTGACCAGCGCCATACTGAAGCGCACGTCCGTGGGCGCGGCGACGAACCACACGACGAAGGCTGCGATGGCGATGCAGATAACGACGGGCGTGAAGATGCCGCTGACGACATCCGCGAGTCGCGCGATGGGAGCCTTGGAGCCCTGCGCGTCCTGCACCATCTTCACGATCTGCTGTAGGGCAGTATCCTTGCCAACCTTCGTCGCCCTGAACTTGAACGAGCCCGTCTTATTAATTGTCGCGCCGAACACCTCGTCGCCCTGCCGCTTTTCAACAGGCATGCTTTCGCCCGTCAACATGGATTCGTCAACGGCTGATGCTCCGTCTTCGACCACACCGTCGACCGGAATCTTCTCGCCCGGGCGAACCACTATGATGTCTCCCGGCACAACCTCTTCGACCGGCACATCCGCTTCACGCTCGCCCTTCAGGACGCGAGCGGTCTTGGCTTGAAGACCTGCCAGACGACGAATCGCGTCGCTCGTCCGTCCCTTCGCGCGCGACTCAAGCAGACGACCCAGCAGTATGAGCGCGATGATCACGCTCGCCGCTTCAAAATAGACAGGCGGAGGCATGATCACATCCACCATCCCGTCCATACCCAACATCACGTCCGGGACGGTTCGCGCAAAGAACGAGGGCGCGATGGTTGCCGCCACGGAATAGAGATAGGCTGTGCCCGTGCCTGTGGCGATCAGCGTATTCATGTCGGCGGCGCGGTGGCGAAGGGCCGCCCATGCGCCGCGATAAAACTGTAAGCCGGAGTAGAAGACGACGGGCGTGGTGAGGGCTAGCTGGAGCCAGTTGACGCCGGGGAAATCGAGCGCGGGCAATCGCCCGTGCGACATCGCGATCACGAGCACAGGCAGTGAGAGCACGGCCGCAACCCAGAACTTGCGCCGTATGTCTTTGAACTCTTCCTCGCGCGCCGCCTGCTCCGCGTCTGCCTCCGAAGCATCCTCGCCGCCGACCAACTCCCTGACGTGATAACCGAAGTCCCTGATGGCCGCGCGAATCCTGCCCGCATCGGTTGCGCCCGGCAGATATTCGACCCGCACCTCCATCGTCGCTAAGTTGAACGATGCGCCCAGGACGCCGGGCACATTTCGCAGATGCCTCTCCAACTGCTGAGTAGAGCCCGCCGGACGCGCCGAATCGTCGACGATGAAATCGGCGCGCGCCGTCTGCGGCGTTCCGTATCCGCTATCCTTCACCGCGTCCATCAATTGCTGAACGCCCGTCGCCTGCGGGTCGTACTCGACGGTGGCGCGAGAGGTGGCGAAGTTGACGCCAGCGCGGCGCACACCCGTAGCCTGCGTGAGCCTGTTCTCAATGCGGCGCGCGCAGGCGGCGCAGGTCATACCCGTGATGGGCAAGTCGATACGCTCGCAGGCCGGATCGACGACTTCTGTTTCCGTTACCATTTCCCTAATTCCTCTTCCTTGTAGCTTTCCTGTTGACTTTGCGTGCAGCCGTCATGGGGTGCTCTATGCTTGTGCCTTCGATCAGCCCGCAGATGTGGCCTTCCGTGTCGCCAGCCTCTTCCCATTCTTCCAGGGCTGCCGCAAGCTCTTTGCGATAGCGGCGCATCTGGGCCATGCGTTCGTCCAACTCCGCGAGCCGGTGACGAACGATCTCGCGCACTCCCGCGCACGGACTCTGTCCCGCTCGCCTCTCACTGATGATTCGCTTGATCTCTTCAAGCGAGAACCCCAGCACCTGTGCCCGCTTGATGAAGGCCAGGCGATCGAGCACCTCACGGTCGTACAGGCGATAACCGCTCCCCGTGCGAGCCGGGCGATCCAGCAGCCCGCTCTTCTCATAGAAGCGCAGCGCCTCGATGCCTATCCCGCTCAGGTTCGAGACCTCGCCGATCTTCAACATCCCGGCACTATCGTCCGCAACACGCTGCCCGGCTCTGTTCGTGAATCTCATACTCTACAGGCTGACCTCCCCCTAAAAGTTATTCATATCATAAACCCTGTAGCCGCCTACAGAGTCAAGCGTAATTTTACAGTGAGAAGACCGGATCGAGAGATTGAGGCGCAACTCGCAAGGCGAATTTTAAAAGCCCCTGAAAGGGGCGATAGACTGTAGCCCACGGCGCAAGCCGTGGGAATACGATTGCAAAACGTGAATGAGCCCCGAAGGGGCGTAAGAACCTCAAGGTGAAGTTCTTACGCCCCTTCGGGGCTTGATTCTCTCTTCTAACCTCATGCCCACGGCTTGCGCCGTGGGCCACACTCTGCTGTCCCTTTCAGGGGCTTTTATATCGCTTAGCTGACGGGCGCGGGCGAGATTACTTCGTGTATGGCCCGCACTTCGTCAACGAGTTGCTGGTACTGTTCAAGCGTCAACGCCTGCGCACCGTCCGAGAGGGCGCGCTCGGGCTGGTCGTGCACTTCGATGATGAGCCCGTCTGCGCCGACGGCCACTCCTGCGCGCGCCAGAGGGATGACCATGTAGTTCTTACCCGTGCCGTGTGAAGGGTCGACGATGACGGGCAGGTGCGAGACGCGTCTGACCGCAGGGATTGCCGCAAGGTCAAGCGTATTGCGCGTGTGTTGGGCGAAGGTGCGTATGCCGCGCTCGCAGAGCACGATGTTGTAATTGCCCTCGGCCATAATGTACTCGGCGGCGAGCAGCCATTCGTCCAGCGTCGCGGCGAGCCCGCGCTTGAGCAGGATGGGAAGCTGCGAGCGACCGGCGCGACGCAGGAGCGAGAAGTTCTGCATATTACGCGCGCCGATCTGAATCATGTCGCCGTAACGCTCGACCATATCGACGCCCGCTTCGTCCATGGCTTCCGTCACGATCTTCAACCCGTAGACCTCGCGCACCTCTGCCAGCATCTTCAAGCCTTCCTCGCCGAGCCCCTGAAAAGCGTAAGGGGAAGTGCGCGGCTTGAACGCGCCGCCGCGAAAGAAACGCGCGCCGCTGCGCCGCACGGCTTCGGCAATGGCGAAGGCTTGCGCGCGGCTTTCGATGGCGCAAGGCCCGGCGATCAGTGCCAGTTCTTCGCCGCCGATGCTCGCATCGCCGACGCGCACGACAGTCTTTTCCGGGCGCAGGTCAAGCGAGATCAGTTTATAAGGCTTGCTGACGCGTATGGCTTCGGCGACGCCCGATAGATTCTCGAAGCGCGACGGGTCAACAGCACCTTGGTTGCCAGTCACGCCGATGGCGGTGCGCGTCGCCCCCGGCATGGGGTGAGCGCGAAAGCCCATCTCCGTGATCACGCGCACGACCGCTTCAATATCGCGCTCGGTGGCGTCCGTCTTCATTACTATAAGCATATCTTCCTCAAACTCGACTCGGTCTTGATCTCCTGCCCAAGGCAAAAGAAGTTGTCAATCCTAAGACGCGCGCGCGTCTACATTCTCTCGGGAACGGCGATGCCGAGCGTGTTGAGCGCGGCCGTCAACTGCCTGCGCGCGATGTCTGCGACGCGGACGAGCACGGCGCGCCGGGTCGCGTCCTCCTCGCCTATAATACGATGGCGATGATAGAAAAGATTGAAAGCGCGCGCCAGGTTAAAAGTATATTTTGCCAGGTAGGCGGGCTCGGCCTGAGCGGCTGAGCCCGCGATGGTCTCATCCAGGCGGGCCGCGAGCGTGACGAGCGACCAGATTTCGTCGCCGCCTTCGCCTTCAAATATCCCCGCCACGTCCGGCCTGCTTTCCACGTCGCTCCCCGCCGCTTCGCCGAGAAATTGTTCGGCAGACGCCAGCGCGCCCGCGTCCAGCTTGCGAAAGATGGAATTGGCGCGCACCGCCGAATACTGGCAATAAGGGCCCGTCTCGCCTTCAAACGAGAGCGCTTCTTTGAAATCGAAGGCGATGACGGAATTGCGCGTCCATTTCAGGAGAAAGTAGCGCAGCGCGCCGACCGCGATGACATGTGCCGTGTCGCGCTTCTCATCGTCAGAAAGCTCTGGATGACGCGTAGAGACTTCGCGCAGCGCGCTCTCTTCAAGGCGACTGATGAGATCGTCGGCCTTGACGCCGAGCCCCTTGCGCCCGCTCATCTCTATGTAGGGACGCGCGCGGTCTTCATCGCTCAGGGCGATCCCCAACTCTTCGCAGGCGGCGGGCGAGAGCGCGACCATCTCGTAGGCCAGATGCACGCTCGCATCCTCTCCGACCTCGGGGACGACAGCCGCGACGCCGCGCCTGACGACTTCCTGCGGATATGATTGCCTCGAATCGATGACGTTATAGACGGTCGCGCCGCCGCCGAAGTGCGGGCGCGAGTCAATGCCCAGCATCTCACGCGTGATGGAAGAGTCTGCGCGCGGCTCTGTCGTTGTTATCCATGTCGTGTGCCCGTCTTCGTAGGTACGAAAGGGCCTGTAATAGAAATCAAGCCCGAGTTGGCCCAGCTTCCAGAGTTGATAGGCGATGTCCTTGCCCGTATAGGTGACGGTTCCGTTCGAGCGCACGATGACCTTGTCGGCCTCGTGCTCGTCCGTGCCCGTATGCGATTCAAAGGGCATGACCCAGCAGCCGCGATTGCGCCCTTCGGTCTCAAAGCGAATCGTCCCGCTCTGCTTCATACGCTCGAAGGCGCGATCCCAGAAGTGCAAGTGCAGAATCTCCGACTCGCGCGGCAACACGTCATAGCGAATGCCTAGGCGCTCCATCGTGTCCAGGATACATTCGACGTTGCGCGTGGCGACGTAATCCGCCAGCAGCGCGATTCTGTTGTCGCCCTCCTCTATCGCGTGCAGCGTTTCGGCGCGAAGCTTCAATCGCTCCGCGTTCATCTCGCCGTTCGGGTCATCGTTGCGATAGAACAACCCGACGCGCGTGTAAAGCTCCCAGCAGTAATAATCGAACGGGCGCTCAGGCGGCAGCCCCTTGTCCAGCCGCTTGATGTCTTCGAGCGTCATGCGTTCGATGTGCAGGAAGCCGACGACCACATCGGCCACTTGCACGCCCGTGTTATCGATGTAGTTCTGTACTTCGACGCGCTCGCCCGCCGCTTGCAGAATGTGCACGAAGGTATCGCCCAGCACGGCGTTGCGGACGTGGCCGATGTGCGCGGCCTTGTTCGGATTGATGCTCGTGTGTTCGACCATCCGCTTCGGCCTTGAGTCCGATAAAGACTCCGCCTCTTTTACCCCGACCCCGGCGACTGTGAAGTCCGAGAGGAAGCGTACGCGATCGAAGAAAACGTTGAGGTAGCCCGCGCCCGCTACTTCTACGCGGGCTATGCCCGGCGTCGTCTCAAGCGCGGCTTTCAACTCGTCGGCGATGACGCGCGGCGCGCGTTTCTCGCCCGTCGCCTGCTTGATACGCTTGGCAAGCTCGAAGGCGACGGGGAAGGCCAGGTCTCCAAGCTCAGTGCGCGGCGGCACTTCGGAGTTCACCTGTTCGAGCGTCACGCCGAACAACTCCAGCGCCAGCGCCCGCACGCGCTCCCTCAAGGTCTCTTGTAGTTTAAGTAGGCTCAATCTCTTCCTCTACACTCGCTAATGTTCGCCGGCAGCGCCAGCCGACAGCAAAGCCAGCAGTATAGCCCAGCGGTCGAGCCTGAGGCTAATTGCCCGGGCGTTGACCTGCCCAGCGGATTTCGGATAAGCACTTGCTTGACACTGTTCTAGTGCGTTCTGTTAACATCAATCCTCATACACATGCCGGCAAAGACTTTGACCTCAATTTCTGCCGAACTGCGACGACGGTTTGCAGAGGCGCAATCGGTGCTTGTGCTGACGGGCGCGGGCGTCTCGGCTGAATCGGGCGTGCCGACGTTTCGCGGCGGCGGCGGCGCTGCCGTCTGGAAGGGAATGCCCTTCGATGTGATCTCTTCGGCGGGCATGCTCGAACGCGATCTTCCGGCGGTCTGGGAATGGTTCGATTACAGGCTCGGCCTGCTCAAAACTCTGAGCCCGAACGCGGCGCACATGGCGCTGGCGCGCTGGCAGGAGCGCTTCGCTGATTACACGCTCGTCACACAGAACATAGACGGCCTGCATCAACTCGCCGGCTCGCGCGATGTCATAGAGCTTCACGGCAATATACGACGCGCGCGCTGCATCACATGCGGCGAGCGTTATGAGCTGCTCGATGAAGAGCATGCTGAAAGGCAGCGGGCCCGAGCCTGCGCGTCTTGCGGAGATGCTCTGCGACCGGATGTCGTGCTCTTCGGAGAGATGATTCCGGCAGGGGCATTCGAGCGCGCCGTCATCAAGGCCAGAGCGTGCGAGTTGTGTTTCGTCGTCGGCACTTCGGCTGTGGTCTATCCGGCGGCGGCTTTGCCGGAGATAGCGCGCGCCGCCGGAGCCTACACGGTCGAGATCAATCCAGAGCGCACGCCCCTCTCTGAGTTGTGCGACGAGATTTTACAGGGCCCGGCGGGAGAGATTCTGCCGCTCTTCGATGCGCTATGAGAATTCTTTACTTCGATTGCTTCGCGGGTGCGAGCGGGGACATGATCCTGGGCGCTCTGGTCGGCGTCGGGGTTGACCCGCACGCTTTGACTGAGCAACTCGCGCTGCTGGACATCTCCGGTTATGAAGTGGAATTCGATACCACCGATCGCTCGGGCATCAGCGCGACGCGCGCACACGTACGCACAGGCCGCGAGCACGCGCATCGCCATCTGGGCGACATACTGAAAATCATCAACGACTCGCGCCTTGATAAAAGAGTCAAGGAGCGCGCGTCATCCATCTTCACAAGGCTGGCGGAGGCCGAAGCGCGCGTGCACAACCTGCCGATCGAGCGCATACATTTTCATGAGGTCGGCGCGCTGGACGCCATCGTGGATGTAGTCGGCGCTTGCATTGGGTTCGAGCTTTTGGGCGTGGAGCGTTTCGTCTCTTCGCCGCTTCATGTCGGCAGCGGGATGGTCGAGATGGCCCACGGGCGCTTTCCCGTGCCGCCGCCTGCGGTCGCGGAGCTTGTCAAGGATGCGCCCGTCTATGCGACGGAGATCAAGGGCGAGCTATTGACGCCGACGGGCGCGGCCATCATCAGCAGCGTCGTCGCGGGCAGCTATGGCCCTTTGCCGAAGATGAAGATTGCGGCGACAGGTTACGGCGCGGGCGGGCGCGAATATGAGAATTTTCCGAACGTGCTGCGACTGATGCTCGGCGAGGGGGCGGAAAGCGTCGCTCAGGTGGATGAGCGTCTACTGATGATCGAATCCAATATCGACGATATGTCGCCGCAGCTTTTCGGCTACGTCATGGAAAAAGCGCTCGCGGGCGGGGCGCTCGATTGCTTCCTGACGCCCGTGCAGATGAAGAAGAATCGCCCCGGCGTGCTCATCCAAATCCTGTGTCATCCTTCGATGCGTGATGCCATGTGCGAGCTGCTGTTTACGGAGACGACGACGCTCGGCGTGCGTAGCTACGAGGTGGAGCGGCGCGCGCTTGAGCGTGAGACCGCGCGCGTCGAAACGCCTTACGGCCCGATTGATGTTAAAGTGGCGCGTATCAACGGGCGCGTCATCAAAGAGATGCCGGAGTATGAGCAGTGCCGCGCGGCGGCGCTCAAGTCGGGCGCTGCGCTGCGCCTGATCGAAGCGGCGGCGCTCCGCGCTTATCAAGAGGGTTCAAAGCATGAGTAAGAATTCTTCGCCGTCGAAGACGAGCGAGCTTGACGAACAAGACATGGTGACCGTCCGCACAGCGGTCGATCTTGAGAAGATTGCCGAGGGAGTGCGCCTGATACTGGAAGGCATCGGCGAAGACCCGGCGCGGCCCGGCTTGCAGCGCACGCCGGAGCGCGTCGCCGAGATGTATGCAGAGCTGACGGCCGGGATGCGCGAAGACCCGCAGGAGCACGTCGCGCCGCTGCCCGGCGACACGCACGAGGAGATGGTCATCCTCAAGGACATCAGCATCGCCTCGATCTGCGAGCATCACCTTGCGCCCTTCGTCGGCAAGTGTCACATCGCCTACATCCCTAAGAACGGGCGCATCCTCGGGCTCTCGAAGCTCGCGCGGCTGGCCGAAACCTTCGCGCGCCGCTTGCAGGTTCAGGAGCGGCTCACGCAACAGATCGCCGACACGCTCTATCAGGGCTTGAAGCCGCTCGGCGTGATGGTCGTCATCGAGGCCGAGCATACCTGCATGACGCTCAGGGGAGTGAAGAAGCCGGGCGCGATCACAGTCACCTCAGCCGTCCTTGGAGGCTTTCGCAAAGATCAACGCACGCGCGCCGAAGCGATGGCGCTGATTAAGGGGAATCAGTAAAGGAGGGAATCCAAAATCGCTATGAATAAAACTCGATTATTGATTCGCGGCAACGCGAGTCGGATGATTGCCGGAACGAACTTCATCATCGCCGTGCTACTCGTCGCCAGCCTCAACATGAGCGTCATGCCGCAGCGCCCGCGCCGTCCGGCGACGCGCGGCGCACAGGCGCGCGGCAACGCGACCATGCCCGCCGGCATAAGTGAGAATACCCTGCGCGCTCATATCAAGTATCTCTCCGACGACCTCCTGGAAGGGCGTGGGCCAGGCACGCGCGGCGGCGAGTTGGCCGCCAAATACGTCGCGGCGCAGTTCGAGGCGCTCGGCCTTCGCGGCGGCGGACAGGGAGGCAGCTTCTATCAACCCGTCGCGCTCGTCGGCGTCAACGCCAACCCGAAGCCGACGCTGGAAATCAGCGGCAATGGTAAGAAAGAGACTTTCAAGTTCGCGGATGACTTCGTTGCCTTTACGGGAGCGCAGACCGAGAACGTTTCCGTAAATGCCGACCTGGTTTTCGTCGGTTACGGAATCGAATCGCCGGGGCAGCGCTGGAATGATTACAAGGGCGATGCCGATGATTATCGCAATAAGATACTGGTCATGCTCGTGAACGACCCGCCCGCGACCGAGAGCGAGCCGAACCTCTTCGGCGGGCGCGCGCTGACCTACACGGGGCGCTGGACGTACAAGTTTGAAGAGGCGGCGCGGCGTGGCGCGGCGGGCGCAATCCTTCTGCACACGGATGAGTCGGCCGGCTATCCCTGGAGCGTGGTGCGCACCTCGAACGGGTCATGGCGCTACGACATAGCGCGCGGGGCGAATGACCGGACGCCGTTTCTCAAGCTGCGCTCGTGGATGACCAACGATGCCGCCGAGCGCATGATGCATCTGGCCGGGCAGGATTTGGGCGCGCTCAGGCGACAGGCCGCGACGCGCGATTTTCAACCCGTCAAGCTCAACCTCAAAGCCTCGATCGACATGAAGAACGAGGTCAAGCGCGTCGAAGCGCCCAACGTCGCGGCGGTCATTCAGGGCAGCGACCCGAGGCTCAGAGACGAGTACGTGATCTTCTCCGCACACTGGGATCACTTGGGCATCGGCGCGCCGAATAAGAACGGCGATACCATCTACAACGGCGCGCAGGATAACGCGACGGGCGTTGCCGCCATGATCGGTATCGCAGAAGCGATCATGAAATGGCCGCCGCAGGAGAGGCCGCGCCGCTCGATCATGTTCCTGATTACGACGGCTGAGGAGCAGGGATTGCTCGGCTCCGAGTGGTACTCGACGCACCCGCTCGTGCCGGTCGCAAAGACAGCCGCCAACGTCAATCTGGATTCGCTGAACATCCTTGGGCCCACACACGACTTCGCTCCACTGGGCGCAGACCGCTCATCGCTCGAAGCTGTCGTGCAGGCGGTGGCGCGTGATCGCGGGATGCGCGTCGCGCCCGACCCGCGCCCGGAGCAGGGCTCCTTCTATCGCTCCGATCATTTCCCGTTTGCGAAAGTGGGCGTGCCTTCGATCAGCCTGAAGGAAGGTCAGGACTTCATCGGGCGTCCCAAGGGCTGGGGCGAAGAGAAGTTCAAAGCCTACAACACGGCCAATTATCATCAACCGTCCGACGAGTACAGCGATACCTGGGATTTTCGCGGGCTGGTGCAGGAAGCCGAGATCGCGCTCGACATCGCGCGCCGCGTGGCTGATAGCCCCGAACTGCCACGCTTCAATGCCGACGATGAATTCGCCAGAGCACAGCCCAACAGAGGGAGATAAAAGGTCAGTACCGCCTGCTTAAGCCGGGCGGTTATCAAGTCGCAGCACCCGCCCGAGACCTTTGGCGGTACTGACCTGTCTTCATTCCCGTTACCATTGACAATCAATGAAGAGTTTCTACGTCACTACGCCGATCTATTACGCCAACAGCCTGCCGCATCTAGGCAGTCTCTATACCACGCTGGTCGCTGATTGCATGACGCGCTACAAGCGGCAACGCGGCTACGAGACCTTTTTTCTGACGGGCACGGACGAGCACGGCATCAACATCCAGCGCGTCGCCGAGCGTCGCGGCCTCACGCCCAAAGAGCACACGGATGCGATCGTCAGCGAATACAAAAAGATATTCGGCATGTTCGGCCTCGACACGGAGCACGGCGGCTATGACATCTTCATGCGGACGACCGAGCCATTCCATTACGAGGGCGTGAGCGAGTTGTGGCGTAGAGTCGCGCGCGCGCGCACGCCGAAAGGGCGCGAGCCTATTTACAAGGGACACTACGAGGGATGGTTCTGTGCTTCCTGCGCGACCTTCAAGACGGAGGACGAGTACATCAAGCCCGAGCGCGAAGGCGACCCGCCGCGTTGTCTCGAACACCTTATCCCGCTCGATCGCGTGTCGGAGGAGAGCTACTTCTTCCGGCTTTCGGATTATGCCGAGACGCTGCTTGAGTTCTATGAATCGCACCCGGACTTCGTTCGCCCCGAGACGCGGCGCAATGAGGTCATGGCCTTCGTGCGCAGCGGCCTGCAAGACTTGGCCGTGAGCCGCCTGCGCTCGGCCGTCAGTTGGGCCATCCCCGTGCCGGATGACCCGGATCACACGATCTGGGTCTGGTTTGACGCGCTCCCCAATTACATCACGGCGCTCGGTTTCGGAAACGCCGAGCGGGAGAGCATCGTCGGCTTCGACAAGTTCTGGCCCGCCGCGCACCTGGTCGGCAAGGATATTGTCAGGCAGCACGCCATCTACTGGCCCGCCTTTCTGCTGACCGCAGGGCTTGAGCTTCCGCGCATGGTCTTCGCGCACGGCATGTGGCTCGACCAGAACGGGCGCAAGATGTCCAAGACTCTGGGCAACACGATCGACCTCGGCGTCTTGCATCGCCACTTCTCAAACGACATGGTGCGTTACCACTGCCTGCGCGAGATGAACTTCGGGCAGGATGGGAAGTTCGGCTATGAGACGCTCATCGAGCGCATCAATAGCGATCTGGCGAACGGGCTCGGCAATCTCGTCGCGCGCACGCTGACGATGATCGGGCGCTACTGCGATGGAAATGTTCCTTCGCCCGTCATCGCCGAAGAGAAATATCTGGCGGCCAAGCGGGCCGGGATTGACCCTGACGCGTTGGCACTGGCCTCAGTCCTTGAGCGCGCACGCGATCAGTTCGTCAAGCACTTCGACGAGTACGCTTTCAGCCGCGCGCTCGAATCCGCCTGGGCCATCATCGAGCGCGTGGACAAGATGATCTCGGACGCCAAGCCCTGGGAGCTTGCCAGGGATGAGGGACAAAGACAGACGCTCAACGCCGTCCTGTATCGCGCCGCCGAAGCCATACGCTGGCTCTCGGTCATGCTTCATCCCGTGATGCCGGAGACGACACGCAAGATTTACGCGCAGCTTGGATTGACCGGAGAGATTGAGCGCGCCGATCCATCACAGCTCGAATGGGGAACATTACAGGCGGGAACGAAAATCGGCGAAGTCAAGCCGCTCTTCCCGCGCATCGACAAGGCGAAAACAATGGCAGAGATAGAGAAGGAAAACGAGCCCAAGGGCACACACGCGACGGAGGCCGACGCGGTTGCAACCGCACCGGGCCGCGAACAAACCAGACCTGAGCCGCCCATGCAGGGCGCGACCGAAGCCGAAGCCGTACCGGGCGCACAGACCGGACAGGCCGAAGGCGTCGCCAGTTTTATTGAGATCGGCGACTTCGCCAAAATCGAGCTACGCGTCGGCGAAATCCTGACCGCCGAGCGCGTGCCCAAATCCGACAAGCTCTTACGCTTCACGATTGACCTCGGCGAACAGGAGCCGCGACAGGTGCTCGCAGGTATCGCGGAATATTACGAGCCCGAAAAGATGATCGGGCGAAAGGTCGTGGTCGTGGCGAATCTCAAGCCACGCAAGCTGCGCGGCTACGAATCGCAGGGCATGATTCTCGCGGCCTCCATCGGCGAAGAGGGGCGACCCGTCATCGCCACCTTCACGGAAGACGTGCCGAACGGCGCGCGTTTGAAGTAACAGCCAGTACCGTCTGCTTAAGCCGGGCGGGTACTCCTAGCAGACCCGCCAGAGACCTTCGGCGGTACTGACCTGTCCTGTGATCGCTATTGCTTATGTTCGTAGATTCGCACGCGCACATTGACGGCGAAGAGTATGACGTTGACCGCGCCGATGTGGTCGAGCGTGCGCGGCGCGCAGAAGTGCGCGCTATCCTGAATGTGGGGACGGGCGATCCGCACAGCGGTTCTATGGAGCGCGCCGTCGCAGTGGCCGACGAGTTCGAGAATGTTTACGCGGCGGTCGGCGTGCACCCGCATGACGCCAAGCTGTTTGACGAGGCTGCGCGTGAGCGTCTGCTGGAGCTTGTCAGAAGAAGTCCGCGCATTATCGCCTGGGGCGAGATAGGGCTCGATTATCATTACGATCATTCGCCGCGCGACGTGCAGCGCCGCGTCTTTCGAGAGCAATTGCGTCTGGCGCGAGAGCTGCGCCTGCCCGTCATTATCCATTCGCGCGAAGCCGATGACGAGACGGTGAGCATTCTTCGGGACGAGTGCGCGACTGCTGAGCGGGGCGGCGTGATGCATTGCTTCGGCGGCTCTGAGGCGATGGCCCGAAGCGTGCTTGAGCTTGGCTTTATGATCTCGTTTGCCGGTAATGTGACGTTCAAGAAGGCGGAGAGCCTGCGAGAGGTCGCACGTCTAGTCCCTACGGACAGGCTCTTGATCGAGACCGATTGCCCATACCTGACGCCGATTCCATTTCGCGGGCGGCGCAACGAGCCGGAGCGCGTCGTAGAGGTGGCGCGCTGCCTGGCCGAGCTTCACAACCTGGAGACGGTCGAGATGGGACGCCGGACGAGCGAAAATTTTTCGCGCTTTTTCAACCTGGAACTGGGGAGCGACCCTGCGGACGGGGCTTCCATCTGAGGGGCCATTGATTAGCAGGCACACATTAAACTTTCATCACCGGCGTATTTGATGTTATGCTCGCGCGCTGGACGAATAGCGCAACAGTGTAGAGATCAATTCCCAACATCTTATGGCTCAACAGAACTCATTCGATATAGTTTCACAGGTAGATCGCGCGGAGATTACCAACGCCATCAATCAAACCCTGAAGGAAGTCAAACAGCGTTTCGATTTCAAGGGCAGCCAGGCTTCGGTCGCGCTCGAAGAGAAGGAACTTCTGCTGACGGCGGAAGACGAGACGCGGCTGCGCAACATGAACGACATTCTACAGCAGAAGCTCGTGCGTCGCGGCGTGCCCTTGAAAGCTCTGAGCTACGGTAAAGTCGAACCGGCGGCTGGCGGCACAGTGCGCCAGCACGTCTCGATTCAACAGGGCATTCCGCAGGAGAAGGCCAAAGAGATAGTCAAGTTCATCAAGGACTCGAAAGCGAAAGTGCAGAGCGCGATTCAAGGCGACGTGGTGAGAATAACCGGGCGTGATCGTGATACTTTGCAGGACGTGATCGCCAAACTCAAGAGCCATGATTTCGGCATAGACATGCAGTTCACCAATTATCGCTCAAACTGAAAAAGCAGATGCCGGATGTTAGATGTCAGAAAAACTGACTGCTCGTTAAACTAACATCCGGCATCTGACCTCTGAAATTTATGTTTAGTTCGGGTAACACAGCCGCCCTCGAAGACCCGCAAATCTCGGCGCGGCGAATTTTCAATCTCATCGCGCACGAACTGTCGCTGGTCGAGTCGGAGTTTGAGCGGCAGGCGCGGTCGAACATTCAAGTCATCGCGTATCTGGGCGATTACCTGCGCGCGTCCGGCGGGAAACGCGTGCGGCCCGCGCTCACGATTCTCTCCAATTACGCCGTCGGCGGCGACGCTTCTCAATTCAACTCTGTGCGCATGTCAGCCGTCATGGAATTCCTGCACACGGCGACACTCGTTCACGACGACATTATCGATAACGCCGAAACGCGCCGCAATCGTCCGTCCATCAATTCTCGTTTCGGAAACCAGACCGCCGTGCTGATGGGCGATTGGCTCTACATGTCTGCGTTTGAAACGAGCTTGCAGGAACGCTCGCTGCCGATACTGGATATTCTGACCAATGTCACGCGCAAGATGACCGAGGGCGAGTTGCTGCAACTGACATTGCTCGGTCGCACGGACGTTTCCGAAGAGCAATACCTGGACATCTTGCAGCGAAAGACGGCTTACCTCTTTAGCGCCTGTTGCGAGATCGGTGCGATACTGGGCGGGGCCGATGACGAACGACGCCGCGCGCTCAGGGAATACGGGATGAGTTTGGGGACGGCTTTTCAGGTCGTGGATGACCTGCTGGATTTCACCGCGACAGGCGAGGCGCTGGGCAAACCGGCGGGCGTTGACCTGCTCGAAGGCAAGCTCACGCTTCCCCTGATCTACCTGCTTGAAAGCAACGCTTCATGGCGGGCTTCCCTGCAAACGATCATGCAAGATGGCAGCTACGCGAAGGTAGAGCGGGCGACGTTGCTCGCCGCTGTCGAGAGAACCGGCGCGCTCGAAAGAGCCAGGGAGCGTGCCTATGAATATGCCGAAGCGGCCCGCGCCGCGCTCGAAGCCTTGCCCAATTCCAAATACTGCGATGCTCTCTATTCGATTCCCACTTATATCATCGAGCGGGACAGGTGAGGCCATTTTGGATTTTAGATTGACGAGCAGCGAAAGTTGAGAGGTTATGGCGAACGAAAATCTGATTTCAACGCTCGAACAGAGTTTGCGGCAGGCACGCGGGGCGCGGACGCGGCTGGCTGCGCGGCTCGCGGAGCTGGAGTCGGAGGCCGAGACTGTGCGAGCAGAGCTTGCAGAGATGGATACGCTCGCCAGCCAGACCGAGGCCGCCATCTTTCGTCTGCTCTCGAATGTCTTAAGCGCCAATACCGCCGCTCCCGCGCCGACTCCCTCCGACGCGCAGATCGAAGCGGCCATGCGGCACGACCTGGCGAAGAACACCTACGCGCCCAGAAACGCCGCGCCACGTCATCATATCCCCAACGTACGCACAGACATCGAGATCAAGAGCAACAGGTTCATGGATCGCACGATCCCGCAGGCGACCACCATGCTTTTGAGGGAAGCCAGCGAGCCCCTGCACGTCAACGAAATCTACAATCGCTTGCTCGAAGGCGGGTTCAACTTCACAGGACACAATCCGACCATCAGCATTGCCGTCTCGCTCAATCGCAACGGGCGTTTCCGCAAGGTCGCGCCCGGCACTTTCGACCTCGTCATGCGCGACGCCTCGCAAGCCTCTTAAATTTTTCGGTGTGTTCGTAGACCAGCGCGGAGCTAAGAGGTTCTATCCCTGCTTGCTTTACGTTTCCTGCGGACAGCAGCACCAATCCCGGCCAATCCAGTGCCCAGCAGAAACATCGTCGCCGGTTCCGGTGTCGGCGTCGGCGCGGCAAAGTCGTACCTGACGTGGTTGACCTCGTAGAGTTGACCAAAAGACACGCCACCATCAAAGCTGTGTATCGTCACGGTCGCAATGCCTTGCCCTACCAGGAAAGAATCAAAAACATCCTGCCCCTCCGGGCAGCCGCTGATCTGTGAGGAAGTGCAGCCGTGGAGCCTGCCGTTGAAGGTGAACGGTGTCGTCATGGTGATGAGGCTGGACGGGTCGTTAGGGATGACTATGCTGCCTTCGTAGCTCAGGAATCCTGAATAGGTGAGGCTAGCATAGGAGATGCCGTTGATGACCGCCGGGCCGTTGCGTATGTCGAAGGTTCCGGCGTTGAGGCTTCCGATGCTGACCGTCTGACCCGCCCGGCAGGGCACACAGGAATTGGTTCCCCAATTCGTGCCGCCCTGTATCCTGAAACTATCGCTCACGAAGGTAAATCGTCCACCCGCAAACGATTCCACCGAAGCCGAGCCGCCCGTGATAATGATCGGGTCTGCGTGAGCGTCCGCTGCGCACAGCAGACAGATGAAGAACAATAGCGCCGGAAGTGCTCTGATGGAAAATTTCATCTTCCCCTCTAATAGGTGTCAGGAATCTAAGGTATGAGTGCAACACATGAAAGAGAGCTTGAACTGTGTTGGAAAAGGCGGCTTTCAAGGGCTGCATTGTCGGCGCAGCGCACTACAGCAAAAGTAAGCTAAAGTCGGTGCGAAGTCAATTAACTTGTGCGGTGACTGTTCACCATACGACCTATTAAATATTCATTGAAGGCACAGTTCCCGGATAATCAACTCATTTGTAGTATTATCAATCGGGAGAGCAGCATCAGGGGTTTAAGGGGACAAATACATGCGCGCGATGATTCTGGCCGCCGGTTATGGAACGCGGCTCTGGCCTTTGACCGAAGACCGCACGAAGCCTGCGATTCCTTTTCTGGGCCGCCCGCTCGTCGGCTACGTCGCCGAATACCTGGGCCGGTACGGTTTTCGTGACGTGGTCGTCAACCTGCACCACCGGCCAGAGTCCGTGCGAGCGTCGCTCGGCGACGGCAGCCGCTTCGGCGTCCGCCTGGAATACATCGAAGAGCCCGTCATCCTGGGCACGAGCGGGGCGCTGGATAACGCGCGCCAACTGCTCGAAGGCGACACGTTCGTCGTCATCAATGGAAAGATCATCACGGACATCAACCTCTCCGAGGCGCTTGAGACGCACAGGCGCACGAACGCTCTGGCGACGCTCGTGCTGCGTCCCAATCCAAAGCGCGAGCGCTTCAGCATCGTCGAGACACGCGACGGATTGATCAGGGGCTTTGGAGGAATGCCCGCGCCCGCCACGTCCGATAACGCCCCGGATGACGAGAGCGTGCCGTTCATGTTCACGGGCATTCAAATCCTTGAGCCGCGTATCTTCTCTTACATCCCGCGCGGCGTCTTTTCCCATTCGACGACGGACGTGTACCCGCAGGCCATAGCAAAGGGCGAGCGCGTCGTCGCGCATATAGCCGATGGGCGGTGGTACGAGCTTTCGACCATCCCGCGCTATCTGGAGATTAGTCTGGCGATGATGGCCGAAAAGGGCGTCGAGCTGGACGCAGGGCAGGGCTGTGGGATTTCCGACGAGGCGGATGTGCGCGAGTCCCTGCTCTGGAATGAAGTGACGGTCGAGGCGGGCGCGAGCGTTCGCCGGGCAATCCTGGGCGACGGCGTTCGTATACGCGAGGGCGAGCGCATCGAGGAGGCGGCTGTTGTCCGCGCAGACCTTGTGCGCGGCAAGGAGCCGCCGCCCAAAGCGCTCAGGGGCGAATTTCTGGGAGATAACTTTGTCGTGTCTTTGCGGCAGTGATACAATCCTTGAATTCTAAGAGGAACAAGAGATACGGCGGGACAGCTTGAATGGTCGGAGTCCCGCCGCATTTTAAAAAACGCTTGTCCAAGTCTGCGCCAGATCGAATGAGCCTAGCTTCCCAGATCACCTCGAACGCATTTGATTCGTCTGCCCGCGAGCGAATCCTGGCCTATCTCGCGCGCAGTAGTGATCGGGTCAGGGAAGAGGACGTGCACGCCTTAACGCCGGATGCCTCCACGCGCGAGTATTTTCGTATCCCATGGAAGCGCGCGACCGCCATCGCCGCCGTCTATCCAGAGCCTTTCGACCCGGAGTTTCACCCTTTCCTTGATGTCACGCGGATGTTCATGGCTGCGAGCCTGCCCGTCCCGGAAATCCTCGACGTTGACGCTCCGAACGGGATTATCGTTCAGGAAGATTTGGGTGATCGACAGTTGCGACTCGTCTACGAGTCAGCATCGGAGGAGGACGCTGATACGTATAAGGAGCGGGCCATCAGCCTGATCGCGCAGATTCAGGCGGCCACGCCCGTCGCCTACGAGCTTAATTCAATCGCCAGCCGCCTTGCCTTCGACGAAGCGAAGCTGGCCTGGGAGCTTGGCTTCTTTCTCGAACACTTTTTCGGCAGCCTGCGCAAGGAGCAGCTCTCGCACGGCACGGCGGCGGAATTGAAGGCCGAGCTCAACGACATTGCGGCGGAGTTGTCCGAGCGCCCGCGCTTCCTCTGTCATCGTGATTATCACGCGTCCAACCTGATCGTGGATGGACGCGACCGGCTGCGCATAGTCGATCACCAGGACGCGCGTATGGGCCCGGCGAGCTACGATCTGGTTTCGCTCCTGATGGACAGGCAGCCGGAGCCGCCGTCGCTCTCGGAAGTGCGCGCGCACCGCCTCTTTTTTCTGGACGAGCGGCGCGAGCGCGGCCTTGCGCCGCTTGACCCTGACGAGTTCGCGCGCGAGTTTCGGCTGATGACAGTCCAGCGCGGTCTGAAAGCGATCGGAACATTCTCCTATCAAACAGCCGTGTGCGGGCGCGGGCTCACCTACGCGCAATTCATCCGCCCGACCTTTCTGATCGTCCAGCAGGCGGCGGAATGGCTCGGACGTTTTCCGGCCCTGCGCCGCGAAATAGCCGCGCGGCTCGACGACGAGATAAGATTTGAAAATTAAGAGAGAAGAGCAAAACGTCATCCGAAAATTCTATGCATCATATTTACATCAACCAGTTGTCTCGCCACGTCGGCGAAGAAGTCACGCTCAAGGGCTGGCTCTACAACCTACGCTCAAGCGGTAAAATCCTCTTTCCACAGTTAAGGGACGGGACAGGGATAGTGCAGTGCGTCGTGCTGAAAAAGACGCTCGCGCCCGAAGCCTGGGAGCAGCTCAAGTCTCTGGGGCAGGAATCGGCCATCGTCGTGCGCGGCACTGTGCGCGCGGACGAGCGCGCGCCGGGCGGCTACGAAGTGGACGTCACGAGCGCTGAGGTCGTGCAGGAGGCACACGATTATCCGATCACGCCGAAGGAGCACGGCACGGAATTTCTGATGGATCATCGCCACCTGTGGCTGCGCTCGCGCCGCCAGCACGCGATTCTCAAAGTGCGTCATACTGTGGTCAGGGCTGTGCGTGATTTTCTGGACAACGATAACTTCACGCTCTGCGATGCGCCGATCTTTACGCCCGCCGCCTGCGAGGGAACGACGACGCTCTTCGAGGTCAACTACTTTGAAGACGAGAAGGCTTATCTCACACAGTCCGGCCAACTCTATAACGAAGCGACCGCCGCCGCCTTCGGTAAAGTTTACTGTTTTGGCCCGACCTTTCGCGCCGAAAAGTCAAAGACGCGCCGACACCTGACGGAGTTCTGGATGGTCGAGCCGGAGATGGCCTACGCGACGCTCGATGACGTGATGAGTTTGGCCGAGCGTTTCCTCTCCGCCATCGCCGCGCGCGTTCTGGACGAGCGCAAGGAAGAATTGAAAGTCCTTGAGCGCGACACTGCAAAGCTGGAAGCGATCATCCCGCCTTTCCCGCGCCTGCATTACGACGAGGCCGTCCGCCTGCTGCAAGAGGGACACGAGCGCGGCGAGATGGAGACGCGTTTTGAGTGGGGCGGCGATTTCGGCGCGCCCGACGAAACATTCCTTTCGGCCAGGCACGACAAGCCTTTGATGGTTCATCACTACCCGGCGGCGGTCAAAGCCTTCTACATGGCGCGCGACCCTGAGCGAACGGAACTCGCGCTCGGCGTTGACGTGCTCGCGCCGGAAGGCTACGGCGAGGTGATCGGCGGCGGCGAGCGCGCGACCTCTCTGGACTTCCTGCGCGAGCAGATCAGTCTGCACGATCTGCCCGAAGAGGCTTTCAACTGGTATTTAGACCTCAGACGCTATGGCAGCGTCCCGCACGCAGGCTTCGGCATGGGCATTGAACGCTGCACCGCATGGATGTGCGGCATCGAGCACGTGCGCGAGACGATCCCGTTCCCGCGCATGCTTTACCGGCTCAAACCTTAAGAACGCTTGAAAGAATCGATCGCATCCGGGTGACAACATGAGCGAGACGCAAGAAAGAATCGTGACGATATTCGGTGGCTCGAAATGCGACCAGAGCTGCAAGGAGTACGAGCAGGCGCATCGCGTCGGAGAGTTGCTGGCCGAGGCCGGTTACACTATCTGCACGGGCGGCTATCTGGGCGTGATGGAGGCGGCCAGTCGCGGGGCGCGCGAGAAGGGCGGCCGCGTGCTCGGCATCGTGATGAACCAGTTTCAGGCCGAGCCCAATCGCTACCTGACCGACAAGGTGGCGACGCCGCACTTCTACGAAAGATTGCAACGACTGATCACGCGCTCGGTCGGCTTCATAGCCCTGCGCGGCGGGATGGGCACGGTGACGGAAGTATCGCTCGTCTGGAATAAGATTCAGACGCGCGTGATCGAGCCGCGCCCGCTGGTGCTTTTGGGCGACTGCTGGCCGCCGCTCGTCGAAGCCTGGCGAAAGTATCTGGTCGTGAGTGATAAGGACGTGAGTTATCTGGATTTCGCCGGGACGCCGGAGCAGGCCGTCAAGATCATCGCCGAAAAGGCCGAAGGGGTTTCCATATGAACTGTCCACAGTGCAATGCTTCGCTACTACCGAACGCCCAATTCTGCGGCGGCTGCGGCTATCGCCTGACGGCAGGCGCTCCAGCGCAGGGCTCAGCGCCGCCTCCGCACGCTTACGCTTCGGCAGGAGGCGCGGCATCCGGCATACACATAGACGAGGATGCGCGCGGGCAGGGACGCGGCTACAGCTATGAAGTGCTACATCAACCGGCCTTCTCGCTGGCCATCGTCCGCCTGCAACCAGAGCAGTCCATCCTCGCAGAGGCGGGCGCGATGGTCTCCATGTCCGCCAACGTCGAGCTGCAATCGCAGATGAAGGGCGGGCTCTTCGGCGCGATCAAGCGTGCGGCGGGCGGTGAGTCTGCGTTTGTCTCCACCTTTACGGCGCGCGGCGGCCCCGGCGAAGTGACTTTTGCGCCCGGCGCTCCGGGCGACATCGCGGCCCTTGAAATGAGCAATCAAATGTTCTTCGTCCAATCAAGCTCATACCTGGCGGGCGATGCGAGCTTGAACGTCGATACGAAGTGGGGCGGCGCGAAGACCTTCTTCAGCGGCGA
Organism: Pyrinomonadaceae bacterium; assembly: GCA_036522655.1. Taxonomy (GTDB): domain Bacteria; phylum Acidobacteriota; class Blastocatellia; order Pyrinomonadales; family Pyrinomonadaceae; genus DASQYE01. Next base: position 59,744 of record DATDFK010000090.1, on the reverse strand, counting down.
GGGCCTGTTCGTGCTGCAAGTCTCGGGGACGGGGCTGCTGCTCGTCTCATCCTTCGGCGCGATTCATCGCAAGCGTCTTCAGCCGGGCGAGCGCTACGTCGTCGACACGGGCCATCTGGTCGCCTGGGAAGGCTCGACTCAATACACACTGCGCAAGGCCGCCGCAGGCTTCTTCCGCAGCATGATGAGCGGCGAAGGCATCGTCGCGGAGTTTATGGGCCCGGGCGAGATTCTGATTCAGACGCGTAACCTACAGGCTTTCGCTTCGCTATTGAAACCCTTCTTCCCGACACAATCGGGCGGCGGCAGCGGCTTTAACATCAACCTCGGAAGCTAGGGGCGGGCGCGCAACCCTCAAGAGAGATTTATATGAACGAGGCTTTAGTCGAGCAGCAAGCGCCGACCCCGCTTCCGAACCGGCCCGGCCACGGGCGCAAGGTCAGTATCCTGGGCGTCCCGCTCGGCTTTGGCGCGAGCACGGCGGGCGTTGACATCGGCCCGGCGGCGATGCGTGTCGCGCGTCTCAACCAGCGCATCGCGCAGTTGGGCTACGAGGTACGCGATCTGGGCGACATGCGCATCGCGCGCCCGCACGGCGTTGCAGAGACCGGAGAGAAGTTGAAATATCTGGCCGAGATCAGCCTCGCCTGCGAAGAGCTCTCGACGGAAGTTCGCAATATCCTGAGCGCGGAAGAACTGCCCATAGTGCTCGGCGGCGATCATTCCATCGCCATCGGCTCCATCTCCGGCGTGACCTCTTATTACAGGGAACGAAATGAAGCGGTGGGCCTCATCTGGTTCGACGCGCACGCCGACATGAACACGCCGGAGACGACGCCCTCGGGCAATATACACGGCATGCCGCTGGCGGTGCTGCTCGGCTACGGTGCGCCCGAGTTGACGCAGATCGCGGACTTCTCGCCCAAGCTGGAGCCGCGTTATTGCGCGCACATCGGCGCGCGCGACGTGGATCAGGGCGAGCGAGAGTTGATACGCAAGCTGGGCATACGCTTCTTCACCATGCGCGAGATAGACGAGCGCGGCATGAGCGCGTGCATGGATGACGCGATCAGAATCGCTTCGCGCGCGCCCGCCGGATATTGCGTGACTCTGGATGTCGACGCGCTCGACCCGGGTGATGCTCCCGGTTCCGGCACTGTCGTTCGCGGCGGGCTCTCTTATCGCGAGTCGCACCTTGCGATGGAGAAGATAGCGGAGGCGGGCGGGATGCGCTCGCTCGAAGTGGTTGAGATCAACACGGCGCTTGACAGCAATAATCGCACGGCTGAGCTCGGCGTCGAATTAATCTTGTCGGCCCTTGGTAAAACTATTCTTTAAGAGCCGGACTTTCAGGCTGTTCAAAATATATGGCGAAGAAGCTGCGTGTGGGTGTGGTCTTTGGCGGGCGTTCGGGCGAGCACGAGGTCTCTTTGAGGTCTGCGCGTTCCGTCATCGAAGCGATGGACAGCGATAAATATGTAGTTGTACCGATCGCGATTGACAAGGAAGGGAAGTGGCTTTCGCCAGCCGACGCGACGCGGCTTCTGCCCGCAGAGGCTACGCGGCGAGTCCATTCAAGCATCAAGGACGGAACCGGCGAAGGCGTCGCCATCATCGGCGACCCGACGCGTCGCGGCCTCGTCACACTCGACGCCGAAGCTTCTAAGCCTCAACCGCTGGACGTAGTCTTTCCCGTCCTTCATGGAACATACGGAGAAGACGGGACGATTCAGGGCTTGCTCGAAATGGCTGGCGTCGCTTACGTGGGCTGCGGAGTGCTCGCTTCATCCTGCGGGATGGACAAGGTGACGATGAAAGCGCTCTTTCGCGACGCAGGTCTCCCGCAATGCGATTACACGTGGTTCGTGCGCTCGGAGTTCGAGCGCGAGCCAAGGCGTGTCATCAATCGTGTTGCCCGCCGCTTAGGCTTTCCCTGCTTCGTCAAGCCTGCCAATCTGGGCTCAAGCGTCGGCATCTCAAGGGCCACAGATAAAGCGACGCTTGACGAGGCGATCAGGCTCGCCGCCCGTTACGACCGGAAGATTATCGTCGAAGAATTCGTGGATGCACGGGAGATCGAATGCGCCGTCATCGGCAACGACGAGCCGGAAGCGAGCCTGCCGGGCGAGTATGTCGTTCACGATAAGGCCGCGCAATTTCTGGACTACACGGAAAAATATTCCAGCACCGGGCACGTCGATTTCGTCGTTCCGGCTGACCTGTCGAAATCTCTCACGGCCAGCGTCCGGCGCATGGCGGTGCGTGCCTTCAAAGCCGTGGACGGCGCTGGCTTTGCGCGCGTGGATTTCTTTCTGCGCCGCGATACGGGCGAGATACTCATCAACGAGCTGAACACCATCCCGGGCCTCACGGATGTCTCCGGCTACCCGAAAATGTGGGCGGCCACCGGCCTTCCATTCCCGCAGGTGATAGACCGCCTGATCGCGCTCGCCCTCGAACGCCACACCGAAAAATCACGCAACGAAACCAGCATCTAAGAGCGGTGACGAGTGACAGGTGAAGAGTGACGGGCAAGAAGAAGTTCTTGTCTTTATCTCGTCACTTGTCGCTGCCTTTAGGGGCTCGGTAGCCTTTTCGCGTGCGGGCGATGATGTCCGGGCGTGAGAGCTTGAGTTCGATGGTGCGCCAGCGACCGTCGCGTGCCCTGTTGGATGGTCTGTAGACGAGTGTGTACTGGTTGCCGAGTTCTTCGACGACGCTTGCGAAAGCCTCGCGTAGCGCCTGCCCTCCGGCTGACTCGATATAGCGGCCACCGCTCTTGAGGGCCAGCGCGCGCAGCGCCGATACTCCACTCAATCTCTCTGCCGGTGTTGAGTCGGGCGCGGACATATTGACGGTGAAGATTGTGGCGTTGGCCGCAAGGGCGCTCGCCAGCGCCTTGTCCATCGAAGCCTTGCTGCGCGTGTCGCCGCCGTCGGAGAGGACGACTATCGCGCGGCGCTTTTCGGCGCGCTGCGAGAGGTCTTCGGCGGCGCGCAAGATGGCGTCGTTGAGCACGGTCAGCCCCTTGGCCTTAAGTCCGAAGGCCATATCGGCCAGGTCGCGGCTGAAAGAGAACTCCTGCACCTGTTCGATCTTTGAATCGAAATGATAGACGGCGGCGACATCCTCCTCGCGTAACCCGTCTAGGAAACGTATGGCCGCAGAGCGCGCCAGGGTGACGCGCCGCTCCATGCTCGCAGAGGTGTCAAGCAGCACGGCGGCGGCGAAAGGCGTCTCTTCGCTGCCGAATGAAGTGATGCTCTGCTCCTGCCCGTCCTCGAAAATCTTAAAGTCCGTATTGCGCAGCCCGTGAACGTATTTGCCGGCGCCGTCAACCACCGTCACGTTCAAAATCACCAACTCCGTATTGACGCGCACGACTTCGCCGTCGTCTTCATCCTGCGCCGGCTGCTGAGAGCTTGAAGGTTGAGCGGGGATGACTGACAGAATGAGAAGGGTGAGAAATAGTCTGTGGAAAGATTTATTCGGGGGGCGGAAGCTTGTCATGCGCTTTTGTGCCGTTAACGGGTTTGAGTGCGTACGAAGCCGATCAGTTCCAGAAGCTGGTTGGCCTGTTCGATGACGGATGCCGATACGACGAGTCGCGGGGTCTTCTCGACACCCTTGCGTAACTCGCCGGAAAGCTCCGCGATGCGCGTCATGGCGACATCCAACCCTCTCGGGGCATCCTCTAAAGGCTCTTCATCGTCGCTGCCCCCGGCCTCGCTCCTGATGCGCCGCGTGAGCTTCTCCAACCGCTCAAGCTTCTTGACCTCGGCTCTGTCGAGCGCCTGGTGGCTGGTGAAGGCATCGCGCAACTCCTCGCCCAACTGCGCGACCTCTCGCGCGCGCTCAAGATTCTCCCGGCGCAGCTTTTCCTGTCGCTCGATTTCCAAACGCGCACGCATCTCGCGCGCGGGCGAGCCCAACATGGTGTCGTACTCGGATTCCGCTTCGGCGGCGGCAGAGTTGCGTGTCCCCTGAGCCAGCGCGGCCCCGGCGAAAGCCGTCATGACGGCGAAGGCAAATATGAATAGAAGCGTGCGATTGAGCATGTGTCCACCCGGTCGGAAATTTTCAATGTCACGTGATCGCTGCGCGATTGAATATTAGCCCTTATGCGGGCCGCACATCAAGGATTGCGCGCTGATAGTAGAGTCATGTGACGAGCGTTAGACAGTAAAGGGTTGTCCGTCGGCCCGGACATAAGTTATCAGCCCTGGCAATTGAACTTATCGCCATCGTCAAGACAAAACATTTCAGCAGATGAGACCTATAAGTAAAGACAAAGCCTTAACACTGTCGACGTGCCGACCTCTGAAGTATCGCATTAGGTGTTCATGGGCCCACACGGCTTGAAGAGGCACATGGCCAGAGAGACTAAAGTCTCTCTGGCCATGTGCCTTCGGCAACTACTCAAGGGACTCTGGCCGGTTTATCCGGGGTATTGATGAACTCTTCTTCGCCCTTGCGCGGCGCTGGCCTCGGGACGATGACCGTCTTGCTCTGCGGCGGGGGCTCCGGCGGGCGTTGTGCACCCTGCGCCGTCTTGAAGACGATTTCCGTGGGGCGCGCGCTGCTCTTGATGCGTACCAGGCGCGCATAGCTGTAATCGCGCGACAGCACAGAGATAGTGTAACGACCTTGCTGATTAGGCGTCAGGTCTTTGGGCGTGACGGGTAAGGAACGGGTCTCCTTGTTGCCGCCTTTGCGCTGGTGCAGCTCAAGCTCGACCGTCAGGTCGGTCAGGTTTTCCGATGAGATGTTGACCACAGTCCCGCCAATCATCGCCTGCGACCCCTTGATCAGTGCATCGTCCTCGTAGACCTGTAGCAGTGGCGGGCCCGTCGGCTTGGATGTCTGTGTGGTTTGCGCCTGCTGACGGGCAAGCTCGTTTTGGGCGTGACGCCGACGTAAGTACAGGTAGCCAGCAAAGAGCGCGCCCGTGATGGCCAGCGCGCAGATGACGGCGGCGATCAGGGTAACGGGCGAGCGCCTGGCTTCGGTATCTAGGTGAATTGAGTCCATTGATTCGTGAACGGAAATCGAAAAGCGTTATGGCCGGGCGGAAAACACCAGCTTGATCATTGGCTTTAACTAAACGCGACTAAGTTATTGATATAGCGACGGCTACGAAGGGGAGGGCCGTAGCCGATCGTGCTTCTACTTTGAGGCATCAAAGGGGGTTTTTCAGCGCGGCTGATTACCGGCCCGGCGGAGGCCCGCCGGTCACGTTTTCGATCAGAGCGCCGAGGAATTCCTGTTCCGCCATCCCCAGGCTACGCAGCGTGACCCATTCAGCGCCGGAAGCGCCGTCTGTTCTGCCCTCGACTTTGGCGCTGATGGAGACGTTCGTGCTCTGCCCGTCAACGGGCTGAATCTCCACTATCAAGGTGTAGCGTCCGCGCGTCCAGCCGCGCGAGTTGGCCTCAGGGACATCCGCGTATTGAATCAACTCCGATTCCGTCACGACCGCGCCCTTGATGAAGGTGTAAGGCTGGCTGATGAGAATGCCTTCGTCAGGCTTGGAGGCGGACTCGTCAAGAATCAGCTTGCGGTCGCGCATCAGTTCCATCACGGCCTTCAACAACTCGTCGCGCCGGACGGTGAACTTATAAGGATTGGGAATGGGTGGAGGCGTGACCGTGCGTCCGCGCCCGAAGGCTATGCCGCGCCCGACCCCTGTATCCTGCTTGGTTCCGTTGCTGCCGGGCGATCGATTATTACCCGCGTCGCGTATGCTGCCGTTCTGCGTGTCAACACCCTTCTCCTGCGCGCACACGCTCGCGGCTGAAATAGCCAGAACGACGATGACCCAGATTAATTTCTTCACAGCTCTTGCCCTTCATTCCTTCAAGTGAAAAAGCCACCGGCCTGAAATTGGGGAACGCTTTGGAGCATAAAGCAACGGCAGGGTAATTTCAAGGTATAAGCAAAGTAATCAAAGCGCGCGAGAGTAATTAAAGCCCGCGCGCCCGTGTTGTGAACGACGCGCGCTCTTTAAAAGCCGTTCGAGTTGTTGCTGTTGGCATTGCGGTTCGATGCGGCGTTGGCGTTGCGTTGCGCCTCCCAGTTGCGAAGCGCCTGCACGCCGCGCGAGAAATCGGCCTCGTTATTATAGAAGTTGTGCGCGCCGTCGTTGCGCGAGGGCTCGCGCACGTAATAGAGGTAATCCGTGGTCGCCGGATTGAGCGCGGCTTCGAGCGAGCTGGCGCTGGGCGAGGCGATGGGGCCGGGCGGAAGACCCGCTTGCAGGCGCGTGTTATAGGGCGAGCGGCGGTCTATGTCGCTCTTGTAGACCTTCCCGTCGTTCTTCCACTTGCCCGCGAGCTTGGAGGCGTAGATGACGGAAGAGTCTATGCCGAGCGCTATGTTCTTGCGCAAGCGGTTGTAGATGACGGAAGCAATGATCGGGCGTTCTTCCTTGAGCTTGGCCTCGGTCTCTATGAGCGAAGCGACGGTGACAATCTCGCGCGGCGTGAGGTTAAGCGAGCGCGCGCGGTCTGCCCATTCCGGTTTCCATTCCTGTCGAAAACGCTTGACCATGACGCTGATCATCTGCGCGGGCGTCGTCTCGGGCGGAAAGCTGTAGGTGTCCGGGTAGAGATAGCCTTCTAGATTGTTCGCCTGCGAGTCAAGGTCGCGTATGGCGCTCGTGTCGTTCATCAGGGCCAGGGCTTCGTCCGTGTTCTGAAGTTTCAATTCGGGAAGACGCAGCATGGCGTTGGCTATGTCCCAGCGCGTCCATCCCTCTATGACCGTGAAACGGCTGAGGCGCTGCCCGCCCTCCTCCAGCCTTGAGATCGCGCCGAGCGGCGAGATGGGTGAAGGGAAGCGATATTCGCCCGCTTTGAGACGCGAGCCTTTGCCCGTCAGCTTGAGATAGATGAGCAGCGGCCATTCGCGTCCGATAATCCCTTCCGAGTGAAGCCTGCCGACGATTTGCGGCGGGGATAAGCCTCTGGCGATCTCTATATAGTCGGAGCCTTTGGTGTGTGCGACGGGCGTGCGAAGCTCCCTGTATGTCCAGAAGGCGAAGCCGCAGAGACCCAGGGCGAGCAGCACGAAGAGTAGTATAAGGATGCGTCCGAGTTTCATTTGAAGGTAGATGATTGGGATTTAAGGGCGGATTCAAGGCCGCCGGATACTGTCCGTGCCGTTTTTGACTGAAGCTCGTCCGGCGATAAAGTCTCTAAGAATGATGGCCGCCGATTGGCTGTCCACCATCTCAAGGCGCTTGGCGTGATCGAAACCTGCGGCGCGCAATTCTTCGAGGGCTTCAACGCTCGTCAGCTTTTCATCCTGTAAGAAGACGGGGATGCTGAGCGAGAGTTGAAAGTTACGTGCGATGCGCCGGGCCTCTGCGGCAGCATCTCCCACAGAACCATCCAGAGAGAGCGGCAAACCTATGACCAGTGCTCGCGCGTCAAAGCTTGCGAGCGAGTCGGCCACGCTTCTGAGCAGTTGCTTCCAGTTCGTACGCCGCAGGGGCGCTAGAGGCCGGACGGTTATTTGCATTTCGTCGGAGACGGCCACCCCGACGCGTTTCTGTCCGAGATCGAGCGCCAGCAAGCGTCCGGCGGGCACGTCCGGCTCGCCATCTCTTGGGCTCTGCTCCTGATCAATGTTTTCCGTCAAAATGTTTTTAAAGGTGTGGGCGGAGTATAGGAACGCAAACGAAATCGTGTCAAGCTCATGGCCCCTTTTGCTTGCGCGCTCCTGTGAGCCGCATGTATGATGAGAGCGAGCGTGAAAAGTCAGGTCGTCGGCGCACGCACACTTCAGTATCAACGGACGACGACTCAAAAACTTAGAGGTTATTCGATGTCATTTCGCAGCAAATTTGCCTTAGTCGTCTTATCAGCCAGTCTGGCCCTGTACTCTGTCGTCGGCGGCTGGATTTCCACACGCGCGCAACAGCCCTCGAACGATCCGGGCGTGCAGCTACGCATCTTCGAGAGCGTGCTTCAGCACATACAGAATGATTACGTGGACGAGCCGAATATGGAGAAGGTGCGCGCGGGCGCGCTGCGCGGGCTGGCTTATGGGCTCGACCCGTATTCGACCTACCTGACGCCAGACCAGGTGCGCGATTACCGCGCGGCCAATAACGACAGCCAGGTCGGCATCGGCGCGGAGCTTTCACAGCTCTCTTCCTATCTCTACGTGATCGCGCCCGTGAAGGGCTCTCCGGCAGATCAGGCCGGAGTGCGAGCCGGTGACATCATCGAATACATCGATAACAAGGCGACGCGCGACATCTCCCTCTACGATGCCAAGCAGTTATTGAACGGCACGGCGGGCTCGGAAGTTAAGCTCAGAATCCTGCGCGCCAACGCGCGTCCTCTGACTCTTGCGGTCAAGCGCGGGGCGTTCAAAGCGCCCGCCGCCGAAGGACGTATGGAAGCGGGGAAGGTGGGCATTCTTCGCATCAACAGTCTGGCCGAAGGCGAAGCCGCCGATGTCAAGGCGCGTCTGAAGGAGTTGCAGAAGCAGGGCGCGCAGAAGATCGTTCTCGATATCAGAGGCGTGGCGGGCGGCTCGCTGGCCGAAGCTGTGAGCGTCGCCAACTTCTTCATCAAAGAGGGAACGATGGCCGAGACCATCGGGCGCGAGAATAAAGTGCTGAAGACTTTTACGGCGGATTCCAAGGAAACGATCTTCAACGGGCCGGTTGTCGCTTTGATCGATACGGGCACGGCGGGCGCGGCGGAAGTGATCGCCTCCGCCTTGATCGAGCGCAAGCGCGGCGAGGTCGTCGGCGAGAAGAGTTTCGGCGCGGGTGCAGAGCAACAGCTTTTCACCTTGCGCGATGGCGACGGGCTGCTGCTCACGACCACGAAATGGGCTTCGGCCAGCGGTAAGCCCTTCCTCGGCGCAGACCGCTCAAGCTCAGGCATTGTCCCGACCGTTGAAGTGAAGAGGCCGGAGCAACTGGACGCCATCGACCCTGACGATCTGACGGGCAATGACGACGATGCTGTCAATCGTCCCAACCAGCAGAACGAAAGGCGTGAGACGACGCCCGAAACCACTGCGCCAAAGCCGCAGCCAGAGGACATTCAGTTAAAGAAAGCCCTTGAGCTATTGCGCGACAAGCCAGCGACTTCGGGACAACGCGCGGCCGCATAAATCCCTTCACACGTAAAACAGTAAAGAGCCGGACACCACAGAGGCGTCCGGCTCTTTACTTTTTACGGCGCGCGTTTCGAGTCTAAGCGGAAAGCGCTTATTCGGTGACGGCGCGACGTGCATTGACGAAGCCACGGCCATAAAACGGGCTGCTGCCATTTCCGTCCACATTGTCAGCCGTTTGCATCAGCTTATTCTTCAACGCTCCGACGGAGATGCCGGGGAATCGTTGCTTGATGAGCGCGGCGACGCCTGCCGCCGCAGGGGCAGCCATGCTCGTGCCTTCCGCAAAGCTGTAGGACGTGGTGCTTGCGCCCGCGCCGCGACTGGTGCTGAGCACCATGTCAAAGACCCAGCACTGCGTGACGAGTGTGCCCGTCGGAACTCTGGGTATAGAGCACAGTGCAGTGCCCGGAAGAGTGTCATTACCGCCCGGAGCCGCCACGTTGATGATCGAGTGACCGAAGTTGGAATAGTAAGCGGGGGCACGGAAGTTGGTTGCGCCGGAGGGATAACCAACAGCATAGCCTTCAGGGCCGGTCGCCGAAACGGCAATGGCGCTGCCGGACATCGCCGGGACGCTCGTGTAACTTTCCGAGTGGTCTAAATCGAGCCCGTTGTTACCGGCGGCCACGACGACGAGCACGCCGTTGCTGCCAGCGAAATTGACGGCTTTGCTGAGCGCTCCGATCAACTGGCCCGTGCCCGGGCCATCGCCCTTCGGGAAAGTCGCGCCGAGGCTCATGTTGATGATGTCAGCGCCGGCTCCGCCTTCGGCGATGGGGGTAGACGCATAGAGAATGCCCGCGATGACCTGACCGAACGAGCCGGTTCCGTTGTGTAGAACCTTGACGCCGATGATGGTCGCGCTGGGAGCGACGCCGATAGTCCCCAAGGCATTGTCTTCAGCCGCGATGATGCCCGCGACGTGTGTGCCGTGCCAGAATGTGCCGACATCCTGATTGAAGGCGAAGCCCGGAACGAAGGAGGTCGAACGGGCAACGTCAATGTTGGCGTCCAAGTCCTGATGTGTATTGTGGATTCCACCGTCGAGCACTGCGACGCGCACGCCCTGGCCCGTAAATCCGGCGGCCCAGGCGGCGGGCGCTTCCATTGACTTGACGTTCCACTGCAAGTTGATGAAGGTCTCATCGCCGGGTGTGACGGCGGTCTCCTCAAGCTCGACCTGCTTCATGGGCGATGTCCACTGCACAACCTGATCTTCAGCGCCGCTGGAGACAGCACCGCTCGACAATATTAACGGAAGGAAGTTGGGGTTGGTGGAAGTGACGACGGCGAAGCCGCTCTTGGCGTGGCTGTAGGTGACAGTGCCGCCCGCGAGCGCCACGGCCTGATTCTGTTTGTCGCCCCATTTCGCGGCGGACAGAACATATGAGCGCGGGCCGCCGGATTGGGCTGAGACGGAGCGATTATCGAAGCTGACCATCATGGCAGCAAAAGCGAAAATCAGCAGAAGTAAGCATAGATACAGGGGGGTTCTTTTCATCAGTCAGACTCCTAATGTGATAACGTGAAGCGCCGCCGGGTGGCCTGGCGCTCAGCGTCGGGATTTATCAGTTGAGAACCGAACGGGAACGATGCGAGGCTATGCTCGCGTCTCTATCGCAGAAGCAGCGAGGAAAAATAAAATCCAGCGAGGGAAAAGCGGCGTGACAATATGTCAAAACAGATGAGCAGTCAAGCTTATTTGTACCTGCTGAGATTCGAAAAAACGTATGGACATCATATGTACATGGTGAATCAACGCATTTCTCCACAAATTAAAAGGGCTGAGGAAAGGCGTCTTTCGAGACCTCATCCTCAGCCCTTTGGTTTCAGGCCAGCGTCAGAGCTTTACTTGCCTTCAGGCACACGCACGGTGATGGTCGTGTTGCCCTTTGGCTGTCAAGCGGCTGGCCGGTAATGGTGATCCGGTAAACGCGACCGCAACACCCATAGGGTAGATGCGATGCGCGTCGCCGATCACTTGCCGGTGTTAAAGTACTGGATACAGTCGCCCTGGTTCTTGAACGTGCGCGGATCGTCGAACCGCTGCCAGCTTCCTTCCTTGCACTGGTTCTTATTCGTCGGCGGGCCTGTGCGCGGGTCGCAGGTGTCGCCGATGCCGTCCAGGTCGAAGTCTTCCTGTCCAGGGTTAGCGATAAACTGGCAATTGTCCACGCCATCGAGGACGCCGTCGTTATCGTCGTCCGTGTCGACGCAATCCGGCCTGTTGTCACCATCGTTGTCCGGGGACTTGCTGGTGGCGTTGAGCGGGTTGGAGCCGCAGGCGATTTCGTCCGCGTCAGATTGCCCGTCATTGTCATCATCCGGGTCAGCGGAGTCGGACAAACCGTCAAGGTCAGCGTCAGCGAACCAGCCCACGTCTCTGAGAAGCTCAAGCGTCAAATCTTCAGGAGCTTTGACGTTGTGCGTCAGGTCTGGGTTGATGGCCGGTTCCATCAGTAGATTGCGGAAAGCGTTCGAGTCGTAGTGCGAGCCGGACGAGCCGCTCTGAACAGGGAACGGCATGAACAGGCGTGCCCTGCCGAGATCGTCAGCGCCCGAGCGGACACCCGAATTGATACGGATGGACGCCGTGGCTCCGTTGGGGATTTGGTTCAAAATGGCCAGCCCGTCTTGTCGACTGATGAGAACAGGCGTGATGGTGACCTGCGGCCCGAATACGAGGTCGTTCGCCATGTTCCCAACGGCGACGTTAGCATTGGCCGCCTGGTTGTAGATGATGACCGCGATTGCTCCGGCATCCTGTACCATTTTGGCTTTTTGTGTAAAGCCGCAGGTTCCGCGCTCGACGAGCGCGATCTTACCGGCGACGGCTGCGGCATTGGTCAAAGGAGAACAGGCATCGGTCGTCGTGGGGCCTGCTGCGTCCGCCGGGTCTGCGGCTGCTACGACGGGCCCAGTCACGCCAGTGGCGTTGATCGGCGTGCCCCAGCCGACCGCTACTCCGAACTGGTAGACACCGGCGATGGAGGCCGGTGTGAGGGCTCTGACTTCAGTGCTGCCTAAAGAAAGAACGCTCGGCAGAGCAGCCGCCACGTTGTTGCCAGTCCAGACCTCGCGGCCCCAGCGGACGGCGGCGGCCTGACGCTGGGCGTCGGTCATGTTGTTCCAGGTCAGTCCGGTGTTGGTGTCAAGCGTGTAGTGCGAGTAAACGTCCGTCTGTAGGGGATAGAAGCGGGGGCCGTCGGAGAAGTTACCGAGGTTCGCGCCGGTCGATTCGTTGACGAAATTCTGGAAACCGAGACCGTGGGCCAACTCGTGCAGGAGCACTGTGACGAGATCGTTCAGCGGGCCGTGATTGTTGTCAAGCCCCAGGTAGAAATTGAAGTTGGAGCTGAACTGCGCGTTGATGTCCGGCGATGACGGGTCTTGATCTACGCCCGCGCGCTTGTCGGCCAGCGCCGAGCTGTACCAGGTATTCGGAAACTCCGCTCCGGGGTAGTTGCCGACGCCCGGAAAATCTGAGAAGACATCCCACGCGCCCGCGCTGCCGAGTACGTTCGGAGCAAGCGGATTGAAAGCGGCCACGACATAGATCGTTTGATTGCTGTCGAGGGTCGCGCCCCAGATGTCAGCGGCATATTGGAAGGCAATGAGTCTTTGCTGACCCTTCGTTGTTCCGGTATTACCGCCGACCGGCGCGGCTGGCGTCGGGTCGTTGAAGCCTTCGCCGGGCCCGTCGTTATTGATGACGACGACGGTGGCGGAAGCAAAAGTATTATTCGCGCTGGCAAAGAGAACCAGAACCAAGGCGAACAGGGCGACGGAGAGTTTGGTGAATATTGTCTTTTTTCGCATTAGGGGAACTCCTTACTGTGCCTGGTCTGAGGTTTCTTCAAGGCCGAGGAACGCTGTCGCCTCTTCCATGGTGGTCACGCAGCGGACTTCCATCGTGCCGTCGGCGGCGGGCCTGGCAATCGTTACCGGCCCGAGGCGTCCGCCGAGAGTCATCTGGCGGCTGCCGTCCGCGCGGGTCACGACAGGGATGTCGTCGGTCGAGCGATTGAGCGCAGAGCTAAGATAGTCAACCAACTCTGTGGTCTCCTGGGCGGTCGGTTTGCGTACCTGCCCTGTCTGCTGGTCAACCGTTATCTCCCGCGTGGCAACATAGGTTTTGTGGCTGGCCTTGGGCGCGGTCTTGGGCGACTTCGCGCGACCATTTTTGGCGGATTGCGAGAACACGACGGTTCCCAATCCGACGGCTGCGATGATGGCTACCAAGATGATGCCGATGCGAGCCAGACGCGATGAACGTTTTTTCGTCTTCTTCGCTTGAGACGGTCGACCGTTTCGGGGGTCTTTTTTCATTTTCTATCTCCTTCAAAATTTACTACGGCTAAAATGGATGTTAGGGGGTGTGCGAAAGCTCAAGAGATATTGGCCCAGGAGAGCAGCCATCTACGCTGAGCAGGCGGAGTGGAAAAACTTGATTGAGAGCGTATTACCTGAGCGGTGATGAATATCGTTGGGAATACTTTTCTCATCAAAAATCAATCGTTCGTGGAAACAAAATGATTGCAGCAGGATCGACTCCAGGCGGCATCGGGGCGCGCAGTGGAGAGTTTCGTGCGCAGGACGGCCCACTCGAAAGTGGCGGCGAAAATCCCTTAATTGTATTGGTACTTATAAAAGGACGTAATTTCGACTGAGTCCGTAAAGGCAGGCACAGGCGAAAAGCTTCAAAGCTTGCAAGCTAAAACAGACGCCTCGGGTTCGTCTTAACTGCCCGGACGATGGCACAGTAAACCCTGTACCGGGCAAGATCACTATTTGAACTGTCGCCGATTTTTAATTCGAGACCCGCACGTCTAAATCGGGGAACAGGGCCCAAGACAAAACCCAAGAAGTGAGCGCAGTGTAAACTAAGCGCGCACGGTCGTCAAATGATAAAGGGGAAAACAAACGAAGCCGGAGCGAGATTGTCATCTCGCCCCGGCTTCATTCCTACGAGCGTCAAGCTATCGATGAGTTCTGAGATCAATAGCTTCACCACGCATTCTTACTGGCCGGGGGCTTCGGTGACAGCCTTGAAGGCATCGACGATGCCCTTGCCGTAGAAGTTGTTGTAACCGGCTTCGCCCTGGCATCTCTGGTTGGGCTCGCCGACGGGCGAACCGGCGGGAAGAGTGCCGACAGGGAAGACCGTCACATAGTTGACCACGTCGGGGTCGGGGCACGGCTGATTGTTGGCCGTCTGCTGCAAGTACGCCTCGACTCTCTGCGGGGACATGTGGGCTTTTCTGCCGCTGCCGGTGGTCGTGAAATCACCGAACTGCGAGACGATGAGAGCACAGACACCGGCGGCATTCGGACAAGCCATCGAAGTGCCGCTGGCAAAAGCATAAGCGTTCGGCCCGAAGACTTCCTGCGCCCATGCGCCGAGGACGCTTCCGCCGCCGAGCGGGTTGGTCTGCGACGTGGTCTGAACGGCGAAATCGCCGCCCGGGGCGCTCACGTCCGTTTTGCCCATGCCGTAGTTGCTGTAAGAGGCTTTGAGATTGAAGTAGCCTGTGGCCGAGACGCCGATGACGCCGTCGATCTCTGCGGGCACGTCGATGTAGCTGCGGAAGAACTGGCCGTCGCTCAGGTCGAAGCTATCGTTGCCGAGAGCGGCGATCGGGGTGACGCCGTTCTCGCGTGCGAAATTGACCGCGCGCTGAACCAGCTTGATCAGAGCCTGATGGGTCTGAATGCTCTTGCTCAGGTAGCCGCCGAGGCTCATCGAAGCCACGTCGAACTTGTTCACGCCCGCGTAGATCAATCCCTGCGCGATGGCGGGATAGGTTCCGGTTCCGTTATCACCCAAGACCTTCAAAGCGACGAGCTTGACTTTGGGCGCGACGCCGGAGATGCCACGAGCGTTGATCGGCGCGCCGACCGCGCTCAGACACCAGGAGCCGTGACCGTTTTTGTCGTCCCAGGCTGCCGGGTTCGGGTCGCCGCCAGGAGGAACCACACCGACGAAGGAGCGGCTGCGGGCGAAATCAAGGTTCGGAGCGATGTCCTGGTGCGCAACGGGCAGGATGTCAGCGCCCGTATCGAGCACGGCGACGACCACGTCGGGACGGCCCTGCTGGACGGCATAGGAGCCCTGGTTGGAGGCGCGAATGCGCTTCTTGTCCCACTGGAAGGGATAAAAGGGCTCAGGCCCTGTCTGTGTATCGCTGCCGGGAGGTTCCACCGGGCCGTCGCCCATCGCGTTGAGTCCCATTTCCTCGGGAGTGGGGATCATCTTGATTTCAATGTCTTCGGAGATGTCGGAGACGGAGGAGTCGGCCTGCGCCAACTCGGCTGCAAAGTTCGGATTGCTCGACGTTGCGACGACAGCGCCGATTTCGTCCATGCGGGTGATGATCTGTCCGCCCATGCGCGCGACTCTATCGTCGGCCGTTTTGGGGATTGAGCTTGACTGGTGGTAAACGATGACGTAACGCTTCGATAGGCCCTGTGCTGATGTATGCGTGCCGTTGAAGCTGGCAAGGGGCGTCGCCGTGATGGCGAGCGCGAAAATTAAGAGGGCCAGGTAGAGATGTCGAGGAAATTTCTTCATTTATAATGCTCCTTGAAGTGGTTTAGAGTAAACGCTGCGATCAAGCTACAGCGCAGGGAGTTGAGAGACGGAGACTGAGGTCGATGACATGCGCGGGGGCATGCACACCAGCCGCTCGATTGTTAACGGAATTTACCAGGAGGCCGTGCAGGCGGGAATACAAACCGGTGCGGGCCAGCTAGTAAGCCTTAAAAAGTGGCGAGACGATGTGTCAGATCAGAGAAGAGGTCGGGTTCAAGCCTAACCCTCGAAAACTCTATTCCATAGAATAAGAGTCTGACGCGTCGGGTCGCAGATACCTACGCTTGCTGCGTTGCTGCAATCCTCAAAGGGCTGGGAAGCGGAGCCCGCCAGACAGAGTTCCAAATCCAATCCCAGACAGGATGTAAGCTCAGCACATAGACTAAAGGTTAATTTGCTTTTGAATTCCTGAAATACCGTTGAAGATTTTCAGGCGGTGGCGCGAAAACAAAATCGACGAAACTTTGTACTGACTCCCACAAAAGCGCCGACACAATATACGCATTCTCCACGGATGTCAAATTCAAAACTGAACTACGGGCCCGCTGCAAGTTTTGTTTCAAAGCCGCATGGCCGATTCTCCTGGCTGTTCCCCGTCGTCTTTGCCCTCTGCTGTCAGAGCGGGATGTTGCCGTGTTTTTTCGGCGGATTGGTATCACGCTTATTCTCCAGAAGCGAGAGGGCGCGAATCAGTTTCGGCCTGGTCAGGGCGGGCTCGATCACTTCGTCTATGAAGCCGCGCTGGGCCGCAACATAAGGGTTGGCGAATTTCTCTTCGAACTCCTGAACGCGCGAGCGGCGCGCCGTCTCCTGATCGTCGGCATCATTTATCTCGCGGCGGTAGAGAATGCCGACGGCTCCCTCCGCGCCCATGACGGCGATCTCTGCCGTGGGCCAGGCGAAGTTGATGTCTGTGCGTATGTGCTTGGAGGCCATCACACAGTAGGCCCCGCCGTAGGCTTTGCGCGTGATGACGGTGACCTTGGGGACGGTCGCTTCGGCGTAGGCGTAGAGCAGTTTTGCGCCGTGTCTGATAATGCCTCCGTGCTCCTGCGCCACGCCGGGCAGAAAACCCGGCACGTCCTCAAAGGTGACGAGCGGGATGTTGAAGCAATCGCAGAAGCGCACGAAGCGCGCACCCTTGACGGAGGCGTCTATATCGAGCACGCCCGCAAGGTAAGCCGGTTGGTTGGCGACGATGCCGACGGAGCGCCCGCCTAAGCGTGCGAAGCCGACGACGATATTCGGAGCGAAACGCTGGTGAACCTCGAAAAAGTATCGATCGTCGACGATCTGATGAATGCAGTCGCGTATGTCGTAGGGCTGGTTGGAGGCTTCCGGGACGATCTCGTTGAGCGCTGCCTCAGTGCGGTCAGGGGGATCGCTTGAGGGCACGAAGGGCGGATCATCCATATTGTTTGAGGGAATGAAGGAGAGCAACTCGCGCACGGTTCTGAGGGCGTGCTCGTCCGAGTCGGCTGCGAAGTGTGCGACGCCTGAGAGGGCGTTGTGCGTGGCCGCGCCGCCCAGTTCCTCCTTCGTGACATCGGCGTGGGTCACGGTCTTGATCACGTCCGGGCCTGTGATGAACATATAAGAGGTGTCTTTGACCATGACGTTGAAATCCGTGATGGCAGGGCTGTAGACGGCTCCTCCGGCGCATGGGCCCATGATGCAACTGATCTGCGGGATAACGCCGCTCGCCAAGGTGTTGCGCAGGAAGATGTCGGCGTAGCCGCCGAGGCTGACGACGCCTTCCTGTATGCGCGCTCCGCCCGAATCGTTGAGGCCGATGAGGGGCGCGCCGACCTTGAGCGCCAAATCCATCAGCTTACAAATCTTTTCGGCATGGGTCTCCGAGAGCGAGCCGCCGAAGACGGTGAAGTCCTGCGCGAAGATAAAGACGCGGCGGCCATCGACGAGGCCGTGACCCGTGACGACGCCGTCCCCCGCGATGAGTTGTTTGTCCAGGTCGAAGTCGCGCGAGCGATGCACGACCAGCTTGTCGAATTCCTCGAAAGTGCCTTCGTCGAGAAAGAATTCTATGCGCTCGCGCGCGGTCATTTTTCCGGCGGCGTGCTGTTTTTCGACACGCTCGGAGCCTCCGCCTGCTTCCGCCGCAAGGCTGCGCTCTTTGAGCCGTTCGAGCTTGGATGGGAGGGCCTTTTGTTGCTGTTGTGATGTCATAAAGTTTTCCGGTTGACGATTTACAGGGCGTCGGCGATCGGTCTTAAAAAGATGTCCTCGAATTGCTATTCCATCACGCGACCATACGGCGACGCAAGCTCCTCAGCGCCCATTCGCAACAGGCGAAGGCCGTCAAGAGTAGATAAAAGGCTTCGAGCAGGTGGCGCAGGAGGAATCGTCCGGTCAAAAAAGCGCGCGTCAAATCGACTGCGCTCGTGAGCGGGATGGCCCAGGCCAGCCAGCGCAAGGCCGTCGGCAGAACTTCGAGCGGAAACCATGCCCCGCAGATAAAGATGGAGGAGAAGAAAGCAGCCATGTAAAGGTTGAAGGAGTCTATGTCGCGTATGCGCGCGGTGATGCCGAGCGAGAGGGCGGCGATAAAGAGTGAGCCGAGGATGAGGGGGATGGGAACGAGCGCGGCGAAGGGGGAAGTGGCCGCGCCGAACAAGACCAAGATGAAGAGGATGATCAGGGAGTCGAAAGAAGCCTTGCTGACGGCCCAAGCTATCTCCGCCCACGCGAGGGATTCGACCTCGACCGGGGTGGCGAGGATGGAGTCGTAGGTTGACTGGTAGACCATGCGGAAATAGGAGCCGTAGGTCGTCTCGAAGAGCGCGCGCATGATGACGGTGAAGGCCAGTAGGCCAGCGCCGACGAAAGAGAGATAGGGAATGCCCTCGACGCGGGAAGCGATCAAAGAGCCGACGCCCCAGCCGAAGGCGAAGATGGAGAAGATGGGCTCAAAGAGCGGCGGGATGAGCAGCATCTTCCAGAGGCGCAGGTAAACTTCCAGGTTGCGCTGCCAGACGCTGAAGGCATCGCGGCCATTGATGCGCGCGAGCGCGAGCCCAAAGGGGCGCGCGGCGCTCCCCTCAGCTCGATGTAGCTCTGTGCCTGCGACGCTCATGCGTTTTTTCGTAGTTGATAATCGAAAGGGAAGCGGCGCGACTCGATCAAAGCGACCAGCTCGGCGAGGGCCGCGCGCGCACTCTCGCGTACCTCCGAAGGATAATTGTAGTGCGCGGCGTTGGCCTCGAACTCGTCTTCATCGACGATCCGAAAGGAGAGATCGGGCGCGACCAGTATGTCTATGTCCAGATCGACGTAGCTGAGGACATGCCCGTCAAAGGTGGGCGGCGCATTGACGTTGCAGTAGTAGTTGCGCAGCTCGCCCGTCGGCAAGTGAAAACGAAAGACATTGTACCAGCGGTCTAGCCAGTAGTATTCGACGCTCAGCGTGCCGGGCTCGATCGTGCCGAGCAGGTTGTGACGTATCTCCTCTTCAAAGCGCGCGTAGAGGGTGAGCAGGTCACCGCTGCGTGCGGCGAGGCGCGCGTGCCAGCGCCTGTGCTCCGTGCCGTCGTATTTACAGGCGCGGACGATGATCGATTGACCAGTCTCTCTGTCTGTGTCGGGCTCGATCATGAAAGGGGCGCTCCATCGCTCTCTTCGCCGCCGCCAGCGCCGACCAGTTGCAGGAAGACATCTTCGAGGTTGGACGGGCGAAGCAGGACACGGCGACCTTCGTAGCGTTTCATGATCGGGGTCAGAAGCTCAGGGGCCGGGGCGAAGTAGAAATGAGCGCCGCCTCTTAAGACGGCGCTGACCTGCCGGGAGGATTCCAGTAGAGGCAGCGAGTCAACGTCGCGGACTTCCAGGGCGTAGCGCGAGACGCGCGCGTGAATCAAC
Organism: Pyrinomonadaceae bacterium; assembly: GCA_036522655.1. Taxonomy (GTDB): domain Bacteria; phylum Acidobacteriota; class Blastocatellia; order Pyrinomonadales; family Pyrinomonadaceae; genus DASQYE01. The sequence goes on along the minus strand of DATDFK010000090.1, from coordinate 40,135 downwards.
TCGGCGGGCGCGCCTGTGGCGAGAATACGCCCGCGATCTATGACCAGCAGGCGCTCGCACAATTTCTCCGCCTCATCCATGTAGTGTGTGGAGAGGAGGATGGTGACGCCGCTCCTGCGGCGCAACTCTTCCAGGCGCTGCCAGATCTCCTGTCTGACCTGCGGGTCGAGCCCGGTGGTCGGCTCGTCCAAGACCAGCAGTCGCGGCTCGTGTATGAGCGCGCGGGCGATCATCAGGCGGCGCTTCATCCCGCCCGAGAGCTGGTCTATGCGAGCGCGGGCGCGGGCGGTGAGACCGGATAAACGCAACAGCTCATCGCATCTACGTTGGGCCAACTCGCGCGGCAGGCGATAATAACGGGCATAGACCAAAAGGTTCTGACGAACGTCCAGATCAGGGTCAAGATTGTTGTCCTGTGGGACGACGCCTATTAGCGAGCGCACGCGGCGCGGGGCAAGCCGGACATCTATGCCCTCGACGAAAAGCTGGCCGGAGGTGGGAGGCGTGCGACAGGCGATCATGCGCATGGTCGTCGATTTGCCTGCGCCGTTTGGGCCCAGCAGGCCGAAGGTCTCGCCGCGCCTGACGCTCAGATCGATATGATCGACGGCGACAGCGCCGCCGTAGAGCTTAGTCAGCGCGTGCGCTGTGACAACGTGTTCGGCGCTCTGCTGTTCGCGGTTGGAGATTTGCGATTGGTCGCTCAAATATTTCGTACCCGGAAAAAATCGCCAACCGGCAATCGCGCCGCCGCAGCATCAGGCTCTCCCGCTAGCCTTCCAGTCGGCCAGGAATTGATCCAGGCCTTTGTCCGTGAGCGGATGCTTCATCAACTGCTCTATGACCTTGAAGGGCATGGTGGCGACATCTGAGCCTATGCGCGCGGCCTCTATGACATGAACGGGATGACGCAGGCTGGCGGCCAGGACTTCCGTCTTCCAATCATAGTTGTCGTAGATTTCCACTATCTCGGAGAGAAGCTGCAAGCCGTTCTGCCCGACATCATCGAGGCGACCTAGAAAGGGGCTGATGTAGGCGGCCCCGGCCTTGGCGGCGAGAATGGCCTGCGCGGCCGAGAAGCAGAGGGTGACGTTGACCTTCGTGCCTTCGTCCGTGAGCCTGCGCGTGGCCTTCAAGCCGTCGCGCGTGAGCGGGCATTTGACGACGACGTTGGGCGCGATGCGCGCGTACTCTCGTCCCTCCCTGAGCATTCCTTCGAGGTCGAGCGAGGTCACTTCAGCCGAGACATCGCCCTCGACGATCTCGCAGATACTGGCGATGTGCTGCTTGAAATCGACCTTGCCTTCTTTGGCGACAAGCGAGGGGTTGGTCGTAACGCCGTCAATTAACCCGAGGGCCGCGCCCTCGCGTATCTCGTCCAGGTTGGCCGTGTCCAGAAAAAACTTCATACGAATCTCTCCTTACGTTTGAGCGAACAGCGGGAACGTGCGAGCCGACAAATATTTTATGCGCACGTCTTTTTCAGGGGGATGGGGGAGCGTTAGTGCAAAGCTGATCGCCGACCTGATTGCTGAGCACGCCTATGCCTTCGATCTCGACTTCGACCGTATCGCCTGCCTTCATGGGGGAGACGCCGGCGGGAGTTCCGGTGGCGATCAGGTCGCCGGGCTCCAGCGTCATCGCGTGCGAGATATAACGCAGCAGCATGGGGATGGAAAAAGCCATCACGCTGGTGCTCGCCTGCTGCTTGATCTCGCCGTTGAGGCGTGTGGTGACGACGGCATCCAGGGGGTTGAGGTCTGTGGAGATCAAAGGGCCGACGGGGCAGAAGGTGTCAAAGGATTTGGCGCGCGTGAACTGCACGTCTTTACGTTGCAGGTCGCGCGCGGTGACATCGTTGACGCAGGTGTAGCCGAGGACGTAGGTCAAAGGGTCATCGGTTTCCGGGATACGACAGGCGGTACGTCCGATAACGACGCCGAGTTCTCCTTCGTGCTCGACGCGGTTGGATTCGGGCGGCAGTTGAATGGTTTCGCCGCTGGGGATGATGGACGAGGGCGCTTTGAGAAAGAGTAGCGGCTCGGTGGGCAAAGCGTTGCCGAGTTCTGCGGCGTGCTCAAGGTAGTTGCGACCGACGCAGACGATCTTGGAGGGCGCGACGGGCGCGACGATACGCACATCACTGATGGGAATCTTGTCTGCGCGCGCGCGCGGGCGGCTGCCGAAGGCGTCGGCGTCAATCAGAGCCCTCACGTAATCGCCCTCTATGATGCCGTAGTGCGGGACGAAAAAATCCGGGTGAATGAAGCGACAGAGTTTCATAAAAAAATTACGGAACGGTTTCGGAGACGACCTCAGAGGGCACGCTAGCGTTACCGGCAGCATCAACAGCCGTCAGGTAATAATAATATTTTTTGCCTGTCTCGACATTCTCATCCTGAAAAGTAGTGCGCGTCAAGAGAGCATCGTTGAGCTTCGTCCATTGATCTTTCGGCGCGGCGTCGTTAGGCGAGCGATAAATATTATAGCCCGCGACATCACGCTCGGGGTTGGCTGGGAAGAAGAGCGAGATGCGTCCGGGCGCGGAGACGATGCTGACGGGCCCGGGGGCGACGGGCGGGTAAATATCGCGCGGCGCGACGGCCACAACATTGGAGTTGAGGCTCTCGACCTGAGTGCCGCCCGTGCCCAGGGAGACGGAGCGCACGATGTAGTTATACTGCTCGCCGAACTGAAAATTCTTATCGACGTACTCGGTCGTGTTGAGGAGCGCGTTGTTGACAGGCGTCTGGCTGACCTCTGTCTGCGACTGCGCGACGCGGTAGACGTTGTAGCCGAGCAGGTTGACGGGTGTGGAGCCATCTATGTTGGCGACGGGCGGCTGCCATCTGATGATGATGGCGGTCTCGGATTCCTGCGCGGGGGAGATGATGCGCGGCGGCTCGCTGATGCGCGCGGCAGGCTCGATCAGGAGAAAGTTGGAGAAGGAGGCGCGCTGCCCGGAAGCGTTGACGTAGCGCAGGGCGTAGCGCAGGCGCGTGGGTTGTCCGGCCAGTTCCAGGGTGTCTATGTAGGTGAGATTCTCCTGACTGTTCTGTAGGGTCTCGAAGGTGACGGAGCCGATGAGGGTGGAGCGTGCGGCGAACTCCTCTTCGGTCAGGGGCAGAGGGGCGTCAGGCTTTTCGGCCAGGCGATAAATGTCTATGCGGCGGATGGACTGGACGCTTCCGGCAGGAGCATTACGCTGGGGGGCGGGCCAACTGAGGATGACCTGGTTGCCGCGCTGGACGCCCGAGAGCAGCTCAGTACGCTGCGGGATGCGCTCGACGGGGGGCTGCGGCGGGCGACGCTTGCCGCAGCCGAAAGTGTAGGAAAAAGTAATAAGGCAAAAGGCAAAAAAAAGTGTGATCCTTTTGATCTCCCCTTTCCCCTTTTTTTCTTTTTCCTTCATAAGATGTATCGGCTGAGGTCTTGATCCTTGACGGTCTCGGCGAGCATGCGGTTGACGTAATCGGCATCAATGCGTTGTTGCTTGGGCTCAAGGTCTGGGCCCTCGAAGCTGATCTCATCGAGAAGCTTTTCCATGATCGTATGCAGACGCCTCGCGCCGATGTTTTCGGTCTGCTGGTTGACCTGTGCGGCGAAGTTGGCGACAGCATCTATGGCGTCCGGGGTGAAATCCAGCTCGACGCCCTCCGTCTCCATGAGCGCGCAGTATTGTTTGATAAGAGCGCTCTTGGGCTCCGTCAGGATGCGCTTCAGATCGTCGACGGTGAGAGACTCCAGTTCGACGCGTATCGGAAAGCGTCCCTGCAACTCCGGTATGAGGTCTGAGGGCTTGGAGACGTGAAAGGCCCCGGCGGCGATAAAGAGTATGTGATCCGTGCGCACCATGCCGTAGCGCGTATTGACGGTCGTGCCCTCGACGATGGGCAGGATGTCGCGCTGGACGCCCTCGCGCGAGACATCCGGGCCCGTGCCGGATTCACGCCCGGCGATCTTGTCCAGCTCGTCCAGGAAGATGATGCCGGAGGATTCGACGCGCTCAAGGGCGGAGCGCGCCACAGTGTCCATGTCTATGAGGCGCTCTTCCTCTTCCTGCATGAGGTATTCCATGGCCTCGTCGATGCGCATCTTGCGCCGCTTGGTGCGTCCCTGAAAGAGATTGCCGAGCATGTCTTTCATGTTGATGCCCATCTCTTCGACGCCCTGCGGCCCGGCCAGCTCGATGGTCGGAAAACTCTTTTCGCGCACCTCTATCTCGACTAAGCGATTCTCCAGTTTGCCCGCGCGCAGCCGCTCGCGCAGCTTCTCGCGCGTCCTCTGAAAATTATCGTCGCGGGCAGAGGAAGAAGAGGAAGAAGCTTCGGAGGTCTGAGCAGGGCCGGTGTCCGTGCTCTCGGACTCATCGAAATCGAAGTAGCCGCCGGAGAAGGATGATTTGGGGGGCGGAAGCAGGAGATCCAGGATTCTCTCTTCGACGTTGAGCTCGGCCTGGTCGCTGATCTCCTCTATCTTCTCTTCGCGCGTCATCTCGACGGCGATCTCCGTCAGGTCGCGTATCATGCTCTCGACATCGCGTCCGACGTAACCGACCTCCGTGAACTTGGAGGCTTCGACCTTGAGAAAGGGGGAGCTGGACATGCGCGCCAGGCGGCGTGCGATCTCTGTTTTGCCGACGCCGGTGGAGCCGATCATGATGATATTTTTGGGCATCACGTCGGCGGCCATTTCGGGTGCGAGTTTCTGGCGGCGGACGCGATTGCGCAGGGCTATGGCGACGGCGCGCTTGGCTGCCATCTGACCGACGACGTGCTTATCGAGCTCGGCGACGATCTGGCGCGGCGTCATGTCGTCCAGATGAGCTTCTTCGTCTACTTCACCGTTTAGATAAATAACCATATAAATGTTCGTGGCAAGTGACGAGCCCGTGTGCCGTCTCTGTTCGTCACTCCTGACTGCTTTTAAAGCTCCTCAACAATGATGCTGGTGTTGGTATAGATACATATCTCCCCGGCGATGCGCATGGCGGCTTCGGCAATCTCGCGCGCAGACAACTCCGTATGTGAAAGTAGGGCGCGGGCGGCGGCGAGGGCGTAGGAGCCGCCTGAGCCTATGGCCAGCAGGCCGTCGTCAGGGGCTATGACATCACCGTTGCCGGAGAGCAGGAAAGAGTGTTTATCGTCGGCGACGACGAGCAGGGCTTCCAGGTGACGCAGGATTTTGTCCGTGCGCCACTCTTTGCTAAGCTCGATGGCGGCGCGCTCAAGGTTACCGTGATACTGTTCGAGCTTGCCCTCGAAGCGCGTCAGCAGCGAGAAGGCATCGCCTGTGGCTCCGGCAAAGCCCGCCAGGATGCGATCATTGTAGAGGCGACGGACTTTGCGCGCGCCTGTCTTCATGACGGTCTCGCCGAGCGTCACCTGCCCGTCGCCTGCGAGCGCGACGTGAGCGCCCCGGCGCACCATCAGCACGGTTGTGCTGCGTATTTTGCTCGATTGTTGGTTCATAATTCTGAAGGAAGCACTATAGGAATTAGCGCAAAGAGAAGTCAAGGCGGCGATGGCGGAAAGTTTCAGAGCACTGGAAGCCCCAGGGGCTTTGAGGAAATATGATGGGCTCGCGATTAAGCGGGCGAAGGCTTTTTGCTATATGATGAGCGGACGGCGACGGCGAAATATCTTTGATGAGTGCGAGAGTGAGAGATGAGAGGGGAAGGCTGATGCAAAGGGGACGCGTGCGCATAGGCTTGACGATGCGCTTGGAGATGGAGCGGGATCGCTTTTACCTGGGCAGGGATTATAGCGAGGCTTTGGAGGGGGCGGGCGGCGTGCCGATGCATTTGAGCCTGATCCCGGAGGCAGATTATATTGCGGCGGCGCTGGACGGGCTGGACGGGATACTGCTGCCCGGCAGCGATTCGGATGTAGACCCTATACGCTACGGGCGCGAGCCGCATACGCGCCTGGGCACTGTGCAGCCCGTCAAGGATGAGACGGACGCGCTGGTCTTGGAGGAGATAGAGCGACGCGGGATGCCGCTTTTGGCGATCTGTTTCGGGATGCAAATCTTAAACGTCATGCGTGGCGGGACGCTCATCCAGGACATAGAGTCGCAGATGCCTGAGGCCATCAAGCACGAGCAGGGAGCGCCGCGCGATCGCCGCTCGCACAGGATTAGAATCCAGAGGGGAAGCCTGCTGGAGGGCCTGGCCGGAGAGGAACAGGCTTTGGTCAACAGCCATCATCACCAGGCGATAGAGACTTTAGGGCGCGATCTGGTGGCGACGGCCTGGACGGCTGACGGGCTGGTCGAGGCGCTTGAGGATACCAGGCCGAACCGTTTTACGCTGGCCGTCCAATGGCATCCAGAGATGGGTTGGCGTGCGGATGAATTGTCGCAAAAAATATTCGGGCGCTTCATAGGGGCCGCGCGCGAGTTCGCAGCCGCGAGCGGTTTCGGGGAGAAGCGGGAGAGCCATGACGGGCGTCCGATAACGCCCGTGCCGGTGGTTTCTCAAACCTGAATGGGTCTCAAAGGGCTGTCCTGAAGGGGGTTGATTTTCGTCTGGATTCCTCTTACAGGGGACAGTGTGGTGTGTAGGCTTTAAAAAGGGGAAGGGGGCCGGATGTTTGAACGCTACACAGAGAAAGCGCGCAGGGTAATCTTCTTTGCGCGCTACGAAGCGAGCCAGTTCGGCACTCCAGCCATAGAGCCTGAGCATCTGCTGCTTGGGATCATGCGCGAGGACAAGGCCCTGATGATCCGTTTGCTCTCAAGGGCGCAGGCCTCGATCGAAGCGGTTCGCAGTGAGATAGAAGGGCGCACGCTCGTCGGAGAAAAGATTTCGACGAGCGTGGAATTGCCGCTCGCGCCCGAGACCAAACGTGTGCTCGCCTACGCGTATGAGGAGAGCGAGCGACTTCAACACAGGCATATAGGCACTGAACATTTGCTGCTGGGATTGCTTAGAGAGGAGCGTTCGATGGCGGAAGAGATTCTATACGAGCGCGGGCTGAGGCTGGATGCTGTACGCGAAAAGATCGCCGTGCAGACGGGTTCTGAGCCTGTTCAATCCAATGATTTGGCGACCCGTGCGGAGTTGGCGAGCCCCGCGCGGGAGCGTAAAGGAGGCCGTATGCAGGGTGTGCAGGGACGGCGTACGACCCTCGGACTTGAGAAACTGCTTGAAGAGCGTTTAGAGCTTTTGCGGGGCGCGCGCGTGGGCCTGATTTGCAACCAGGCCTCGGTCGATCACTCTCTGCGCCATGCCGCAGACATCTTGCGCGAGCGTAGCGAGTTCCGTTTGACGACCCTCTTCGGGCCGCAGCACGGCATACGCGGCGACGTGCAGGACAACATGATCGAGACGGATCACATGTTGGACAGCGCGACGGGCGTCCCCATCTACTCGCTCTACAGCGAGACCAGGGAGCCGACCGAAAAGATGTTGGAGAAGGTGGACACGCTGGTCTTCGACATGCAGGACGTGGGGTGTCGCATATACACCTTCGTCTACACGCTGGCGAACTGTATGAGGGCTGCCAGAGAGTATGGTAAGCGTGTGGTCGTCTGTGATCGCCCGAACCCTATCACGGGCAGGTACGTGGCGGGCAACGTCCTGGAGCCGGAATACGCCTCCTTCGTGGGCCAGTTCCCGATCCCTACACGGCACGGCATGACCGTCGGGGAACTGGCGCGCATGTTCAACGAGCATTTCCAGATCGGCTGCGACCTGGAAGTGGTCACGATGGACGGGTGGAGCCGCGAGCAGTGGATGGACGAGACGGACGCGCCCTGGGTGATACCCTCGCCGAATATGCCCACGCCGCTGACGGCGACAGTCTTCCCGGGCACTGTGCACGTGGAGGGCACGCAACTCTCTGAGGGGCGTGGGACGACGCTGCCCTTCGAGTTGGTCGGCGCGCCCTATATAGAGCCGGAGGAGTATGCACGCCAGCTCTCCTTGATAGGCTTTCCGGGAACGCATTTCCGCGCCTGCGGTTTTCAGCCGACGTTTCAGAAACATGCCGGGCGGACATGCGGCGGCGTGCAGATACACGTCACGGATCGCGATTCCTTCGAGCCTGTGATCGTCGGCGTGGCGACCATCAAGGTCGCGTATGATCTATACGGCGAGCAGTTTCGCTGGAAGGAGCCGCCCTACGAATACGTCTACGACAAAAACCCCTTCGACGTGATCGCCGGGACGAATCAGCTACGCGTTCGCATAGAGCGCCACGAATCCCTGGAAGTGATCAGAGATTCCTGGACGCAGGGCCTGGAAGATTTCGAGCGCCTACGCTCAAGCTATCTTCTTTATTAAGTGCAAATATGAGCCAAGATCAAAGACTTCACGTTAAGCATGTCGCCGCGCCGACTGTTGAGGCATCACCTGAGGTGTCGAAGGATTTCGGTGAGCTGTATGAGCTGGACGCTTTGCTTGAGGAGTGCGGGCGTCTGCACGGGCACTTGTGCGCAGGGCAGTTGCTGGGCGTGCGCATGGCGCTGCTGGGTTGCAGGCTGATCGGCTTGCTTGACCCGCGCGTGGCCGATCGAAAGAAGCTGATTGTGTGGGTGGAGATAGACAGGTGCATGGCGGATGCAGTGGGGGCTGTGACCGGAGTTCGCCTGGGCAAACGTAGTTTGAAATACTTGGATTACGGCAAGGTGGCGGCTACTTTCCTCAATACGGAGAGCGGTCAGGCTGTGCGTGTCGCGGCCCTGGATGAGTCGCGGGCACTGGCAGATGAGCGTTATCCTTTCATCGAAAACAGAGGGGAGCGACAGTTGCGGGCCTACAGGGAGGCCCAGGATTCCGAGTTGTTCAAAGTCGAAAGGGTAAAAGTCGCTTACGGCGAGATGGATGCGCCGGGGCGACCGCGTTCTCGCGTGCGTTGCGCCAAGTGCCTGGAGGGGATCAACGACGGACGCGAAGAGAAGGGGACGGGGGGCGAAACCCTCTGCCGCAGTTGTGCCTTTGGCGGCTATTACGAGACGGTTTGAGCAGGGGGCGGAAAATCAGTCCTTTGGGCCAAAGGCTTTGGCTTGGGTGAGCGGCCCGGTCGCCTTCGTATAGCCAACTTAAAAGCCCCGGTAAGGCAACTAACCGTGGACATTTTGTGATTGAGGATAGCAACGGGCGCTCTATCGCGTCCGATAACGCCGGTCGGTGTCATATGGCTTTGCCCATAAAGTCGGAGGAGACCAAATAATATGCGCTATGAGTTAGCTACAACGAATAATCTTCGTTATGAGAACTAACCCTCATACTCACACCGAATATTATTCATCTCTCTGATACTTTGTGGGCAAAGCCGTGTCATATCAAAATAAACGCAAGGCCATAAGGCCATAATAAAAGAGATGGGAAGCAGGCGCGTAGGGTTTCTGGATTTTCGTTGGGGGCTCGCCTGGGCTTTGTGCCTGGTCGCTCTGGCCTGTGTGCAGCAGGCGTCCGGTCAGAGCGGACGACGTTACGAGCTTGGGGCGCAGTCGAGCGAGCAGAAAGTATATGAGGAGGATGAAGATGAAGGGGTGCTGAGGGTCAGGACTGCGGAGGTGCTGCTGCCTGTCTCTGTGCGCGACCAGGCGGGCGCTCCCGTCAACGGGCTCGGTCTGGAGAGCTTTTTCGTCTATGATAACGGCGTGCGGCAACAGATCAACAGTTTCAATCGCGAGCGTATCCCGGCCAACATAGTGCTCCTGCTGGATGCCTCGGGCAGCGTTTTTCGGCAAATGCGCACCATCCGCGAGGCTGCCAAACAATTCATCAGGGGGCTGGAAAAAGACGACCGCATCTGCGTCATGCAGTTCGCGGACAGGGTGGAACTGCTTCAGGATTGGACGACCGCATCCGAGCTCAAGCCGCTCTTAAAATCGCTGGACTGGCGCTATCATCCGGGCGAGAGCACGGCCTTCTATGACGGTCTTTACCTGGCCGCGCACGAACAACTGAGCAAGGTACAGGGGCGCAGGCTTATCATCCTACTGACGGATGGGATAGATACTGGCGAGCGCCTGCACGCTACTTATGCGAATGCCTTGAACGCTGTGCGCAGGCAGGATGCGACCGTTTACGTGGTGAGCCTGACGGCCTCCCTGCGTGCGCTCTTACGGGAGCAGACGGGCGGCAAACTGGGGCGCATACTGGCGGGCGGTTACGACCCGCGCCAGGTGGCTCGCTATAATTCTCAGATAGATGCTGCGGAGAGACTGCTGACGGGGCTGGCGGATCAGACTGGCGGGCGCATTTTTCTCCCTGTCGAGGAGGACGATCTGACTCCGGCCTACAGCGCTATCGCCGAAGAGTTACGCACGCAATACATCATCACGTATCAGCCGCAGCCGAAGGCTCTGGCAGGGAGTTGGCGTAATATACGTGTGCTGGTCGCGCCGGGCGGCTACGAAGTGGCGACCAGACGCGGATACGCCGTTCCGAAATAGGAAAGCGAGGGAATTCTTTGACGATAAAAGAGAGGGGCATGAGCGGCGCGGAGGCTGTCGCGGAGACTCCGGCAGGAGCATGGTTGATAGGGGGGCTGGCCTGGGCAGTGCCCGGGGCAGGCCACCTCTGGCAGGGAAGATGGGGGCGCGCTCTGCTGCTCGGTGGGGCCGTCTGGATAATGTTTATCGCAGGGATACTATTGGGGGGGCATCTCTTCAGTATGGGCGGGCAGGAAGAAGGGGCCGGCGCATTGCTGCGCTTGCCGCCGATGATCGCCAATCTGGGTTCCGGCATACTGTACATCTACTGCTGGGCGACCGACACGGGTTTTGCAGAGGGGGCGGAGCAGGCTGCGCGTGCGACCTTCGAGTACGGCAACACGTTTTTGCTGGTCTCCGGCCTGCTGAACTACCTTGCGATGCTGGATGCCTTCGATATTGCGGCGGGGAGGAAATCTTGACACATTTTCTGGTAATGATCTCATTCGCAGCGCTGGTCGCGGTTGTTTTTGGCATTGTCGGGCGCGATACGAGCAGGGAACGCGGCCTGTACGGTCTGAAGATTTTCGCGGAGTTCGTAGGCATAGGACTGGCGCTGGCCTGGCTGCTATACTTTCTTCCATTATGAGGACACGCCCGCCCGCGTCCGATAACGCCTCCCATCATGCGTTCCCACATCAACAAGATTCATAGATAGGAATCATTAGAATCAACGGACAGAGATGATCGGAGAAAATGGGTTTAGTCGAAAGCGAAGCGATAGTGCTACGCACGTATAATCTGGCGGAGGCTGACAAGATCGTCGTCTGCCTGACGCGCAGTGCGGGCGTGGTGCGTGCAGTGGCGCGCGGGGCCAGAAGACTGAAGAGCAAGTACGGGGCAGGACTTGAGCCATACACGCTGCTGGCCCTGAGCTTTTACGAGAAAGAGGGCAGGGAGCTACATTCCGTACGCGACGCGGAGATACTGCGCTCCTATTTCCACCTCTCCAGGAGCGCGGAGACGATGAAAGCCCTTGCCTACATGGGCGAGCTGGTACTGGAGTTCGCCCCCCCGCACGAGCCCAACGAAAAACTGTTCAGAATGGTCAACGCCTGCCTGGAAGCGCTGGCCCGCTCTCCTTCGGATATAGCCGCGATCACACGCTACTTCGAAGTGTGGCTGCTCAAGCTGGCCGGATTCCTCCCGAACATAAGGAGTTGCGCCGATTGCGGCAGGCGGCTGGAGGGCCTTGGCGCGGTCTACCTGAACGTGGACAGCAGGGCACGCTGCCGCGCTTGCAGCGACGGGCAGGGAACCCCCCTGTCCGAGGAGGCACACGCGCAGATAGAGGCCACGCAGCGCCTGTCCCCGTACGATTTCGCGCAGTCCGTACGCGGCGCAAAATCCCCCTCTTCGCAGGAGGAGGTGGAGCAGGTCACCAGACGCCTGATCGAACGAATTTTAGAGCGAGAGCTGCGCGCGCAGCCTTAATGCGCGTTCTACGACAAGATTCTCCCCCAGAACCTTTTATAAAGCTTAAGATTTCGTAGACAAATGCCCTTGAGTCGCAGACTGTTAGAGAGATACGTGCTGGGAGCCATGCTCCCCTACCTGTTGCTCGCCCTGCTTCTTCTGACGGCGACGCTGATGGGGCAGCAGGCGAGCCGTTTCGGCGAATTGTTGATGGGGAGCGGCGTGCCGCTGCCCTTGATCTGGGAGATCATGGCGGCCCTTTTCCCGAACGTGCTCTCCTTTACGCTGCCTATGGCCATGCTGGCCGGAACCATGATCGGGTTCAGCCGCATGGGCAGCGACAGCGAGCTTGTAGCCATGCGCGCGGCAGGAGTGGGCACGCAAAGGCTGCTGTGGCCCGTGCTGCTGCTGGGGGTATTGTTGTCCGCGGCCACGCTCTTCATCAATTTTGAACTCGCGCCCAAGGCAGCCAGCACGCTGCGACGGGCAGGATTGCGCGCCGCCCTCTACAGATTGGATTCTCCGATAGAGCCGCGCTCCTTCAATGCTGAGATACCGGGGTACGTCGTCTACGTGCGGGATGGCGATAAGACACAGGGTCGCTGGGGCAGGGTTTTCATATACTCTCGCGACCAGGATGGGGCGACGCACCTGGTCACTGCCCGCTCCGGGCGCATAGATTCCGCCGCAGAGGCGTCCGAGTTGGTCTTGAGCGATGCGGTCGCGACGAAGCTGCCCTCATCGGCGTCGCAGGGGGAACGCGAGTACATTACGGAACGACTGGCGCAACTGCGTATTGTCTTCAATACTGGTCGCAAGGCGCTTTTGGACAAGCTGCGCAGCGACGAGGCGGAGCCGGACGAGTTGGGCTGGCGGGAATTGAGCCTTTACGCCGCCAACCATTCCGGGCCGGAAGGGCGCGACGCGGCCACACTGTTGCAGAAAAGGCTCACCATGTCTGTCGCTCCGCTGGTCTTCGCGCTGCTGGGGGTGGCGCTGGGGTTGCGTGTCAGGAAAGGCGGGCGCGGGATGGGTGTGCTGCTTTCACTGCTGGCCCTGATCGCTTACTACCTCATCTCCATACTGGGAGAGCAACTGGCGCGCGCCGGTACTGTCCCGGTGATTCCGGGAGCCTGGCTGGCAACGGCCATGACGGTCGCCGGTAGCCTGGTTCTGCTCCTGCTCAGGGGTGGAGGATTCCACTGGATCAGATACACGCGCGCAGTCGCCGGGGCATCTACCATCGCGACAAAGCCTGCATCCGGGCGCAGCGTAGAGAAGGGAAGACAGACGCGCCTGCTGGGTTTTCCCAGCTTGCTGGATATGAGCGTGCTGCGCATGCTCTCGCTCAGCTTCCTGTACTCTTACGCCACGCTTGTCTCGATTTTCCTGATATTTACGCTCTTCGAGCTGTGGCGCTTCATCGCGGCTACCGGCGCAGGCGCGCGTTTAGTCGCCAGATACATACTCTTCCTGCTGCCATTGCTCAGCGTCGAGTTGCTTCCGGCGAGCGTTTTGCTGTCTATGCTGGTGACCTACGCGCTGATGGCGCGCCGTAGCGAGGCCGTCGCCTGGTGGGCCGGCGGGCAGAGCGTCTACAGACTGGTGCTGCCGGGACTGCTGTTCGCCTGCGCCGTAGGGGCCGGGACGTGGTTGATCCAGGAGCGCATGATGCCGCAGGCCAATCTAAGGCAAGACGCATTGCGAGCACAGATCAGGGGAGGCATCTCCAGGGCCACCACCCCTGTCGGCAGACAATGGCTGGCCGCCGACGGAAACGGTCGTCTTTACGCCTACGAATACGACGATGATGGTTCTAGGCTGAGAGACCTGGCGATCTATGATTTCGACGACGAGGGGGTGCACCTGCGTCAGACCATACAGGCGCGTGAAGGTGTCTGGACTCCCTCGGGGCAGATGGAGTTACACGACGCTGAGTCACTGGTTTTCAAGGGGGCAGGGACGCAACTGATCAGGGCCGGGGTGCTGACTATTGGTGGGGTGGAAGGGGAGGACGTTTTTCGCCCGGGCACGGACAAGCCCGCTTATTTAAGCGCCAGGCAATTAAGCGCTTACATAAAAACCGTTAAGCAGCGGGGCGGGGCCGTCGCCGCGCTGGCCGTGGCGCTCCAGCGCAAATACACAGAGCCGCTCGGCGCGCTCGTCATGGCCATGATGGGCATCCCGCTGGCGCTGGCATTCGGTAGACGAAGCGCCATCGTAGCGCTTGTCTCGGCCCTGGGAATAGGCTTGGGATTTCGCGCGACCACGGGCGGCTTTACGCAACTGGCCGTTTATGGATTGCTCCCTGCGGCTGTCGCTGCCTGGGCTCCCCCGATCATATTCGCTTCTGCAGGCATCTACCTGCTTTTCCGCGCCAAAACCTGAAGGGGAAAGATAGAAGGGCCGGATGGAGGGGAGCACTGAAAGCTACCCCCCTCCATCCGGCCCTTTTCTTTGCGATCATTCGAAAGGGTTGAGGGCGGCGCAGTTTAAGTGCCCATCTCCCAACTCGAGAGGTACTCCAACTGCTCGGATGTCAGGGTGTCAATCGCCATCCCCAGGGCGCGCAGCTTCAGGCTGGCGATCTCCGTATCCACTTCCTGTGGCAGCACATGTACGCCTGGCTTCAGCTCACCTTTCTTCTTCACAAGGTACTCGACGGAGAGCGCCTGGTTGGCGAAGCTCATATCCATGACGCTGGCCGGGTGTCCCTCCGCCGCTGCCAGGTTGATGAGGCGTCCCTCGCCCAGGACTATGATGCGATGACCGCTCGCGTTAACCTTGTACTCTTCCACGAAGGGGCGTAAGTGAACGGGGGGCGCGGACATCTCCCTTAGCGCCACCAGATTCAATTCCAGGTCGAAGTGGCCGCTATTGCACACAATCGCCCCGTCCTTCATGCGGGCGAAGTGCTGGCCGTCTATGACGTGTCGATTGCCTGTGACCGTGACGAAGATGTCGCCCAGGGCCGCTGCCTCTGCGATGGGCATGACGCGGAAGCCATCCATGACGGCCTCCACGGCCTTGATCGGATCGATCTCGGTCACGACGACGTTGGCCCCCATGCCGCGTGCTCTAAGGGCCACGCCCTTACCGCACCAGCCGTAACCCAGAACGACCATAGTGCGCCCGGCCAGCAGTATGTTGGTGGCGCGTATGATACCGTCCAGTGTGGATTGGCCCGTCCCGTAACGGTTATCAAAGAAGTGCTTGGTCTGGGCGTTGTTGACCGCTATGGAAGGGAAGGTCAGAACGCCCGCCGCCTCCATCGCGCGCAGGCGCACGATGCCCGTGGTCGTCTCCTCTGTCGTCCCTACGATCTGGCGCATCTGCTCCGTGCGTTCCTTAATCAGGGTCGCGACCACATCCGATCCGTCATCTATGATAATTTCGGGCTGAAAGTCCAAGGCCGTGCGGACGTGCCTGTTATAGGTCTCCGTCGTCTCGCCCTTGATGGCGTAAACCGGCACTCCCCAGTCCGTGACCAGAGATGCCGCCACATCGTCCTGTGTGGAGAGCGGGTTGGAGGCTATCAGGACGGCATCAGCGCCTCCTGCCTGCAATGCGCGTACGAGGTTGGCTGTCTCCGTGGTAACGTGCGCGCACGCCACAAGTCTCACTCCTTTGAGGGGCTGCTCGTTGGCGAAGCGCTCGCGTATCAGCCGCAAGACGGGCATCTCTCGTTCCGCCCACTCTATACGTCGCTTCCCGTCGCCTGCCAGTGAAAGGTCTTTAACGTCGCACTCGACCGAACGTGTCGCACTCATATTAAGATTCCTTCTTTAATGTAATAGTTTAGGTTGACTCTCAGAAAACCTTGTGGGACTGTGGTTTAGACCCCGGCCGCCGCGCGTAGCGCCTCGGCCTTATCCGTTACTTCCCAGGTAAAACCCTCTTCGTCTCGCCCGAAATGACCGTAGGCGGCTGTCCCCTTGTAGATGGGGCGGCGCAGTTGCAGGTCTTCTATAATGCCGCGCGGTGTGAGCCTGAAATGTTCGCGTATGAGCGTTGCCAGCTTGCCCTCGCTGATGCGGCCCGTGCCGTTTGTATCCACCAGTACGGAGACAGGCTCGGAGACGCCTATGGCGTAGGCCAGTTGTACCAGGCATCTGTCCGCCAGGCCCGCCGCGACGATGTTTTTGGCCGCGTAACGCGCCATATAGGCCGCTGAGCGGTCAACCTTGGTGGGGTCTTTGCCGGAGAAGGCGCCCCCGCCGTGCGGCGCATAGCCGCCATACGTGTCCACTATGATCTTGCGCCCGGTCAGTCCGGCATCCCCCTGCGGCCCACCCGTGACGAAGCGACCCGTGGGATTGATATGATATTTTGTCTCCTGATCGAGCAGTTCTGAAGAGATCGTGCGGTCTATTACGCGCTCACGTATCTCCGCGCGCAGCTGCTCGGTCGTGACTGAGGGGTCGTGCTGCGAGGAGATCACCACAGCATCCACCCTGAAGGGTCTCCCGTCGCGATATTCCACGCTGACCTGTGATTTTCCATCCGGGCGCAGGTAAGGCAGCTCACCGGATTTACGCGCCTCAGTGAGGCTGCGCGACAGCCTGTGAGCCAACTGTATGGGCAAGGGCATTAGCTCGGGCGTCTCATTGCAGGCGAACCCGAACATCAGTCCCTGATCGCCGGCCCCGCCCGTATCGACTCCCATGGCTATGTCGGGCGACTGCGTGCCGACGGCTGAGAGGACGCTGCAAGTGTCACAATCAAAGCCATATTTGGCCCTGGTGTAACCTATCTCTCGAATCGTTTCACGTGCCACTTTGGCGAAATCCACGCGCGCCGTGGTGGTGATCTCGCCTGCTATGACGACCAGTCCGGTTGTGACCAGCGTCTCGCATGCGACGCGTCCCGTGGCATCCTGTGCCAGCACTGCGTCCAGCACGGCATCGGATATCTGATCTGCTATCTTGTCCGGGTGGCCTTCCGTCACTGATTCGGAGGTAAAGAGGTAACTGCCTTCTGTGCTCAAAAGCCCGCTCCTTTGTTGCCTTATGGTTTGGCCCGCGATAGGGCAAAAGACCGCGTAATGTAGCAGCCGGGCATGTGAGTGTCAAGGTGAGAAGGGTTTATGGCCGGATATGGCCAAGAGGTGAAGGACATAATATATATTATCGGACGCCGGGAATGTTATTCATCCGCATTGATTCGGGCAGTTATTCCAGTTATTTCCCCTCCCCTTGATGAGTATACAAGCCAGCTTGACTCAGATCATTCCATCCCCTAAAGTGCACAAAGAGTCATAAATAATATAGACGATCGGCTATTCGGCGATGCCTGTTAAAATAGAAGTTCAGACGAGTGGAAAGCTTCCACGCCAGACACAGTCAAACATCGAAACCATCCTGGAGAGTGTTCCCCGCGAGCATCTGCGTGGGTTGGAGAGATTGCGGCTGGTGGATAGGATCAACGATCCTCGCCTGAAGAATACTCTGAGAGCTGGTAATGAACTGCCCGGCTTATATCATCCGCGCCAGGGTAAGCAGCCGGCATGGCTTGAGGTCGCCGTCGAAGCTCTACTGCCAAGCTCCAAGCCTCTACTGAAAAGGCTGATGCCCCGCCTCTCTTTCAAAGGTAATCTGGCCGCAGTGATCTTCTCTCTTATAGGCCAGCACTATTACCTGACGCTACGCCATTCGATCAAGAAAGGGCAACTGGAGACTGCCGTCCGAACTTACACGGAAAAACAGTTGCGCCGCTGGCAGGAACAGCAGCACTCCTTCCGCGCCAAACTCTTCAAACCCCTACAGCCGACATTAGAGCGCTGGGGAAAAGCTCTACAGAAACGAGCCGCCGCTGAAAAGAAAAGAAGCCAAACCGCCCGCTCTTAAAACATCAATAAAATATTGATGTTTCGCTGATAGGCTTTGCACAAAAATAGACTGACATAGACCAAAAACTACGCAACGCCTTGAGTGGAACAGCTAATAAGGCTCACTTATCTTGTTGCCTTTCTGATTTTTTGTGCAAAGTCTCGCTAAAGCCGCTTCGTTATCGGACGCATAGAACGATCACTTTCTTTCCAGACTCTCCATCACAGACCTCAAGGCTTCAGCGACCTCCTTCGGCTCAACTTTAGAGCGGCGAAAACGTAACTCCAGTTTGAAATCCTTGGCCGGCGATGCATAGCGGTAGATGTAAGGGCCAGCGGATTGCGCCTTTTGGCCTCCGTTCAGGCGTGAGCGCCTGGCCAGGCGGGCGTCGTCGCGTGTCATCCCACGCGTTGCTATATCTTCAGTCATACGCAGCATCGCCGCCTCATCCGGCTGGCGAACGATCTGTAATAGTAGCGATTTGGTGCTGATGTCGGCGCGCCGACATCTTTCCCTGATCGCCTCCGGCAGTGCCGCCACAGAGAGCGCCTCAGTGACCGTCGACCGGCTCTTCCCTACCTTATGCGCCACCTGCTCATGCGTGTAGCCGAACCGCTCGCAGAGCGCACGCAGCCCGTCCGCCTCTTCCCAGGCGGTCAAATCTTTACGCTGTAGATTCTCTATCAGGGCTATCTCCGCCACGGCCCTGTCGTCCACATCCATCTCTATGCAGGGAACCTCGCGCAAACCCGCTTCACGTGCCGCACGCCAACGACGCTCGCCAGCGATGATCATCCACCGGCCACTCAGTTTCGAGGGTTTGACAAGCAGCGGCTCCAGCACCCCCTTCTCCTTGATGGAGGAGGTCAATTCCGTCAGATCGCCTATCTCTACGCGCGGCTGTTCAGGATTGGGGTCTAGTTTATCGAGCGCGATCAGCCGCCCCACGGGGGTCGGACGGTGCTGCGCCAATTCCTCTACATAATGGGCATCGTGGCGCATACGCAGGCCAGACGGTAACCCTCTCTTAGACACGGCTGATCACCTCTTCACACAATTTGGCATACTCATTAGCGCCTGAGGAGTGCGGAGCGAAGGTGAAGATGGACTCCTTGTAGGCGGGCGACTCCTCCAGCCTGACGCTTTTCGTGATGACCGTCTCGAACAATTTGGGGCCAAAAACACGCCTTATCTGCTCGAAAACCTCGCGCGCCAGCGTTGTTCTCTTATCGTGCAGCGTGACCAGCACGCCCAAAACCTCCAGGTTAGGATTCGGACGCCCCTTGACCTTCTCTATGGTCTCCAGCAGGTCGTCCGTCCCCTCAAGCGCGAAATAGGAGGATTGAATGGGAATCAGCACGTGCGTCGCCGCCACAAGGGCGTTGACCGTGATCAGACCTAGCGTCGGCGGGGTGTCTATGATAATCACGTCGTAACGAGCACGCAGCGGTTCCAGGCGGTCTTTGAGGCGGAAGGGGGCGTCAAAATCGCCCACCAGCTTGGATTCCAGCTTGGCAAGGTTGATCCGCGCAGGGATGATGTCCATCCCCTCCACAGTAGTTCCGTAGATCAGAGGGTCTACGCTTCCCTGCCCGTCCATCAAAAGGTCGTAAGCGGAAAGCTCTACTTCCAGGAGGTCTAGAAAGGAGATGGAGCTATTGGCCTGCGGGTCCAGGTCAAGCAGCAAGACCTTCTTACCGCGCCTGGCAAAGGCCGCGGCCAGGTTGATGGCCGTCGTGGTCTTGCCCACCCCGCCCTTCTGATTTGCGATCGCGATCACCATCAAAGCGCGCTTCTTTGAACTCGAAGGTCAAATTTGTGCCCGCCAATCGTGCACAAAAGAACTGTCTCACATAGGCAGGTCGCCGGCTTCGCCTATCACATCCGGCCACTCCTCGTCCTCATCCGTCACCTCTGAGGCCGTCTCATCCTCACCGCTCGTCACAGTATTACGCGAGGCGCGAATCACCTCCATATCCACGAAGATAGGGCAATCCGCGCGCAGTGCCAGGGCTATGGCGTCGGAGGGTCGCGAATCCAGCATCAGGGCCGTCCCGTCGCTGCCACGCATCTCTATGACTGCGAAAAAGGTGTTGTCGCGCAACTCCGTCACCACCACGCGCTCCACGCGCGCCCCCATCTCCACGATCAGATTGCGCAAGAGGTCATGCGTCATAGGCCGTTGCGGCGCAATCTTCTCTATTTCGAGGGCTATGGCGTTGGCCTCGTAAGCGCCAACCCAGATCGGAAGCATGGTCTCGCTATTGACATCCTTGAGGATGATGATCGGCGTCCCGCTATTAGGATCCATCATCAAAGCCCTAATTTTAACCTCTATTTCCATGCTCATACCTCATCTGATACTTCAAGACATGGGGGTTTTGTTCGCCATCTCCCCATAGAGACTGTTGGTCTTGGCCTCTTTGATTTGAAGGCGCACTATGCGCCCCTTCAGCGCCTCGCTGCCAGGGAAATTTACGACCTTCTGACAAGTGGTATGACCCGTCATATCCTGCACGGATTTAGCGCTCAAGCCCTCAACCAGTACATCAACTTCTCGCCCGACATAATCCTGGTAAATCCTCTTCTGCTTCTCCCTCTGAAGCCGCTCCAGAGCCAGGAAGCGCGCGGTCTTTTCTTCTTCCGAGATATCATCCGCGAGCGAGGCGGCGGGCGTCCCCTTCCTCTCGGAATACTTGAAGATATAGAGCCCATCATACGGACACTCCTCAACTAAACGCATAGTGTCCTCGAACTCTTCGCTCGTCTCACCGGGAAAGCCGACGATCACATCACTCGTCAGCGCCAGCCTGCGCCGAGAGGCCCTGATCGCTTCCACGCGCCGCAAGTAATCCGACACCTTGTAGCCCCTGCGCATGGCGCGCAACACGCGATCGTTACCCGATTGGACTGGCAAATGTACCCAATCGCATAGATTCTCGTGCTCGTCTATGGCAGCCACTATATCCGCATGAAAATCCCTTGGGAAGGAGGTGGTAAACTTGACCCGCTCAATGCCTGTGGCCGCGACTGCGCGCAGCAGCCTTGAGAAGGGTGTGGCTCCGGCGAAACCTTCCAGCCCCTCCGATCCTGCCGGGCGATAACTGTTGACGTTCTGACCGATCAGTTGTACCTCTCGAAAACCCTCTGCGCGCAGCCTGCGAACCTCCGCTACGATCTCTATGGCAGGGCGGCTGCGCTCACGCCCCCTGGAGAAAGGGACTATGCAGTAGGAACAGAACTTATTACAGCCCTCTATGATTGGGACGAAGGCTACATAAGGCGAGTGGCGCTCAACCGGGGAGACGTTCCAGGCGTCCCCTTCACCGCGCTCTCCGATGTCCAGCGTACGCTCTTCCCCCCTGAGCGCCCGGTCTATGAGTTCCGGCAGGCGATCAGTGGCGCGAGTCCCCGCGACCAGGCCAAGCGTCGGCGCATGATCGAAAAGGGCTGCGCCCTCCAGTTGCGCCACGCACCCCATCAAACCTATCAAGGGCTCACGGTCAACGCGCCGCTCGCGCCGCACATTATCCATGCGCGTAAAGACTCTGTGCGCTGCCTTGGCTCTCACCGAACAGGTGTTAAAGAGTATGACATCGGCCTCTGCCGCCGAATGAGTCAGGCTGTAGCCCGCCTCGCTGAGCCGCGTCGCAGCTCTTTCAGAATCGGCGACATTCATCTGGCAGCCGAATGTCTCAATGTAAACGCTCGCTTTCATCTTCACCTATTCTTTGCTTCATAGTTGCGCGTGTGGAGTGTAGCAGAAAACGGCTGGGCAGTGCGATAGTTCTTCATAAGACCCCAGCGCAAAGGGCTCAGGATTTCATTCCTCCACGCTTGCGCACGGGTCTGACGGCATCCTCGACGGCGTTGTCCAGCAGCCAGCGGGCAGCATCACGCGTGGTCGCGACCGTCTCTGCCCCCCCGATCATACGCGCCAGTTCGCCCACACGCTCATCAGCGTCCAGCTCTTTCGCAGTGGTGATGGTTCGTCCGCCCTGGACTGCCTTCTCGACCACGAAATGATGATCCGCAAAACGAGCTATCTGCGGCTGGTGCGTGACGCACAAAACCTGTCTTGTCTTCGCCAGCATCTTCAGACGCCGCCCCACGGCCTCGGCCACACGCCCGCCAATCCCCACATCTATCTCGTCGAATACCACCGTTTCACTGGTCTGCGCAGAAGAGTCCCGATCCGAGCCCTGGCCCACAGTGCGTAGCGTCAACATGAGCCTCGAAAGCTCTCCGCCGGAGGCTATGCGCGAAAGCGGACGTGGCTCCTCGCCCGGATTGGCCGAGAGCAGAAACTCCACCCGATCCGCGCCGTGCGGGGTAAAGAAATCCGCGGGCTCACCCGAAACCGCTCCGGCTGCGACCGCCCTGGATACCTGATTTTCCGCCCCAAGTGTCGCCGTCTCGATCTTTACGACGAAGCGCGTCTGTTCCATAGCCACTTGGCGCAGGTCAGCCATGACCTGGCTTTCAAGGCGCGGCGCGGCCTCCCTGCGCCTGGCCGTTAAAATTTGCGCGGCCCTTTTGTACTGCGCCTCCGCCTTTTTAAGGGATTCGAGCAGAGCCTTCTCCCGCTCGCTCAAATTTGTCAGGCCGGAGAGACGTTTAGACAACTCATCCTGAATCTCGATAACACCATGCAAATCCGTCTTATATTTATGCTTCAGCCTTTCCAGCGCGGCGAGTCTATGCTCCACCTCCGTGAGCCTTCCGGGACTCACTTCCAACCCCTCGCCGTAGCGGCGCAGGGCCTCCGCCACCTCCGTCAGAGAGACCACGCCGCTCTGTAACATCTCCAGAGCGTTGACGGCCCGCGCATCGATCTCGCTCAGTTCCTCCAAACGCCTGCGTATATGTGCCAGGCGTGCGATCACGCTCTCATCATTCTCATATAATTCCGCGTAAGCCCCTGCCCCTAACTGCTGTACCTTCTCCGCGTGCGCCAAGAGCTTTCTCTCACGCTGCAACTCTTCGTCCTCACCCGCGCGCGGCCTGACCGCCTCTATCTCCGTGAGCTGAAACTGAAGCAATTCAGTATCCCTTTCACGGTTGAGCATCTCCTGTTGCAGGAGCCGCAGAGCCTTTGCGGCTGACTGCCACTGTGCGAAAGATTCGGCCACAAGACGCCCCTGTTCGGTACAACCGGCGAAGTCATCCAGCAACTCCATATGGGATTGCTGCGAGAGCAGAGACCGCTGCTCTCCCTGTCCGTGAATCTCCACCAGAAATGGCTGAAGCTGTCGCAACATCGCCGCCGTCACATGCTGGTCATTGATGAAGATTCGGCTTCTCCCGCGCAGATTGATCTCCCTGCGTATCAGCAGCGCCTCGTCCTCAACCGCAACGCCGACCTCCGCTAAGCTCTCTCTGACGACCTTCTCTTTATCCTCCGGCAACTCAAAAACAGCATCTACACGCGCGACATCCTCCCCTGTGCGTATCTGCTCGGCTGAGGCGCGGTTGCCCAGCAGTAGGCCGAGCGCGTCCACGATAATACTTTTACCGGAACCCGTTTCGCCCGTCAGCAGATTCAGCCCCTGACCGAAATCTATGTGCAGCCGACGAATTACCGCGAAATCAGAGATGTTAAGGGACTTCAACATAAAGGGCTTTCCCAACTGAGATTTTACTTTTAATGTAATAGGTTAAGTTTTCTATCGCTTCGTCAGCCAATTAAATCCTTGACCGCTCTTGCCCGGGACGAGTAGTATTGCCGCTCACGTACCACTTAACTGACCACAGAAAGGTCTCCACTATGTCTTTCAATAAAATCATCCTTGTCGGTAATCTGGGGCGCGACCCCGAACTGCGTTACACGCCCCAGGGCACGCCGGTCTGTAGTTTCTCTGTCGCCACCAATGAGAAACGTAAAGACCGCGCGGGAGAGATGCAGGACTTTACCACATGGTTCCGCGTCACGCTCTGGGGACGCCAGGCCGAAACCGCCTCGCAGTACCTGACCAAGGGACGCCCCATCTATGTTGAGGGAAGACTAAGGCTCGAAGAATGGACGGACAAGGACGGGAAACAACGCTATACGCTCGAAGTCCACGCCACCGACATGCAGTTTATCGGCGGCGGCAGGGGAGATGAAGCCACCTCCAGCACCGGCCCCGCCGCCGGAGGTGGTTCAGGTAGAGCCGCCACAAGCGACCGTCAACCGCCCGAGCCCGATCTGTCTGATGACGATATTCCCTTTTAAATCAGTCTTTAGCTGCCATGTCGGCGCGCCGACATGGCAGCTAAAGTCATACCTCTTCTAATGAGCCGGATATGGTTTCCCAGGTGAAACCACCCCCCACTTCCCGAATTCACGCAATTTATCGTATCGTCTCGCAAGCCTGTAACGAACAGCCTGGCTGACGGTGAGCGCCAGGGCCTCGCTGAGCGAGATGTCCAGCAGGCGCGCCGTCTCGTCATAATCGGTGTGAGCCCCTGCGGCAGGCTCGGGAACCACACGGTCAACGATCCCCTGCCTGTAAAGCTCTTCCGCTGTAAGCTTTAACCCTTCAGCCGCGCGCTCCGCCTGCCCCGCGTCCTTCCACAGGATCGCCGCGCACCCTTCGGGCGTAATGACCGAATAGATGGCATTCTCCAACATCAACACCTGATCTCCGACGCCTATGGCTAAGGCCCCGCCCGACCCCCCTTCCCCTATCACAGCGATGATGACGGGGATTCTGAGCTTCGCCGCCTCACGTAAATTGTAGGCGATGGCCTCCGCCTGCCCGCGCTCTTCGGCGTCAATCCCCGGATAAGCTCCAGGCGTATCGATAAAACAGATGACGGGTCGGCCAAATTTCTCGGCCAGTTTCATCGCCCTTAAAGCCTTACGGTATCCTTCCGGCTTGGGCATGCCGAAGTTTCTGTGGCGGCGTTGCTTCATATCACGCCCCTTCTGGTGGCCCACGACCACTACGGGCAGGCCATGAAAATTCGCCAGCCCACAAATGATCGCAGCGTCATCGGCGTACCTTCGATCGCCGTGCAGTTCAACGAAGTCCTCAAACAATCTTTCAACGAAATCCAGCGTATAAGGGCGATCATTATGGCGCGCCAACTGCACCCTCTGAAACGCAGTCAGGCGATCAGGTTTCTCTTCAGACTGTTCATTCGTGTCCGTCTTGCCAACGGGTGTCTCAGGCATCCGGCTTCTCCCCGCACAGATCTTGATTTCAAGGGTGAACCTTACAGGCTCAGGGTTTTAGATACTAACCTAACGTAACATTCAACCACTCTACGTGACAACCATAGTCAAGTAATGCGGATTCCAGCTCGCGGCTTCCTTTGACGCGCAAAGCGCCGTGCGGACGCACACGAACCATGACCCCTCCCTCGATGGGCATCTCGACAAAGACCTCGCAGTCTCCTCTGTGCTTATCCAGCAGACCGAAAAGGTCTGCCATCATAGGTTTCTGCTCAGCGCAGCCGGGGACACGAACAATCAGGCCACGCGCCTTTTGTTGCAGCACATTGTCCAGCAGCGCCAATTCGTCGGCGATAATTGAAGAATGCCCGTCGTCCGTGACCTCCAGCTTGCCTGTGACCACAATGGCCGCATCATTGCCCAGATGGGATTCGTACTTACTGAAAATCTCCGGCCACAAGACACATTTTACACCGCCCGCCTGATCTTCAAGCCGTAGCAGCGCAAAGCGGCTTCCCTTCTTGGTCGTGCGTATTTGCAGGTCGGTCACGACACCTCCCACACTCACCCTAGAGCCGTTGGGAAGCGTGGAAAGATTGTGAGTATCCGTCGCGTTCAGCTCATGCAATGTCTCGGCGTAGTTTTCCAAAGGATGCCCGGTGATGTAAAACCCTATGGCGCTCTTTTCGGCGGCGAGGAGTGCGGTATGCTTCCATGCTGTAGCATCCGGCAGTAAATCAGCCTGATCGCAAGTCTCCTCCCCCCCGAAAAGATTGTCCTGCCCGCGCGCCTTGTGCCGCTGCGCACGGCTGCTACGCGCCAGAGCCATATCCACAGCCGCGTGCAGGCATGCACGCCATTTCAATATCGGTTGGCGGTCGTTATTCAGAGAATCAAAAGCCCCTGCGCAGACCAGACTCTCAAGCACGCGCTTATTGATCGCTCCCTGTCCGACACGCTCAGTGAAATCGTAAAAGGACTTGAAAAAACCGCTCGTACGCGCCTCTATGACGGCGTTGACGCTGGCATTGCCCACCCCTTTGATGGCCGCCAGGCCATAGCGTATCGCCCCAGAGAGCGGCGTAAAGCCTGAACCGCTCTCGTTAACATCCGGCGGCAAAAGCTTTATGCCCTGATTGCGCAATTCCGTAGAGTATTTAAAAACCTTCGCGGTATCCTGTATCTCATTGGAGAGCACAGCGGCGTAGAAGTGTTCGGGATAATGCGCTTTTAGATAAGCCGTCTGGAATGCTAGATATGCATATGCAACGCTATGACTTCGGTTGAAGCCATAATCGGCAAATTGTGCCATTAAAGAGAATACCTGTTCCGCCTTCTCCCTTTTGATGCCGCGCGTGACTGCGCCTTCAATGAATTTCTTCTCGTGGCGGGCCATCTCCTCACGGTTCTTCTTACCCATTGCGCGGCGCATCAGGTCAGCTTCTCCCAAACTGTACCCGCCCAGTTTCTGCGCCAGTTGCATGATCTGTTCCTGGTAAACGATGATCCCGTATGTATTGTTGAGTATCTCCTTCATCTCAGGGACTAGGTAACGGACACTCTTATGACCGTGGTGTCTGTTAATGAAATCGTCCACCATCCCGCCGTCCAGCGGCCCGGGTCTGTAGAGGGCGTTGAGAGCCGCCAGGTCTTCGAGCCCCTTCGGCTTAAGTTTTCGACATATTTCCTGCATCCCGGAGGATTCAAACTGGAAGACAGCCTCCGTTCGCCCCTCTGCGAACAGTTGCATCGTTTTCTGGTCGTCCAAGGGAAGGTCTGCCCACTCGATCTCCACATCAAGCGATTGCTTAATGGTTTTTAAGCAATCGCTTATAACAGTTAAAGCGGTAAGCGCGAGGAAATCCATCTTGAGCATGCCCGTTTTCTCAAGGTCGGACATGGCGTACTGTGTGGTCAACTCTTCCTTGGCTGAGACGGCGATGGGAACCAGTTCCTGTAGGGGCGCAGGTGAGATGACAACGCCAGCGGCGTGCACCGAAGCGTGCCGGGCACAGCCTTCGAGCCTCTGGGCTAAGTCAATCAGTTCCTTCACTTGCGCATTATTTTCCCTGGCCGCGCGGAGTTCCGGCACCTGCTCCAGGGCATGTGCGATGCTGACGTTTCGACCGCGTACGGGTGGCGGAATCAGTTTGGCTATGCGATCTACCTCCGCGTAGGGGAGATCCAGTGCCCTGCCAACATCCTTGATTGCGGCCTTCGATGCCATCGTGCCGAAGGTGATAATCTGGCAAACGGAGTCGCGTCCATAAAGATTCGCCACGTGATTGATCACCTCTCCGCGCCCACGAACGCAGAAATCTATATCAATATCGGGCATCGAAACCCTCTCGGGATTGAGGAATCGCTCGAAGAGCAGGTCGTACTGAAGCGGGTCAACATCTGTAATATCAAGACAATAGGCGACCAGAGAGCCTGCCGCAGAGCCCCGCCCGGGCCCGACAGGGATGGAATGCTCCTTGGCATAACGTATAAAATCCCAGACGATCAGGAAATACCCCGGAAACCCCATACGCTTGATCATGGCGATCTCTTTTGAGATTCGCTCCTGATAATCCGACATGCTATGGCGCAGGTCGCCGCGCGCAGCCTGCCGTTCCCAGACCTGCTGCCTGCGCTTTTCATAGCCTTCCCGCACCACTTTCTCGAAATATTCATCTATTGAGAGCCCTGCATCCGAGGCCGGGATGGGGTACATGGGCAGATGATTGATCCCCGTCGGAAGCTTCAGATCGCACATTTCTGCAATCTCCACCGTGCGCGTCAACACTTCCGGTATCTCGCCAAAAATCTCCCACATCTCTTCCGGCGAGCGCACGTAAAAATTCGGCGACCCGTAGCGTAAGCGATTGGGATCATGCACGGTTTTACCAGACCCTATACAGAGCAGCACATCGTGCGCGCGAGCGTCCTCCGGCATCAGGTAATGCGCGTCATTGGTCGCCACCAGCGGGACGCCAGTTCGTTTCGAAAGCTCGACCAGAGGCTTCCTGATACGATTCTGCGCGTCCAGGCCGTGCTCCTGAATCTCCAGGAAATAGTTGCCTTTGCCCAGGATTTCCTCGAACTCTATGGCCGCCGCCGCCGCTTCATCAAAGCAGTCGCGCGCCAGCATCGCCGAAGGCATGCCGGACATGCAGGCGGAGAGTCCTATCAAGCCTTCGCTGTGTTCTGCCAGTAATTCCCTATCGATACGGGGCTTGTAATAGAAGCCCTCCGTATAAGCCTTTGACGTGAGACGCACCAGGTTCTGGTAGCCAGCGAGATTTTTGGCCAGCAGGATCAGATGGAAATTGGCTTTTTCGCCCGGCGCAGCGGCTCCCGCGCGGTCTTTACGGTTGCCGCGCGTGATGTAGGTCTCGCACCCTATGATGGGCTTGACCCCCTGCGCCTTCATCTGGTTATAGAAGGAGATAGCGCCGAACATATTGCCGTGGTCGGTCATGGCGCAAGCATCCATGCCCAGTTCGGCAGTGCGTCGCGCCAGGGGCTTTATCTGTATCGCGCCATCGAGCAGGCTAAAATCCGTGTGCAGATGTAGGTGTACGAATCTCTTATCGGGCATAAGTATGTGTTGAATAGATTCCGGGTTTTATGACTGCCTGCACTACGACTTACCTCGGCAGAGGGCCTTGGCCCTTAAAGGTGCGGCACACTATATCACGTGTCCCTACGTGTGGAAGTAACAATATATTGCTTGAATCAGTCTGCCCGACCGTTAAGATGCTTGCTGGTGATGCTTTCCTGAAAGCGTTGTCACAAAATACTTGAATGCTTTCATGTGAAACGAGTTGAAGGGGCAGGCAGCCGGTAATTACTCCCACTCGATGGTGCTGGGCGGCTTGGAGCTGATGTCGTAGACGACGCGGTTGATGCCGCGCACTTCGGAGACAAGCCGCGTAGAGATACGAGCCAGCGCATCGTGAGGCAGGCGAGCCCAGTCCGCCGTCATGCCGTCTATACTGGTCACGGCGCGTATGGCGATCACGCGTTCATATGTCCGCTCATCGCCCATCACGCCCACAGTCGAGATTGGCAGGAGCACAGGGAAAGCCTGCCACACCGCGTCATACAGCTCGGCCAGCCGCAACTCTTCATCCAGAATCCTGTCTGCTGCCTGCAAGAGGCGCAGGCGCTCCTCAGTCACCTCTCCAAGGATACGCACAGCCAGGCCGGGCCCCGGGAAAGGGTGACGCTTCAGAATCTGCTCCGGCACGCCCAACTCGCGCCCGATCAGACGAACTTCGTCCTTAAATAACTCACGCAAAGGCTCTATCAGTTTCAGATTCATCTTTTCTGGAAGCCCGCCGACGTTGTGATGGCTCTTAATGACCGCAGACGGCCCTCGCACTGAGACGGATTCGATGACATCAGGGTAGAGCGTCCCCTGTACCAGATATTCAACCTCACCCAGACGCTCGGCCTCCTGTTCAAAGACTTCTATAAAGGCCCGCCCTATATTCTTGCGTTTGACTTCAGGGTCTGTGACTCCCCGCAGCGATTCCAGGAAAAGGCTTTCAGCCCGTACCCCGCGCACGTTCAAGTTCATGTGATGCTCGAACAAGCCCAAAGTGGCCTCGAATTCCCCTTCGCGTAAGAGCCCGTTATTGACAAAGATGCACGTCTGCCGCTCACCTATCGCTTGATGTACAAGGGCAGCCGCCACAGTAGAATCCACCCCTCCTGACAGCCCGCAAACGACGCTTCCTTTGTCTCCGACTCGATGGCGTATTTTAGAGACCTGCTCTTCAATCACGGCGCGCGGAGTCCAATCCGCCCGACATCCACAGACACGTAGAAGGAAGTTTTGCAGAATCAGAGCGCCGAGCGGCGTGTGAGCGACCTCCGGGTGAAACTGCACCCCGTATATGCGCTTGCTTAAATCTTCTAAAGCGTTAAGCGCAGCGTCCGTCCGCGCCGTCACACGAAATCCGGGCGGCGGGGTGGTCATATGATCGCCATGACTCATCCAGACATCCATCTCCGCAGGCAGGCCGGTGAACAAAGGACTCTCCTCTTCAAGCACTTTCAACCTGGCATAGCCGTATTCTCTGCTCTTAGACGGCTTGACCTCCCCCCCCAGGTCTGCCGCGAGCACCTGTAAACCGTAGCAAATCCCCAGCACGGGGGCGTCGATGTTTTGCAGCAGATGCTTTGCAGGGCGCGGCGCACCCTCGTCATAGACCGATGAGGGGCTCCCTGAAAGAATCAGTCCCTTGGGCTGGCGAGCCAGAATTTCATCCACGGAAGCGTTAAATGGCAGTATTTCACTATATACACCGGCTTCGCGCACACGCCTGGCGATTAGCTGTGTGTATTGCGAGCCGAAGTCAAGTATGATAACCATCTCATGTTGCTGAATTTGGTTCAAAAAAGTAAACCTCCGAGTGGGGTTTGTGCGTCTGATGTTGACGAATTTACCGTTGACGCCGGATTATACGCGCCCCCATGTTAAGGCACAAAGGGTCTCTGTCAAAGGTTTTTGGTGGAAAGCCCCTGGAAAATAGAAGATTAAGCATGCTGAAGAGATTGAAAAATTCAGAGGGTCTGATGAAATGGGCTCGGCCAGGGTTTTTACTAGCATTTATCCTATCATTCTCGATCTTAAGCCAGGCGGAATACGCTTTGTCCCCGGCTAACGCTTCGAGGGCGTCAGGTCAAGTTGCGCTCTCACAGCCGCTCACGTTGCGCTGGCAATATACTACGGACTTGACGGTCAACCTGACCCCGGCGACTGACGGCGCGCGTATCTATTTGCCTCTGGCTGCCGGGACGCTCGTCTCCCTACGCGCCCTGGACGGCCAAATGTTATGGCGGGCGGAAGTCGGTGGTGAACTCTCCGCTTCTCCTGTCGCGGACGACCTGGGCGTCTATATAGCATCTGAAACGGGGAGCGTTAAGGGGGCGGCCCCGCACGCGGCTGGCGCACTTAGGGCCCTGGGGCGTGAAAGCGGCGTCACGTTATGGATGCACACGCTTCCCTTCCCGCTGCGCGGGGCGCTGGCTATGAACGAGCAGACACTCTTTGGCGGCGCAAGCGATGGCAGGGTTTATGCTGTTAACAAGAAGAGCGGCGAGATTGCCTGGATCAAACAGTTCTCCACACCATTTCTATCAATCCCTACTGTTTCGGGCCAATCTCTGCTTCTGGGCAACGACGACGGCACTTTGATCTGCTTAGATCAGAAGACGGGAAAACAACTCTGGCGTTATCGGACGCGCGGAGCGGTTCGCGGTCGCCCGTCCGTTCATCAGGGCATTGTTTACTTCGGCTCTGCCGATGGATATGTCTATGCGGTTGACGAGGCGAGCGGGCGGTTCCGCTGGCGCACGCGTACAGGGGCGGCGGTGCAGGCGGTGACGGTGACGGACGGGGGCTTACTGGTCGCGTCTCTTGATAATTTCGTTTACTTCCTGTCGCTTGCTCGTGGCGATCGTCTGTGGAAGCGACAGCTTGCCGGAAGAATCGCGGCACAACCCCTGGCGGCAGCCGACGGAGCGCTCTTCACTCCTCTTTCAGGCAGTACGGGCGTCGTGCTGGATTTGCGCGACGGAAAACAACTCAACACTATTGAGACAGGCGAGGACAACAATACGGCTGCATCTCCTATCACGGTCAACGATGTGCTCTTCGTCACCACGCGACAGGGGCTCCTGGCATTCTCGCGGCCTGAGTAGGGAGAGATGTGGTGTGGCAGGGACGGATGAGTTGACAGTATTAATCTGACCGGCGACGAAGAGTAGAAAAAGTCAAAGAAGAAGTCGCGGGAGAAACTGTCTTTTAGTGAGTCGGCTCGGTATCGGTCTTGTCTGGATGCCTGCGAAAGATAGCTCCGAGGCGGAAGATCAGGCCATGCAGGACATAGAAGATGGTAATCGCCAGCAGCACATGTCTTGAAAAGAGCCAGACGAGCGCGCCAAGGGCGACCAGTAAAATAATGACGCGCGCGCTGCGCCGGCGCGTTCCCACTGATTTAAAGCTCGTGTAGCGAAGCGTACTGACCATCATCGCGCCCAGCACACCGACCAGAGCCATCATCAGCCCGCTATAGAGTTCGGCGAAACGCAGATTGTAGGAGACGAGCGGCTGCGGAGCGAAATGCACTATGGCGGCGATCAGTGCCGCCGCCGCCGGGATGGGCAGACCGACGAAGCTCTTTTTGTCCACTTTGACAGCGCCTTCGGCGAGCACGCGCGGACGCGCCGCCTGCACGTTAAAACGTGCCAGGCGAAATGACCCGCACATCAGGTACATGAAGGAGAGGAACCAGGCAAGCTTGTGTGCGTCGCTTCCCTCTTCAAGCGCCGAGCCGTATCCCCAGGCGTAGGCCAGCACTGCCGGGGCGATGCCGAACGTGACGACATCTGCGATCGAGTCGAACTGCACGCCTATCTCTGTGGCGGTCTTCGTCATACGCGCGATGCGGCCATCGAGCGCATCAAAGAGGAAGGCCCAGCCGATGGCCTTGGCGGCGGCGTCGAAATAGGCTGCGGCTCCGGCTATATCCCTCCCGCCTTTATCGCTCAGCAACTGAAATCCGCGAAGGGTAGCCATGAGGGAGAAAAACCCCATGCCTATATTAGCTGCGGTGAACAGAGAGGGGATCAGGTACAGCCCCTTCTTAAAACCGCGACGAGGCGGGGATACCGTCCCGTCATCCACTCTGATCGGTGGCGCACTGGCCATTTTTTAAAGCACCCTCCCGATGATTGTCGCTCCGCCGCGCACACGCATACCCTTACTCACCAATACCTCTACATCCGGCGGTAAAATAAGGTCTGTGCGCGAGCTGAACTTTATCAGACCGAAGCGCTCGCCCAAGGTCAATTCATCGCCCGCACGTTTCCAGCAGATAATACGACGGGCCAGCACCCCTGCTATCTGTTTGCACACGACGGTCACTTTTTCGCCGCGAATCGTCAGCGCGTTCTGCTCGTTCAAGAGACTCGCCTGTTCGTTTGTGGCGATCAGGAATTTCCCTTTCGTGTAGGTCACATCGAGGATTTTACCGGCGAGCGGCGCACGATTAATGTGCACGTCCAGGGGGGAAAGGAAGATGCTGACGACCGTGGGCGAAGAGGCATTGCCGGGCTCAAGGGTTTCGATGCGCGTCACGCGGCCATCTGCGGGCGAGACGATGATGTTGTCATCCTGCGGGACTGTGCGCTGCGGGTCGCGGAAGAAAAAGGCCATGAAGGCGGCCAGCGCCACGAGCAGCAGGGCGACGGGCCAGTATCCGAAGTAGGCCGGGGCGAGCGCCAGCAGAATGGGGATGATCACGTATGGAAGACCTTCTCTCGCCACGATCAATCTCTTCTCAGTAACAGAATATGATTACGTTGATGAAGGAAACGCGCTCCCGGCTTAACAGTGCCGGGGCGCGGGAACGGCTTCATGAAAACAGGGGCGCACGCATTGACTTCGGCGCCCCTCTCAAAAATCGTTTCTATTTCGGCGGAATATGCGGCACAAAGGGGGGTTGCGAGCCCGGCCCTACTAATGCGCGGCCCCGCTGCTGTTCCGCTGATATTGAAGCATAATGGAATGCATCTGATCTTTAATGGCTAGTTTCTTTTTCTTGAGCGTAATCTCCTCCAACTGCTCTTCATCGCTCGGATAGCTCAGAGCGGACAACTCACTGAGGCGCGCTTCGTAACGACCGTGTTCGCGCGCCAGCTCACGAAATTCAGGGTCGGTCGTCATTAGTTGTTCCTTCAAGCCGTCCGTGTTGCTAATTTCCATTTCAGGGAAGCTCCTTTCAGATGCTCTGTCTGTAGAAAATCTTCTGTGCGATGCGATCATCATCGCTTTAGCTTGGGCGATGGCAAAATGTTAGCGCAAAGTATAGGGTCAGATCAAGGCAAAGGGTCAGATCGAGGCGCTCATCACCAGGGCGTCCTCGCGCGGCTCCGTGTAATAGTCCCGCCTCAAGCCTATGGTGCGGAAGCCGTATCGATGGTAAAGCGCCTGCGCAGCCTTGTTGCCCGCGCGGACTTCCAGGATGGCCCTGCGCGCTCCCCTGCGCGCTCCCTCCCTGAGAACCCTGTCGAGGAGCGCGCCGCCCATGCCGTGCCGCCGAAAATCCTCGCGCACGGCCACGTTATTGATATGCACCTCGTCGGCTGTAAAGCGGGCCGCGATGAACCCGAGAATCTCCTGCGCATTCTCTTCGTCCGCCGCTGTGGCGCGGCGCGCGACCAGCATCAGCGCGCCTCTACCCTCTCTGATCTCGTTATAGTATGCCTCCCAACCCCAACGACTCAGGCCGCACGTCTCCTCTATCTCGACCACAGCCAGCAGATCGTGCTCCGTCATCAGCGTAATATCAAAGGCCCTTGGAATCACCCGGCTTGTTGATTCTGTTCTCGGCATTGTTCGTTCAATTCCGCGTCCGATGGTCGTACGTAAATGGCCCGCAGCTCGAAGGGATTTCCCGTCTCGCCGCTTTTGTAAAGACGCCCGGCCTCGACTCCTACTGTGAAGGCCAGGTTTTCCACCGTTGAGGCGAGCGTCCAGGTGTCCAATCTATCTTCCGTCGAAGAGTTGTCGCTGCTCTCACCCTCTTTGATGAGAGCGATGCCCTGTTGACGAGCATAGGCGTCGATCTCATCTGCGTATAGCTTGACGGCTTCGCCCGCCAGTTTCAGCTCTCGCCTCCCGCTTAAACCGTCCAGAAGTTTCCCTGGCGACAGGTGTACGGGATTGTTAAGGGGTCGGGGGACGCGGCCCTCATCTACGGCGAGCAGTTGCCCGAAAACTTCGCCGCGCCCGGCTGGAATCATCGCCAGCGTGCAGAGCGATGGGCCCGCCGAGAGCGCCACGGCGTAGAGCGTGGGCACGCCGATCGCCGGGCGTGAGAGCGTCGCGGCGAAAGATTTTATGGTCGCCACCCCTATGCGCAGTCCGGTAAAGCTGCCGGGCCCATTGGCGACGGCGAACAGCTCCACGTCATCCAGCCGAAGGCCCGCTTCCGTCAAAAGCGCCCTGATGTTTTCCAGTAAATCCATCGAATGAGAGACCTGCGCGTCGCCCGCGCGTGCAGAGAGAGAGCGCCCCCCACGCATCAAAGCGAGGCTCCCCGCTCGGGTCGTCGTTTCCAGGCTCAGAATAAGTGGCTCGTCGCTTGTCAGCACAAAGTTTCATGGCCAGCGCCTATAGCGCGCGTCCGGTTCATTTTTGCCATCTCATTTGACAGCCCGCTGCTGGCCGCGCGATTATAGGATGTGCATTCAAGCAAACGCAATCAGCCGATTTCTTTGTAAGGCTAAATTTCCACGGGCTAAGAGCGTGCGATTCCCCCTGCGGGCATTGTATCTTCTGAGCCCTTTCATATTTACACCGTTGACGTTGAGGGGTTGACTACGGGAAGCATGAGCGAGCGCATAGGGATATTAACGGCGGGCGGAGATTGCCCCGGTCTGAACGCTGTGATTCGCGCCGTGGTGAGACGCGCGACAGCCGATGGGGCGGAAGTTCTGGGAATCAAGAATGGATGGCGGGGTCTGGTCGAAGCGGATGTCGAGCCGCTGACGCGCGATTCGGTGACGGGCATACTTCCGCGCGGCGGAACCATCCTCGGAACCTCCCGCTTCAATCCGCTACAAGATCAAGCCACTTTCGGTCTGATCCTGGATAATTCGCGCAAGTACGGCCTGAACGCGCTGATCGTCGTCGGCGGCGAAGGGACTCTTTCAGCCGCCCTAGACCTCTATCGTGAGCACAGCTATCCGGTCGTGGGCATTCCCAAAACCATCGACAACGACATCCTCGGGACGGATTTCACTTTCGGGTTCGACACGGCGGTCGGCGTGGTGACGGACGCCGTCGACCGGCTGCACTCGACCGCCGAATCGCATCATCGCGTGATGGTCGTCGAAGTGATGGGTCGTCACACGGGCTGGATTGCGGCTTACGGGGGAATCGCCGGTGGGGCTGACGTGGTGCTCGTCCCCGAACAACCCTTCAGGCTCTCGCTCGTCTGCGAGCGGCTACAGCACAGGCGCAATCAGGGCCGCGCGTTCTCCATCGTCGTCGTCGCAGAGGATGCTCACCCGCACAAGGACGAGGATTTTCTGAACAGCGAAACGAGCCAGCAGATTTATCGTCATGATCGCCTCGGCGGCATCGGGACGATTCTCGCGCACGAGATAGAGCGTTGCACTGGCATCGAAACACGCGTCACCAAGCTCGGCTACATACAGCGCGGTGGCTCGCCCTCGCCCTTCGATCGAGTCCTCGCCACGCGCTTCGGCGTCAAGGCTTACGAGATGGTTCAGGCACGCCAGTGGGGACAGATGGCCGCGCTGCACGCCAATAAGATTATCGCCATCCCCCTGTCCGAAGCCGTCCGCGATATTAAAAGGCTGGATGAAGACATCTATCGCGTCGCCGAAGTATTTTTCGGTTGAGACCGTCGAAGAACGCTAAGCCTGCTAACGCGACAGCGTTTCAGGAACGACCTTTCAGGATTCTTGCACCGTAGAGGCCGCCTGCGAAGTTTCCCGGATGCGCGCGAAAGCGCACCTCTATCGTCTGCTTACCGCGCGTCAACTCTTCTGGAATAGCATATATCTTATCGAAGAACTCGCCAGGCTTATCCTGGTGCAGGGTCTCTGTCGCGATCACTTTGCCGTCCACGAGTATGTCGAAGGTGCGATTGCCAAGCTCCCCGCCCCAGTAGCTGCAAACAAGCTCTGAGGGCTGGCCCGGCGTGACCTTCACGTTGAAAGAGAACCACCCGCCGTCTTCTGCGTGACGAAATTTGCGCCCCTGCCAGTCGCCCGAGATAGTCCGCTCACCTTTCTGCCCGTGATCAACTTCCGACTGCTGCTCGCCCGGACGATATTCATCAACAGTTCGCGCGTCCAGTGCGGCGCGGCGCGCGGCCTCGACACGTCGCGCCGCTTTGCGCTCCTCGTACTGCGCAGGCGTCAGCACATCCCAATAGACGTTGTAATAGTCGTAGAAGATTTCGTTGAAGGGGCGCAGCGTCACGTCTACAGGCTGTGCGGCGGCGTGAAACAACAGCTCATTCGTGCTCACGCGCTTCAGGGCGCTCGCAAGGTTTTCGATGCCCGTAACCAGAACGGGTACATCCGCCACGGGCTTGCGGAAATTGCCACCCTGATCAGCCGCGTATATCACCGTCGCGCTTTCGGGCACTCGCCCCAGATCGCCCGCCAGCACCAGAGGGCCGTAAAGAAACGCCACCTTATGCGCGTCATCCGGCATCGCTTCCACACGCACGCTCATCGGAATCGTTACCTGAAGCACGTCGCCGGATTTCCACTTGCGTCGGATTTCCGCGTAGCTGCCGGGCGAGGATGGCACGCGAAGCGGCTTGCCGTTCAAGCGAAATCGCAAGCCCTGTTGGGCCCACTCAGGAGAGCGCACCTTGAGGCTCAGCGGGACGGCTTTCTTCTGTAAGAAGCGAAGCTCTATCCGGTTGCCGCGCGGGTAAGCGGTCTGCTGCTCAAGCAGTATCCCCTTTTCCTTCCACTTGAGACGCGACGGGATGAACAGGTTCACGTATAGATCGTCGCGCCCGTGAAAGTAGATCGAGTCGTTATACTTCGTGTGATTCTCCATGCCTGAGCCGACGCAGCACCAGAACGAGTCTGTGGGCGTGCTGTACGTTTTGAAGTGTCCGGGCTTGAGCGACATGAAGTAAGTGAACATGCCCCGCTCCGGGTCTTGCGAACCGAGTATGTGATTGTAGAGGGCGCGTTCATAGAAATCGAAATATGCTGCCTTCGGCTCCCACTCGAAAAGATGACGCGTGAGCTTGAGCATGTTGTAGGTGTTGCAGGACTCTGCCGTCGCTGGGCCCAGATGCTCGGCCAAATCATCCGGCAGACCGAAGTGTTCGTTTTCGCTGTTGCCGCCGATAACATACGAATGATGATTGACGACCTGCTCCCAGAAGAACCGTGCGATCTTTCGTCCGTCCGCATCGCCTGAGACTTCATAGAGTCTTGCTTCGCCGATGACTTTAGGGATTTGCGTGTTGGCGTGTTTGCCCGCCAGTTCGTCGCGGCCTTCGAGCAGTGGCCGCATGATCGCTTCGTGGTAGAAGCGACGCGCAGTGTCAAGATATTTCTCGTCGCCTGTGAGCGCGTAGATGTCCGCCAGCGTTTCGCTCATGCCGCCGTGCTCTACTCTGAGCATGCGCTGCTGCTGCTCCTCCGTGAGGTTGCGCGTCACGTCGTCAATCCAATCGGCCAGCTTGAGCGTGACCTCCTTCGCCTGTTCATTCCCGGCCAATATCCATGCGTCTTTCAGCCCGGCGAGAATTTTGTGTTGTGTGTACCAGGGAACCCATGCTCCGCCCTTGAAGTTGAAGCTGCCATCAGTATCAACTTTACCGTCTTTGAACTCGCGCAGGGTTTGCAGTTCGAGCGGCGGCAGCGCGCCTATGTAGCCGTCGCCGTATGCCTTCTGGCACTCGGCCATCTCATTAACGATGTAAGCGATGCGGTTGCGAAAGCGCACATCTCCGGTCGCGGCGTATTGCTGCGAAAGCGCCGTCAGATAATGCCCGAGGGTATGTCCCGCAATGCCCTTTGCTTCCCACCCACCGTAAAGCTCTCCCTTCGGTTGCAATCCGGCGTACTTGCGCGTGTTATGCAACAGCCTGTCCGCATCAAGCCCCAGCAGATACCTTGCGTTCCGCTCCATCGCCGCCTTAAAAGGGCTCGCCAGCAACTCCACCTGCCTGAGCGCGAAGGGTTCTGCGATGGAAGGAGATGGATTGACGAAGCCGTGACGCGTGCGAGCGTAAGACTGAGGAGCGGCGCTCGCCCGAGTCGGCATGGATTGACTTCGGAGCACAGCCACGTTTCCTACGGTC
This sequence comes from Pyrinomonadaceae bacterium, assembly GCA_036522655.1. Classification (GTDB taxonomy): domain Bacteria; phylum Acidobacteriota; class Blastocatellia; order Pyrinomonadales; family Pyrinomonadaceae; genus DASQYE01. Next base: position 1,418 of record DATDFK010000090.1, on the reverse strand, counting down.
AATACGAGAGCACCGAGTAGCACATATCGCCGAAACATCTTTCCGCACGTCAACATCATAATCATTTACACATCGTTCGCTTACAGACGGTTGGGCCCAAACACATACACGACTTTTACTGCTTTGCCCTCCAAAACTCAACCCACCGGCAAATGTGCTTTCGACAAGCACTCGGCTTTGCCTGACAGGACACTTTTGCCCAACAGGAAGGAAGCTTGCCCAACGGGAGTATTTTGATATTCGCTCAAGGCGACGATGGAATTCATGGAAACCAGCGGCAGTTAGAGGTATATTAAGTCAACAGTTCTACAATCTTGCCCGTTTCAGGGATGCGCCGGGTGCGGCTTGCCTTTCCTGAATGGTAGACCCACTTGAAAGGAATCTATACGATGAGAAGAAAACTAGCCTACTTCATGGCTGCGATGACCATTTCCCTGGCCGCCACGTTGTCCGCTTCGTATGTTACGACGGCAAATACCGTACAATCATGTCAGGGCAAGTGCAATCGCGCCTATCAGGCTTGCATCAATCGCGGTAACAACCCGCCCAGTTGCAACGCGGCTTATCAGGGTTGTATCTCAAGCTGTAAGTAGACGAAACGGCCAGACTTTAATAACTTAGGGCGGCATCTAATCCAAGATGCCGCCCTATCCGGCCGGGGAACTCTCTTAAAAGCTCCCGTTAGGCAAAGCCCCAACACTCGGCTTTGCCCATAAAGTATCTGAGAGATGAATAATATTCGGTTTGAGTATGAGGGTTGATTCTCATAACGAAGATTATTCATGATGGCTAACTCATTAGGCCATATTATTCGGCCTCCTCCGACTTTTTGGGCAAAGCCCCAACACTCTCACAGGCGTTATCGGACGCCGGGCGTATTTCCGACGCATTCACTGGCTCAGGCATCAAGGTAGTTCCCGGCCCCGTAACATTAGGAAAGAAATTCTTTGATTGCCTGTACGACGGACAGATGTTGCTCCGCACTCAACTCAGGATAAATTGGAAGAGCCAGAGTGTGCTTAGCGGCCTCTTCGCTATTTGGGAAGAGGCCCGCTTGATAGCCAAGACCGGCGAAGCATTCCTGTAGATGCAGCGGAACGGGATAGTAGACTTCAGTGCCGATTCGTTTTTCTTTCAGGAAGCCTTGCAGTTCATCACGCCGCTCGGCGATGATTACAAACTGATTATAGATATGTCTGCGTTCCGGGGCTTCGGTTGGTAGTTGCACTCGGTTAGTTTCAAATGACTGCGTAACGCCTTCATACGCGATCTGGTCTCCGGTAAAAAGCTTGCGGTAAAGAGCGGCGTTACGCTGGCGCGCATGCGTCCACTCGTCCAGGTATTTCAGCTTGACGCGCAAGACCGCCGCCTGAATCGCATCGAGCCGGAAATTCCCCCCAACCTCTTTATTGTAATAC
>DATDFK010000089.1:0-70766 GCA_036522655.1 Pyrinomonadaceae bacterium | reverse complement strand
GCCTTGCGGCTGCTCTTCGGAAGCGGCCACGAGCGGCGGCGCACTGTCATCATAAGGCGCAGCCCAATCACGCCAGCGGTAAGGCGATTCCAGAGACGGAGCAAAGGTCGAGCCGATAACGTCTGCTTCCTCGGCTTCCAGCTGCTCCCGCTCGTCAAGAATACGCAGGAAGAGAATCCACGACAGTTCCGGCACATACTGCAACGCCCCGGCGAGGTTGGAGCGCCTCAGGATGTTGCAGATGTTCCACACGGCAGCATTAACGGATTGCTGTGAATCTAAAATTTTACCATTACCGTTTGCGTTCTTTTTTCGTTTAGCCATCACAGTTTTCCAGTGAACGCTTGTCGCAAGAGTGATTGGGGCAGTTTGTTGATGGTTTCCAATTGAAATTGACTACCCTTTTTAACACGCTCTGCGGCTTTAAACCTTTCATGTAAGTGCTGCGCTATGCGTAGTTGAGCATCAAGTGGTGGAATAGATAAGAAAAATTCTTTTTGGGCTGTAATGCCAACGTAATCTCTTGTAGCCTGCTTCGCTATTGAAGAAAGCTGCTTTTGAAAATCTTCGTGCTGAAATATCAAACTTAAAAATTCTGCATTAAGAAGGTTTCGATTTGGACGGTAATAAGTCACTTGCGGAGTTAAGACGATTGACTTAACCGTTTCAGGAACAACAGCCGTGAGACCCAGACTACCCTTGTGTGTGAGTAAAACATCACCGCCTGTTGAAAAGCCAATCCTTAGATTTGCCGCACGTTCGGGTGTGATGTAGTTGCAGGTTGTAAGGTCAAGCGTATTGTTACGAATATTATTTGCCATTACGAAAGGCACGCCGTCGAGAACATATTCGCTAGCGCGGGGGTGTGACTCACCGTGATTACCGTCCTGAATATCCGTTATGTAGCCATCTTCAACCCATGTGCGAACTTTTTTTCTAGTCCACTCTTTCGCTTCTTTACTGTTAAATGCTTCTCGCAGGTAAGCGGCAGGCAAATCTTTCGCGGCTTTCAACTGCGCTTCGGCGGCGGCACGTGCCCCCTCTACTGCTGCCATTTGTTCAATAAGGATTGAGGCTATTCGTTGCTGTTCTGACAACTGCGGGAGAGGTATTTCAAGCTTGCTTAAATCTTTAGTATTAAGACTTGCCTGACCAATTGCGCGCCTAGCGTTTGCATCGTAGAACTTTCGAGCCAATTCTGACTTAAAAAATGAAAGTAGATAGAACGGTTCAACAAGTTCCTTGTTTACTTCAATCCTGAGAAGGTTCATTCCATGAACGAGTATAGAAGGAGTACCATCATAGAGCGCACAATTGCCCAATCTTTCCACGCTGTTTATGTGACTAAAAAGAATGTCGCCAGAACGTAAGATGTATCGCTCAAGGTCTTCTACTTCTGAATCAATCCATCCGACTCTTTGAATATTTATTTTACCACTTGAGATAGTTTCTATCCGCGTTACAGGAAGTCCCTTGCCTTCTGTATTCTGAGTTGTTGATGTACCGTTTGAAATGCGTGTGCAAATTTCTCCTAATTTCATCCAACGCCAGCCATCAGGTAAAGGCGCACCGTTAAGAGTCACTTGCGGAATTTCCGTAAAAATCGAAGCAGATTGGCTCATGCCGCGAATATCCTTTTCTTCGTTTCCTGCAATACTTCTCTCGCGGGTCGATTAAGTGCCTTGAGGGCGTTTAGGCCGCCAGCGCTTTGCACTTCCGGTGTGCGTAATAGTTGATTGCTTTCCAGCCCTTCCGTGCCGGAGCGTGCGAACTGCGCCACGATGGCCTGCACCGTCCGGGCTGTCGCGGGCGGCATCTGTCCGAGCCAGTCGGCTTGCTTGTAATCGAAACTTGCGGCGCGCGCAAGTCGCGTGTGCGGGCTCATCCCGTAGCCGACATCGGCAAGCACGTCGTAGATGTCATAGGCTTCCATCTCTTCAACCGCGCGCAAAGCCTTCGGCGAATACGGGCGCACATGCTCCATCAGTTTATTACGCTCGTCGGGCACAATCCATTTTTCGCGGAACTCGTCGAGCGTCTGCGCCTGCTCGATCAGGCGGGCCGCCAGATGTTGCCTGTATTCTTCCGCCGGGATCGGCATCGCTTTGCCTTCGACAGAGACGACGACCAGGCGTCCGGCGTCCGTCACCTGTACGCCAATGCCTTCTTCGATTTCGGCGACGGGCGGCGGCGGTGGCGGGCCAGCAATAATGCCGGGGCGTTCGGTCGGCGCAGGTCGCTGCCGCGTCACAAACTCCGCACCGAAGAGTCTGGTCGCGTCCGTGTAATCGTAGACGCGAAACATCAGCTTACCCGTCGCCGGTTCCAGCCGCGTCCCGCGCCCGACCATCTGATAGAAAGCGATGGGCGATTTGACGTAACGGAAGAAAACTATATTCCGCACGTTCGGCACGTCGACGCCTGTCGTCAGCAGGTCAACCGTCGTCGCGATGAAGTGATGCCGCGTCCCGCCTTTGAGGTCTGCGATGTAATCGCCGCCGCCGCTCTCCGCCGTACACTTGAAAGCGTAGTTGTCAACGGGCGCGCGGCCATTCTCTCGACACCATTCGGCGTACAGATTGTTCAAGGCAATGGCTACATCGTCGGCGTGACTATCGCGCACGCAAAAGATAATCGTTTTCTGTTCGGGCGTACCCGTCGCGACAAGCTGGCTGAACAAATCCTGAGCCATGACGCGCACGCGCTCTTTTATTTTGATCGAATTCTCGAAACTACTCGCCGCATATCGCTGGCGTACGTCTTCTGCGCTTAAAGGCGCGCCGGTGGTCGCATCAACCAGCTTTGCGCCTTCCAGGTCTTCGGCTTTTAATCCCGTCTCGCGCTCATTGAGAGGCTTCGCGTTGATGAAGAGGTCGCGGCGAATAATCTCGCAGGCCGCGAGGTAGCCGTCTTCGATGCCCTGCGCCATGTCGTATTCATAAACGGGCAGGCCGAAGTGGCGAATGTTGTCCGCGCTGATCGCGGCATCTATATCATCCTTTGTGCCGCCCGAAGTGATGAGCAGTCGGCGCGGCGTGGCTGTCAGGCCCACTTGCACGGCATCGGGATTGCGCTTTAATACTTGCGACCACTTGCCCCATGCAGACCTGTGGCACTCGTCGATGATGATGTGGCTGAAATAGTTTTCGGGATAATGCCGCAACAGAAAAGTGGCGTCGGCTTCGTCGCTCTCGACGCCGAGCGTCTGGTAAGTCGCAATCAAAATGCGCGCGTTCTTCTGCGCATTGTGAGACGACACGGCGGCAGCGTTCGCGCCGAAAACATTTTGCAGCGCACCCGTCGCCTGCGTTCGCAACTCGTCGCGGTCACAGATGAACAGGGCCTTTCGCATCTGTCCCGCATCGGCGATGCGTTTGAGCAGGTGCACGGCAATGAACGTCTTGCCCGCACCCGTCGCCAGTGTCAGCAGGGCGCGCTTTTCGCCGCGCGCCAGCTTCTCTAAGACCGCTCTGATCGCTGCGTCCTGATAGTAACGCCGCGTCGCTTCGCCGCTCGGGTAGGACTTGAGCAGAGGCTTTGCCGCTTCGTCTTCAAGATTGAACTTGACGTGTTCCTCGTAACGTGCGCGCAGCTCGGCGGGTGTCGGAAATGCCGACATGAGGCGCTTGTCGCTCGTCAGTTTCGTCAGCGCGTCATATTCGACAAATTGATGCCCGTTTGTCGCAAATACGAAGGGCACGTTAAGCCGCTTCGCATCTGCATACAGCTTCGCCTGTTCCAGCCCATGCGCGGGCGCATAGCCTTCAGCTTTCGCTTCGATCAACGCCACAGCGACGGGCTGCGGGTTATCACCGACCTTAACGCGCAAGGTGTAATCGGCGCGCCCCCGGCCACGCCTGCGTGCTCTGTCGCCGATGATATCGATGGCCCCGGCTGTTTCTTCGCGCTTTATCAAGTCCTCCGTCCACCCGCGAGCATGAAGCGCGGGGTCGATGAGCTTAGCGCGGGTGTCTGACTCGTTCATAGACATGGTGAGTTAAGTCGCGTGCCGAAAGCGGCAGGGCAGCAATCATCCTTACGCAGCCTGCCTACGCACGCCCCTGCTCATAATTGATGATTTCCCTCCGATACACAAGTGAGCGCCCAACGCCATTAACCAACCGGGATAATGCTGCCGATCAGCGCGGGCAGGGCAACGGCCTTCATGATACTTCCTCTGATGTGGATTGAATGCTTTATACTTGCGGCGGGTTAATTCGAGCGTGACGCCGTTTCTCGTCAGGCCACTGGGTAAACCTTATATTCCGGCTTGAACAGAACTGCAAGAAGCTTCATAATCACCAAACATGAGTGATGAGACTACACAAAATATCAATGGCAGCCGTTCCTTTGAGGAACGTGTTTTTTCTCGCTTTGACGCCCTGGATTCTACCTTGAGAGACCTTGATTCTCGTCTGCAAGTATTGGAGGCGAAGGCTTATGACACTAAGCCGATATGGGAGCGCGCGCTTCAAGAGATTGTGGACACGAGGCGTGAATTATCGAAGCGTCTTGACCGGATCGAGGCGATTGCCCACGAGACTCGCGCTGATTTGCGAGATGCTGAAGATCGTATAGAGAGACTTGAATCTAAATCTTCTTAATGAACATAACCTCACTTGAAATCTTCATTTGACGCACGGCATAACAACTCATTCAACTTGCTACGCCTTGATGGCTTGCCTTTCATCGTTGCCTTATTGCCTCCGGCTTGAATTGATTTATGCTCGCGGCGGGTTAATCCGAGCGTTAGGCCGCTCCAGTTATCGGGGTTGTCGGTTGTGTCAGAATCCTTATCGTGTGGGTCTCATTCGGAGAAATTGCTGATGAATAATTTGAAGGCTCGTCTTTTGGCGGTACTAATCATCCTGATGTTTGGCGGCATGATCTATTACAACTGGCATCTGTTGACCAGCGAGGGCAGCTACTCCATGAAACTTGCTGCTTTTGGGCCCGTCGGAGTAGTCGGTGGCCTCTTCATGCTGCTGTTTCCAGGCAAGGCGGGGAGGCCGGAGACGTTGAAGGATAAAATCATAGTGTTGGTTGTGCTCGGGGTCGGGTTAGTGGCGGGTTTATGTAACTGGTATCTGATGGATCCCGGTTTCTTCGGAAGATAAAGCGGAGTCTGCGCAGTCTGAATAACTCATCGAACGCGACGCCTCGATAGCACTCTTTTCAGGATGCTCCCCTTGACGTAACATATCGCTGGCGCTCTGCGCGGGTTACTTCGAGGTGTTCGGTGCTTACCATCGTGTGCGAGAATATGCGTAGGAGAATATTGTTATGAAAATCACTCCACGTCTCACTATCGCTGCTGTGACCTTTAGTGCCGTGGTCTTTGCTGCGGCTGGATGGTCTGCTCACATCGGCCGGAAGGTTTGGTCTCCGCGCGTTTTTGCCTGGCGCAATTTCCTCAAACCGCAACCGATTATTGAAGAACAACCGAATTCGCCTTTGCGTATTGCCGACACGCGGTTTTACTCTTTCATGTCCGTCGGTTCATCCATAGGCTCTGTGCTGAAAGTTGATTTCAAGAATGTAAGCGGGAAGCCGATTCACTCGTTTAGTGTTAGTTATTATTCACCCGACCCGCTGGACACGGGCAGTTTCGGTTGTCAGCCCCAAACATTTTTGCAGCCTGAACATTTGGAAACCACCGGCATTAGTTCTCGCGGTAAGGAGAGGGTTAAGCTTACAGTGGATTTTGTCCAATTCGCAGATGGCGATGTGTGGTACGCAGACCCGCCGCAAGCCACCGTCAAACCCGAAGGAGTGAGGGCCGGAGCGCAAGCCGCAATCAAACATCTACTCGGAATCCTGGACTCTGATGGAGCAGAGGCGGTCATGGACGCATTGCCGCGCATACGTGCCGATGTTGATTCACCCGAGTTTTCGACAAGAGAAGTCTACGGGCATTTCGGGTTTTACTGCGGCGTCACAAATACGGAAGTGCGCGTTCAGCATGCTTATCAAGAAGGCGGCTTATCACAAGTCGAAGGTCTGTTAAGGCGGCAATAACCTTGCACGAATATTCAGGAAGAATGAATGAATACTCGTGAATCATGCAGCCCTGCGCCGAGAGGTCGATCAGTCCGTCGAGCGGGAATGATTTGTGATGTTGGAACGTCAGGCCGTCGTCAGTAGAGAGCCGCTCGATGCTCGTCAATTCGTCCGAGGCCACCCACAGGTCGTTGCCGACGAAGAGGGCTGCGGAGAGCGAGTCGATCAATTTATCCTGCGCATTTTCAAACCGGAGCAGAGGATTACGTGTTTGAAGTCTCATGTATCCTGAATCCTCCTTCTCCGATCAAGCCTGCGGCGATAATAAAATCGGGTTGGCGGTTTGAGTTCAAATCAGCGATAGTCTTCCCGTCAATCGCAGCGTCGGAGATAAGCGTCCCGCCATTCTGTTTCACAATATATATGAAGCTTTGAGGCTGAATATTTCAAAGCGGCTACGCCCGGCATGATGCTTGGCAGGCGGCGCGATGAAATATTTTGCCCCCGGTCGTCATACTCATTAGAGTACGTTGATGCTGGCAACGATTGTTGGCCCAATTCCGCGAGCAAGATAGTTCTTGACGGCAATTCGGCGATGGAGTACAAAGTCCGGCGCTTTTCGTTCTCCGCATCACTGTCTCGTGCTTTTAATCCACATCGAAGTAAGGCTCGTGGAGCGTTCCTGACAAGTGTTTCATCGCGGCGGCGAGCGCGCAGCGTTTGCACCGCCGGTCTCATAGAACCTACTTAAGGAGAGGAGTCAAAGATGAACGGCGATTCCCTAAGCCTCGTTGCGCCAAGATTCATCGTCGGGCCCTGGGACAGGCTGACCGCGCAGCAGCAGAGAATCTTCATCACGTACGTTCGGGCCAACTTCGGGGGAGAGGCCGGGGCCGACCCCGCCGCTTTCGCCACCCGCCTCTGGAACGATTCGGTCAGCATCGCCAACTCCGGCGGCACGCCCGGTTCCGATCGCCTGCTCAACCTCAGCCGGTTGACGACCTTCGTCGGCGTCACCAGCATGTGGGAGAAACGCAACGTAATAGATCAGGTGACGGTCGTGACGAACATCAACGGCGATCAGCCCAGCGGCAACTTCAGACTCTTCGGCGAGCTTGCGCCCACGGGCGGCGAGAGAGTGAAAAAGGAGTTCGATCATAGTATCGCCGGAAGCGGGCACAACGACTTCTCCGTCAGCAGGCGAGAGCAGGGATTGTTGGGCCAGCCAAACGGACAGTTTTCGATGACGAAAGACCTGCTTCGCTTCGACAGCGACGTGGATTACAGGAGGCTCCTTAACCCCGCACATAACACGAAAGATAACTCGGACATACGTGCCTTCGACGGAAGCAAATCACACCTCCAACGACACATCGGAAGATACGGCGGCGTCCCCCTCACGATGCAGGATGTGCTTCTGGGCCCACCGTCCGCGACCGATCTTTTCGTCGCCGCCGACATTGCGACCGATGCCGCCCCGGAGATGGCAACCGTCCATCAGGCCAGAGCCGTCACAGACGCTTTCATTGCGAGATTCAACACGACCCTGACGCTCGACGGCTTGTTCGAGGAGATGTTCGCGCCGGGCGCTATCCAGTACATCAAAAGCACAGGGCTCTTTGACGCCCTGGGTCTTAGCGAAGAGCTTGTGAACTCGCTGTCGGAGGCGGAGTTGGTGCGTGTCTTCAAGCGGCTGATGGATTTCTACTATCTGCATAACCTGTACGAGATGCGAACCGAATTCCTGGGGGTGATTACCTTGGGTGAAAGGACGCAGGAACAGCCCGCCGAGATTGAGGCCGCGCTCGGCTCCGTGCCACAGTTGCGGGCGCTCGTCAATGAAGACGCCTCTGAAGACCTTGCGGTGGATACGGCGGCTGAGCTTGACGAGCTCCTGGCGGCGTTCGAGCGCGCTGCGTCTGCCTACAGGGAACGGCTGCGCGCCGGAGAAGGCCGTGCGGAACTATTCAGAGCCAACGTCAGAAGCATCAACTCGCAGAAGGAGAACCCCTATCGCGTGGAAACCCTCGATGCTGAAGTCGCAGACGGCGCACCGCGAAACATCTACACGGTCGAGCAGGGTGTCTTCACCGTCCAGCTTGTTCAAGCGGGCGCGGACATGAAGATTATCGGCCTTGGTATCGGCTAAGCTCGAAGGAACAAAAAACCTTCGGGCTTAGTCTACTTTCCAATCTCTAATCAATCCGCAGGCAGGCGCAGAGATGTGGTCGCCCTCTCGCACCCGTGTCCTGCCTGCTGCGCGTCCAGCAAGAATAGCCAGCAAATAGCAAAAACAGCCAAGTGAATCCTCTTGCTTTCAGCGAGAAATCCATTTACTGTGCCCCTCTGACGACGGCTTGCGCGGCGCAATGACCCGTCGTCTGCTCCCGGCGGCTTCCGCTTTCGTGATTCCGACGCTCGCGCCGTTTAGACCCGCCTATGCTCCGGTTGAGTTACCCGTCTCAGCCACACTTTAACCTGAAGAGGGTTGCCGCGTACGTGGGCTTCTAGAGAGAATCCGTATCGGCAAATCGCCGGTTCCGGCCTCATGTTAAAATAGAGGTGTCAAACGAGAAGCAGCCCATGTTAACCTCAGTCATGACCAGTCCTCCTGCCAAATCGCCCTGGTTCGCCTACGTCAAGCCGAAGCCACAGGCCCAACTGCGATTGTTTTGCTTCCCCTACGCCGGCGGCTCGGCGCTGATCTACCGTAAGTGGGTCGATACCCTTCCGTCGTTTGTCGAGGTTTGCCCCGTACAGCTTCCGGGGCGTGGGAACAGGCTGTACGAGCCGGCCTTCAATCAACTGGATGTTCTGGTCGAGGCGGTCGCGCAAGGTATGGGCCCATATCTTGACAAGCCGTTCGCTCTCTTCGGTCATAGCATGGGCGCGACCATCAGCTTCGAGCTGGCCCGGCTGTTTCGCCGGGAGGGACGCGCGCTGCCTGTGCAACTGTTCATCTCCGGTCGCCGCGCGCCACAGATTCCAGACCGCGAGCCTCCGATCTATAATCTGCCGGAAGCGGAGTTGTTCGAGGAGCTACACAGGCTCGGCGGCACGCCGAAGGAAGTGCTCGAACATCCAGAGCTGATGCAGGTCATGCTTCCACTGCTGCGGGCGGATTTGACCATCGCCGAAACCTACGTCTGTACGCCGGAGCCGCCGCTCGATTGTCCCATCTCCGTCTTCGGCGGCTTGCAGGATGTGGACGTGACGCGTGAAGACCTTGAGGGCTGGGCCGAGCATACCACCGGCCGTTTCACTTTGCGTATGCTCGAAGGCGATCACTTCTTCCTGAACACGGCGCAGCCGCTCCTGCTTCGCACTCTTTCCCAGGAATTGTACTGGCTGTCGAGGAACAACGGTTGAGCACTACCATCGCCGGAACAGCCTTTGATTGTTGGAACGCGCCGCCGCCGCTCCCTGTGCTGCGGCGCAAACAGGTGCACGTCTGGCGTGCCGCTTTAGAGCAGCCGTCAGCTGTCATCGATGTACTGTGGGACACTCTCGCCGTGGACGAGCGAGAGAGGGCCGAGCGTTTCCACTTTCGCAGGGATCGCGAGCATTACATCGTCGCTCGCGGCGTGCTCAGGAATATCATCGGTCGTTACTCGGGGATACGGCCCGGAGCGCTGCGGTTCCGTTACGGCTCGCACGGGAAGCCAGCGCTTGCCGTTGAGCTCAACGAGGCGAGGATTAATTTCAACGTCTCACACTCGCACAATCTCGCGCTCTTCGCCATCACACGCGAGCGCGAGCTGGGCATCGACATCGAATACGTGCGTGCAGAATTTGCGCAGGGACGTGTCGCCGAACAATTCTTTTCGCGGCGAGAAGTCGCAACGCTCCGCGCGCTGCCCGCCGACGCACAGGCCGTAGCATTCTTCAACTGCTGGACTCGCAAAGAGGCTTATGTGAAGGCGAAGGGCGAGGGGCTCTCGATGCCGCTCGACAGGTTCGACGTTTCTCTCGTGCCGGGAGAGGCGGCGGCGCTCTTGACCACCAGGGGCGATGCGCGGGAAGCATCCCGCTGGGCCCTGCAAGAGTTGATGCCTGCTCCCGGTTTCGTTGCGGCGATTGCCGTCGAAGGCCACGAGTGGGAGCTTGAATGCTGGCAGTGGCAGGAGTAACGACGGGCTGGATTTCGACAGTGCGTCCGATTCAAACAGCGCGCACTCTCTCTTTCATCACTGCCTCGTATCATGAAATATCTTTCTTCATTCTACGTCGAGGCGCTGCGCATCGCGCTTGCCTCCATCTTCGCGCATAAGCTCCGCGCGTTTCTGACGCTGATCGGCATTATCATCGGCGTCGCTTCGGTGGTGCTGGTCGGCGCGGCCATCTCCGGCCTCAATACTTACGTGATAGAGAAGGTCGGCAAGATGCTCGGGACGAATCACTTCATGATCGCGCGGATGGTCAGCGCCGGAGAGTTGTCCGAGGAAGAGTTGGAGCGGCGCAACCGTCGCAATCCGAAGCTTGAGTTTGCGGACATGGAATGGTTACAGGCCCAGTGCAAGTCTTGCAGCGCCGTCGGCGCAGAGGTCGGGCGCGGCACGAACTTCGAGCAGGACGGCAAACGTTTTCTCGGCGCTATCGTCTTCGGCGTCACGGCCAACATGGGCGAGATAGAAGACAAGACCATCACGGACGGGCGCTTTATCGATCCCACGGAGGTGGCGAACGCGCAACTGGTGACAGTGCTCGGAGCCGACATCAAGGACAAGTTCTTCCCGGACGAAGACCCTATCGGCAAGACCTTGAAGGTCGGCGGACTCCCGCTTCGCGTCATCGGCGTGGAAGAGCGGCGCGGCCCGATCTTCGGCGATCTTGTGGACAAGCACGTCTACATCCCGATCACGACCTACGGGCGCATCTACGGTCGCCCGCGCGACATACAGATTCACGGCAAGGGAGCCGTGCCCGGACAGTTCCAGATGGCGATTGAGGACGCGCGCACGGCCTTGCGCAACTATCACAAGCTGGCCGGTAATGAGGAGGACGACTTCGGCCTCGTCAACACTGAAGAGCTGCACGGGCAGATAGACCAGTTCACGGGCGCAATCGCGCTCGTCGTCACGCCGATCACGCTGATCTCCCTGATCGTCGGCGGCATCGTCGTGATGAACATCATGCTCGTCTCCGTCACAGAGCGCACCTTCGAGGTCGGATTGCGAAAGGCGCTCGGCGCAAGGCGCAAACAGATACTATTGCAGTTCCTGATCGAATCGGCGCTCATGTGTGCGCTCGGCGGAATCATCGGACTGCTTTTGGCGAGCGGCGTCGCATGGCTGATCTCGGCGCTGACTCCCGTGACGATGACGATCACGCTCGTCTACGTCTTGCTCTCGATCGGCGTCTCAAGCTGTATCGGATTGATCGCGGGCATCTATCCGGCCTTCAAAGCGTCGCGGCTCAATCCGATCGTCGCGCTCAATAGGAATTAAGATTATGCGCTGGCCGTCCCTGCCGGGTTTCATCACCAAAGAAATTCTGTTGATGGCGATCGATAGCATTCGCTCGCACAAGTTTCGCAGCGCCCTGACCGTGCTCGGCATCGTCATCGGCGTCTTGACGGCGATCACGGTCGCGGCGATGCTGACCGGCCTGCGCGGGAGCCTCGTCAAGATCGTCGAAGAGTACGGCATCAATAACATCTACGTCTTTCACCTCTCGACCGGGATACAGGTCGGCGAGCGCGATCAGAACGAGAGGGCGCGCAAGGTGCTCACGCCCGAAGACGGCGAGGCGATCAGGGAGCAGGCCCCGGCCATCGAAGATGTGGCTTTCCTCTCTCCCAACATAGGCTACGGCGGCGGCCCGTTTGACGACACGATCAGCTATCGCGGCAAGACCTACAGGCGCGGCAATACGCAGGGCGTGACCTCCAACTACGCACAGATCGCCAACGTCCAGCTCAAAGAAGGGCGCTTCATCAGCGAGCAGGACGACCTCAATCGCCGCAACGTGATCGTCCTCGGCGTTAATGCCGCGCAGGCATTGTTTCCCGACCGGCCTGATCGCATCGCCGGTACGGAAGTGAGGATGGGCGGTTATATCTGGGAAGTGATCGGCGTGCTCGAAAAGCGCAAGAACAGTTTTCTCGGGGAAAACGACGAGGACAATGCCGTGCTCGTCCCCTTCCGCACAGGAGTGCAGGTCGCGCCCGCGCGCCGCTTCCTGCTCTTCATCGCGCAGGCCAAACGCGGGCAGCGCGATGAAGCGATAGACCAGATCGAAGCGATCCTGCGTACGCGGCGGAATGTGAGATTCAATCAGCCTAACGATTTCGACCTGAAGACCGCCGACGCCTTCATCGGACAGTTCGATAGCATCTTCGGCATGGTCGGCCTGATCGCCATCGCCATCTCTTCCGTCGGGCTTCTGGTCGGCGGCATCGGCGTGATGAACATCATGCTCGTCTCCGTCACAGAGCGCACGCAGGAGATAGGCATACGCAAGGCCGTCGGCGCGCGTCGCCGCGACATCGTCAGCCAGTTTCTCTACGAGGCCATGACGCTGACGCTCTTTGGCGGCATCCTCGGCGTCATACTCTCTTTCGGCGTCAGCCAGATCATCATGTTCTTCGTGCCCTCGCTCCCGGCGACTATCCCCCTGTGGGCCGTCATCTCAGGACTCACGGTCTCCGTCACGGTCGGCCTCGTCTTCGGCGTCTGGCCTGCGATGAAGGCATCGCGCCTCGACCCGATAGAGTGTCTGCGTTACGAATAAATAAGAGAGGTCAGTAGCGCCAAAAGTCTCGGGCGGGGACTCAACCTTGGAGACCCGCCCGAGACATTTGGCGCTACTGACCTGATGGTTTTCTACAAACGTCGGAGCGTCCGCTGTTAGCGTGGGCCGAGCCTTGTTGGGCCCAGTCTTTTCTGACTCGTTTGATTCTTGCGCGAAGTGCGCTTGGTGGTGGCCTGTGTTGACTTGCTGCCGCCGCCACCCCGTGTAGGCTTGGGCTCGTCAGCATCATCGCCGCTCACCTCTAACTCCAGAATCACGCTTCCGGTCGTAATGCGCCGGTCGTTGCGCTGTATGATGTGTACCTGCGTGATCGTCCCGGGCTTGAGTGTGTTTGGCGTGGTGAAGGAGAGCGTCATCCGCACCACGTCGCCGGGCGTGATGGGAAAGCCTGCCGAAGAAGTGGGCTGCGTCAACTGCCATATTTGCTCTGCACGGCCACCGCCCGGATTCTCCGTCTGATGAGTTGTCTCTGTGGGAGGACAATGCGGACGCCAGACCGTGCCCTCTGTCGTGACGATCTCTCCGACCTCGCAGCCGCCGACGCGCACGATCACACGGCATTTCCCTGTGAAGACGAGCTCGCCCGGATGGCAGGTCGGCTCCGGCAGCCTGTCGTCGGGCTTTACCGGCTCCATGCGCAGCGTCATCGGAGTGTCGGATAACACACGGCCTTTCTCGACGATCACGTCAATGAACTTGGCTGTGCTCCAGACGCTGCCGACCACAAAAGGCAATTCGATGTAAGCCGCAGTCGCGGGCTTGACCTTGGCATAGTTGAGGTTGCGCTGGCAGATATTATTGTTGCCCCAGAAGTAGGCTCCGTAATTACACGTCCCTGGGTCAACCTGTATGTCACAGCCTGTGACTCCACCGGCTGCATCATTGTTGTCCGCGCGCGCTTCCGCCAGCACGCAGGGATGCCACACCGCCGGGTCTGGAATCTGCGCGGCGGGCCACAGGACGGGCCCGATCAATTTGGTCGCGCCATTCGGAATGTCAACCGGGTCGCTTTCGCCAAGGAAGAGGTGATTATTCTTGAGCGCCGCCGTGTTCCAGTCTTTCGGATACCAATCCTGCGGGTAACGAAACTCCGCGCCCGGCAATCCTTGTAGCGAGGGATAGTTGCCGATCGTCACCGCCAGCCGCACCTTGCGCGCCGTGTGCGGCCCCTTGTTGGTCGCGCGCGCATAGACCCAGTGATCCGTCACGCCGTCGCGCAATAAATCCTGGTTGACGAAAGTGACATCGCCGTCCTTCTGTCGGCGAATGATGAGGTCTGGCGCTTCCCAGTGGAAGCCTGGCGACGGCACAGTGCCCGTATCGGTGGAGGAGTCGCGTATGTAGGTGTCGGCGGGATTGACCGAGATGCGCGAGAAGAACATCTCCTGTACCCCTGTCCGCGTGTCCGTCCATAAGGGGAAGAAGCCTAGCTCGCTGGCATCCAGACCGAAATACTCTCCGATAAAAGTCAGGTTCGGGTCGCCGTGCGAGAAAGGCGCATCCACGTTCGGGTTCCAGGGCGAATCCGTCACGGACACCAGATTCGGAAAGGTCGCGCCGTTGTCGGTCGAGACGGCCAGCTTAACGTCAATCAGGTTGGACGGAAATTCTCCGCCTCCGAATGGGCCGTACTCGTAGAACGCGCAGCCTATCTCCCCGTTGGGTGTGCTGATCAACTGCGGGTGAAAGTCGTGGTGAGCGCCCGAAGGCAGATTGCCTCCCGTCAGCATGGGCTGTCCAGACGCCGGGCCCAGCCAGGTAGTGCCGCCGTTGGTCGAGCGCCGGTAGTAGATGCGCGAGCGACGTTGTCCACCGAAACTCTCGCGCGCATCGGCCCACGCGAAGATGACGTTGTTGCCTGAGCCCGCGCAGCCCGTGGCGAGCGTCAGGACACGAAACGACGCTCCCTGAAATTGCGGAAAGCCGAAGGGCTCGGGGAAAGCGCCCCTGATGCTGCTCACGCCGTCGGCAGCGATGAGAGGGGCCGTGAAGCTCTCGCCGCCGTCTGTGGATTTCACGTACTTGATTCTGTTGCCGCTCTGCCCGTTCAGATAGACGATGTAGACGCTGCCATCATCTGCGATGGAAATTTCGGGAGAGAACGAGTCGCTGGCGAGCGAGGTTCCGGGAGGCGTGATGGCTGCTCCCGTGCCGCGCCACGTCGCGCCGTTGTCGAGCGAGCGTGCGAAGCGCAGCGTCGAGCCGTCATCCCATGCCGCATACAATTTACCGAAATGTGGGCTCGCAGCGTTGTTGTCTCCATCTATCCACTGCTTGTCGTCGCCGCCGCTCGAATGGATTAGATTCGGCGCGCTCCAGGTGCGTCCACCGTTTGTCGATTTGTAGACGGCGATGCCTATGGTCGAAAACCCGCCGCCCGGCGGAAAGGGAAGGGCCAGCAGGTAGGCATTACCCAGATTGTCCCAGCACACGGACGGGTCGGAGATGCCAGCCCAACCGGGCAGGAGCCCCAGCGTTGGGGCTTCTATCCATGAGAGCCCGCCGTCGAAAGTGGCATAAGCGGCGAGGGAAAATTCGTACTTCGACGGGTTGGTGAAACGCTTCGAGGAACCAACCATGTTATAGGGGTCTAGCGGGTTGATCGCCAGGGCCGATTCGCTCCGGGCGTTGTTCGGGCTGGCATCGCACGTCACACGACGATTGCAGCGTGGGCCTATGATCACATTTGCCATACGGGTCTCCTTTTACGGCTCACCATAATAGTGAGGCTCTGAACGCGCGCTGAAAGCGTTCTGCGTAGTAACAGCGGTGATAAGACAAATAGGCGAGGAGTTAGAGAACTGCGGCTCAAAAGGTGAGCCGGTTGGGATTGAAACTGCATCGGCGAGGCGCGCTCGCCGACGAGTAGGAGGTCGAACCATCCTGGTGAAGAACGGGCGCGACTGTATACGCAACAGGACGAGCAGTCAAGGATTAATTATCCTTCCTGTTGACTGACGGGAAAGAACCTACGGGGCTTGCAAGGGGATTTGCGGCCCCTCTGCGCCGCTCTTTCGCGCTCGCCGGGTGAGAGAAGGAACCGGCACGCGCCGGGCGGTTCCGCGCGTCCGGTCATGAGCGTCAAATAGAAGGCGTTCGTTCATTCAGTGGCGCTTGCCTCATTCAGTATGTCTTGGTACAATCCGATTTCGTGATGTGACACGATGGACGTGAGACGGTTAATCCGCAAGCGTCCGGCATTTTCCAATTTTTGATAGGAAGCTCCAGAAGACCTTCGCCCATGAATCGAACATTTACTCGATTCTGAATTTAAGAGCCGAACCCGCACGAACATGTGGCGGGCTCGCGGCGAAGGCGCTCCTATCGAATCCGATCATATAGTTGCCGTCCTCCATTTAAGTCGGCACAAACGTAAATTCGGTTGGCGCTTTCAACGCGAGACCTCCTGGCGGGTGCTCCCTTGACCCCGATGGATGGCCGAAGAGCAGTTCCGCTTCGTGCCGGGCTCGATTATTTTTGTTGAAAGCGAGAACCATAAACGATGAGCGAGATCAACGTCCAAATCAAGGATGGCGCGGCACAGAGCGTCGCTGCGCCCGTCACGGTCGGCGAGGCTTTGCGAAAGCTCGACCGCGATGCCGCCAAACAGGCCCTCGCCGCCCGCGTCAACGGGCGCGAGGTAGACCTGGCGCACCAGCTTGACGCCTCGGAGAACGGCGACATCGTTCGTATTGAGCCCGTCATGCCGCAGACCCTCGAAGGGCTCGACGTGATCAGGCATTCGACGGCGCACCTTCTGGCCGCAGCCGTGCTAGACCTCTTCCCCGGAACGAAGCTCGGCATCGGCCCGGCGCTTCTGGAAGACCCGCGCTACGGCTTCTATTACGATGTCATCGCGCCGCGCCAGTTGACCGACGAAGACCTGCCGTTGATAGAGAAGCGCATGCGCGACATAGCCAAGCGCAATCTCGCTTACAGGCGCGAGGAGATTCCGAAGGCCGCTGCCCTGGAAATATTCGAGAAGCGCGAAGAGCCTCTGAAGTGCGAGTTGATAGAGGAAAAAGCTGGCGAGGTGGTCAGCGTCTATTACATAGACGGCTCGCCCTTTCTGGACTTCTGCCTTGGGCCACACGTGCCCAATACGAACAAGCTGCGCGCCTTCAAGGTGCTCACGCTCTCCGGCGCATACTGGAAGGGCGACCCCACGCAGCCGCAGATGCAGCGCATCTACGGCAACGCCTTCTTCACGCAGGAAGAACTCGACGCGTGGATCAAACAGCGAGCCGAAGCCGAGCGGCGCGATCATCGTCGTCTGGGCCGCGAGCTTGATCTGTTCTCGATTCAGGAGCAGTACGGGCAGGGGCTTATCTTCTGGCATCCGAAGGGCGCGCTGATCCGCAAGCAGATGGAGGATTACCTCTACGCCGAGCTGGTCAAACGCAATTACAGTTTTGTTTACACGCCGCACATCGCCAAGCGTGAGTTATGGCAGATCAGCGGCCACGACCAGAACTACGGCGACTCTATGTTCGCGCCGACGAAGCTGGAAGAGACGGAGTTCAGGCTCAAGCCGATGAACTGTCCCTTTCACATCGGCATCTATAAATCTCAGCAGCGCTCTTATCGTGACCTGCCGCAAAGGTACGCCGAGATGGGCACGGTCTATCGCGCCGAGTTGTCCGGCACGCTGCACGGGTTGATGCGCGTGCGCGGCTTTACCGTAGACGACGCGCACCTCTTCTGCACTCCTGATCAGGTGCTGCGCGAGATCGGCGATTGCGTGGATTTCGTCGTCCAGGTCTTTCACGACTTCGGATTCGATAAGGTCAAGTTCGAGCTTTCCGTTAAGGGCAGCGACACGAGCAAGAACTATCTGGGCGAGGAAGAGGAATGGTCGAAGGCTGAGTCGGCGCTGGCCGCAGCCCTCGATGAACGCGGCATCTCCTACGAGCGCGTGGAAGGCGAAGCCGCCTTTTACGGCCCGAAGATTGACTTCAAGATCGAAGACGCGATTGGCCGCCTGTGGCAACTCGGCACGGTGCAATGGGACTTCAATCTGCCGGAGCGCTTCGAGCTTGAATACATCGGCGAAGACAACAAGCCGCACCGCCCCGTGATGGTGCATCGGGCTCTGTTCGGCTCCATCGAGCGCTTCTTCGGCGTGCTCATAGAGCATTACGCGGGCGCGTTTCCGATGTGGCTCTCGCCCGTGCACGTTGCAGTCCTGCCGATCACGGATCGTATCAACGAATACGCCGAACAGGTTGGGCGCGAGTTGCGCGAGAGGGGCCTGCGCGTCGAAGTCAATCTGCGCAGTGAGAAGATCGGCGCGAAGATTCGCGATGCGCAGTTGCAGAAGATTCCGTTCATGCTCGTCTTAGGCGACCGCGAGCTGGAAGAAGGCAGGGTCGCCGTGCGCGAGCGAAGCAAGGGGGACATCGGCACGATGACTATCGAAGAGTTCGAGACGATGGCGCGCAAGCTCATCGAGTCGCGCGCATTAGTAAACGAAGTCCCGGGCACGGAGTCTTAAGCTTCACGGTCGTAGGCTGACTTGAGATGTCTGAATTCGGGACTACAACATTGGAGGTGCAAAAATAGCTACAGGCTTTAGAGGTCGCGGACAGCGCCCGGATAATCGTCGCGCCCCCGCCGCGCGAATCAACGAAAGAATCCGCGTGCCGGAAGTGCGCGTCATCGATGAGGACGGCGAACAGCTTGGCGTGCTGGAAACCAGGGACGCCATTCGCCGGGCGCGTGAGAAGGGGCTCGATCTGGTAGAGGTCGCGCCCAATGCCGAGCCGCCCGTATGCCGCATCATCGATTACGGGAAGTTCCAGTACGAGGCCAAGAAGAAGGCCAACGAGGCCAAGAAGAAACAGGTCGTCATCACCGTCAAAGAGGTCAAGTTCAGGCCCGGCACGGACGATCATGATTACGATTATCGTATGAAGCATGCGCGCGAATGGCTGACGGAGGGCGACAAGGTCAAGGCTACGATCTGGTTTCGCGGGCGCGAGATGACGCACCGCGAGCTGGGCGCGCGTATTCTTGAAAAGCTCGAACACGACCTGCAAGACATCGCCGAAGTCGAAGCGCGCCCGCGCATGGAGGGCAATCAGATGTTCATCATCCTCGCCCCCAAGCGTCACAAGGGCGGAGGCGGTGGTGGTGGAGGCGGCGGCGTAGCCAAGCCCGCCGAGCCGACACCCGCAGCCGCAGCACCGACAGCAACGCCCGGGTCAACCCAGGGCGAGAAACAGACAGTCTAAAAATTTGTTAGGGGAGTAGTTATGCCGAAACTTAAAACACACAAGGGCGCGGCCAAGCGTTTTCGCCTGACCGCGACCGGCAAGATCAAGCGCGGCCATTCGCACGCGCGACACATTCTGACCAAGAAGACTAATAAGCGTAAGCGCCACCTCGATATTGACACGCTCGTCTCGGAAGGCGATCAGAAGCGCGTCGAGGCGATGCTGCCGTATGGACGAAGTTAAGGGATGAAGGATGAAGGCGGAAGGATGAAAATGCGATGACGTGGGTTGAATAGCTTTGCTTTCATCCCTCATCGTTGCCGCCTTCATCCTTAGTATTGAAAGGAGACGAGTCATGCCTCGTGCAAAACGTGGTAATAAGCGCCTCGAAAGGCGCAAGAAAATTCTCAAGTTAGCCAAAGGCTATCGCGGCACAAAGTCCAAGCTCTATCGCTCGGCAAAGGAGTCCGTCGAGCGTGGTCTGAACTTCGCTTACACCGGACGTAAGTTGAAGAAGCGCGACTTCCGCAGCCTCTGGATCGTGCGTATCGGAGCCGCCGCGCGTCTGAACGGCCTCAACTATTCGCAGTTCATGCACGGATTGAAGCTCGCCGGTATCGAGCTGGATAGAAAAGTGCTGGCCGACCTGGCCGTCAACGAGCCCGCAGGCTTTACGGCGCTCGCCGGACAGATCAAGACCGCGCTTGAGAATGAACCCAAACAACAACAGCAGGCGGCAGCCTGAGCTTAAACGGTAAGGATTCTGGTCATGCCGGAAGCCACTGAACAAGTAGAACCGAGACAACAGGTGGAAGCTGCACGCGAAGCGTTCGAGCAGGAGTTCGAGCGCTTTGCGCGCTTTCGCCGCAACGACGCCGAAGTGGGCCCTCTGACTCTCAAAGAGGCCGAGGCCGCGCTGCGCGAGTTGGAAGAGTTGCGCCGCCAGCACACGGGCAAAAAGAGCAGGCTGGCCCAGGCCAAAAAGCTGATCGGTCGCATCAGCGCCGAAGAGCGACCCCTCTTCGGCCAGCATGTGCAACAGCTCGAAGGAGAGATTGCGCAGGCGCTCGATGAGGCCGAACAGGGGCTCAAAAGTTATCTCCTGAGCGCGCAGCAGAAGCGCGACCGCCTTGACGTGACGTTGCCGGGCAGGCGTCCGCGACAGGGACATCTGCATCCGATCACACTGCTGCGCCAGCGCATTGAGGACATCTTCGTCTCGCTCGGCTATTCGATTGAGGACGATCGTGAGATAGAGAACGATTTCTATAATTTCACGGCGCTCAATATCCCTGAGAATCATCCGGTGCGAAATCCGCAGGACACCTTCTACACGACGGATGGCCACGCGCTTCGCCCGCAGACCTCGACCGTGCAGATTCATGCGATGCAGCGACGCGGAGCACCCCTGCGCGTCATCGCGCCCGGTCGCGTCTTCCGCCGCGATACGCCCGACCCGACGCACAATCCGATGTTCTTTCAGGTCGAGGGCCTCTGTGTCGATCGCGGCATCACGATGGCCCACTTGAAGGGAACGCTTCAGGAGTTCGTCCACAGGCTCTTTGGCCCCGAGACGCGCACGCGCTTTCGCCCCTCCTACTTTCCATTCACGGAGCCGAGCGCCGAAGTTGACTACAGTTGCTTCAAGTGCGGGGGGCTCGGGTGTCGCATCTGTAAGAATTCGGGATGGATTGAGCTTGGCGGCTCTGGCATGGTTCACCCGAACGTGCTCAGCGCCGTCAATGTTGACCCCGAAGTTTACACCGGGTTCGCCTTCGGCCTCGGCATCGATCGGATGTGCGCGCTCATGTACGGCCTGGACGACATTCGCCTGCTCTTCGAGAACGACGTTCGCTTCCTCGAACAATTTAAATAACAGCGGCGAGTGATGAGTGACGAGCGGCAAGTTTAAAGCTTGTCTCTTGCTCGCCACTCTTCACTCGTCATTGATCACTGCTTTATGAATATTAGTTACAACTGGCTTCGTGAGTTGACGGATACGAAATGGTCTCCGCAGGAATTGCGCGACCGGCTGACGATGATCGGCCTCGCGGTCGAGGGCGTGCACGAGGCGGGCGATGATTTCGTGCTGGATTTCGATCTCACCTCGAATCGGCCGGACTGTTTGTCGCATCTGGGCGTGGCGCGCGAGCTGGCCGTGATGGAAGACACTGAGGTGCGTATGCCCGCCGCGTCTCTGGCGGGCGCGACCGGCATGGCCGAATCTTTCACCTCGGTCGAAATCCTCGATCCTGACCTGTGCCCACGTTATGCTGCGCGCGTCGTGCGCGGCGTCAAGATCGGGCCGTCGCCGGAGTGGCTGGTCAAGCGGCTCGAAGCCATCGGTCAACGCGCGATCAATAACGTTGCGGACATCACCAACTACGTCATGCACGAGTTGGGCCAACCGCTTCATGCCTTCGATCTGGCAAAGCTCACGGAGCAGCGCATCGTCGTGCGCCGCGCGCGCTCAGGAGAGAAGCTCAAGACGCTCGACGGGGTGGAGCGCCAGCTTGAGAGCGAGATGCTGGTCATTGCGGACGCCGTGCGCGCCGTCGCCCTCGCAGGCGTGATGGGAGGCGAGGAGACGGAAATCTCTGACACGACGCGGGACGTGCTGATCGAAAGCGCCTACTTCGACCCGTCGAGCGTGCGGCGTACGGCACGCAAGCTCGGCCTACACACGGAAGCTTCGCATCGCTTCGAGCGCGGCGCTGATCATGGCGGCGTCTTGCTGGCGCAGGATAGATGCGTGGCGCTCATCTGCGAGATTGCGGGCGGAACGGCGACCGAGAACGCGATAGACGTGTACCCGAACTACATACGGGCGAACGATGTCAGCCTGCGGCCAGAGCGCGTGAGCGCCCTGACGGGACTGACGGTGGCGACGCCCGAGATCAAGCGTATTCTTTCGGCGCTCGGTTTCGCGCAGCGCGTCGCTCAGTCGGGACTCGAAGAGGAGTGGAGCTTTCGCAACGGTGTGCCCGAAGAAGTCAGTGGCGATTTCAACCCGCGCCTGACGTATGTTGTCCCCTCCTGGCGCGTCGATGTCGAGCGCGAGGAAGACCTCGTCGAAGAGGTCGCACGCCACGTCGGTTATGAGAAGATAGGGACGGCGCTGCCCGTCTCAAACATCGCGGGCGAATACCAGCCGGGCGAGCGTCGGCGTCGAGCGATGCGGCAGGTCTTGACCGCATACGGCTTTGACGAGGCCATCAGCTTCGGCTTCATCGACGCCTCGCACGACGACCAGTTCCAGCTCTTGCCAGACCTCTTGCGTGAAGGCGATGCGCGCTTCGTCACGCTCAGCAATCCGATCATAGAGGGCGCGATGCGTATGCGTCCGAGCCTGCTGCCGGGCCTGCTCGATGCCGTCAGGAATAATTTCAACCACGGCACGCGCGATGTGCGGCTGTTCGAGACGGGCCGGGTCTTTGCCTCAAACGCGCATGGCGAGGGCTTGCCCGACGAGCGAGAGGCGTTCGCGCTGGTCTTGACCGGCGGGGCGACCGAAGAGCAAAGGGCCGGAGCGTCGCGCGAGCTTGATTTCTATGATCTGAAGGGCGCTCTGGAGGCCGCCGCCGATGCCATGCATCTGCCGCCTTTGCAGTTTGCGCCGACGAGCGCGAAGCACCTGCGCGCGGGACAATCTGCCGAGGTCAGCGTTGAAGGATATACTGTCGGCACGATCGGCAGGCTGGACGAGAGCGTTGCCGCCGCTTACAAATTCCGCCAGCCCGTCTACGTGGCCGAAGTCGATTACACGTCGCTGCTCTCAGTCGGAGTGCGGTCGATCGTCTATACGCCGCTGGCTCGCTTTCCCTCCGTCGTGCGCGACATCTCTCTGCTCGTCGCGCGTGATGTGACGTTCGCCGAACTGCTTCAGGCCGTCAGGAAGCAGCAGCTTAGAGAATGCCGCGAGGCGACGCTCGTAGATGTTTACGAGGGGGCGAGCTTGCCCGAAGGGAAACGCTCCGTGACGTTGCGCCTGGAATACCGCGCGGACGAGCGCACCCTTCGCGATGAAGAGGTGGACGAGATGCACGCGCGCATTGTCAACGCGCTGGAAAAAAGTTTCGACGCGAAAATGAGAGCTTAAAGGCCCCCGAGGGTTTGCGCGGCACAGAAGTTTTTGTTAGCCTCTCAAACCCCCGGCGCTCGTCTCCCTGATTAATAACTCTTGCGCTCGCACGCCCTGTAGTCGCATAATCGGTCGGCTCGTTTCCGTCAAGCCCCCGCCTGTTAGTAAGGAGAAAATGATGGTCGGATTATCAGGATTAGAAAAGTTCTCACACCTTGAAGATAAAATTTACCGCACCATCGAACTGACGAAAACGCTTCGCCAGGAGAAGGAAGGTCTGGAGCGCGAGATCGCGAGCATACGGCGCGAGATCGGTAGTCTGCTCAACGAAAAAGAGCGGCTCGAAACTCAGGTCGAGCGGCTGCTCTCGGAACGCGATACGATTCGCATGAAGGTCGAAGCGATGCTTGACGCCATCGCCGCGCTCGATCCTGAAATGGCAGAGGCGGTGCGTAAATGAGAGAGGCTCACAATCGCATCAGTTTAGGCAAGGGAAATATGGACGCAGCCAGCACGCCGACCATTCGTGTCGAAATCTACAACCAGACCTATAACATTCGTTCCGACGGCGACAGCGAGTACATCACACAGCTCGCCGAATTCGTCGACACGCGTATGCGCGAGATTTCATCCGGCACACTCACGGTTGACTCTCTCAAGGTCGCCATCCTCGCCGCCCTGCACATCGCCGACGAGCTGCATCGCCTGAAGCGCCTACACGAACAGGCGGACTCGCAGCTCGCGTCGCGCAGCGCCGAGTGCGCAGAGATGTTAGACCGCCTGCTCAAAGTCCGCACCACCGTCGAACAGGCACAGACTAGCAATACCGGCAACATCGCCTTCACATAAAACAGATGCCGGATGCCGGAAAAAATTTACTGGCCTGCATCTGACATCTGCTCTTCATCTGTGTTAGTATCGACAGTGGCAGAGGGAACTGATTCTGCGGGGTTCGTCACCGAGTTACGATGATTGAGCCAACGCCGATAAAAAGGGAGACCAAGGCCGCTTTACAGGCCGGTGCATTCCTTCATCGTTAAGGAAATGCCATAGGCTGCGGCTTACAAAGGGTCACCCACCTGTCTAGTGCAGGTTCAATTTCGGCTGCGGAACGGCCACTGTGGATGTCCCTCTCGCCATCCTGATTACAGTGACAAGTGACGAGTGATCAGCGACAAGATTAAAGCGTGCTTTTTCTTGTCCCTTATCACTCGTCACTTGTCACTGCTTTTATACGATGAAAGTTTTAATGATCGGCGATGTGGTGGCGCGGCCCGGACGCGTCGCCGTGCTCGAACGCATACAGGATTTGCGCGAGCAGCACAGTATTGACCTGGCCGTCATGAACGCGGAAAACGTGGCGGGCGGATTCTCCATCACGCCCTCTCTGGCCGACCAGCTTTTCGCTGCCGGGATAGATGTCATGACTTCCGGCAATCACATCTTCGACAAGCGCGAGGTCATCCCTTACATCGAGCGGCAACCCAGGTTGCTGCGCCCGGCCAACTACCCGCCCGGCACGCCCGGCAAGGGAATGTGGACGGGCGAAGTGCGCGGCACACCCGTCGCCGTCGCCAACCTGATCGGGCGCGTCTTTATGGGCCCGGCCGATGACCCTTTCCGCGTTGCCGACCAACTGCTCGGCACGCTGACCCCTGATATAAAAATCCGTTTAGTGGACATGCACGCCGAAGCCACCTCGGAGAAGAGCGCGATGGGCTGGTTTTTGGACGGGCGCGTCTCCGCCGTCGTCGGGACTCATACGCATGTGCAGACGGCGGACGAGCGCCTGCTGCCGGGAGGCACGGCCTACCTGACGGACATCGGCATGACGGGCTCTTACGCGGGCGTCATAGGCATGAAGCGCGAGGATGTCATCGCGCGCTTTACCTCAGCCGTCCATCGCCGCGCCGAACACTCGACGGGCGAAGTGCGTATCTGCGCCGCCGTGATTGATGTGGACGATGCTACTGGACGCGCGCGAGAAATCTTCCGCCTCTCGCTTCCTCATGAGCAGTAGAAAACCCGGAGCCGTCGTGTCAGTCATCCGGCGCTATCCCGGCATTCGGCAGCGGCATTTGCGGTAAGATCGGCGACGAAGAGAGAAGCTCGTTGTAAACTTCCGGGAAGGAGCGCACGCGCCCGTTGCCGTCCGTGACGACGTGGCCGGTTTCGCCCTCGGCGATGACCTGGCCATCGGCGACGCGTATGATCTCGTAACCGAAACGCAGCGCCCGGCGGCGCTTCTCCGTAATGTGCGTGCGCACGAGCAGCTCGTCGTCATAATAGGCGGGCGATTTGTAGCGGCAGTAGCTTTCGGCGACGACGAGAAAGGCGTTCTCGTTCTCCTCCATCTCGCGGTAGGAGAAGCCGCGCGCGCGGCAAAACTCCGTGCGACCGATCTCGAACCAGACCAGATAGTTGGCGTGATAGACGACTCCCATCTTGTCTGTTTCCGAATAGCGCACGCGCACCAGGGTTTCGTGCCAATCCGGCTCCCTCAATACATCTTCTATGGTCGAATTAGACATCTGATAGAAATCGCCTCCCGCGTTCTTGTCTTTCTGGCAGAGGGGTGTCTCTGGTAAATTAAGTTTTGACGCGCTTATTTGAGCGGACTATAAAAGCGAAAGGTTAGAGATGTCAAAGAAAATCAGACTCCTGGCGGCGTGCCTGCTGGCCTCTTTCTCGGCAGCGGCTTTGATTCTGGTCGGTGGGCCAGTGCCCGCGACGCGGGCCCAGAACAGCGGGGCCGTCGCTCCCACCAATACCAAGAGCGCGGCGGTCGCAGCCGCCACGACGGACGTATTGCAGGAGACGAGCACGCTCAGAAAGCTCCCAATCCTGCGCCCGGTCAAAAGCGGAGCGCAATCGCGCGCCGAGATCGAGCGCATGATTATGAAGAACCTGGACGAGGACACCACGCCGCAGGAGATGCACGCTTCGGAGATTGCGCTCAAGAAGCTGGGCCTCGTGCCGCAGAATTTCGAGTATCGTCCCTTCATCGTCAGCCTGCTCACGGAGCAGGTCGCGGGCTATTACGACCCGAAGGAGCAGGAATTCTTCCTCGCCGACTGGATTGACGTGGACGGCCAGAAGCCAGTCATGGCACACGAGCTGACGCATGCCCTGCAAGATCAGCATTTCAACCTTCGCCGCTTTGAGAAGTGGCCCAAGGGAGATTCGGACGCAGAGCTGGCCGCGCACGCCCTGATCGAAGGCGACGCCACGCTCGCCATGAAGTTTTATATCGAACGCAGCCCGATGCGCGCCATCGCCATGCTGCGCTCGATCGAGGCCAGCGGCTCATCCTCCGAGCAGATAGATAAAGCGCCGCGCGCGCTGCGCGAGTCGCTGCTGTTCCCCTACGAGAAAGGGCTCGTCTGGGTCAACAGCCTCTACAAGCGCGACGGCAACTGGGATCGCGTCTCGCAGGCTTTCACAGACCTGCCGCAATCGACCGAACAGATTTTGCACGTCGAGAAGTATTACGCCCGCGAAGCGCCCGTCAAACTCTCGATGCCCGACATCGCTTCCGCCCTCGGCTCCGGTTGGAAGCGCGTCGATTACGATGTCAACGGCGAATGGAGCTACTACCTGATACTGGACGAGTATCTGAAGTCCCCCGCCGAATCGCGGCGCGCGGCGGAAGGCTGGGGCGGCGACCGCTACGCCGTCTACGAAAGTAAGAATAAGGGCGAGGTCGTGATCGCACAGCTTACAAGCTGGGACACGGAAACTGATGCCATAGAGTTCTTCGATGCCTACGCCAAGCGCACGGCGCGTCGCTATGCGGGTGCGACCGAGACGCAGCAGACGCCGGGCGATCAGGCATCTACGATACGCACCTGGCGCACGACGGGCGAGGGAACAGCCGTGCTTGAGCGGCGCGGCGCGCGCGTCCTGATTCTGGAAGGTCTGCCCGATCAGGTCGGCACGAAGTCGCTGCTGCAAACGATCTGGCAAAAGGCTTAGGGGTCAACAACTCATGTCAGGAAATATCCGCCGGGCGAATCCGTCAGAGGCCAGGTCGCTGACGGAACTGGCGCTACGCTCGAAAGCGCACTGGGGCTATGATCAGGAGTTCTTGCGTGATTGCCGTAGTGATCTGACGCTGACGCCCGCCTTCGTCGCTTCCTCTCCCGTCTTCATCCTCGAAGAGGAGGGACGAATCGCGGGCTTTTACAGTCTCAGCGAGCAGGGCGCGGAAGTCGAATTGTTGCACCTCTTCGTCGAGCCCCGGGCCATCGGGCGTGGCTACGGAAAGCTTCTCTTTCAGCACGCGGTCGCGCAAGCGCGTGCTTCCGACTTCAAGCTGCTGGTGATAGGAAGCGACCCCTTCGCCCTGGAGTTTTACGAAGCGATGGGCGCGCGCCGGGTCGGCGAGGTCGCGTCATCCGTGCGGCCCGGTCGGATGCTTCCGCTGCTACATTACCCTTTGCATTTATCCCGTCCCGATACATTCTCAGCATAGACCAGGCGCACGTTGTTTTGCATCGTCCGTCTGTGCTATTTTGGGGCCACCTTAAAGCTTTAGGAACAGACTGGCGAGCGGCTTAACCGGAGGCGCAGAGCGTAGAGCGAGCGCGGTCGGTCTATATCGAGATGAAGTCTGAAGCAAGACCGGCTCCACATGAATCACGCACGCGCCTGCGCGCCCTGGTCGCTGACCTACAGCGGCTCGAAGCCAAGCTGCGGCGCGGCGGCGGCCCCGACAAAATCGAGCGCCAGCATCAACAGGGTAAACTGACGGCGCGCGAGCGCATCGAACTGCTCCTTGACAAAGAGTCTTATGTGCAGGAGATCGGCCTGCTCGTCGCCTACGATCAGTATCAGGGCGGTGCTCCGGCGGCTGGCGTCGTGACCGTCATGGGCCGCATCAACGGGCGCGAGGTGGTCGTCGTCGCCAACGATGCGACCGTCAAAGCGGGCTCCTGGTGGCCGGAAACGATCAAGAAGATTCTGCGTGCGCAGGAGATCAGTATGCGCTCGCACGTGCCGATCATTTACCTTGTGGATTCGGCGGGCGTCAACCTGCCATATCAGGGCGGGGTGTTTCCGGGACAGTACGGCGCGTCGCGCATCTTCTATTACAACTCGATCATGCGGCGCTATCTGAAGATTCCGCAGATCGCAGCCGTGATGGGCCCATGCATCGCCGGGGGCGCTTATCTTCCGGCCCTCTCCGACATCATCGTCATGGTCGAGGGCACATCGTTTATGGGCCTGGGGGGCGCGAATCTGGTCAAGGGGGCGACGGGACAGACCATCGATAACGAGACCTTAGGCGGGGCGCGCGCGCACAACGAGCTGTCTGGCGTCGCGCATTACCGCGTCGCGGACGACGAAACTTGCGTGGCCAAGATCAGGGAGTTCGTTTCAGAGCTTCCAGTCAAACCGGCAAGCGCCGTCTCGATTACGGAAAGCGTGGAAGCGGCGCGCCCCGCGCCAGACCTCTATGACCTGATCCCGGAAGACCATCGCCAGCCTTACAACATGCGCGCAGTCTTGGACTGTCTTCTGGACGGCGGACACCTTGAAGAGTTTCAGGCCGACTACGCGAAGGAGATGATCACGGGCCACGCGCGCCTGCGCGGCATACAGGTCGGCGTCATCAGTAATAGTCGCGGGATGATTCGCGCGCCCGGCGGTGGCCCGCCGAAATTCGGCGGCATCATCTACGCGGACTCGGCGGAAAAGGTCGCCTACTTCATAGAGACCTGCAATCGTCACCAGACGCCGCTCCTGTTCGTGCAGGATGTGTCGGGTTTCATGGTCGGGGCCGAAGCGGAACACTCCGGCATCATTCGCGCCGGGGCGCGCTTTGTCGAGGCGATGGCCACAGCCGTCGTGCCGAAAATAGTTCTGACGATTAATCATGCTTCGGGCGCTGGCTACTACGCTATGGCCGGACAGGGTTTCGACCCGGATTTTATTTTTAGCTGGCCGACGGGCCGCATGGGTGTGATGGAGGGCGATTCGGCCGTGCAGGCGCTCTTCGGCACGCAACTGGAGAAGCTCAAGAGCCAGGGCGCGCAGCCGGACGATGCGCTCAAGGCCGAGATGGAGCGCGTGCGCGAAAGCTACGAGCAGCAACTTGATGCCAAGTATGCTGCTGCGCGAGGATTTGTCGACGCCTGCATCGTCCCCGAAGAGACCCGGGACGCGCTCGAACTGGCGCTCCGCGTCAGTCTCAATTACGGCGGCCCGCATCTCGGACAGTTTGTGCTGCCGCAGTCGCTCGCCTGAAAGGCTTGGGGCCGTCGGGCGCGCAAAATTTTAGTACACAGAATCAATATCTTGTGCGAAACTGTATAACCGATTGAGCTATTCAGTACCAAAGTCCGGCAGTACCCGAAATCTTTGTCATGTTTTTTCACGCATGACGGATCAACTGCAATGCCTGGTTTCGGGCGCGTTTTTCCCAATGCCCCTGCTTTACCATTGCAAAGGAAACGGCGAGCCCGCTCGCAGTCTAAATTCTTCCATCCGGTTACTGTAGAGGCAGTAGCAGCAGTATCGCGGTTGCTGAAATGTTTGACACTTACCGAGTACCGCGCTTCCAGGGGGAAAGTGCGCGATACAACAGAGAAGGAGAAACTTCCGTGAGCAAGAACAGTATCACACGTTTTATCACACCTTTGTTTGTGCTCTTAGTCTCCGTGGCTCTCGTCGGCGCCGATCTAGTTGTATTGGCGCAGAACGCAAACTCCGGTCAGGAGGAGCCTACACGCGGCGGCATGATGACTTCGCAGAATACGAATAATACGTCGGGCGGCACAACCCGCCGTCGCCGCCCGCGCAGGCGTGCAAGCGCCAACGCCAACGCCAATACTGGTGACACCACCATGACGGGCGATGCGGCCAATGCCAATATGGCGACGGGCGACGCGAGCATGACGGGTGCTGGTCAGGCCAACGCCAACACGGGCGGGGCCACGCCTCGGCGAGGCCGTCGCAATCGTCGTCGCGCTACGACAGACATGTCCGGCGGGGCTATGACGGGCGGAGCGGGCATGACGACAGCTTCGCAGGGCGGCGAACAGACCGACCTGTCCGGCACTTATACCGGAACCGTTAATTATCCCGAAGGCGGTTTGAACGGCCCGGCCACACTGACGATCACCGGCAACAACTTCACCATCACGCCAGAAGGCGGAGGCTCTGCCGTCAACGGTCGCGTCACGGCAGTCACGACGCGCGGTTACACGGGTGTGACGATGATGTTCGGCGATCCGACAGCACCGCCGGCGACACAGAACCCGCCGCCGCCGCCGCTGCCAGCCGTCTCCTTGCAGGCACGGCGCTCGGGCGACCGCGTGACGCTCAAGAGCGTCCCCGGCGAGAAGCGTCAGTTCTCGTTCTCGTCCGGTGGAGCCGCAGGCGGCTCTGGCCGTCGTCGCGGACGCCGCGCTCGTGGCGGGATGTCCGGCATGGGCACGGATACAACGACCACCACGACGACGACGGGCGATACGTCGGGCACGACGACAACGGGTGACAGCATGGGTGCAACGACGACCGGAACCGGCCGCCGTCGCCGTCGCGGTCGTCGCAATCGTACGGGCGGCATGAACTCCAACATGAACACGAACAGCAGCACGAGCGGCAACGGGAACGCCAACACCACGCCTTAGCAAAATTGTGCCGGTTGTGGTTTCGGCAAAGCCGATCGTGAGTGTACGGCCAGTGCGCTTTTCTTAATCCTAAAGCGCGGGCAACTCAGCTACGGGCCGAACGGGCGCGGGCGACGCTTCCCTTAAAACGGATGCGCCGCCCGCGCCGCTTGCTTTGTCGGCCCCTTCAAAGCTACTGTTTCATAGACACACAAAAATTTTATCTGAACGGTAAAGCCGGATGAGGGAAAAGATTCGCATTGCCAGTGGGCAGGGGTTCTGGGGCGACCAGTTGGACGCGCCCGTGCGCCAGGTCGAGGATGGGCCCATAGACTACCTGATGCTCGACTACCTGGCCGAGGTCACGATGTCGATCATGCAGAAGCAGCGCGCGCGTGACCCCAGGGCCGGATACGCGCGCGACTTCATACCCCTGATGAAGCAGATTCTGCCGCGTTGCGTCGAGCGAAATATACGCGTCACGGCAAACGCCGGAGGAGTCAACGTCGAAGGCTGCGCCGAGGCCGTGCGCGAAGTCGCGCGCGAGTTGGGCCTCGCGGGCAAGCTACGCATCGGCAAAGTGTCCGGCGACGACATGATGGGCCGCATAGACGAGTTGCTCGCGCGCGGGCATGAGTTGCGGAACATGGACACGGGTGAGCCGCTCTCGACGGTGCGCGAGCGGATTCAAAGCGCCAACGCTTACCTTGGCGCTTGGCCGATGGTCGAAGCCCTGAATCGTGGCGCGCAGATCGTCATCACGGGGCGCGCGACCGATACGGGTCTGACGCTCGCGCCGCTCATACACGAGTTCGGCTGGGCCAACGATGATTGGGATCGTCTCTCCGCCGGGACGATCGCCGGTCACATCATAGAATGCGGCGCGCAGGCTTCGGGCGGGAACTGCCAGTACGACTGGCGCAACATCCCTGACCTGGCGAACGTAGGCTTTCCCATCGTAGAGGCTTCGCCCGACGGCACGTTCATCGTCACCAAGCACGAGGGCTCGGGCGGACGCGTCAACGTTCCCGGCGTCAAAGAGCAGTTGCTCTATGAGATGGGCGACCCGCACGAGTACATCACGCCCGATTGCGTCGCCGATTTCACGACCATTCGACTGGAAGATGCGGGGCCCGAGCGCGTGCGCGTCTACGGCATCAGGGGAAAAGCGGCGACGGAGTTTCTCAAGGTCTCGATCAGTTATTCAGCCGGATACAAGGCCGTCGGCACGCTCGTCTACTCCTGGCCGGACGCTTACGACAAAGCGGTCGCGGCGGACAAAATCCTGCGCGCGCGTCTCGACCGCCTGGGCCTGCGGTTCGATCAGGTGTTGACGGAATACGTCGGCGCAAACGCGACGCACGGCGCGCTCGCGGGCCCACCCACGGCTGATCTGCCCGAAGTGCAGTTGCGCGTCGGCGTGCGCGGGCCGGATAAAAATGCGGTCGAGCGATTTACGAAAGAGATCGCGCCGCTGATTCTGACGGGCCCACCCGGAGTGACCGGGTTCGCCGGAGGCCGCCCGAAGGTCGAAGAGATCGTCGCTTACTGGCCCGCGCTCATCGCCAAGACGGAGATCACGCCGCGCGTGGAGGTGATAGAGGCTTGAGCGTGTTTGACGAAGAAGCTGGCGTGCACGCCTTCGATCATGCGCGGTTCGGCGCGGAGACTCCCGGCTGGCGACGTGTTCGCTCCGAGCCTTTGGCCGATTGCCGCGTCTTCAAAGTCCGGCGCGACTGGTCTGTGCGTCCGGGCGATGACGGCGAGCATGATTTCTATTGCATCGAAGTGCCGGATTGGATCAACATCATCCCGCTGACGCCGCGCGATGAAGTCGTCATGATCGAACAATACAGGCACGGCACAAACGAAGTCACGCTTGAGATACCGGGCGGCATGGTCGACGAAGGCGAGACTCCGCGCGAGACCGCCGCGCGAGAGATGCTGGAGGAGACCGGCTACGAATCGCGCGAGGTAACTTTGCTCGGCAGGACGCGACCGAATCCGGCGATTCAAAACAATTGGATTCACACTTTTCTGGCGCGCGACGCAAGGTTCGGTCACACGCCGGTCTTCGAGAGCACGGAGCATACGGTCGTGCGGCTCGTGCCGCTCGCCTCAGTGCCCGCGCTCATCTCTGACGGGACGATCAATCACTCGCTGGTCGTCGTCGGCTTCTACTGGCTCTCGCTTCATCAGGCGGGATTGCGGCGGGAGATTCCCCAGCGCCGCAGCACAGAGGTTTAAGTGTATCTATGACAGGCTCAAGCATTGAAAGCTCAGGATACCGGCGAATTCCTTTGACCAGGCTCGCGCACGCGCGCTCCGGTGATAAGGGAGACACGGCCAACGTCGGCCTCATCGCTTTGCGTGAGGAATACTACCCGCTGCTGGTTCGCGAAGTCACAGCCGAGCGAGTCAAACAACATTTTGATGGCATCTGTAAAGGCGGCGTTGAGCGTTTCGAGCTGCCCAATCTGGGCGCGCTCAACTTTCTCCTGCACGAAAGCCTCGGCGGCGGCGGCACGCTTTCATTGATGACGGACGCGCAGGGCAAAACTTTTTCGACAGCGCTCCTGCGCATGGAGATCGCTGTCCCCGAAGACGAAGCGCAAAGGCTGGAACTACAATGACGCGTGACAAGAGAAATGCTTAGTCAAGGCTCGTCACTCGTCACTCATCACTTGTCACTGATTTTTTATGTCTGAAGAACTTGCAAATCTGGATGATTCCATTCGCCAGGGCTATGCGCAGGTGGGCGGCGTGCGCCTGCACTACGCCGAGCGTGGCAGCGGCGACAGGCTGGTGCTGCTGCTCCACGGTTTCCCCGAATGCTGGTACTCATGGCGGCATCAGTTAAAGGCGCTCGGGGATGACTATCATGTGGTCGCGCCGGACTTGCGCGGTTACAACCTGAGCGACAAGCCGCCGCGCGTTGAGGATTACCGGATGGAGCATCTGGTAGACGATGTGCTCGGCCTCATACGCCATTTCGGCGCGCGCCAGGCCGCCGTCGTCGGTCACGATTGGGGCGCTGGCATCGCCTGGGCCGTGGCCCAAAGGCATCCCGAGTACGTCTGGAAGCTGGCCGCCTTGCAGGTTCCGCCGATGGCCGCATGGCGCGACAATCTCACTTTGAAGCAGGCGCTCAGAAGCTGGTACATGCTCTTCTTCCAAATCCCGCGACTGCCCGAGTGGTTGATGAGCGCCTGGGATTTCGCCGCCATCGAGCGCGCGTTCAAGAACACCGTCGCGCGTCCCGGCAGCTTCACGGATACGGACATAGCCGTGTACAAGAAGGCGTTGCGCGAGCCCTTTGCTTTGACGGCTGCCGTCAACTACTATCGCGCCAACTTCGCCACGCTGTTTCTTCGCAGGCGCGGGAAGAGCACGGAAGAGATGAGCGACGGGCGCACGCGCGTTCCGACGCTCTTCATCTATGGCGGGCAGGATCACGCCATCGTTCCCGAGACGGTGCGTAACGTGGGCGCTTACATTGACGCGCCTTACCGCGAGGTGAGGATTGCCAACAGCGCGCACTGGGTACAGAACGAAGCTGTCACCGAAGTCAACTTCGCGCTCAAGACTTTTCTTGATGCCCCTTGATCGCTCAAGGCTGGCGGGCTTATTTGATGAGAGATACGGGTCAGGAGATTCTTTACGAAGTGGATGGCGCTGTGGCGCGCATCACGCTCAATCGTCCAGACAAGCGCAACGCCTTAAACGACGCGCTCATCATCGGCCTCAAGGAAGCTCTGCGCGAGACGGACAATGATGAGTCCGTGCGCGTGGCTGTCCTCAAGGGCGCTGGCGCTGACTTCTGTTCGGGCGCAGACCTCTCGGCGTTACAGAAGATTTCTCAAAGCTCTGTCATCGAGAATCTAGAGGATGCTCAATCGCTGATGGAGTTGTTCGTCCTCATACGCAGTGTGCGCGTTCCTGTTGTGGCCGCCGTGCGTGGCCGCGCGCTCGCGGGCGGATGCGGGCTGGCTACGGCGTGCGACCTTGTGCTCGCCAGTTCCTCGGCGCGCTTCGGCTACCCGGAAGTGAAGATCGGATTCCTGCCCGCGATGGTGATGGCGATACTGCGCCGCAACGTCTCGGAGAAGCGCGCCTTCGAGTTGATCACGCGCGGCGCGGAGGTCAACGCGGAGGATGCCGCGCGCATCGGCCTCATCAATCAGGTTTACGACGAAACCTCATTCGACACCGAAGTGGAAAACTACTTGCGGGGATTTGAGAAGGTCAGCCGTTCCGGCGTCATGCTTTCCAAACGCCTGCTCTATCACATGGATGGGATGACCTTTGGCGCAGCCTTGCAATCCGGCGTCGATCTCAACGCCCTCGCACGCATGACGGAAGATTGCCGGCAGGGAATCGCTCGGTTCCTCAAGAAATCTTAGCGACGCTCTTCACCGTTCCGCTAAAGTGAAATCCCGCGCGCCACTTCGCATGAGTAATCGAGCACAGGGTCGCTGATTCGATTCACAAGACCTATCTCCAACGCCTCGCTGCTCGTCACGCGTCGCGCCGTCAAAAGAATCTCCAGCGCGCGGCCCTCTCCGATCAGACGCGGCAAACGCTGCGTCCCTCCCCATCCGGTGATGATGCCGAGACGCGCGCCCGGATGCGCGAACGTCGCGCCTGCTGATGCGTGGCGCAGATCGCAGGCGAGCGCGAGGTCTAAGCCGCCGCCCATGCAGTAACCGTTGACGGCGGCGATGGTCAATTGCTTTGCGTCCGCTATTTTTTGAAAGAGCTGCTGCCCGCGATGCGCCAGTTCTGTAGCGCTCTCAGGCGCGAGCGCGCGAAGCTCTCTAATGTTCGCGCCGGAGGCGAAGACATCACCTGTGCCCGTGAAGATGATGGACGTGATGTCCGCACGCTCCGATAGCTGTGAGACTATCGCGTCCAATTGATCCAGCGTGGCGATGGAAAGCTGGTTGCGTTCGGCTGGACGATTGAGGCGAATGATCGCTATGGGGGATTGTGCCTCGAAGATGACGGGCGCGGAGACCTGATCTCTTTCGTCTTCGGTCATTCGCGTGGGCGGACGTGCTCGCGCAAGAACTTGATGATGTCTTCCGTTGACGTGCCCGGCAGAAAAATGGCGGACACTCCCTGCTCTTTAAGTCTCGGTATATCTTCCTGCGGGACGATGCCGCCCACCACCACCAGACAATCATCCATGCCCTGTTCTCGCAGGAGCGAGACGATGCGCGGACAGAGCGTATTATGCGCGCCGCTCAAGATCGAGATGCCGACAGCATCAACGTCCTCCTGAAGCGCCGCCGCCGCAATCATCTCGGGCGTTTGCCGCAGTCCGGTATAAATCACTTCCATCCCAGCGTCCCTCAGCGCACGCGCGATCACCTTGGCCCCTCTGTCATGGCCATCAAGCCCCGGCTTGGCAACAAGAACGCGAATCTTTTGCTGTTCAGACATAAAAAAAAGGCGGATGCCGGATGTCAGATGCCGGATGTCAGTCGTTGGCTTTTAACTAACATCTGACCTCCGGCATCTGACATCTTGTTTTTAAATTGCAGGCTCTTCGTACAAGCCGTAAACGTCGCGCAGCGCATCACAGATTTCGCCGAGCGTGGCGTAGGCGCGAACGGCCTCGATGGTTGCGGGCATAGTATTCTCGTTACCGCGCGCAGCCCTTCGTACTTTCTCCAGGGCATTAGCGACCGCGCCTTTGTCGCGGCGCGCGCGCGTCTGGTTCAAGCGCTCGTTCTGGTGATCGCGCACTCCTTCGTCAATGACGAGTGTCGTAATCTCCGACTGCTCGCTGTCCATCCTGTACTTGTTAACGCCGACGATTGTTTGATCGCCGCGCTCAACCGCCTTCTGGTAATGATAAGCGGAGTCCTGAATCTCTCGCTGCGGAAAACCTTTTTCCACCGCCTCGACCATCCCGCCCATCGCATCTATCTTCTCGAAGTAGGCGAGCGCGCCCTCTTCCATCTTCTCTGTCAGGGCTTCGATGAAGTAAGAACCGCCGAGCGGGTCGATCGTGTTGGCGACGCCCGTTTCCTCTGCGATGATCTGTTGCGTGCGCAGGGCGATCAGCGCGGCGCGGTCAGTCGGCAGCGCCAGTGCCTCGTCGTATGCGTCCGTATGCAGACTGTTAGTGCCGCCGAGCACGCCCGCAAGCGCCTGTATCGCGACGCGAACGATATTATTGAGCGGTTGCTGCACTGTCAGCGAGACGCCGGCCGTCTGCGTGTGAAAGCGCAGTTGCAGCGTGCGCTCGTTCCGTGCATTGAAGCGTTCGCGCATGACGCGCGACCAGATGCGTCGAGCGGCGCGATACTTCGCTATCTCCTCAAAGAAATCGTTGTGCGCGTTGAAGAAGAAAGAGATGCGCGGCACGAACTCGTCAACGTCAAGACCGGCGCGCACGCCCCACTCGACATACTCGATGCCGTCGCGCAGGGTGAAAGCCAATTCCTGCAAAGCGGTCGCACCGGCTTCGCGTATGTGATAGCCGCTCACGGAAATCGGATTGTACTTGGGCACATATTTTGTGCAGAACTCGAAGGTGTCCGTGACGAGTTTCATCGCCGGGCGAATCGGATAAATCCATTCCTTCTGCGCGATGTACTCCTTCAAAATATCATTTTGCAGCGTGCCGGAAATCTTCTTCCAATCCGCGCCCTGCTTTTCGGCGACCACCAGGTACATCGCCAGCAGAATGGAGGCGGGCGCGTTGATCGTCTGCGAGACCGTCACCTCTTCGAGCGGAATGCCGTCGAACAGCACCTCCATGTCGGCCAGCGAAGAGACCGCCACGCCGCACTTGCCGACTTCACCCTCCGAGAGCGGCGAGTCGGAGTCGTAGCCCATCAGCGTCGGCAAATCGTAAGCGACCGAGAGACCCGTCTGTCCCTGCCCCATCAGGTATTTGAAACGTACGTTCGTTTCTTCCGGCGTGCCGAACCCGGCAAACTGGCGCATCGTCCACAGCTTGCCGCGATAACCTGTCGGATGTATGCCGCGCGTGTAAGGGAACTCGCCCGGAAAAGAGATATCTCGCTCGAAATCAAGCTCGGCAGTATCGGCGGGCGTGTAGAGACGATTGACCTCGTCAAGCGAGACTGTCTCAAAGCGCTCCTTGCGCTCAGGCCGTTTCTTGAGGACGGGCTCCAGTGTTTCCTTCTCCCATCTCTCAACCGCTGCATTGTCCGGTGAAACTTTTTCTTTGATCTCAGGCATAACTTTCTCTTGAGTCCCTGGCTTCGCGTACGATTGCGAGCGCTGTTTAGTAAGCTCTGCAAAGTTAATTGAGAGTTCGATATTAGTTGACCGTTACGCAGAGTGTCAACCGAGTGCTAATCGCGCATGATGTGTGATTTAAGAAAGAGAGGCGCGGCCCTGATTGGCAGACCAGAGCCGCGCGTATTCCGGCAGGAGTTAGTGATTTGTAGAAGCGGAGCGGAAAACTAACGGAAGGCGACAGGCGGAACTTTTATGATAGCTTCCTATGATGGCCTCCGCTGCTCGAATGATCCTCCGCTTTTCTTTCATTCGACCGGGACGACGATTTCATTGGCCCGCACCATGTTGAGTCGTGTGCGTGCAGCCGACTCGATGGCGCGCGGGTCTGTGTGCAGACGGCGAACTTCCTGCTCAAGCATGGCGTTGCTGTTACGCAGCGTCTCGACCTCTGAGCCGACCACTTGAAACTGTTCGGATGCGGCGCGAACCTCCGCCCGCGTGCGCATAGTGATCGTCACGCAGAGCGCGAAGGTCGCAAGGATAATCGTCGAGAAGACGACCCAAGAGGGAATTATGCCGCCGCGCCGGCGAACCTCCGTCCGCGTGCCGATAATCTCACGCGAGAGATCATGAACCGGCGCGAGCGGCGGCAGAGTACGAGCAGCGACACGTTGAGATCGAAGGCGACTGTCAACCCAGTATTCGTTTGCGGCCATGTTAAAGAAGTTCCTCCAAAGTTTGATCAGATTCCGATTCCGCCTCTGTGCGCCCCCGCTCCGTCGGCATTTATTTCAACTTCCACACTAGAAATGACCACTCAGAGCACGCACGCTGACCTTACCTGTTTCAAGACGACGGCTGGAGCGCCGCCAAACGGTTCGCTTAAACTCGCCTCGCTCGCCGCAACAGCCTCCGTTGCGAGCAGACACGCAAAGATGCCATTTTTCTTCGCATCGTGAC
Source organism: Pyrinomonadaceae bacterium (assembly GCA_036522655.1). Lineage (GTDB taxonomy): Bacteria > Acidobacteriota > Blastocatellia > Pyrinomonadales > Pyrinomonadaceae > DASQYE01. Next base: position 31,920 of record DATDFK010000089.1, on the reverse strand, counting down.
CTTTGAACGACATTCCCGCAGATTTTTCACCGCCGGGGACGATTTTGTCTTCATTGATCGATTCTCCGGTGGGACGCGTCGCCGTCCGCACTCCCGCGAATGTAAATGCGAGGTCTTGATTACCGCTTGCACGATGTGACCGGGCCGTGTCGCCGTGCGATTAAGCCTGAAGGCACTTCATCATGCGGTTTTTAGCCTGAAACCCAAGATAATGTGCCGACGAAAGGCGTACACCCCAAGGTAATGCGCTAGGGAAAGCTTTCAATCCTTTGCCTATCAATCATTTAGCGGCAAAGTGGCGGGACTGTAGCATGCGACGTGTGGGGAGTAAAGACTTTTCTTTACAACGACTTGGGGCGCTAAGTTCAACAGTTACTTGAAGTAAGGCGTGTTAAGCTGTTATTGCGGCGAACAGTCGGCGAACGGAAATCCGCCAGCAGGGCATTCAGTCCAGATGGCTATGTGGATGCAAGAGATAGCGTCGCGGATTTTTCATCACAGGTGTGGAAAAAAGTTGCCGTAGAGACCGCCCCGACTCCGTGCCTGTAAGATAAACAAGATTTTGCCAGCCCGTTACCTGTGATCGCAGCTTTTGGGCAAGCCTGGTTACAGTTTCAATTGAAGGGAAGATGAGGTTAATTTTATACCCTGAAACGCGACATTGTTAAATTCTGTTGACAGCACATCTTATTGTGCCTAGACTGTCGGTCAAGCGGCTGGATCAGCCTGTAATGATCCGAGCCCCTGCTGAAGCGCTTCCCCACAGGATTCCCTTCAGTGACCTTGCCCCACGATAAAAGCAGCCAGAAATTTTAGCCGCGCCCGATTTCTCCGATGGCATCCTCCTTAAGCCCGAAGAGATAATGTCCGTGGGAACCTGAGGTCTATGTCAAATTCGCCGTCTTCGTCCGCGCCCGAAAACAGAAACAACTCCAATCCGCAGTATCACTTACCACTTGCGTCGATGGTGAGAGCGCTGTGCCATGCGGCAACCACTGGCCCCGATCTGCTCTACGAGGTAATGCTCAAGCTGACGCTGATGATTGACGCGACGGCGCAAACCTACGGTCTGGCGACATGGACACAAACCCTTGGGGAGCGAGCGCGCTTGAAGTGGGTGGAGGGGCTCAATCAGGACGAGATTGCCGAAGCCGAGATAATGGTTACGACCGCGCTCTCTGCGCCGGGCAGGGTAATAGAGCCGAAGAGTGGAGATCAGTCCATCTGTCTGGTGCTCAGTTCTGCTGCGACTAATCGTGAGGGAGCGGCTATCTACGGGCGCTGTGTGCGTCCGCTCAGCGAGAATCAGGCGAAAGAGATACGCATACTCTCTGATGTCGCTCAACTTGCTCACGCGCACGTTTCGTTGAAGGGCTCTCAACAACCCGTGATGAAGACGACGCCGTCTCCGGTCGTTGCCGCTTCGTCTCTGCCGGGCATGGTCTTCAACAGCCGCGCGATGGCGGCTGTCTCAGGCGCGGTCGAGCGCATTAAGGATTCGGACTCAACCGTCTTGATCACGGGTGAATCGGGTACGGGCAAGGAGCTTGTGGCGCGTTCCATTCACCGGCTGAGTAAGCGATGCCTCGCCGAGTTCATTCCGTTCAACTGCACGGCAGCGCCAGCCGACTTGATCGAAAGCATGCTCTTCGGCCATCGCAAGGGAGCCTTCACGGGCGCGCACACGGATTATGAAGGTTTGATACGTGCTGCCGAGGGCGGCACGCTTTTCCTCGACGAGATTGGTGATCTGCCGCTCGCCTTACAGCCCAAGCTGCTCAGGTTTCTTCAAGAGGGCGAAGTTCATACGCTCGGCGAGCGCGCTCCGCGAAAGGTTAAAGTGAGGGTGGTCGCCGCCACTCACAAAAATCTGGAGCGCGAAGTGCGTGAGGGCAGATTCCGCGAAGACCTCTATTATCGCGTCGCGTCGCTCTCACTGTATGTACCGCCGCTCAGAGAGCGTCCCGAAGACACAGCCGCTTTGATCTCTCATTTCCTGACGCACTATGCGCGACGAAACGATCGTGCGATCGCGGGCATTACGAACGAAGCCATCAACGCTCTACAGAACTACGCTTGGCCGGGCAATGTGCGCGAGTTGGCGGCTGAGATCGAGAGGCTCGTGCTATATGCGGACGAAGGCACGTATATCACTCTCGAACATATCAACGAGCGCATTTTGCCTGAAAGCGCGCGCCACGCGTTGCAGACCAAAGAATCCCCCGCCGACCTGGATCATCTGCTTGAGGATTTCGAGCGACGTGTGATTACGGAGACGCTCAAGCGCCACGACTGCAACGTCGCGCGCACAAGCGAGGCGCTGGGATTGGGCTCGCGTCAAACGCTCTATAAAAAACTGAAGCGCCTGGCGATTGATGTCGGTGATTTTCTACAGGAGGACACCGAGCCCGGATTACAGTTGCGCGCCGAACGACATTAGGTTGATAGAAAACAGGCGGCGCATCGCAGAGCACTCCAACCCCTACATCTTCCGGTTGATTCTTTCCTCCTTATGCTGATCTCTTACGCTCTCTATTTTCTTCTGGCGATATTCATACATGAGTTGGGCCATCTGTGTGCGGCGCGTGTGTGTGCTGTTCCCGCGACGGAGTTCGGTCTGGGATGGGGACGGCGAATCGTCTCGTTCAAGTGGGGCGCGGTTGAGTACAAGCTGCATGCGCTGCCCATCGGAGCATACGTGCGTCTCGATATGACGGAGCTGCAAAGGCGACCGCTCAGCCAGCAAGTGCTGGTCATGCTGGCGGGCATTAATGTCAACCTTGTCGCGGCGGCACTGACCGCAGGGTCGCGTTTCAGCGCCGTCAATCTGTTGCTGGCTGCGACGAATCTGCTTCCTCTTTATCAACAGGACGGGTGGAAGTGCGGCATGTTGATGCTGCGCGGGCTGCTACGGCGCAGGAGCGCGCTCGTTGAGTGGACGTTTACGATTGCGGGTAGCTCTACCAGCATTCTGCTCTTTGCGGTCGAGACGCTGCGCCACTTCTAACTGACGGACAAACTTTATCAATCAACAGCGCGATCGGTCTTATCCAGGCCGGTCGTTTTTGTTTTGATACTTAGAGCATCGAGCCCGAAGTGTAAGGAAAATTTTTCGCAGTGCGCTGGCGTTCGCCTTCCGGCGTCATCTGCGGTTGAAAAGCCTCCGGCCCCTGACAACGGGCGGCGACAATGCCTTAACTCCTTCACGGCAATCGGTTTCGCATGGCTTCGAGTGTGTGGGCCCTTGTGTTGGCCCAACTGTTTTTGTCAACTCGGGGCGACATGAGGAATCCGCCTGTTTTCGATCAACTCCATATAAACATGGCCTTTGAGATGAGGTGAGGAGTTGCGGCACGGGTCTTGTAATGAGAGTCACCGTCAGTAGTAGCTGTGAAGCGCTCTGTGAAGCTGAAAGTTCTAAGGATAGCGAAGAGGAGGAAAAGGAATCGATGAAGGCAGTCACCGCCAGGATGTTCATATCGCTCGTCGGCGTCGCGCTGGTCGTCCCTTTCTTTGTCATTGCGCTGGTCGTCGGTGCGCGTGCTGTCGCGTTAGCGCAGGGTGCGCAGGACGATCTGCTGCTGATGGCGCTCGCTTTCGGTGGCGCAGTGGCTAGCATCATCAACGGCTTCGGTCGTCGTGCCAACAAGACTGAGCGCACGCCGCGCTCAATCGGCAAAGTGAATGATCAGCCGAGCCCACGAAGCGCTTCGATGATCCATATGGGCTATTAAATTTTTCCGCCGCCTTCCGGCATCCGTTGCGAGGCAAGCGCAACGGTCGCCACCCAGAGGGCATAACCTTCAACCCTTCAACCACACACTCTAAAGGAGCAAGCACAATGATTAAGAATTTCCTTCGCGATGAAACAGGTCTGGAATTGTCCGAGTACGCGGTCGCCGCCGCGCTGGTCGCCATCGCCGTCGTCGGCGCTTTCTCGACCCTCGGTGGAACCATTTCCACGAAGATCACTGAGTTGTCTGGCCGTATCACCGCCGGCAAATAATCCGACAAGACACAATCAGGCGCGCTCTTGCTCCTGCATGAGAACAGTAGCAAGAGCGCACCGACCCTTGAACTTGACCCACTCTCGATGAGGATTAACCCACATGCTTAAGAATTTCCTACAGGATGAAACCGGACTGGAGTTGTCCGAATACGCCGTGGCAGCAGCACTCGTCGCCATCGCCGTCGCGGGTGTCTTTACGACGCTCGGCGAGGCCATCACGGGCAAGATCACAGAGCTGACTGCCGGTATCAATAAATAACCGTTGCCGGATTGAAAGAGAATATTCAGGACGGAGTGAGCCGAAAACAGATGACCGCCCCGCTCGTTTACATAACACTGATCCTCGCGCCCGTCGGCGCGATCATCGCGTACTACGATGTGCGCTATCGTCGCATTCCGAACGCTTTCGTGCTCGCGACGCTCGTCGGCGGAGTCGCCGTCAATCTTATCTACGCAGGCACGAATGGTCTCCTGGCGAGCATCGGCGGTTGCGCGCTCGCCTTCTTTCCGCTCTTTATCCTGCACGTTTTCGGAGCGATGGGCGCTGGCGATGTCAAGCTTTTCGCGGCGGTCGGCTCCGTCATCGGCGCACATCTCGTGCTGCCGACGCTTTTGATTGTCGCCATCACGGGCGGGGTCATCGCCGTCTATTCGATGATCCGCGCGCGCACGGTGCGAATGACCATGCAGCGCGTGTTGATGATTCTGGTGGGCCTGTTGCCCGGTTGGCAGGTGCCGCGTTTCGCCGTCCCCGCAGATCGTCGTCACACGATCCCCTACGGGGTTGCCATCATGCTTGGCAGCCTCATCTCAGTAGCCCTCTTCCGCGCTTAGAAAGCTGTAGCGACGAAAGAGTACATCCTTGAACGGAGAAAAGAGCCATGCGGAACAAACGTTTCATGATCGTCCTCGGAGGCGCTCTGCTTTTCGGAACACTCGCGGCCATTTCCGTGAGCCGTTATCTTTCGAGCGCCCAAGCCTACACCAAAAATCTCAACAACGTCGTGGTGGCCAAGGTCGCCATACCGCTTGGCACGAAGATCATCCCCGAGCAGCTAAGCGTCGTGCAGTTCCCGCGCGAGTCTATGCCCGACGGCGTCTTCGATTCGGTTGACAAGCTCGTCGGTCGCGTCGCCGTCACCAACATCGCCGCGCGCGAGCCCGTGACGGACGCGAAGCTCGCCGCCGAAGGAACTGCCGGCGGGCTCTCCGCCGTCATCCCCGAAGGATACCGCGCCATCACTGTCAAGGTTGACGATGTTGTCGGCATCTCCGGCTTCATCCTGCCGGGCGCGATGGTCGACGTGGTGGTCGTCATAGACCCGACCGAGAACAACATCAATCAAGACCCGATCTCCAAGATCGTCTTGCAGAACATCAAGGTGCTGGCCAACGGCCAGAACATAGACCAGCCGAAGAACGAGCGCGAGGCCAACAGCGTCAAGGCCGTCACTCTACAGGTGACGCCGGAGCAGGCCGAGAAGCTCGTGCTCGCCGCCAACGAAGGCAAGCTGCAACTCGTCATGCGCAATTCCATCGACCAGGAAGACTCGCAGACCACCGGCCAGAATAAGCGCTCGCTGCTGTCAGGCGAACACGCCATGCCAGCGCCCGACCCGGGTGCGCTCAGGAGCGAGCAGGCGAAGCCGGTCGCACAGACAGCATCAGTTGCGCCGCGCCGCGTGCGTCAGGTCATGGAAGCGCCCGCGCCCGCCGTGAGCGCACCGCAAGCGCCGCCCGCGCCGCGATCTTCGGTCGAGATGATCGAGGCGGGCAAGAAGCGTAACGTCGATTTTCCTTAATCAGTAATCAGCAGCCGGTAAGCGGTCGTTGGTCAAAGCTCGCGACTGGTTACCGGCTACCGACTGCCAACGAATTTTCGCCACCAGAGGAGCCATAGCATCATGCAGACCCGTTCCCTAATCGCACGCATCGTCACCCTTCTTTGTGCGGCGATGATCGTCTCCACCCTCGTCGTCCCCGCTGCGCGCGCGCAGGAGACCTCCTACAGCGCGTCCTTCTCCACTAACAAGGAAGCCGTTCCCGTCAACGTGCTCGTGGGCCAATCGCGTGTCATCAACTTCGATCGCCCGATCGGTCGCTTCTCCGTCTCGAATCCCGAGATAGCGGAGGCCGTGCTGGTTGCGCCCGATCAGGTGCTCGTCAACGGCAAGGCATTCGGGCAGGTCAACTTCATCGCCTGGGAACAGTCCGGCGGTAAGTTTCTGGTCTTCGACGTTTACGTCCGCGCCAATCTTTCGCTGATCGATTCGCAGATCCGCGCGCTCTTTCCCAAGGACGACATACGCCTGAGCCAGGCCAATGGCTCGGTCGTGCTTTCGGGCAGCGTCAAAGACCCGACGACGGCGACGCAGGTGCAGAACGTGGTCGAGTCCGCAGGCTTCAAGACCGTCAATATGCTGGCGACGCCCGTCAAGAACGCGGCGCAGGTGCAGTTGATGGTGAGAGTCGCGGAGGTGAGCCGCAATCGCATGAAAGACCTCGGCACGTCTTACGCCTACCAGGGCGGAAGCTCCGGCGTCTATGCCAACACGGGCGGTGGGCCCAGCTCCCTGGGCAGCGTCACCAACGGCATCCTGACGGGCACGTTCTCCAACGCGCTTAATCTTTTCGTGATGGGCGGCAACACCCTGGCGATGATTCGCGCGATGCAGCAGCAGGGCGCGCTGCGCTCTCTGGCCGAGCCGAACCTGATCGCGATGGACGGACAGCAGGCGAGCTTCTTGGCGGGCGGAGAGTTTCCCGTCCCCGTCGTGCAGACCGGCGAAAACCGCACATCCGTCACGGTGGTCTTCAAAGAGTACGGCGTGCGCCTGAACTTCAAGCCGACGATCATCGACGAAGACCACATACGCCTTGAGCTTGAGCCGGAAGTCTCGACCATAGATTTCTCGACCGGCGTCAAGTTCGACGGCTTCGTCATCCCGGCGCTTCGCACGCGACGGGCCAAGACAGGTGTTGAGCTGCGCGACGGCCAGAGCTTTGCGCTTGCGGGCCTGTTGGACAATAGCGAGCAGCGCTCGATGTCTAAAGTTCCCGTCATCGGCGACATACCCGTGATCGGCTCGCTCTTCAAATCAAAATCGTTTCAGAAGCAGGAGACCGAGTTGATCTTTATCGTCACGGCGCAGTTGGTCAAGCCCGTCAGCCCGGACGACCTGCCGAGACTTCGCGGCGTGGACGGCCTTAAGAACGGTTCGCCACTGGGCGTTGAGCCGAAGGGCGAAGGCATACAGGGCGAGAGCGGCTACTCGAACGGCACTACGTCGCAGCAGACGACGCCCGCCGTCACTGCGCCCAAGCCCGCCGAGAAGACTGTCAAGCCCACTGCTACACCCGCGCTTCCGTCGACCAGCGGCTCCGTCTCGTTTGTGCCGCCGGGCGTTAACGATGCCTGGCGGCCTTCGCTGGGCGCTTCGCCCGTCGCGATGAAGATGGACATCGGCGCGGCCCCGCAAAGGTAAATCCGCAAACCTGATTCAAAGACGTGGGAGAGGAGGACGAGATGAATAAACAGCTCATGCAGAGAACAGCACGAAAGGGCGAGCGCGGGTCGGTTCTGGCGATCTCTGCTTTAGGGATGCTCGCCCTCCTCTTCGCCGTCGGGTTGGGCGTCGATATCAGCCACTTATACGTGACGAAAGCCGAGCTACAGAACGCGGCGGACGCGGCGGCGCTCGCCGGGGCATCGGCTTTGAACTCTTCCGCCGCCGGAATAACGGAAGCGACCGATCGCGCCGTCATGACGATCAAGAACAAGTACGAGTTCAACCACACGAACGTGGCCATCCCCCGCACCAACGTTCTTTTCTCGGCGCATCTGGATTACGGCTACATGAACGAAGCGGCCGCGATGGGAGTCGCCTCGACCATCCGTTACGTGCAGGTGACGACGCCGCAGTCGCCCGTCGGCATGAGCTTCGCCGCGATGATTCTAGGAAGCAACGTCAACATGGCGGCGACGGCGACAGCCGGTGCTGCGCCGATCAATACCTTCATGGACTGGCTGCCGCTCTCCGTCATCGACTACGACGTGCCGATGATGCCGGGCAACACCTATACGATTCGCGCCGCGTCGAACAACAGCGCCGCGCCGGGCAACTACCAGGCGTTGGCCGTCGCCGCTCGTGGCGGCAGCGATCTGCGACAGGGAATCGCCAGCGGCGTTCACACCGAAGCCGGGCCGGGCGATGTCTACACGGTTGATACCGAGCCGGGCGTCAACGCCGGGCCCGTGCGTCAGGGTATCAATACGCGCTTCGATGATTACGCATCCGGGATGGATCCGGCGGATTTTCCGCCCGACACGAACATCAAAGAGAACATCACCTACGACGAATATCTGGCCGGTAAATCCGTCCAGTCGCCAAGCCACACGGGTGTCGCTGGCAGGCGAGTGGTGATTATCCCGATTATCAAAAAAGATCAGTATGACCAGGGACGCGATACGGTGAAGTTTGATCGCTTCGGTCTCTTCTTCCTGCGCACCAAGGCCGGCAGCGGCAACGGCGGCGACATACAGGCCGAATACATAGACGACACGACGGTCATCGGGAGCGGCGGCTATGACCCGCTCGGTGGGCCCGTCAGCGCGACGATGAACATTCCCGTCCTCTTCAAGTGAGGTCAAAGCCGACAATGAAAGCCAGCTTCCCCTTCATGCGCTCCTTGCGCCGCTTCACCCGAAGCGAACGCGGCACTCAACTGGTCGAACTCGCCATCGTGCTGCCCGTGTTCATCCTGATGTTCGCGGCGGTCGCGGAGTTCGGGCGCTTCTTCTACACCTACACGACGCTCGCCAAGGCGACGCGCGTCGGCGCGCGCTACCTGATGAGCCAGCCCGCAATTGTCATGGATGACAATGCCAAGCGGCTCGTCATGTGCGGCAATCCGACCGCGTGCACAGATGCCGACATGGTCATGAGCGGGCTCACCATGGATATGGTGAAGGTGGACAGAGCGGGAGGCATTCCCGGCCTCCTGCCCGACACGATCAATGTGCGCATCGAAGGCTTCTACTACGAACCGCTCTTCGACCTCGGCAAGCTGACGGGCAATCCCTCTTACTCGCTGAAGATACAGGTCGCTCCGAGCACCATGATGCAAGCACTCTCAACTACGCCGGTCATTTTATAGGGGCACAAGATGCGTTGCGGAAACTCAAGGAAAAGCGAGCGTGGCGCGACGTTGATGGAGTTCGCCATCGGCGCGACCGTCTTCCTGACAGTGATGTTTGCCATCGTCGAGTTCGGTCGCATGCTCTACGTCCACAATGCGCTCTCGGATGCCGCGCGACGCGGCGCGCGTTACGCCGTCGTTCATGGCGAGGCCAACGCCGGTGATGTCAAGAACATGGCCGTCTACGGAACTACTGCGGGCGGCACGCAGCCGCTCGTGGATAATCTTTCGACGACTAATGTGGTCGTCGAATACTCCCAGCCTCCGAACGCCTTCGGCGTCAATAAGGGAACCGTCTCCGTACAGATTCAGAATTACGACTTTAACTTCAGCGTTCCGCTCATCGGCGGCACGCTCCGCATGCCCAAGTACAAAACGACGCTGACCGCCGAGAACGCGGGCATCGTCCTCTATCCCTAGGGGGCCCGTCCCGGTCTCTGTCGTCAGGGAAGAAGAGAGCCGGATACTTTTCGTTTAAGGACTAATGATGACTCAACCACTCAGCTTCGTAATCCTGAGCACCGGACTTAATACCTTCAAGGAGATTCGCGCCGCGCTACAGGAGATGGATGGCCGTCTTCTGGCCGGGGGCGACGACCCCGAACAGGTCTATGAGCAGATCGTACACCTGCGCCCCAACGCTGCCGTCATCACCCTTGGGCCCAACACGGAACAGGGCATCGCGCTCATCGAGCGCCTGACTAACGAAGGCGTGCCCACGGCCCTGATCTGCGCGGCGCGCGATGCTTCCGGCGAAGTGATTCTGCGCAGCATGCGCGCCGGAGCGCGGGAATTTCTGCGCCTGCCGATCAACAGGGAAGAGTTCGGCACGGTCATGGCGCGCACCGCCGAGTTCTGCTCGACGCGCATCGAGACGCCGAAGAAGAAGGGACGCATGATCGCCGTCTTTTCCAGCAAGGGCGGCTGCGGCACGACGTTTATGGCGACCAACCTAGCCGCCGCGACCAACAGGCCCACAGTCCTCGTTGACCTGAACTTGCAGGCGGGCGACCTGCCGCTCTTTCTCGGCGTGGAGGCCAAGTATTCCATCGCCGATCTGGTCGAGAACCGCGCCCGCATGGATGATTCTCTACTGACGAGCTACCTGACGCCCTACTCTTCCAACCTTTCGCTCCTGGCCGCGCCGCGCGAGGCAGACTCCGCCGACGACATCGAGCCCGAGCACGTCTTTGAGGCGCTTGAGCGCCTGCGCGAGCGCTACGAATACGTCGTCCTCGACCCGCAGCATACCTTCGACGCGATCACGCTCGCCGCCCTCGATCAGGCCGACGACATCGTGCTCGTTCTGACCCTTGACATCCCTGCGATACGCAGCGCACAGCGCTCGCTGGAAATCTTCGACCGTCTGGGCTACCCGCGCAAGAAGGTCAGAGTGGTCGTCAATCGCTGGAGCAAACAGATCGACCTCGACCTGAGACAGGTAGAGAAATTCCTCGGCGAGCCGGTGGTCGGGTTCGTGCCCAGCGATTATCAAACCGCCGTCACTTCAATCAACTTGGGCCAACCGCTCGTCCAGTCCGATTCCGCCTCGAAGATCGCCGTCGAGATCAAACGCATCATGGGAACGCTCCTGGGCGATTCGGCATCGGTCGTCGTCGAGCAGCCCGTGCGTCGCGGCCTTCTGGGCTCACTATTCGGCGGGCAGCGACGTGCCGCCGCCGCCGCAGCGTCGAGAAACATCGAAGTCACCGAAACTCTTCATCCATCAATCAGCCGGTAAACAATTATGGCCCTACGTGAAAGATTCGATCGCGAAGCAAGCTCAGTCGGCGTCGCCTCCGGCAGCGCCGTCGAGATGACCAACGGCAACGGGCAGCACTCGTTCCAGGAGATGAAGTCGCGGCTGCATCGCGCGCTCATCAATCGCATGGACTTGACGAAGCTCGGCGCGATGGCTCCCGACCAGCTCAACGCCGAAGTCTCGCGCTTGGCCGAAGGCGTCCTCGCCACCGAAGCGATGCCGCTCTCGACCTTAGAGCGCGAGCGCCTGGTGAACGAAGTCCGTCACGAGCTGTTCGGCCTGGGCCCACTTGAGCCACTGCTGGCCGACCCGACGATCTCCGACATCCTCGTCAACTCGCATAGCCGCATCTATATCGAGCGGCGCGGCAAGCTCGAAGTCACCAACGTCGCCTTCAAGGACGACGAGCACCTGATGCGCGTCATCGAGCGCATAGTCTCTTCGGTCGGGCGGCGCATAGACGAATCCTCGCCGATGGTCGATGCGCGCCTCGCCGACGGCTCGCGCGTCAACGCCATCATCCCGCCGCTTTCGATCGATGGGCCCGTGCTCTCCATTCGCCGCTTCGGCACGGAGCCGCTGCGGATGAGCTCTCTGATCGAGAAGAACGCCGTCACGAGAGACATCGCCGAGATGCTTGAGATGTGCGTCAAGGCAAGGCTCAACGTACTCATCTCGGGCGGCACGGGCGCAGGCAAGACCACGCTCTTAAACGCGCTTTCGGGCTACATCCCCGAAGACGAGCGCATCGTGACGATCGAGGATTCCGCCGAGTTGCAGTTGCAGCAGCCGCACGTCGTACGCCTTGAGACGCGCCCGCCCAACATCGAAGGCCGTGGCGAAGTCACGCAGCGCGACCTCGTGCGCAACGCCCTGCGTATGCGCCCCGACCGCATCGTGATCGGGGAGGTGCGCGGCGGCGAGAGCATAGATATGTTGCAGGCGATGAACACGGGCCACGACGGCTCGCTGACGACTGTCCACGCCAACACGCCGCGCGATGCGCTGACGCGGCTTGAGACGATGATTCAGATGACGGGGATGCGACTGTCAGACCGCGCGATGCGACAGCAGATCGCGTCGGCCATCAACATGGTCGTGCAGGCCGCGCGTCTCTCGGACGGCACGCGCCGCGTGACTTCGATTTCGGAAGTGACGGGCATGGAAGGCGACACGATCACGATGCAGGAGATTTTCCAGTTCGAGCGCACGGGCGTCGATCGTGAGGGTCGAGTGATAGGCCGCTTTCGCGCGACCGGCATTCGCCCGCGCTTCGCCGAACGGCTCAAGGCTTGCGGCCTGCAAATGCCGCGCATCATGTTCGAGGAGATGTAAAAGAGATGTTGGCCGCCTTCCTTGTTTTTATCTTCTGCCTGTTTCTGGTGCTCGGCGCTTACCTAATGGCGACGCGCGGGTCTGATGCCAAGCGCGCGCGCCTGCAAAAGCGCCTCTCGGAAGCCCTGCTCCATTCGGCGCACACGGAGGATGTCGAAGTCATCCTCGCGCGTGAAGAACTCTTAAGCGAGATTCCCTGGATCAATCGCTTTCTGATAGAGATTCAAAGCGCCACGCGTCTCAAGCGCGTGCTCGATCAGGCCGACTTGCACATCACTGTCACGCGCCTGGTGATGTTCTCCGTGATGGCAGGGATGCTGGCGGCGCTCGCGGCTTCGGTGCTGACGATCTCCGTGCTGGTGATGGTGGCCGCCGGGGTCACGGCTGCCGCTCTGCCCTTCATACACGTTTTCTGGAAACGCAAGAAACGCTTCGATCAATTCCTTGAGCATCTGCCGGATACGCTTGAGCTGATGAGCCGCGCTCTTTCAGCCGGGCACGCTTTCTCCGAAGCGCTGCACATGGTCTCGGCTGAGATGCCGGAGCCGATCGCCACCGAGTTTCGCAAGACCTACGAGGAACAGAACCTCGGCCTCTCCTTAAAGCTCGCGCTCGAAAACCTGACGCAGCGCATCCCGCTCTTAGACCTGCGGCTGTGCGTGACGGCCATACTGATTCAGCGCGAGACGGGCGGCAATCTGGCCGAGATTCTGGAAAAGGTCGCACACACTATCCGCGAGCGTTTCCGTATTCTCGGCGACCTGAAGACCCTGACGACCAGCTCACGCATGTCCGCATGGCTGCTCTGCGGTCTCCCGATCTTTATCACCATCGTCATCTCGGCGATGAACCCGGATTACATGAGCGTCCTGTGGCGCGACCCGCGCGGGCACAAGCTGATTGCCGTCGCGCTCTTCATGCAAGTCTCGGGCATGCTCGTCGTGCGCAAGATATTGAGGATCAAAATTTGAAAAGCAATCGGCAATCATCAATCAGTAAGCATTGACTGTTTGAACTGATTACTGACAACTGACCGACGGTTAATATTATGCTTCTCATCATCACCATCTCCACTTTCGTCTGCATCACGTTCGGCGTGATAGGTCTCTACTGGCTGATCTCGCGCCCGCAGAGCGCGGCGACCGAGCGCCTGCGAAAAATGAATGAGGGCGGAGCGTCCATGCAGGCCGCTTCGGTCTCGATCATGCAGGAGGAGAGCGCGGCTTCGGATTTCGCGGAGCGTATCGCCACGCCGCTCAATCGTCTCGTGCCCGTCTCGGCTGTAGAGGCGCACAAGCTGCAAAAGAAGTTGATGCAGGCTGGTTATCGTAACCGGAATGCACCGATCATTTATCGCGCTATTCAACTGACCTCGATGATCGGATACCCGTGCCTCGTGGCGCTCTCCTGCGCCTTGCTGGCCCGCCCCATCGGCAGCGCCTTCATCTTTATCATGCTGGCGTTCGGCAAAGGCTTCATCATGCCGCGCTACCTTTTGGGTCGCATGATTCGCAACCGCCAGCAGCGCGTGCGTTGGGGACTGGCCGATGCGCTCGATTTGATGGTGGTCTCGATCGAAGCCGGGCTCGGGCTCAACGCTTCGATGCTTCGCATCAGCGAAGAATTAAGGGACGTTCACCCGGACATCAGCGAAGAGTTCGAGATAGCGAACCTTGAGATCAGAGTCGGGCGCGAGCGCGAGGAAGCGCTCAGGAATCTGGCCGAGCGCACGGGCGTCGACGATCTGCGCAGCCTCGTCGCGATGCTTATTCAGGCCGACCGCTTCGGCACTTCGATCGCGCGCGCCGTGCGCGTCTATGCCGATTCTTTACGCACCAAGCGACGCCAGCGCGCCGAACAGGCCGCGCAGAAGGCCGCCGTCAAACTGCTGCTGCCCCTCGCCTGTTTCCTCTTCCCGACACTTTTCATAGCCATCCTCGGCCCGGCTGCGCTCCAACTGATGGACACACTCAAAAACATGTGAAGGAGTCTTAAGAGTCATGCGCACTAGAACCATCATCGCCATCACGCTCGCCATCACGCTCTGCTTCGGCGCGACCGCCCTGTGGACGGCAGAGACCAACAGCCGGGACGGAGACGTGGAGACCAACATTATCGACTCCAACGGCTCGCCCGTGGGCCAGAACAAAGAGGGGAAGAAGGGCGGCAATAAGCTCGCCAGGATTTTCAAAGCTCCCTTCAAAGCTTTCGGCAAACTGTTCGGCGGAAGCCGCGACGAGAATCGCATGCGGCGCTTGAACGAGAAGGATGTCGCGAAATTCGAGAGCGCGCCCACGATGCGCGTCAGCGATAACGTGACGATGAACGAGAGCAATGTGCCGAGCACAAAGGGCACGGCGCGCGAACACCTGATGAACGGGCGCGCGCTGCTCGACACGGGCCGCGTCAACGACGCGATCGCTGAGCTTTCGCTGGCCGCTTCGCTCGACCCGAGTTTGAGGGGCGAAGCCAACGGGTTGCTGGGATTGGCCTACGATCAGAAGGGAATGCGTGAGCGCGCGAAGGAATCCTACGAGCGCGCCATGAAGGATGCGCCGGAAGACGCGCAGACCTTGAACAACCTGGGCTTCTCGCTCTACCAGAACGGCAACTATCGCGCCGCCGTCGATCGCTTAAAGCGCGCCGCGCGTCTCGCTCCTGGAGACCAGCGCATTCTCAATAACCTTGCGCTCGCGCAGTGCCGTCTCGGCAAGTACGACGACGCCTACAAGAACTTCGCGCGCGCGGGAGGGGAACTGACCGGGCGGCTCAACACCGCCGCCATCCTCGAACGCCTGGGCCGCGATGAAGAGGCCATCAGGTACTACGAGGCCGCGCGCCGCATTGAGCCGAACTCGTCCATCACGCTGCGGCGGCTGGTCGATCTCTATCGCCGCATGGGTCGCACGAGTGAGTCCGACGATGCCCAGCGCGCTCTGACGGCGCTTGCCGATCGGATGGCAGTTGCGAAGAGCTAAGGCATCAGGTCAGTACCGCCTAAAGGTCTCGGGCGGGTGTCCAAGATTGAGAACCCGCCCGGCATAAGCAGGCGGTACTGACCTCAGTGTTAATCCATAAAACTATCATTGACTAAGGTTAAATTTCGATGACCCACACAGCCATTCTGAATCGCGCAGAGATCGAGACGATGGGCCCACCGTCGCCCGAAGAGTTGGAAGACACCGGCGTCCCCGAAGGCTTCCTGTGCGACCTGGCGCTCAAGCACGTCGCCATGCTGGCCGACCCGACGACCGAACGCGTCGCCGAGCGCCTGCACCTGCCGCGCACGCTGACCGAAACGCTGCTCCAGCTTCTCTATCGCGAAAAGCTGATCGAAGTGCGCCTTCAGACGACGATGGGAGCAACGCGATACGCGATGCTCGATAAGGGATGGGAACGATTTCAGCGTGTGCAGTCGATGTGCGGCTATACGGGAGCCGCGCCCGTTTCGCTGCGCGACTACGCGCACATGATGCGGCTTCAAGCCATCCCAGCGCATCCGGCGACGATGGAGAACGTGCGCGCCGCGTTTCGTGATCTGGTCTTGCCGGATTCACTAATGCAGACGCTCGGCTGCGTCATCAATTCGCGCCGCTCTCTTTTTCTGACAGGGCTGCCGGGCACTGGCAAGACCGCCGTGGCCGAGAGAATCAACTCCGCGCTCTCCGGCGGCATCTGGATACCTTATGCCGTCGAGATTGACGGCCAGATCATACGCGTCTTCGACTCACACAGTCACCGCAGGCTCTCAGACGAGCAGACACCGGCGGAGCATGATCGCCGCTGGGTCTTGATCGAGCGACCGCTGATCGTCGTCGGCGGCGAGCTGACGCTGGATAACACAGACCTGACTTGGAGCGAGGCCGCGCGTTTCTACGAAGCGCCTTTCCAGATGAAATCGAACGGCGGCACGCTCGTCATAGACGACTTCGGACGCCAGCGCTGCGCGCCCGGAGACCTGCTCAATCGCTGGATCGTCCCGCTCGAACGGCGCGTGGATTTCCTCGCGCTCAATACGGGCAAAAAGATCGAAGTGCCTTTCGAGCAACTCGTCATCTTCTCGACCAACCTGCAAGAGAGGGACTTGGCCGACGAAGCTTTCCTGCGCCGGATGGGTTATCGCGCGCGCGTCGAGCCGCCGACCCCGCTCGCTTACATAGAGATATTCAAGCGCGCCGCATACACGCGCGGTCTCAAGTGCAGTCAGGCTTGTCTGGATCATCTTCTGAACAACTACATGATCGAGCACCGGCAGATGAAGGGCTGCGAGCCGCGCGACCTGCTAGACCGCGTCACAGACCTCTGCCTCTTCGAGGGACGCCCGCTTGAGCTGACGCCCAAGCTGATTGACGTGGCCTGGCGCAACTACTTCGGCGCGTCGCACGGCTTCGCTCCCGCACAGGAACAGCCCGCAGCGGCGGAACGCCCCCTCGAAGAGCCGCTGCAACTCTGAAACTTTTTTTGATCTCACCCCTCGAACCGGCAAAGACTGCGCGCTGTACAAAAAGGCTATGAAAGAAGCGAACCTGATGAAACGAACCCCCTTCGGCAGGCGCGTAGTCCTGCTGTCATGTGCGATGCTGCTGTTGAGCAACGTCGCTCCCCTGCATGCACAGCAGCGTGCGGGCGCGCCCGTAACTGTGCGGTCTGCGAAACTCCCAGCGCGGCCATTCAGAGAACACGGTGCGCGCCCACAGCCGAGCGCTCAAAGGTTTGTACGGGTGCGCGTGCGCGCGGGCGATACGCTCGCCGGTTTGGCCGAGCGTTTCAAGGTCACGCCCGCAGAGGTCGCGCGTCTCAACGATGTGAGCGTTGAGGTCAGGCTGCGCCCCGGCCATGAAATCAAAGTCCCTTTTCCTTCGTCGGAAGAGCCCGCCAACACTTCTCCGCAAGAGACGACCGCGCGCAAAGGACGTAAAGCGTTGAGCCTCGTTGACGGAACGTCCGTAGAGGCCGACGACGTTTGGGAGGACGCGCAGGGCGTCTGGTTCAGGCGCGGCGGCATCACCAATCTGATCGAGCGCTCGCGCGTGCAGAGCATCGAGCGCGACGAGGCGGGCCCGGAGACGAGTGCAACGCCCGCGCCCGCACCGAAAGTAAAAATCGTCGAGGTCAGCGCCACGCAAACGCAACTCCCCACGGAGCCCGTCTGGATTTATCTTGTCGGCGGCGCGCGCGTCGAGGCAGACGAAGTGACGGAGACCGCCGACGGCGCTTGGTACAGGCGCGGCATCCTCTCCATCTTTCTTGAGCGGGCCAGAATCGAGCGCATCGAACGCGAGCGCCCGCAACTCGCCAACGCTACAGGCGGCAAACGCTCCTGGACGGAACGCGGGTGGAGCACGGGCAGCGCCCACATAGACACGCTCATCAGGCAGAACGGAGCGCGCTACGGCGTCGACCCCTACCTGATCTTCTGCGTCATGGAGCAGGAATCGCATTTCAACGCGCGCGTGGTTTCGCCTAAAGGGGCGCGCGGACTGATGCAGTTGATGCCGGGCACTGGCGCGCGCTTCGGCGTGCGCAAGCCCTTCGACCCGGCGGAAAATATCATGGGCGGCACTCGTTACCTGAAGATGCTGCTCGATAGCTTCGGTGGCCGCGTTGACTTAGTGCTCGCCAGCTACAACGCCGGTGAGGGAGCCGTCATGAAGTACGGAGGCCGCGTGCCGCCCTACAGGGAGACGCGCGATTACGTGAAGCGCATCAGCGCGCGTTATGAGAAGAGCAGGCCCGCCGCACCCGCGCCGACACAGGCGGGAGCGGTCGCCAAAGCTGCCGGTTTGAAATAGCCGCCTTAAATGATCGAAAGAGTCGCGGCATTAGACATTTCATCAATTAAGTAGATCAACCGAAAGGAAGGCCGAAGAAGAAGCCCCATGCCAATAGTTTTAAAGAGAATCGCCTTCGCCCTCGCGCTCGGCCTGTGTCTGGGCGTTTACGCCCCGGGCGCGCCTCTTCAGCAAGCGGACGAAGCGCCGCTCACCAATGCTTCCGTCATCAAGCTCGTGCGCGCCGGTTTCAAAGAGAAGACCCTGATCGCCATTATCCATTCGCGCCCGACACGCTTTGACCTCTCGCCTGACCGCCTGATCGAACTCAAGAAGAGCGGCGTCAGCGAGCGCGTCATCATGGCCATGCTCGCACTCTCCGAAAACGAAAGGGCTTCGGGTGATGATCTAAGCGACGATGCCTTTTTCGACGACTCGAACGGCTTATCACGCTCAGGGCCGGGCGGCGATGGCGGCACAGGTATCTTCGGCTCAGGCAGCGGTTCTTCAAGCCGCACGCGCGGGCGCGGCATGAGCGGCTCTAACCAGGGCGATACACAAACCAACGGCAGCGCCACCGTGCGTATCCTTCGTCCACCGGCGGAAGCGGGCGCTGAGCCACCCAAACTGGAAAGAACTCCGACGCTCACCAATGATACCGTCATCGAGTTGGTCGAAGCGGGATTCTCCGAGGGCACGATCATCCGCCGCATCGAACAGTCGCCAGCCGAATTCGATCTCTCTCCGACCAAGCTCTCCGACCTACGCCGACGCCGCGTCAGCGAGCCCATCATCAACGCCATGCGCGCCGCCATGAGCGACGACGCCACGAAAAGGCAAGGATGAAGCCGCAAGGATGAATTATAGAATCAAGGATGGATCATAGAATCTCCGACTTGAGATGCCGGATTTCAATAGTATGAATCTCAAATTCAACATTTCAAATCTCAAATCGCTTTCATCCTTCATCCTTCCGCCTTCCGCCTTCATCCTTGGTTTGCTCCTCATGCTCGTCGTCGCGCCGCTCACGCCATCTCAAGGGGGAAGGGAAGCGCACGCCCAGCAGCCCGCCGGTGATGAGCAGGATGTTGACGAAGGCGACGTGATTTCTGTCAGCACTTCAGAGGTGCTTTTGCCTGTGACGGTGCGCGATGCAAATGGTCGGCTCATGACTACGCTCACGCGTAAAGACTTCAGGGTCTTTGAAGAGGGACGCGAGCAGCCTTTGAGCGACCTCGCGCTCAGGCAGGTTCCGGTGGATGTCGTCCTGATGGTTGATTCCTCTTCGAGCGTGGCGCGAAACCTGGACGACTTTCGCCGCGCCGTCGAGGGATTCGCGCAGAGGCTCGCGCCGGATGATCGCATCAGCCTTATCAAGTTCGATGATCGCGTCGAATTATTACAGGACTGGACGCAGAGCCGCGTGCAGTTGAGCCGCTCGCTTAGACGCATCATGCCCGGCGTCTTCACACGCTTTAATGATGCGCTGCTGCTGGCGGCGCGCGAGCAATTTCGCGCCACGCGCGGACGCCACGCCATTATCGTCCTGACGGACGGTATAGACAGTGGGCGCGGCTATGCCACGCTCGAAGCATCGCTACGCGCTCTGCTCGAAGCACAGGCCACCGTCTATATCGTCAGCAATACGGAGATCGAACGGGCCAGCAAACGCGAGGAGCTGGATACACTGCTCTCGGGCCCGCCCTCGACGGTTCGTTTCAACGAGCTACGCATAGGCGACCTGCGCGAAGGCTTGCGCGTGCTCGACGAGAGCGAGCGCAACCTGGCCCAACTGGCCGCCGCCACGGGCGGACGCCTCTACAGGCCCGCCACTTTCAACGCCCTGGATGCCACCTACGCGGAAGTCGCAGACGAACTGCGCCACCAGTACGCGCTCTACTACACGCCGCTCGATAAGAAGCGCGATGGACGTTTCCGCCGCGTGAAAGTGGAGACAGCAGACCCCTCCCTGAAAGTAGCGGCCCGCATAGGTTATTACGCTCCGCGTCGCTAAGCTTCCCTAATCTCAAACTGAAAAACTTCCGAACTCGCCCCTGGGTGTCATAATGCCACGCTTCTGACGATGCCGGGGCGTCTGGGTTCATCTGACACGCATCCTCGGGCTACGCCCTTTCCCGAATCACACCAGCCAATAAGCCAAGATCAATTATTTCAGCAATTAACTTGGAGCGCTGTTGGAGGCACGGGTGTTGCTACTGAAAGACTGCTGTTTTGCCAATTACGGGTGAACGCGAGATTGACAGGGAAAAGCCGGTTGAGAAGCGGGGAAGGATGCGGAGATTTTGTATCCGAATGCCCCACTCCTTGCGGGCCGCTTGCGTTGGGGCAGCAGTTGCGTGTACTCTTTCGGGTTTGGTGGAAAGTCCTACCGCGCCGGTTCTGTCCCAATCAGCCAGGCATACAAAGGATTTACTATCCTCAAGTTCGATCCATCAGCAATAATAACGAGTAGAGAAGGAAAAATTAATGCGACCAATCAAACACGTCGAGAAGAGCTTGAGCCTTGTGGCGGGCGGCCTGTTCAATGCGATTCAGTCAGTCAATAAGTACAAGCCCGCGCCGTCCTTTACGCCCAAGTGGTCTGATAAGCCGCTCTTGAAGTCATGGCAGAAGAGCAAGCCCACGCTCGGCTGGCCGCGCACGACCGATTCGCTCTGTCCCAAGTGCGTCATAGAGGCGCGCGAAGACATCATCAGCGGCAAGAAGGAAGTCAGCGTTCTGATCAACGAGAAGGTTGGCGAGATCAAGGCCCAGATCATCGAGCGCGACGGCCAAATCTGGATGGTCAAGGACTGCCCCGTGCACGGCCACTACGAAGACATGATGGCGATTGACTCTAAGTTCCTCTCGCACATCGAAGCGATGTTTCCGGGCCGCGACATTCAGGCGCACAACGACGAGAAGCTTCACAATCACGGCTCCAGCACAATCAAGTATGGTCGCGGCTCCGTGCTCACGGTTGACCTGACGAATCGCTGCAACATGATGTGCGACCCCTGCTTTATGGACGCCAACCAGGTCGGCTTCGTCCACGAGTTGAGCATGGAGGATATTAAAGAAATCCTCGACAACGCCATCTCGATCAAGCCGCGCCGCCAGATGTCCGTACAGTTCTCGGGCGGCGAGCCGACGATCTCGCCCTACTTCATCGAATCCATCAAGTACGCGCGCAAGGTCGGATACAACAGCGTGCAGGCGGCGACCAACGGCATCGAGTTCGCCAAGAGCAAAGAGTTCTGCCGCGAGGCCGCCGAAGCCGGTCTGCGTTACGTCTATCTACAGTTCGACGGTATCGGCAACGATGCCAACAGCCATCGTCAGGTCGGCAATCTCTTCGACGTAAAGCTGCGTGCGATCAATAACCTGCACGAGGCCGGCGTTGAGATCGTGCTCGTGACCACGCTGGTCAACGGCATCAACAACGATCAGGTTGGCTCGATCATTCGCTTCGCGCTTGAGAATCCGAAAAAGATCGCGTTCCTTTCGTTCCAGCCGGTCTCCTTCACTGGCCGCGACGAAGAGATTACCGAACAGCGTCGCCTTCAGCAGCGCTACACCTTATCGCATCTGGCGCACGACGTGAAAAAGCAGGTCGGCATCACAGAGCCGACGCGCGATTGGTTCCCCCTCTCCCTGATGGGCGCGTTCGCAGACTTCGCAGATTTGGCGCATGGGCCAGACGCGGAGTGGGGACAGGTCTCCTGCGGCTGTCACCCGAACTGCGGCGTCGGCACTGCCGTGATGATTGACAAAGAGACGAAAGAGATGAGCCCCGTGCCGGAGTTTTTGAATATTCCGGGACTCGTCAACGACATGCGTAAGATCACGGACGCTGGACGCGGCAAGTGGTTCTCGAACATGATGATGGGACTGACGCTTCTGAAGCATTACAATCCGTACGCGGCCCCGTCGCAGTTCTCGCTCTACGAGTTGTTCAAGAAGTTCGATAAGTCGTTCGGCCTGACGGGCAAGGATTACGGCAAGGTTGACGGCAACCGCTCGAAGGATGACATCGAGAAGCGTCGCGCCGATCGTTGGAACTTCCTCTTCATCGCGGGCATGTGGTTCCAAGACCTCTTCAACTACGATTTCCGCCGCACGGAGATGTGCATCATTCCTTACGGCACGCAGGAAGGCGAAATCTCCTTCTGCGCCTACAACACTGGAATCGGTTGGAGAAACATCATCGAGAACATGCACCAGAATGCGACCGTCGCAAAGTGGTATCAGGAGCATGGCCGTCACGAAATATTTGCCAAGGGCAAAGAGGTCAAGCTCGATGACCCGTCGCATGGTCTCGTGCTCAACCAGATAGACCTTCAGCGTCCGAACAAGCCCCAGATGGAGGGGCCGAAGACGGCGGCTGAAGAGGCCGCGATGATGCGTCGTCTCTACAACGAGATGGTGCTCAATAAGGCCGACATCAAGGCCGAAAAGCCCGTTCAGATTCAGGGCTTGAGCCGCAGCAAGACGAGCACGGCAGCCAACGCCTGAGTTTGAGAGGCAGGGCGCGTAGTCAAAAAGGTAGCTCAGGGTAAGCTTGAACCCCGCGAAGCCAGCGTACAGGCTTGCGGGGTTCAAGCGCGCCAGAGAGCCGCTCACACGGCCCGAAAGGCTCTCAGGCGCTTGACCATTAAGCTTTAGGGCGTGTTTAATAGAGTGTCTGGGCGCTGGTCTTTACAAAGCGCCTTTAATTTTCCACGATCAAAGAGAGAAGCTGGGAGACGTATTTGGAATGGCGATAGTAACTGTCAATCAAGGTGAATCGATCGAGAGCGCGCTGAGGCGCTTCAAGCGGCGTGTGATGACCGAGGAGATCATCAAGGACGCGAAAAAGCATGCGTTTTTCATGCCGCCCGGCCAGAAGGCCAAGCTCAAATCGGCGCTCGCACGTAAGCGCAATAAGAAGAAGGGACGCCCGCGCGTGACGCGCGACTAGGAAGGGCCAGCCGCTCTCGGCTGTGTTCTTCGGCGTCCGGCTCGGTTACCCTTCAAAGCTTCCAAAAGGGGAAGCGTTGTCACTCCGGCCCCGCAGGCGCTACAGTCCGAATCTACAGCGTGCCCGGCCTGCCGATAGAACCGAGACAAACTCGAAAGAGAATGCTTATTCTATCAGCGCGAAAGGTCGGGTTCACTTGCGTCCACCCGAATCCGGTTATCTTTCATGACACGTATTCTGCTGACCAATGATGACGGTATCTTCTCGGACGGCCTCATCAAACTAGAGGAGGCGCTCAGGGAAGTGGGCGAGGTCTACACGGTCGCGCCCGCGTCAGAGATGAGCGGCGCGTCGCATAGCCTGACGCTGGCGCGGCCCCTGCGGATTCGTCGTATTGACGAGCGGCACTGGATGGTTGACGGCACGCCGACCGACTGCGTTACGCTCGCGCTCAATAAAATCCTCGGCCAGGACGAATTGCCGGACATCTGCGTCTCGGGCATTAATCATGGCGGCAACCTTGGCGACGACGCGACCTATTCGGGGACAGTCGCGGGCGCGCTCGAAGCGACTATCCTGGGCGTGCCCGGGCTGGCTTTTAGCCTCGTCGCCCGCGAGAATTTCGACTTTACGGAGGCGGCCCGCTTCGCCGTCACAGCCGTTCGCAAGGCCCTGACGGAGAGGATGCCGGAGGGAACGCTGCTCAACATCAATATCCCTGCGGGCACGATTAAGGGCGTGCGTGTGACGCGGCAGGGACTTAAGAATGCGCGCCCTGTCATCAGCGAGCACATAGACCCGCGCGGCAAGCCTTACTTCTGGATCGGCGAAGAATATTTCAGCTCCGACAGCGAGGACGGTACGGACTATCACGCCATCGAACAGGGCTACATCTCCGTCACTCCTTTGAAAAGCGACATGACAGACCATCGCGCGCTGACGGCGATCGATACCTGGAATTACATCAACGCCAGCGAGGTCTTGCAAAGCAGTTAGAGACAAGAGACATAGGGCTGACCGTTAAATCGTAAATGACGCGCTCCTCAATCGTGAATGGACTCCCTGGCTTCCTGAGCTATTGACGATTGATGATCGGCGATTTACGATTTTTTTTATTGGAGAAAAGGCTTTGAGTTCCGCGCCGTTGCGGCCCAATTCATTGACGGACGCTTACCGCATCCCGCGCCAGCGTATGATCGAGCGCCTGCGCGATCATTACGGTATTCGAGACGAGCGTGTGCTTGATGCCATGCGTGCCATCCCACGCCACTTCTTCGTCCCGGAAGCTCTGCAAGGCCGTGCCTACGGCGATCATGCTTTGCCCATAGCGGCCAATCAAACCATCTCGCAGCCCTTCATCGTCGCGCGCATGTCTGAGTTGTTGGAGGTCAATGATCGAAGTCGAGTGCTGGAAATCGGCGCGGGCTCCGGTTATCAAACGGCTGTGCTCGCGCGCCTTGTCGCGCAGGTCTTCGCCATCGAACGCATCGCCGAACTGGCGCGCGAGGCGCAGTCGCGCATACGCCAGCTAGGCATCTATAACGCGACCGTCAAATGTTTTGACGGCACGCTCGGTTGGAGCGCGCACGCGCCCTATGACGCGATACTGGTTGCGGCGGGTGGCCCCGAAGTGCCCGAGCCGCTCATGTCGCAGCTACAGGTGGGCGGTCGCCTGGTCATTCCCGTCGGGGACTCGCGCGAATCGCAAAGGCTCGTGCGCGTCATTAAAACGGAGAAGGGCTACGAGCGTGAAGATCATGGCCCCTGCGCTTTTGTCCCGCTCATAGGGCATTATGGCTGGTCGCAGGAAAGCAAAAGCTAAAAGGCGGATGTTAATTGTCAGTCGTTGGTAAAGACCTGTCACCGACATCCGGCATACGGTATCTGATACCTACATTTTATGGAATCTCTTTATCAACTTTATCATCAGGTCAAATACTACCTTGATCCTGAGACGATCGCGGCGGCGGGTTATATCGTTATCCTCTTCGTGGTATTTGCCGAGACGGGTCTCGCCGCGGGCTTTTTTCTGCCCGGCGATTCTTTGCTCTTCGTCGCGGGGCTTTTCGCGGCGGATGGGAAACTGAGCCTCTTTGCCTTGCTCATAGGCGTCTTCCTGGCCGCCGTGATCGGCGATGCGGTCGGTTATTTTACGGGCGCGAAGTTGGGCTCACGTCTTTTCACGCGCCCCAAATCCTTACTGTTTCGGCCCAGCCACTTACAGAAAGCACAGGCGTTCTATGATAAGTATGGCGGAAAGACGATCATCATCGCGCGCTTCGTGCCCATCGTGCGCACGTTCGCTCCGATCGTAGCCGGAGCCGCGCAGATGCCTTACCGTCAATTCGTCGTCTTCAATCTCGTCGGCGGTTTTCTATGGGTCTTCACCATGATTCTCGCCGGCTTCTTTCTGGGCCGCGCCTTTCCGGCCCTGCGCGAGCACATAGAGATTGTCATGATCGTCATCGTCGCCTTATCGCTCATGCCGCCGGTCATCGAATATATCAAGTCGCGCCGCGAGAAGGCGCGCGACGCACAGACCGGAGACGCTAAGGTTTGACATGACGCTGCCGCTCACCTAATATCCTCTGTGTTGATTCACGGGGCGTGGCTCAGCCTGGTAGAGCGCTCGGTTCGGGACCGAGAGGTCGGAGGTTCGAATCCTCTCGCCCCGATTAAATAAAATAGAGTTTACGGCGACGTTTCGGCGTCGCCGTTTTCTTTTGTGCGGGCTTGCGGGTAAACTCCAACGCATTCCTGTGGTTCACCTCTTCGCGGCGAGGTAAAGATGTCGAGCAAAATAGATCGTTGTTTTTATCGACTGGCCCTGATCGCTTGTCTGACTGTCTCGGCACTACCGGCGACGAAAGCTGTAAACGTTTCCCGTATGAACGAACGCCGCAGTCCGGCGCAGGAAGAGCGTGAGGTGGCGGCGCGCTTCGCTCCCATATTTTATCAGGGCTTGGGAGAGCAGGCGCGCAACGATTACATTACAAGCTTCGATTTTGATGGCGACTGGCGCGGCGACAACAACTGGGCCCACGCGGATGACAACCGCTTCAAGCTCAAGGCCAACATCTACTACGCCGTCAGCGAGACGCCGACACACTTCTTCATCCACTACGCTGTCTTTCATCCGCGAGATTATAAGGGCGGTGAAAGGGGCGCTCTCTTGAGCGAGATAATACGGGAAGGGGCGCGGCGCGGCGGAAAGTACGACCCGACGGGCCAGCTAGGTGAGGCCGCGCTGGCGCACGAGAATGACATGGAGGGCTGTCTGGTCGTCGTCGCCAAAAACGGAAACGACCTTCAGCGGGCCAGGGTGATGTTTGTCGAGACTATGGCCCATAACAAATTCCTGAAGTATGCGGCGGAAGGCGTGACGGATGATGGGTTTAATACGGTCAGCCTCGAAGACGAGAGGCCGCGTTTGTACATCGAGCCCAAAGGGCATGGCATCGAGGCTTATCGCGCCGATCAAAGACAGGGGCAGCGCAACGGCGTCCTGATCTACAGCTTCAACGGGCGCGCAGATGACCCCGAACAAGAACGCCGCGAGCGTGTCGGCTATGACTTGATACCGCTCTACACGACTCTCTGGCCGCGCGCGCAACGCGGTGTCAATGAAACGTATGGCGAAGCATATGACTACGGCGCAGTGACGATCAGCGTTGTGCAGACGGATGGGCGTCAAAAGGAAAGCCGGGTGAAGCTGGGCCGAAGAGGCTCGTCCTTTCTCGGAGCGGTCGGCGCTCCTAACATGGCGCGACCGCCCTGGGGTTGGTTCGATAGAGACGAGCGCGACCGGCCCCAGGGTGAATGGTTCTTTGACCCTGCGCGAACTATTAAACGCCACTTCAACAGAGGGACGGACTTCTCCGTCTCTTACACGTATGCACCGTTTCTGGGTGTTGAGCGGCGGAAGTAAAGAGAGAGCGGTTAGCGTAGGCCGAGCATCAGGAGGGCTGAGCGATCGGACACAGGGCCGGGGCCCGCGTCCAGCCATGCTCTATAGCCTGTAAGCTCTTCTTCGGTTACGGGACGATTGCCGAGCTTTGCGGCGGGCGTGCGCTCGAAAGCCCTGTCGGTGAGCGCCATGTGACGTATGCGCGGGTGAAGCGTGAGGGGTTGGGCCAACGCTGCTTCGGCTGCCTCCACGTCGGGGAAAAGCTCTTCGTAGGCGAGCAGATGCCAGACCGTTTCGCCTTCGCGCTGCTCGACGGCCAGCACACGCAGCAGCCCGAATCCGCTTTCAAGCTGGAAGACCAGATCATCGCCCGCATCGAACGCTTGTGTCACGATCACCTCAAAACAAAAGACGGATTCATCAACTGTATTGATGAGCGTTAGCTTAGCATAAAGACAACGCCGCGCGCCGCCTGCGCGCAGCAACTCTCAACGAGCGCGGGCTGATCTGGAAAGATTCGGCCGAGGCGAGTAGTATAGGCTTTCAAAAAAGCCGGGGAAGAGTTTACCGGGATGAGCGCGTTTGACTCCAACAAGGATTACTATTCGATTCTGGGGGCGGAAGAGGACGCGCCCCGCAGCGAGATCGAGCGGCTTTACAAACGCAAGGCCGTGGTGCATCACCCTGATCGCGGCGGCGATGAGGAGGAGATGAAAGCGCTCAACGAAGCCTTCGGAGTATTGCGCGACGAGCAGGCGCGCGCCGCTTATGATGCGCAAAGGGAGAGGCCGCGTGAGTTTGACTGGTATACGCCTGCGCCTCCACACTCTTCGCCTTCGGCGCAGGCCGACGCCATCTCCGGCCAATGCGTGACGGCCCTGTTGTTTCTCGCCGTCGGTTTAGTGCTGCTCTTCGTGGTTCGTTTCCAGTATGTGATGTTTCTCTGGCCGCTGGCGCTGCTGGCCGGGCTGTTGATCATCGCCGGTATCGTTCACGCGCATTCCGCGATGGGCATGATTCGCGAAACCTTTGCGCTCTCGCATCCGCTGCGTCGCTTCCTTCTGGCACAGGAGATGGCCTTCTGGGCGATCGTCGTCGGCGGATGCTACGGCGTCTATTTCATTCTTCGATACCTCTAAGGCAGGCCCGGTGCATCTTGGAATTTGCGGGACTCGATCTTCTCTTTCTTGAGGTCAACAGCCTGGAAGAGTCCCTGGCGTTTTATCAGGAGCAACTGGGCATGGAGATTCTGACGCACGCGCCGGAGTCTGAGCCGCCGATGGCAACACTTCGCGCCGGACGCCTCAAGATCACGCTGGTCGAACAACTGGAAACGATGCTCAGGCGCGGGCGCGGCTGCCATTTCTTTATAGGCGTCAAGGATGTTGACGATTATTATGAGCAGTTGAGGCGGCGCGGAGCGGATGTCGCGCCGCCCGCCGACGAAGGATGGGGCGGACGATTCATCACCCTGCAAGACCCTGACAAGTACAGGTTCTTTTTCGTCACCTGGTTCAAGGAGGACGGGAAAGAGGATGTCTTTCGATAATCAACGGACTCGATTTGGAGGCAGCCCGTCATGGATTTTCAGCGCGTGGAAAATCTGTTCAGGCGTTACAAAGGACAGACCGTCAATATCAAGACCATCTCCGGCGGCCTGTACGAGGGAATGGTATCGGACATCACCAGCGATTACGTCGCGCTCAACGTCAGGAGCGAAGACGAGGGTGAAGATCAGGTCTTCGTGCTGCTTCACAGCATCGAGTCGGTGTTGCCGCGCAAACCTCTTGTGAACGGCTCGGGCTTTCGCTCTCTTACAGACAAGTGAGGCCGCTATTATTTATAATAAATAGACGCTCTACCGAAACCATTTGGAGGGTCGAACAAAATGATGACGATCAGGGACGTGATACGCGACCGCGAGCCATATTTTGTGCAGGACACGACGACCGTGCTCGCAGCGGCTCAGTACATGGCCGAGCGTAAGATCGGTGGGGTTTGCGTGCTCAGTGAAGATGGCCGTCTGGTCGGCATCCTGACCGAGCGCGACCTGCTCAATCGCATCACCCTGCACCGGCGCGATCCGGCCGGGATACCGATCAAAGAGGCGATGAGCGATCTGCAAGCCGTGATCGAGACCAACGACACGCCGCACGAAGCGCTGGAGCGAATGGAACGGACGGGCCGCCGCCATCTGCCCGTCGTCGAAGGCGACCGCTGGGTCGGCATGCTCTCGATGCGCGACCTCCTGCGCGTAGAGCTCAGCGAGCAGGGCGATGAGCTGAAACTTCTACACGAATACATCTCTCATTGAGATGAGAGGACGCGTGCCCGACCTCTTTCCCGAGAGATGAAACCCATTCTTTACGCAGCACTCATCCTGAACATGATCTTGCTCGCGGCGCTCGCAGGTTGCGCCGACGGCAAGATCAATGAGCTGACGCGCGCCTCCGGCGCGGGCGATGTCGCGACAGTGAAGGCACTGCTCGATAGCCACGTCAATCCCAACGCGCTGGACAAGGACGGCAGCACACCCCTCATACAGGCAGCATGGCAGGGCCGCTCGGAAGTCGTTCAGCTCCTTTTGGAAAGGGGCGCTCAAGTCAATCTCAAAAGCAAGGATGGCGGGACGGCGCTCCTGTGGGCCTCCTTCGAAGGGCATACGGAGATAGCGCGTATGCTGCTCGCGCGCGGCGCTGACGCCAACGCGAAGGACAACAACGGCAACACGGCTCTGATGCACACGACCGTTATGGGCAAGACGGATACGGCCCGTGCGCTGCTGGATCGGGGCGCGGACTATGACGCGCGAAATGAAGAAGGGAAGACGGCCCTGATTCTTGCCGCCGAGAACGGTCGTCCAGACATAGCGCGTGCGCTGCTCAGTAAAGGAGCGGACGTAAATCTCAGAGACAGCAGCGATGCTTCGGCCCTGACGGCGGCTCTCGCAGGCGGTAAGAGCGATATCGTGCAGATGCTGAGGGACGCTGGCGCACGTTGATGTTGGGGGGAAGTGATTCGGTCTTAAACCTTCTGGGCCAGCATGGCTGATTTCGTCCAGCCGATAGGCTCCAGTGGCGGAAAGCGATAATGCTCGACGAGCTGAAAATGGCGTTCCGTATTCTCCACGACTTCGCGCGGCGGGTGAGTCTTGAAGCGGAACAGCAGCTCCAGAAATCTACTGGCGAGAGCGGGCCGCACGGGCAGGTGTAGCATATGACCGCCCGGCACAAGCACGCGCGCCAGCTCGCTTAATCCCTCATCGAGCGGCACGTACTCAAGCGCGCCGCTCGTCACCACCACCTCAAATGATTCGTCGGCGAAGGGCAGCGCCAGAACGTTGGCCTGTGTGAAGCTGACCTTGTGTGAGCGCCTGTCGCTCTCCGCGACGGCGCGCTGGGCCTTAGCGATAGAGGAAGCGGAAAGATCGACGGCGGTGATGCGAACCGGAACCTGTGCGGCCTTGATGAGCGCCAGCGTGAGCAAGCCCGTCCCGCAACCGGCGTCCAGTACCCTCGCGCCATGAGAGAGCGGCAGAGGATGGGCTCGCAGGTATTGATCCAATGACCGCCCGTAGCCGTTGAGCTTGAAGGTCATGTCGTAGAGCCCTGCAATCCGGTCGTAAAATGACCCGGCCTCGTCCAATGGCTTGGTTATCGTTAGTCCGCTCTGTACCATCTCTCTTTAGCCACACCTCTCGTCCCTGGTATCCGGCGCATTATAAAACAGATTGAGAGCCGCCCGTCTGGCCCGTAGACCTCGGAAATAGCTGACCCCCGGCTGTCTTGAATTGCCCGCCAGTATTTTATACTAAAAGCCCGGAAGGACAATGTGATAGTTGTGAGTATATCCTGTTACGAAAAAAATACCCGGAAAAGTCCTGTAAACAGTATGATTTTCGTCAACAGCCCCTGCAAAACTTTTCCGCGCCTTCAGGCGACCCAAGCCCCTCGTGTAGATTGCCGTAACGGCTGCAAGAAATCGCCCCCGCGTGCGTTCTCTAACCGGCTGGACGTGTATTTTTGGCAAAAGGAGAGAGGCTATATGCGAAAAGCGTTACTGGCGATTGTTTGTGCGGGTGCGTGCCTGTTGATTCTGGGCGTGGCCGTCATACCCGGGGCCCGGTCGGAGGCTTACCTCCCGGCGACTGAGGCCGTTGTCAGTGCTCAGGAGTCCGATCGTGCGATCATCGCCGAGGAATGGTTCGATGTCGACGTGCTGGTCGAGGGCAGACCGCTTGAGGAATATGCGGCGCGCGGCAGGCGATACGTCGAGGCGCTGGAGGGGTCGGAATATGAAATTCGCATCAGAAATCCGCTGGGCGTGCGTGTCGCCGTGGCGCTTTCGGTTGACGGGCTGAACTCGATTGACGCGCGCCGCACAAGCGCGATGGACGCGAGCAAGTGGGTGATAGAGCCTTACGGAACCATCACTGTGCGCGGCTGGCAGATGAGTTCTCAGCGCGCGCGCCGTTTCTATTTCACGAGCGAGCGTGATTCTTACGGGGCTAAGCTCGGGCAGACGGCCAACCTCGGAGTCATTTCCGCTGTCTTCTTCCGCGAGCGGCAACCCGTCGTGATCGCGCCGCCGCCCTACAGGCCATACCCCATGCCGCGCGAAGATGGTGAGGGCCGCGATAGCGCGCGTGCGCCGGAATCACAGGCACGCTCGTCAAGAGGCGGGGCCGGTGCGACGAGTCCGAAAAGCGCTGAAGCGTACCCCGCGCCCAATGACGACTACGCCGCGACGGGAATAGGCCGCAACGTGCATAACGATGTGCGCTGGGTCAATATGGATTTGCAGCCGCGTCCGGTCTCCGAAGTGATGATCCGCTACGAGTACCACGCCGCGCTCGTACGCTTAGGGATTCTGCCGCGCCCGTATCCCAGACCAGACACGCTGCGCCGCCGCGAGAACTCGACCGGCTTTGATAATCATCGGTACAGCCCCGAGCCATAAGGCTGACTGAAAAGCCCC
>DATDFK010000088.1:0-27822 GCA_036522655.1 Pyrinomonadaceae bacterium | reverse complement strand
TCTGTCGTTGTCGGGCGCAGTTGCGCTTGCGAGTTGCCGTCTTTGAACTCGAAGGCGGTCTGGCCTTCGCCGACGACGTTGAGGAAATCTTGAAGATACTGCGCGTTGAAGCCTATCTCGACCACGTCGCCGTTGTATTCGGTGGCGACCGTTTCGCGTGCCTCGCCTTCTTCGGCGTTCTGCGAGCTGATCTGTAGCTGGTTGGGCGCGAGATGAAAGCGTATGGCGTGCGAGCGGTCGTCGGCCATCAGGGCGACGCGGCGTATGGCCTGGTTGAGCGAGACGTTGTCGAAGACTACGGACTTGTCATTGCTCTTGGGCATGACCATCTCGTAGTTAGGGAACTGGCCTGAGAGCATTCTGGAAATCAGTAGACGCGGGCCGACCTCGAAGTAAATATGGTTCTCGTCTGCGCCCAGACTGATCTCGCCTTCGTAGTTGGCCGTCAACTTGGTCAGCTCTGCCAGCGTCTTACGGGGTATAAGAGCGTCTATTGCCTCCTTAGACGCGTTTTTTCCCAAATCCTGACGTGCGACATAGGCTAAGCGGTGTCCGTCGGTTGTGACCATCTTAGCGCCCGATTTATCGAGGATGAATTTCGCGCCCGAAAGCGTGTAGCGAGACTCCTCCTGCGTGATGGCGAAGATCGTGCGGTCGATGAAGGATTTGAAGATGTCTGCGGGCAGTTTCATCGGCGCAGACTTGAAGCTGGGGACTTCCGGGAAACTCTCGCGCGCCACGCCCGCGATCTTCGAGCGGAAGTTCTCGCAATCGACCGTCACCCAGTCGTTCTCTTCCTTGCGGAAACGCACGGTCGCTTCCGGCAGCAGGCGCGAGATGTCGAAGAGCTTGCGCGCCTGTACGCACATCGAGCCGGGCTTGCCGATCTCGGCTTCGGTCTCGCAGCGGATGGTGACATCCAGATCAGTCCCGATCAGGCGGATGGTGTTCTCGCCGACGGATTCGATGAGGATGTTCGAGAGGACGGGGATGGTGTTTTTCTTCTCGACAATGCCTTGAACAAAACCCAGCTCTTTTAGCAGAGCGTTCTTACTGATACTGAACTCCATTTACTAACTCCTCTTATCGTGAATGATGGCTGTTCCAACGATGGATTTTATATAACATACAGCTTACGCCCCTTTTACTACTATAACTAATTAAATACCTTGTATATATATATAGTAGTAGTAGTAGGGCTTGTGGAAATGTGGAAAAGTCACTTTATTGTTGACATCAAAGGAATTGTTTTCCACAGGGGCTGTGGAAATCGCTGTGGAAAAGAGAGCGCGCCTGTGGAAAAGTTTTCCGTTTTCAAAGTTTTCCACATTTCCACAGGGCACTTTATTGCGATGCCTGTGGAAATGTGGAAAACTCGAACTTAAATGTTATGTACAAAGAGCTTAACCGAAAAGCGTACTGTGGAAAACTTTTGACCCCGAAAGTGAGCTAACTACTTGCAAAGATTGTCCATAAGGTCGCTCACTACCCTGTGGAAATTTTGATCCTTCAAAACAAGCGCTTCGATCTTCTCTACGGAGTGAATTACGGTCGTGTGATGCTTGCCTCCGAACTCTCTTCCGATCTCCGGGAAACTATGTTTCGTGAGCCGCTTGCACAGGTACATGGCGACCTGTCTGGGCACGGCGATCTGTCTCGTATTACTTTTTGAAGTAAGCTCGTCGACGCGCAGGCGATAGTGCGCCGCCACGGCCTGCTGAATCTGTTCAATGGTGATTCCGGCTGGTTGATCGTCTTCGGCGATGTTGCGAATGGCATCCTGCGCCAGCATCTTCGAGATGGGCAGGCCGCGCAAAGACGAGATGGCCACCAGACGCACGAGCGAGCCTTCCAACTCTCTTATATTGCTCTTCACCTTGCTGGCGATAAAGAAGGCCACGTCGTCCGGGAGTTGTACGCCGTCAAGGTCTGCTTTGCGTTTGAGAATCGCCACCTTCGTCTCAAGGTCTGGCGGCTCCATGTCGGCGATCAAGCCCCACTCGAAACGAGAGTGCAGCCTCTCTTCAAGCGTGGGGATTTCCCTCGGCGGGCAATCCGAGGTGATGACTATCTGCTTCTGTCCGTCATAGAGAGCATTGAACGTATGGAAAAACTCCTCCTGCGTGCGCTCCTTGCCGGCCATGAACTGTATGTCGTCCATCAGGAGCACATCAATCGAGCGATATTTCTCACGAAAAGTCTGCGCCTTGTCGTAACGAATCGCGTTGATCAGCTCGTTCATGAACTTTTCAGCGGAAATATAAGAGAGGCGCAGGTGACGGTTGCGCTCCTTGATGGCATGACCGGCGGCATGCATCAGGTGCGTCTTGCCCAAGCCCACGCCGCCGTAAATATAGAGCGGATTGTAGGTTTTTCCGGGAGCCTCGGCCACGGCCAATGAAGCCGCGTGAGCAAATTGATTGCAGGAACCGACAACAAAGGTCTGAAAAGTATATTTCGGATTGAGATTGAGGTCTATCGGCTCGATGTCAACAAAAGTGGTCGCCGCCGGGGTCAGGCCGTCGGATTCAGCCGCCTCAAGAAGCGTAAAGAGGCTGGAGCTTTTGCTCTTGCCATTACTCGCGGCCGACTCCGAAAGGCTGTAGCTCTGAGCGTCTCGGCCTTCCTCCAACCTTTCGCTGTGGCGTGCCTCTTCCTCTTCAACCATCCAGTCAACATGGTATTCGGCTAGGTTAAGCTCCTCAAGCGATTCGTCCAGGACTTCGGAATAATTTGAGCTGACCCAATCCTTAACCACCTGATTCGGGGCGCGCAGGTGCAAGACCTGCTCCGAATCATCGCACCCCTCAAACTGTATGGGGCGAAACCATGTCTCGAAACTCTGGCGGTTGAGCCGTTTTTCCACGGCATGAAGAATATCGCTCCAGAGCCGATTCTCAATCATTGTACTCATGGTTTATATCCGTCCTGTCTCATCAAAAGAGTCTTGATGCTGTGGGTGACGCGTAACGTCACAAAACAATACAGGCACTTCTCTTTCTGCTTTTCAAGCTTTTCCTTGAGTCACCCCACGGAAGGTGTTGTAAATGCACCCCTTGATTACCCTTTTCAGCCCCCGCCTCAGAAGTTTTCCACAAGGTTTTCCACAGGGCTGTGGAAAACTCTGTAAACTTAAAGTGATGCTTTAAGTATTTATTTATCAAGCACTTACAGGTTCAAAGAGGCAGCGAAACGGGGCGGAGACTAGCATAATCGGAACTCAGAAGCAAGGGAAATCCACAGGCTGTATGAATATTTTTTTAATGCCCTGCGGAACCCCAATATTGGCTGGTCTTTCTGCTTCGGCAATCCGGTCAAAATCGCTTGTTGAATCATTTCAGGACACAACGGAATTCCCTTTTGCGTAAGTATCAGGGGCAAGGTGTGGGCTTGCGGCGACTAAAATGGGCTTGAAGCGAGCCGAAAAGGCCCTCGTTTCTTGACATAATGTGAGGTCGAAGTTAGTCTTACACTTTTCATTTGACCGGAGAATAACTGACTATGACGAAGCGCACATTTCAACCTAACAATCGACGCCGGGCCAAGACGCATGGCTTCAGGGCGCGCATGGCGACCAAGAATGGCCGGCTGGTGCTAAAGCGTCGCCGCGCCAAGGGGCGCAAGCGCCTCACGCCTTCGCATTATTGATACCGCCGTAGGCCGTTTGTCCAAACAAGCTCACTTGCGCGCTTCTGACGAGTTTCGCCGCGTCTATGCAAGCGGGAGGCGTTATGATGGCCGCTTGATGACTGCTTTCGTACTACCTAACGATTTACAGCATCATAGACTGGGCATCACGGCGTCTCGTAAGGCGACCGGAAATTCCGTGGAGCGTAATCGCGCGAAGCGTCTGCTGCGCGAGGCGTTTCGCTTAAGCAGTGCGGAACTGGACGGCCTCGCGTTGAAATATGATTGGGTGCTCAACGCCCGGCGCGCAATCCTGATAGTCAAGATGGCAGCGCCTTTGGAAGAGTTTCGGAGAATCATTGCACGCGCGGCCAATGATGAGAGAGCGGTGCTGTTAGCAGCCGAGCCGGTAAGTAAGCAGTGAGGATTGTTCTAGTCATCCTGTTGAGGTTCTACAAAGCGGCACTTTCGCCTCTGCTTCCGCCTTCGTGCCGCTTTGTTCCGAGTTGCTCGGAATACGCACGCGAGGCCATTGAGCGCCACGGCGCGGTGCGTGGAAGCTATATGGGCGCGCGGCGGCTTCTGCGATGTCATCCGTTTCATCCGGGCGGATATGATCCGGTCAAGTGAAGAGCCAAGGCAAGACGAGTCAACCGTGATCGCGTTTTCAGATTCTCAGCGGAAGGCGGCTTGGTAGTTTAAATCACATGCAACAAAGGCGTTTTGTTCTCGCTCTTCTACTTTCAGCGGCGATACTTTTTGGGTGGAGCTACTTACAGCGTCGTTTCTTCCCCGTTCCATCTCCATCACAGAACAACGCCAATACTTCCAACGCCCAACAGCAAACCCCTACTCCGTCAACGCAGGAAGCCGCCGGTGTTGCGACACCCAGTCAACCAACGCCGCAGAATCAAGCCACTGCTTCCGCGCAAACTGACACGACACCTCCGCGAACGATCCTAGTCAAGACGCCCCTTTACGAAGTAAGGCTCAATAACACAGGCGCGGTTGCGACCAGTTGGATTCTCAAGGCGCTTCCCGGAGATAACGGTAATACGGGACGAGCTTTGTATTCCGTGGCGGGCAATAAGCAGAACCCGCAGCCTCTCGAACTCATTCCGCAGGAGGGCGTCAAGCGAGGCCACGCGCCGTTTCAAATCTTCACTGAAGATAAGAGCTTCGACGCGTTGCTTGCTTCGAGGAATTATCAGATTAAGGGAGCGGACGCCGGTAGCGGTGAGTTCAATCTTGAGCTTGGCCGGGACGTGCCGCAGCAGACCTTGGAGTTCATGCTGCAAGATACTGCTAGCGGGTTGAACGTCAGCAAGCGTATTACCTTCTACGCTGATCGCTACACAGCGGAAATCGAAGTCAATCTCTCGCTTAACGGCCAGCCCGTCCCGCAGGCCAAAATTATGATTGGCCCAAGCATCGGCGATCAGGGCGTCAAGCATTACAGCTTCTACTCCGTCGCGCCCGAAGGCATCGCTGTCGTCGTTGATAAAGATGAACGACATCTGGCCCAGCAGATCAATCATAAGAATGGTGATCGCCTTTTGTTGAATGGCCCTGTGGATTGGGCTGGCGTCGGCGACACTTACTTTGCGATGATCGCAGTGCCTTCAAGGAAGACGGAAGGGTTGGAGTTTCGCACGACGCAGTATGATTATCAGGCGAACGGAAAACCCGAGTCCAGGTACTTAGTTTCGGCGCTCGTTCCCGTCCCCGCAGACGGCTCTCGGACATGGATTTATGCGGGCCCGAAAGACCATTATTTGCTGACCGACGCGAGCCAGGAGATAAGCC
Organism: Pyrinomonadaceae bacterium; assembly: GCA_036522655.1. Classification (GTDB taxonomy): domain Bacteria; phylum Acidobacteriota; class Blastocatellia; order Pyrinomonadales; family Pyrinomonadaceae; genus DASQYE01. The sequence goes on along the minus strand of DATDFK010000088.1, from coordinate 22,389 downwards.
GAGCGCTCGGCCCTGATCGCCAGGTAGACCTCGAAAGATCAATCGATTACGGCTTTCTGGGCAGCGTTTCGCGCCCGCTCGCCGTCCCGATTCTCAAGTCAATCAAGTGGCTTTACCAAATTACGGGCAGCTACGGCGTGGCGATTATAATCTTCACGATTATCATCTACTCGCTCTTCTTCCCGCTTAAGTGGCGTTCGTCGAAATCCATGAAGAAGGCGCAGAAGCTTGCGCCGCGAATGAAGGAGCTGCAAGATAAGATCAAGGGGATGAAGCAGGACGACCCGCGACTCAAAGAGTTGCAGGTAGAGCAACTGCGCTTGATGAAAGAGGGTAATCCACTCGGTGGTTGTCTTCCCCTTCTGATACAGATGCCGTTTCTCTTTGCGCTCTATCGCGCGATCACTATCTCGATTGATTTTCGTCAGGCCCCTTTTCTATGGATACCGGATTTGTCGGCGGCGGAGCCCTATGCCCTACACATGCTGCCGATACTGTTCGCCTCGACCATGATCGTCTTGCAGTTGATCACGCCCGCGCCGTCAGCCGATCCTCTTCAACGTAAGATGATGGCCGTCGGTATGCCGCTCTTCATGCTGTATATTATGTGGAGCGCGCCATCGGGCTTGCTCGTCTACTGGATTGTCGGAAACATAGTCGGCTTCAGTCAGCAAGTGCTGATCAATCGCTTGACGAAGTCGGAAGATGATGAAGAACCACCGGAGGAGAAGAGCGCCGAAGCACGTTCGACTAAGAAGCTGAACACCGCGCGCGTTTCACAAGCTTGACGCGAGGCGCGCGCTAACGCGCCGGAAGTCTCTCTACGATTGATTAAAATGAGTGAAGCATGTGTCAAGGCTCAAGATTTTCTTAACGCCGTCTTTGATGGCGTCGGTTTCAAACTGCGCGCAGCCGCAGGTGAATCCTCGGAGGGTTGTCTGCTTGAGATAGAGGGTGCCGATGCCGCGTTTCTGCTCAACGAAGGCGGCGAGTTGTTGGAAGCATTTCAGCATCTCGTCAATCAGGCTTTCGGTCGAGAGCTTCCAAAGGGCGAGCGCATTGTCTGCGACGTAGAAAACTTTCGCGCGACGCGCGAAGCCGAGTTGCGTGCGATGGCGCGACACGCCGCTCAGCGTGTGAGAGCAAACGGCGCAGCCTTCACCTTTGGGCCCATGAACTCGAATGAGCGTCGCGTCATACATCTGGCGCTCTCCACCGAAGAAGACCTCTACACGGAGTCTGTCGGCGAAGGCAATGCGCGCAGGCTCAAAGTAAGTCTTAAATCTTCCCCCAGGTAAACGCACGTTCGTCGAGGAGATTGCGCGTATGAATTTTCGTCGCGTCTTCTCTCTTCCTTACTTCTCTCTTTTTCAGTCGTGTCCAGTGCAGACACCATCGTCGCTTTATCAACGCCGCCGGGCCGTAGCGGTATCGGCGTTATTCGCTTAAGCGGCACACACTCTCTTTCAATCACGCGCACACTGATTGGCGAAGATCACTTCACACCTGAAGCCGGTCGCGTCACTTTAAAAAAACTTCGCGAGCCCGAAAACGGCGAGGTTATTGATCGCGCGCTCATCACCTTTTTCAAATCGCCTCATTCATTCACCGGCGAAGATGTCATCGAGCTGAGCTGTCATGGCTCGCCTGTTCTTCTACGACGCCTGATAGATATTATTCTCGGCCTGGATGCACGCGCCGCCGGGCCCGGCGAATTCACCCTGCGCGCTCTCGCCAACGGGCGTTTAAATCTGAGCCAGGCAGAGGCCGTGCGCGACCTGATCAACGCACAGACGAATGCCGCCGCACGACAGGCCGCACGCCAACTCGGCGGCGAACTGTCCGCGCGTCTTCAGCCAATCAAGGATGCACTCCTGGACATCATCGTCCCGCTCGAATCTTCCCTTGAATTCGTAGAAGACGATCTGCCGGAAATCGCCCTTGACGCGGTTAAAGTAAAACTCTCGAATTTAATCCGTGATATAGAGTCCCTAGCCTCCACCTTCCGCTCCGGGAGGCTTTTGAGAGAAGGTCTGAGGGTCACGCTGGCGGGTCGTCCGAATGTCGGTAAGTCAAGTGTTTTCAATAAGTTACTGCTTACGGACAGAGCTATCGTCACAGATATTCCAGGGACTACACGTGATAGTTTGAGCGAACTCGTTAGCCTTCAGGGTGTGCCTGTTCTGTTGACCGATACGGCCGGGGTGCGCGCTTCCGCTGATAGAATCGAAGCACTCGGGATAGAGCGTACGCGGCGCGCGATGGCGGATGCTGACCTGACCGTTATCGTGCTCGACGGCTCAGAGGCTTTGACTGTCGAGGATGGGGAGATTTTCGCAGACGTTGCGGAGAGCCTCCATATCGTCGCTTTGAACAAAAGCGACCTCGATTCTTTTCATCATAATGGTTTTGAGCTGGCGGACGATGGCGTGCCTGTCGTGTCCATTTCAGCTAAGACCGGAGCGGGACTTGATGACTTGCGGGCTGCTATACTGAAACCGTTCGCAGCTCCTGATATGCACAGCGCAGGATTGCTTATTACTGATGCGCGCCATTTCGATCTGCTGCGCCGCGCTCAGCAATCACTCGAATCCTCCGCCGCGCTGCTCGAACAAAGGGCCAGCGAAGAGCTCCTCCTCGTAGGTCTTTATAACGCTCTGCGTTTTCTGGGCGAGATTACCGGCGAAACGACGCCCGAGGATGTGTTGTCGCAAATCTTCGCGACTTTCTGTATAGGGAAATAGAAAATGAGTTTCGATGAGGTTTTTGATGTCGTCGTCATCGGCGCGGGCCATGCCGGGTGCGAGGCCGCGTCCGCCGCTGCACGGCTCGGCGCTCAGACGGCGCTCGTCACGCTCAATCTTGATCTGATCGGCCAGATGTCCTGTAACCCCGCGATAGGCGGTATTGCTAAAGGCCACCTCGTCCGTGAGATCGATGCCCTTGGCGGCATCATGGGACGCATCATTGACCGCACGGGAATACAGTTTCGCCTGCTCAATCGCTCGCGTGGGCCCGCCGTCCAATCCCCACGCGCTCAGGCCGACCGCGCGCTCTACCGTAAAGAGATGCGACGCACTCTGGAAGCGACCCCCAATCTACATCTACGCCAGGGCTTAGTTGTTGATTTGATTATAGATAATGACCGCATCGCGGGCGTCGAGCTACAGGACACGCGCCGCTTCGGGGCTGGTGCGGTCGTCGTCGCCACCGGGACATTTCTGAATGGTCTTATACATACGGGACGCCGCACACACACGGCTGGACGCGCCGGGGAGCCTGCCTCAATCGAATTGGCGGAGGGCCTGAAGCGGCTGGGATTCCCTGTCGGGCGTCTGAAGACAGGGACGCCGCCGCGCCTTGACGGGCGCACTATTGACTGGGATGCCTTCGAGCCGCAGCCTGCGGACGAGCGCCCCGTGCCCTTTTCTTTCGCCACAGACAGCATAAATCAGCCGCAGATCACCTGCTACATAGGTTACACGACGAACGACGTGCACGCGGCCATACGCGCCAATCTGCACGAATCCCCTCTTTATTCCGGCAAAATCAAGGGAATAGGGCCGCGCTATTGCCCTTCGATTGAAGACAAGGTCGTTAAGTTCGCCGATAAAGACCGCCACCAGCTTTTCCTTGAGCCGGAAGGTCACGACACCAATGAAGTCTATTTAAACGGCTTTTCCACCTCTCTGCCGGCCGAGCTTCAACAGGAATTGGTGAGAATGATTCCCGGGATGGACGAGGCACGCATTATCCGGCCCGGTTATGCCATCGAATATGACTATATTGATCCTCGTGAATTGACCCCTCACTTGGAGACGGCCCGTATCAAGGGCCTTTTTAATGCCGGTCAGATTAATGGGACTACCGGATATGAGGAAGCCGCCTGCCAAGGCTTAATCGCGGGCATAAACGCTGCCCTCGCCGTTCAAGGGCGTGAGGGCTTCCGCCTCAGCCGTGAGGAATCCTACATCGGCGTCCTGATTGATGACCTCATCACACAGGGAGTTGATGAGCCTTACCGTATTTTCACTTCTCGCGCTGAATATCGCCTAGCCCTTCGCCATGATAATGCGGACGCCCGACTCGCTCCCTACGGCAGAGAAGTTGGTCTGGTTGGCGATACGGGTTGGGAGCGTTTCAACCAGAGACAGGATCGTCTGGCCCGCCTGCATGCCGCGCTTGAGGGCACGCGCTTGAAACGTTCCGATGTCACCTATTCTTCCCTATCCAGAACCCTCGGCTGTGATCTGGGGGATTCCATCACCCTTGCACAGCTTGCCCAGCGCCCTAATGTCAGCCCCTCGTTAATTCAGCAGCTATTGCCCGCAGATATTCGTACGGATGCGAATCTGCGTGATCTGGAATCCGCGCTCGCCGATTCCCTCTATAAAGGATACATCGAGGCGCAAATGGCCACTTTCGACCGCCTGCACCAGCATGACGGGCTGATTATTCCCAAAACCTTCGATTTCCACTCCATCGGCGGCCTATCTCACGAGATGGTCGAGCGCCTTGAGCGTGCCCGCCCGCATACCTTCGGCCAAGTCCGGCGAATCCCCGGATTAACGCCCGTGGCGATCTCTACTTTGCTTGTTCAATTAAATTTACAGTCACGAGCGGCCTAGCCTGCAGCCCCCTTCAAAATGTTTCACGTATCCCAAATCGACTTTTGGGGACACGTGAAACACTGCTTGACCGGGATTTATTCAATCCAGTAGCACGTGAAACCCTTTCAGCCTACAAAAAGTGTGGCGCGTGAACCCGTGTTGTGTTAATTTACCCGAAATTCAGCGTGAGGACTGGTTAAGGCTCACAATAATGGCGAAAACCATTGCAGTGGCAAACCAAAAAGGGGGCGTGGGTAAAACCACGACGGCAGTAAATTTAGCTGCTGCACTCGCCGTGTCTGAGGCGCGCGTGCTTCTGGTGGACGCAGACCCGCAGGCAAACGCCACCTCGGGCGTAGGCATTCAGCGAGGCAGCTTTCGCCGCAGCCTCTATCATGCCCTTGTTCTTGGTGAACAGCTTACCAATATTATACAGTCCTCAGAAATTCCACTTCTTAAGGTTCTACCAGCTGATAAGAATTTGACCGGAGCGGAGGTCGAGCTCGTGGACGCGGAAAGGCGCGAATACAAGCTCAGAGAGATATTGCACGGGCTCGAATTTGAGTACGACTATATCATCATAGATTGCCCGCCATCGCTCGGTCTACTTACCCTAAATGCTTTGACCGCCGCTAGTTCCCTACTCGTGCCCATTCAATGCGAGTATTACGCGCTGGAGGGTGTGACGGAGCTGTTCGATACACTGGCCCGCATACGCCGTGTTCTCAACCCAAGCCTGACAATAGAGGGACTGCTGCTCACCATGTATGACGAGCGGACTAATCTGTCGGCGGCGGTAGCATCCGATCTGCGAGATTTTTACGGCCAACAGGTCTTTGAGACGGTAATCCCGCGCAACGTCCGCCTGGCGGAGGCCCCCAGCTACGGTAAGCCTATTATTTTGTATGATATACGATCGCGCGGGGCGGAAAGCTACCTTCAGTTAGCGAGGGAGGTTATGGCTCATGACAAGAAGAGTGCTAGGCAGGGGCTTGAGCGCACTGCTGTCGGATACAGCGCCGACAACTAGCGAAGAACTGCTCGAAATAGACATAGACCTCATCGAGCCGAGCCCGGCACAGCCGCGCACGCATTTTGATGAGGGGCGTCTGGAAGAACTCGCGCAATCCATTCGCTCGAACGGAATAGTCCAGCCTCTACTCGTGCGCCAGCGCGGTGCGCGTTACCAGCTAGTAGCCGGTGAAAGGAGATGGCGTGCGGCCCAGCGTGCCGGACTGCAACGCGTTCCCGCCGTAGTACGCGCCATTCCCGATGACAAACTTCTGGAATTGGCCTTAATCGAAAATATACAGCGTCAGGAATTGAACGCCATCGAGGAGGCGCATGCCTACAAGCGGCTCATAGATACATTAGGATTGACACAGGAAACGGTCGCCCAACGAGTCGGAAGAGATAGGTCTTTTGTTACTAACTACTTGCGTCTATTGCGTTTACCCGAAGACATTCAGAGCCTAGTCGAAGAAGAAAAGCTCTCTATGGGCCATGCGCGCGCCCTGCTCGGCGTAGATGACGCGGATATTCAGCGTCGCGTTGCGCGAAACATCATAGATCAGTCTCTCTCAGTGCGTGAAACCGAGCGGGCTATTAAGAGGATTATCGCTGGCGCGAGTCCTGCCACGGCCACGCTCCCGGCCCCAAAGCGTGATGACGCGAATATACGAGCAGCGGAAAACAAGCTACGCCGTCGCTTCGGCACACAGGTGCGCGTTATGCCCAGCCAGACCGGAGCGGGTGGCAAGATAGAGATAGAGTATTACAACGATAATGATCTCGATCGCCTATATCAATTATTGATCGCCAGCCAGGAGCCGACAGCACCCACTGTTTAAGTCCACGTCTCTTCTGAAAGCTACATCTTAATAGTAAGATGGGCCCAGGGGTCTTTAGCCCGTGCGCTTAGTTCCCTTTCGTGGTGAAGAAGTCTGAGGAGCCTTTGACCTTTCAATCTACTGTAACGGGTTTGGTCGATCATGCCTTGTGCAGCAGTTTTCAGAGAAAGCTGGATGCCGCTTATCTTAAAAATTGCAGTCAGAAGGCATTTGTAAAATCAACTTGAGCAAATATCAGCGAGTGTGAAGTACAAAATACAATGAAGAAAAGACTGACTGAAATGGTGTCCTGTGCCGGTTGAGTGGCGAAGCTCGCGCCTCGCGATTTAGCCCAAGTTTTGGGCTCTTTACCGCCACAACCAGTGAATGAGAATGTGCTCGTCGGGTACGACAAGGCGGATGACGCCGGAGTGTTTCGTCTCGGGGCCAATGTTGCGCTGGTGCAAACCGTGGACTTTTTCACTCCGGTTGCCGACGAGCCGGAAATTTATGGTCGTGTGGCGGCTAACAATGCCTTGAACGATATATATGCGATGGGCGGTAAGCCCATTACGGCGTTATCAATTGTCTGTTATCCGCAGAAGGGGGACTGGGATGTCTTACAGCAAATCCTGCGCGGCGGCCAGATGGCGATGAACGAGGCCGGTGTGATCGTGCTCGGCGGGCATTCTATTGATGATGCTGAGATAAAGTTCGGTTACGCCGTGACGGGTCTGATTAATCCCGAGCGGGTTGTTACCAACGCCAGCGCTCAGCCGGGCGATATGCTTATCTTAACGAAGCCGATCGGGACGGGCGCTATCAGCACGGGCATCAAGCGCGGCATTGCGCGCCTGGAAACGGTTGAGGCAGCGATGAGGGTGATGACCACCTCAGCCGCCTCAGCCGCCTCGGCGATGCAAGAGGTGGAGGCGCATGCCTGCACGGATGTTACGGGCTTTGGCCTGCTCGGGCACGCTTATGAGATGGCGCGTGCAAGCGAGGTATGTCTGGTAATAGAGGCGGCGCGAGTTCCTCTGCTGCCTGACGTTTTAGAGCTAATCGGGCAGGGAATGCTCACGCGCGGCGATAAAAATAATAGGGAATATGTGGGAGATACTGTTGAGATCGCGAATCACGTCTCGCGCGAGTTGCAAAGCGCGCTTTTCGACCCTCAGACGGCGGGTGGGCTTTTGATTAGCGTTGAGCGCACTAAGGCAGAAATTTTAATCAATAAAATTGATGGCGCGGTGATTATTGGCGAGGTGCAAACGAAATCAGGCCTGCTGATCCAGGTGATTTGAATCGTGTGACGCAAATTATTGAGTGCGATATGTATCGAAGTATGATAAAAACAACTGTCTTTGTCGCCTCGCCTCAAACGCTCTTAACCTGATAACTCGATCATGCTTCATAGCGTCGGTCGTTAAAGCTGAATCAATATGGTCTCTGTCTCTCCTTGCGAGGGGGAGGGACGCGAGCGACTGTCGCCCGTTTGGTTATGCCGAACGGGCGACAGTCGCTTATAAGCGAGTCTTTACAGTTCAAGTAACGGACGAGAATGTTCGAGCCATGAATGATAGACGTATGTGGCTGTGTATATGTGGGCGGCCATCGCTCCTTGACGGTTTGTGAAACTGCGTGCTAGACTCGCAAGCTTTTGATAGGCGTACATTTTCGCAAATATACAACCTGTAGGCCGGACTTCATCGAAGCCTTTCGATTGTTATGATCTTCCTGGGCTTAGCCGAGAACTCTATCCAGCTCGTGCCGGACGGCACGCTCTTTATTCACATCGCGCTTATTTTGTTGATGGTGTATGTCTTAAACGCCACGCTTTTTAAGCCGATCAATCGCATACTCGAAGAGCGCGAGCTTCGCACGCGTGGTCGTTCGGGCAGTGCGCGCGACATCCTTCGTAATGTCGAAGAGAAAATGAGCCTGTACGAGCGCACTTTGCGTGAGGCTCGCTCGGAAGGGTATCGCCTGATGGAGCAGGAGCGTGCGACGGCGATGCGCGAACGTCAGATCAAATTGGATGCTGTTCGAGACGAGATAAGCCGGGCGGTTGCAGAGCAAAAGGATTCGATCAACGTGCAGGTCGAGCGGGCACGCGCGACGTTAAAAACCGATTCGCTACAGATGGCGGCGGAGATCGGCGCGCATATTCTTCATCGTCCCGTGAGCACGTCGGCGATACAGGGTGCGGGCTCGGGCGCGTAAGCATTCGGTATGTATACTGCTTTTATAATATTGATGATGTTGCTGTCGCCTGCGGAAGGCGAGGCTGCGCCCTGGTGGAACAGACCGGGATTGGAGCTCTGGAAGTTCTTCAATCTCTTCGTGTTCATCGGCGCGCTCGTGTACTTCATACGTCGCCCGGTCAGCGATGCTTTGCGCGCGCGGCGCGAAGGCATACGACGCGAGTTGATGCGCGCGCGTGAAGAGCGCGATGCGGCCAATGCCAAGTTGGAAGAGGTCGAAGCGCGGCTCGTGCGTCTGGATGCGGAAGTTGCGAGCGTGCGTGAGCAGGCGAGCAGGGAAGCTTTGGCTGAGGGTGAGCGTATTCGTCGTTCGGCGGACGAGGAGGCGGAGAAACTGCGCGAGCAGGCACGGCGGGAGATCGAGAGCGCGGGCAAAGCTGCGCGGCAAGAGTTGCGACGCTATGCTGCCGAGCAGAGCGTGCGCCTGGCGGAAGAGATGATCCGTCGCGACATACGTCCAGAGGACGATCAGCGTCTGGTCAGCAGGCAGGTTGAAGAACTGGGGGGAATCAGGCGTTGAGCGTGCAGACGGTGGCGCGCCGCTACGCGGTGGCGCTGGCAGATGTGGTCATCGTGAGGGGTGAAGCGCGGCAGGTTCAAGAGGAGTTGTCTGCGTGGGAATTGATGATGCAGGCAAGCGAGCCGCTCTTAGAAGTCTTCCGTAATCCGACCGTTCCTTACGAGCAGAAGCGCAAAGTCCTGACGGCGCTCATCGCGCGTTCGCGCGTGCGCCCGACGACGGCCAATTTCCTGCAAGTCCTTCTACAAAATCAGAGGCTCGGAGACCTGAGCGAAGTCAATAAGCGTTTCGCGCAAGTTTTGGACGAGCGCTCAGGCGTGGTCTCAGCCGAAGTCACTACGGCGCGGCCCGTGCCGGAAACTTCGCAGCAGGCTTTGCGCGCGAAGCTCTCGGCCATGACGGGCAAGGACGTGCGCTTGAGTTTTAAGACCGACGAGGAATTGATCGGCGGCATGGTGACGCGCATCGGCTCGACCATTTACGATGGCTCAGTGCGCAATCAACTGCGACTGGCGAAGGAAAAGCTGGCAGGTAAATAGCGCGGCTGGTTTGAAAGCTTTCGGCCACGGACGTTCATCAAGAGGAATTTATATGGAACCGATCAGAGCTAACGAGATTAACGAAATTATTCGCCAGCAGATTGAGAACTTCGAGGGCGGCGTGACCGTCTCGGAGGTCGGCACGGTCATCAAGGTCGGAGACGGCATCGCCGAGATTCACGGCCTTGAAAAAGTGATGGCGGGCGAGCTTTTGGAATTTCCGCATGAGGTGCGCGGGCTGGCTTTGAACCTTGAAGAAGACAAGGTCGGCGCGGTGCTCTTCGGCGATTTCCAGAAGATCAAAGAGGGCGACATCGTCAAGCGAACGGGGCGCATCATGGAAGTGCCCGTCGGCGATGCACTCATCGGGCGCGTCGTTGACGCTCTGGGCAACGCGATTGACGATCGTGGGCCCATCATGACCGATGCCTTTCTTCCGATTGAACGCATTGCTCCCGGCATCATCGATCGCCAGCCTGTGAAGGAGCCTCTGCAAACCGGACTCAAGGCGATTGACTCTATGGTTCCGATCGGGCGCGGGCAGCGCGAGTTGATCATCGGCGATCGCCAGACGGGAAAGACGGCCGTCGCCGTCGATACGATCATCAACCAGAAGGGCAAGGATGTCATCTGTATCTACGTCGCGATCGGCCAGAAGGCTTCGACGGTCGCGCAGGTCGTCAAGACTTTGCAGGACTTCGGCGCGATGGAATACACCATCGTCGTCAAGGCGACGGCTTCCGACCCGGCGGCGATGCAATTCCTGGCTCCTTATGCGGGCGTCGCGATGGGCGAGTATTTCCGCGACAACGGGCGTCATGCACTGACGATCTACGACGATCTCTCCAAGCAGGCGGCGGCCTATCGTGAAATCTCGCTGCTGCTTCGCAGGCCCCCTGGACGCGAGGCTTATCCGGGCGATGTCTTTTATCTGCACTCGCGCCTGCTTGAGCGCGCGGCCAAGATGTCAGACCTCAAAGGCGGAGGTTCTCTGACGAGCCTGCCGGTGATCGAGACGCAGGCGGGCGACATCTCCGCATACATTCCGACCAACGTCATCTCCATCACGGACGGGCAAATCTTTTTGGAAGCAGACCTCTTCAACAGCGGCATACGCCCGGCCATCAATGTCGGCAATTCCGTCTCGCGCGTAGGGGGCGCGGCGCAGATCAAGGCCATGAAGCAGGTCGCCGGAACACTGCGTCTTGACCTGGCGCAGTTTCGCGAGCTGCAAGCCTTCGCGCAGTTCGGCTCAGATTTGGACAAAGCGACGCAGGCGCAGTTGGCGCGCGGCCAGCGCCTGACGGAAATTCTCAAGCAGCCGCAGTATCAACCGATGGATGTCGAAAAGCAGGTCTTGGTTATCTGGTCTGCGACCAACGGATACATCGACGACGTGCCGGTCGAAAACGTCCGGCGCTTTGAGGGAGAGCTGCTGCGCTTTGTCGAAAACTCTCATCCGGGCGTGCTGCAAAGCATACGCGAGAAGAAGAGCCTGACCGACGAGATCAAGAACGACCTCGCGCAGGTGCTTCGTGATTTCAAAGATCGCTGGAGCGAAGAGACAGCGCTGGCGCAGCGCACGGCAACCACAGGAGGCCCGGCCGCGCAAGCGACACCACAGAGCGCGGCGGCTGCGCAAACGACTGCCGCCGGAGTGTAAAAGAGAGTGACAAGTGAAGAGTGATAAGCGGGAGAAAGTTTTTAGCTTGTCACCCGTCACTAAGAACTGATTTCTTATGGCAAACCTGTTAGACATACGCCGCCGTATCAAGTCCATCAAGAATACGCAGCAGATCACCAAGGCGATGAAGATGGTGTCGGCGGCGAAGCTCAAGCGCGCGCAGGATCGCGTCACGACGGCGCGTCCCTTCGCCAACAAGATGCTGGAAGTTCTGGGCGAGCTGGCGTCGCACACGGACGAGGATTTTCATCATCCTCTTTTGGACGAGCGCGGCGATGAGCGTTATCTGCTCGTCCTCATCACAGCCGACAAAGGACTGTGCGGCGCGTTCAATACCAACCTGACCAAAGCCGCGCAAGCCTTCATGCGTCAGAACGCGGACAAGACCATCGAGATGATGCCTGTGGGCCGCAAGGGAAGAGATTTCTTTCGCCGTCGCAATGTCACCTTCGTCGAAGAGTACATAGGCATGACGGGCAAGGGCCGCGTCGAGTATTCGGAGGCGGTCGATCTGGCGCGCGATGTCATCAAGCGCTTCAACGAAGATACTGAAATAGATAAAGTCTTCCTCATCTACAACGAGTTCAAGTCGGTTCTTCAGCAGCGCGTCGTCGTCGAGCAACTCCTCCCCGTCTCGCGCACAACGGATGCGAGCAGTGAGGCTACAGACCCGTCGCGCCCGGTCGTCTTTACGGAATACATCTACGAGCAACCGGCGGCGGAGATTTTCAGCCGACTGCTTCCGCGATTGATCGAGACACAAATCTTCCGCGCGCTGCTCGAATCGATCGCCTCGGAACAGGGCGCGCGTATGACGGCGATGGATTCGGCTTCAAAGAACGCAGGCGAGTTGATCGGCTCGCTCACGCTTAACATGAACCGCATCCGACAGGCCGCCATCACCAACGAGATCATCGAAGTCGTCTCCGGCGCGTCGGCCCAGTGATGACCATGCGAGGGCTTTAAGGCGAGAACACGCCGGGTGCTAAAGAACGGCGACAGTGAAGGGAAGCGACCGCGAGTCAGCTTCCCTTTTGTTTTAGCGACAGGCTGAAAGAGAATGGCGAAGCGAAGCGATGGAGCCGATGAGCGTAAGACGAAGTGGCGCGGGCGAGCGTGGCGCTACGGGCCGCTTCTGCTCTGGATGGCGTTGATCTTTTTCTTTTCGACCGGCGAGCTATCGGCGAGCAATACTTCGCGCATCGTGCGCCCGCTGGTTCTCTGGTTATTTCCGAGCACGAGTGAAGAGACGCTCAACCTCGTGCATTTCTTCGTCCGCAAAGCGGGACACTTTACAGAGTACGCCATCCTTGCTCTCCTGGCCGCGCGCGTCTTCCTGAGCACATCTCAGGAGCCTTTGCGCCGTCACTGGTTCATCGTCTCGCTGCTCGTCGTCGTCCTCTACGCGCTCTCGGACGAATTCCATCAAACCTTCGTCCCCTCCCGCACAGGCTCAATCTACGATAGCCTGATAGATATGACCGGCGGTCTCTCGGCGCTCCTCTTACTAACGCTCTGGAGCAGGCGAAAAGCAAAGATGAAGTGAAGAATCTGAAACTTGAGATTTGCAATTTCAAATCGCCTTCATCTTTACCGCCTTCATTCTTCATCCTTGCTTTTGCTCTTCACTCGTGAAACTATTTATGCAATAGTTTCTGATCAACGGCGTCTATGGCGGGGGCTTGAACCTCTTGAGATGTTAGAGCGTATAATAGTCGGCAGCAGTAGCTCGCACACTTGAAAGCCTGTGGAGGCGGCGCTCAGAAGGAGATCGAAAGCATGGGAATCTTAGACAGGGTTAATCCCTTCAATCAATTCATCGAAGTTATCGAATGGCTCGACGATTCGGGCAGCACGATGCTTTATCGTTTCCCCGTTCAGGATCAGGAGATCAAGAACGGCGCGCGTCTCACGGTGCGTGAATCGCAGGTCGCCGTCTTCGTCTTTCAGGGACAGATCGCAGACGTGTTTCCGCCCGGCATGTACACGATCGACGGTGGCAATACTCCCATCCTGTCCAAACTCGGCGCATGGAAATACGGCTTCAACTCGCCCTTCAAATCCGAAGTCTATTTCGTCAACACCAAGCAGTTCACAGACCTCAAGTGGGGCACGTCGAATCCGATCATGATGAGGGATGCGGATTTCGGCATGGTGCGCCTGCGCGCCTTCGGCATCTACTCGATTCGCGTCGCAGACCCGCGCGCCTTCATCAAAGAGGTAGCGGGCACGAACGGTCGCTTTGATACGGAGAACATAGAGGGCCAGTTGAAGCGCACGCTCGTCTCCGGCTTCACAGACGCGCTCGGCGAATCCAAGATCGCCGCTCTCGATCTGGCCTCAAACTATGACGAGCTGGGGCGCTTCGGTCGCACCAAGCTCGCCGAAGAGTTCAAGAGCTTCGGCCTTGAGCTGACCAAGTTCATTATCGAGAACATCTCTTTGCCGCCGGAGGTCGAGGCGGCGATGGACAAGCGCACTTCGATGGGCGTGATCGGCGATGTCGGGCGCTACGCGCAGTTTCAGGCGGCAGATGCCATGCGCGACGCGGCGCAGAATCCGTCTGGCGGCGCAGGCACGGGCGCGGGACTCGGCGCAGGCTTCGCCATCGGCAACATGATGGCAGGGCAGATGGCCGGTGCTATGAACCCGCAACAGCAGCACCAGCAGAATACTCAAGGCGGAAGCCAGACAGGCTCTGCGACCGTCAAGTGTCCGAAGTGCGGAGTGGCCAACACGGGCGCTTCCAAGTTCTGCAACGAGTGCGGCGCAAAACTGGAGGTCGCCTCCGAGACAGTGCCCTGCGTCAAGTGCGGCGCTGATCTTCCGGCGGGCGCGAAATTCTGCAACCAGTGCGGAGCCAAGCAGGAGAAGCCCAAGTGTCCTAACTGCCAGGCGGAGGTCGCGCCCGGCACGAAGTTCTGTAACGAGTGCGGGACGAAGATCGACGCCGGTGGGCCAAGCGCGCCCGCCGCCTGATTTAAAGAGAGTTACATTTAGTTCGGAGCGTTGAGCCTTGTGCTGAGCGCTCCGATTATTATTTTTGCAAACGCCTTCTCGGTCGCGCAAGCCTCTACATCCATTAGCCTCCTTTGGGCCGTAATGTTATTCTTGGGCCATCTCCTGACATCATTCGGACAGTTTTTGACGAGGAGAACCGGAGCTTTATGTTGAGACGGTTGAAGCGACCACGCCGCGTGGTCATCACGGGCATGGGCTGTGTGACGCCCATAGGCATCGGGCGTGAAGCCTTCTGGCATGCGCTTCAGAATGGTGAGAGCGGCATCCGTCGCATAGAGTCGTTCGATGTCGGGGATTCGCCCGTCAAGATCGCCGCCGAGGTGCGCGGCTTCGACTGGGAAGCGCAGCTCAATCCGAAAGATCGCAAGCACGTGCCGCGTACTGTTCCGCTGGCGCTCGCCGCCGCGCGCGAGGCCCTGAATGATGCGGGAATCCAACCGGGCGATTTTTCAACGCAGGAGCGCCGCGAGATGGGCGTCGTCCTCGGCACGGGCGGCGGCGGCCTGGCCTTCACGGAGTATCAATACCAATTCTGGTACGTGGGCCCACGTCAGAAGGCCAGCGTCTACACGATTCCTTCATCCACGCACGGCGGCCTCTCAAGCGAGCTTTCGATGGCCTTCGGCTTGCGCGGCCTCTCGCACATCGTCTCGACCGGCTGCACCAGTTCTACTGACGCCATTGCTTACGCGGCCCAGCACATCGCGCTTGGACGACAGGAATCGATGCTCGCGGGAGGCGTCGATGCGCCGCTCGCGCCCGGCATTCTCGCCGCCTTCAATCTCATGACCGTCCTCACTGCCGAGTGGAACGAAGAGCCTGCGCGCGCCTCTCGTCCCTTCTCGCGCGATCGTTCAGGGATTGTCATAGGTGAAGGCGCTTGGGTCTACGTGCTCGAAGAGTACGAGCGGGCGATGAAGCGCGGCGCGCGCATCTACGCGGAGATCAGCGGATACGGCTCGACGTGCGACGCCTATCATCGCGTGCGTCTGGAAGAGACCGGCGACGAGCCCGCGCGCGCGATGACGCTCGCGATGGATGATGCCGGTCGCACACCCGCCGAGATCGATTACGTCAATCTTCACGGCACGTCAACGGTTCTCAACGACCGCATCGAGACGCACGCGCTCAAACTCGCGCTCGGAGAATCTGCCGCGAGTATCCCCATGTCGGCTACCAAATCACAGATCGGTCATCCGCAGGGAGCGAGCGGAGCCGCCGGGATTGGCGCGGCGCTCTGCGCGATGCACACCAATCTCATCCCGCCGACGGTCAATCTGGACGTGCCCGACCCCGAATGCGACCTCGATTACGTCCCCAACCGGGCGCGCGAAGCGAACGTGCGCATCGCGCTCTGCAACTGCATCGGCTTCGGCTCAAAGAACAGCGCGCTCGTCATTGAAAAAGTCTGATCGAAGAATTAACGGGGATGGACAGCGGTTGTCAGGATCAATACTAAATGCAAGATACAAACTAAAAGCATTGATGTATGAATCTATGTTTGAGCGTTTTCAAGAGCGCAGCTACGAGCTTGAGCATCTGGACAAGGGCGATTACACGCCCGAGGAATACGAACGCTGCATCGTAGAGCTGCAACTCGTCAATCGATACCTGGGAGACGCGAGCGCGCTGCGACGTTCGTTGCTGCCGGAGATCGAGCGCGAGGGCCTGCGAAGCTTTTCCCTGCTGGATGTCGGCGCGGGCTCCGGCGAGTTGCTGAGAGTCGTCGCCGGTTGGGCCAACAACAGCGGAAGGCGGGCCCATCTGGTCGGGCTTGAGCTGAACGCGCGCTCGGCGAAGGCGATCTTGAAGGAGTCGGAGGCTTACGGCTCGATCAGCGCGGTGCGCGGCGACGCGCTCAGGCTTCCATTCGATGACGGTCGATTCGATTACGCCTTCTGCTCGCTCTTCACGCACCATTTCGAGGATGAAGGTGTCGTTCAGGTCTTGCGCGAGCTGCGCCGCGTGGCGCGTCGCCGCATCCTTGTCATAGACCTTCATCGTCACGCGCTGGCCTATTTTCTCTACACGACCGTGGGCCGACTCTTTCTACACAATCGATTGATACGCGAAGACGGCGCGCTCTCGATTCTGCGAAGCTTTCGCCCGGCGGAGCTTCAACGCCTGGCCCTCGTCGCCGGTCTCTCGAACGTCAGCGTGCGCCGCCGCTTTCCCTTTCGACTCGTGCTCGGCGCGGACGGCTTAAAGCAGGCCGCGAGCGAGCCCGATACTGTCGCCCGCGTCAAGAATCACATGACGGGGATAAGCGCGGCGCGCGAGAATTTCTAGCAGCATGAGCGCTTCGTCTGACACCTATGATGCGATCGTCGTCGGGGGCGGCCCGGCCGGCACGAGCGCGGCCATTCACCTGGCCACGAGGGGCGCGCGCGTGATGCTCGCCGAACAGAAGAAGTTTCCGCGCGCCAAGCTGTGCGGCGAGTTCATCTCGCCGGAATGCCTGGAGCATTTCGCGCGGCTGGGCGTCGCCCAGAGTATGACGCGGGCGGGCGGCGCTGAAGTCTCCGAGACGCTCTTTTATGCGCGCGGGGGCGCGAGCGTCTCCGTGCCCTCCAAATGGTTCGGAGCGGGACGCGCAGTGGCGCTCGGTCTGAGCCGCGCCGAGATGGACGAGCGTTTGATGTCGCGCGCGCGTGACGTGGGCGTGCATGTTCTTGAAGAGGCGCGCGCCGCAGGTCTGCTCGTGGAAGACGGGTGCGTCGCAGGCGTGCGCTTGAAAGTTTGCGGGAGCGAGCGCGAGTACCGCTCCCGCGTCACGCTGGATGCGACGGGCAGGGCTCGCGCTCTCTCGCGATACATAGAGAGCAGTGGCCGCCGGAGAAGAGAGCCACACAAGCGTGCGCCGCTCGTCGCCTTCAAGGCTCATCTTGAAGGCGCGCAGGGCAACCCGGAGCACTGCGAAATCTATTTCTATCGCGGGGGCTATGGCGGCCTGAGCAGCGTCGAGGGGGGGCTCAGCAATCTCTGCTTTATCGTCTCGGCGCGGGATGCGCGCAACCGCAACGGGGACGCGGAGAGAGTGATGCGCGAGGTGTTGATGACAAACAAGCGCGCTGCACGCACGCTCTCCCATGCGCGGCCCTGTTCGGAATGGCTCGGCGTGGCGCTCGAAAGTTTCGGACGACACCAGCCTGCGCCCGCCGAAGGACTGCTCGCCGTCGGAGATGCCGCATCCTTTATCGACCCGTTCACGGGGAGCGGCATGCTGATGGCGCTTGAGAGCGGCGAGATTGCCGCCCACACTGTCACACGCTGGCTCGATAGCTCAGGCGCGAGCCCTTCATACGCGGGGCTCGCGAGCGATTATCGCTTGCGCTACGCCGAGCGTTTCAACACGAGGCTGCGCGTCTGTTCCGTGCTGCGCCGCGCTGCTTTCGTTCCGCGCCTTGCCGAAGCCATGATGCTCGCGCTCGGCGCAAGCGCTGGCGCACGCCGCAGACTGGCGCGCGCGACACGCCGTTCGTCTATTGGTTTGCCGGGAGAGGGGCGCGCCTGATGCGTCGCGTCGCGTGCGAGCCGGGCCCATAGCTCTGTCTACACAGCAGTTGAAAACAATTAAAGCACTTGCCATGCGCCTGTGTTTTGAGCTACAAAGATAACGCGCTCGTTGAAGAGTCTACTCCCGGTGCTTAAAGTTGGCTTGTGATTTTGTTCGGCGACCCAATCATCTCCCGGACAGCGCCCGTAGACTGCTTTAACTTTGCATGATCCTTTTTCAGTTTCGCACCGAACGCAAGGCGTTATCGCTACTACTATTATTGCGTTCGTCTCTCGAACATTGGGCGAAACTTTCCGAATCTTCTACAGCAGTTTGTTTAAGGAGTATAAGATAATGCGTGCGTTCCCTCCGCAATGGCTATCGGCCTGCGCCCGAGTTTTGTTCCTTTGTGCGGCGACCGTCTTCTGCGCCAGCGCCGCTCTGGCCCAGGCGCAATCGAATGCCGCAGACTTGCGCGGCTACGTCCGTGACCCGGCTGGCGCGGCAATCGCGGGCGCGTCCGTCACGGCGCGCAACGCTGCCACCAACGTCTCCCGCGAGGCGACGACCAACGAGAGCGGTCTTTATCAGATCACGAATCTTCCGCCGGGCGATTATGAAGTGACGGTCGAAGCCGCGAACTTCAAGCGCGCAGTGGTTCCGTCCGTCCGGCTGACGGTCGGGCAGCGCGCCGATTTGGATGTCCCGCTGGAATTGGGCGAGCTTGGCGCGACCGTCACCGTCTCCGGCGCGACGACCGATGTCGTCGAGACTTCGCGCACGGCTGTCGCCACCACCATCGATCAGCAGCGCATCGAGAATCTGCCGATCAACGAGAGAAACTATCTATCGTTCGCGCTGACGACTTCAACCGCCACGCGCGACAATACGCGCCCGATCGGCCCGGCTCCGACCTCCGGCCTCAACTTCGGCGGACAGCGTGGGCGCTCCAACCTGGTGCAGGTCGACGGCGCTGACAATACGGACAACTCCGTCAACGCCGCGCGCTCCACGGTCTCGCAGGAAGCCGTGCAGGAGTTTCAGGTCGTCACCAACTCATACGCGGCGGAATTCGGACGCGCGGCGGGCGGCGTCGTCAACGTCGTCACCAAGAGTGGGACGAACGATTTTCACGGCAACCTCTTCGGCTTTATTCGCCACCGTAGTTTTCAGGCGCGCAATGCCTTTGCGCCGGTCGAAGACCCGCCGTTCACGCGTACGCAGTACGGCGCAACGCTCGGCGGCCCCTTCGATAAAGATCGCACCTTCTTCTTCTTCGCCTTCGAGCAGCGCCGCCGCCAGGAATCAGGCTTCTTCACCAGCAATGTCAACGGGGACTTGAACAGCCAGGTAACTATCCTGGGTCAAACGTTCCGCAACCTGACGCCCGGGCAGGCGACATACATCAACACGCTGCTCGGCGCGGGAGCGACGGCGCTGGCCGTGCCCTACGCTTTTCTGGCATCGAGCGGCGGCTCGACGGGCCTCAACGGAACCAACCCGCTGGTTGTGTTCCCAGGTCTCTCGGCTTTGACGCCGATCCCGGCAGGCACGCAGGTCGGCGGACGTTTTCTATTGTCAAGCGCGCCCGTGCCCGTCAGCACGACCAACGCTTTGGGCCAACCCATAGCGTTTCGCCCGCTCAACTTCCTGCAAAGGGTTTTCCCCATCACGGAGGCGACGACCTTCTCGTCTTTCCGTCTCGATCACCAGATCAACAAGAACAATCTCTTTACGATGCGCTTCGGTTATAACCCGAGCGAGATTTCCGGCATTCAGGTTGAGTCGCAGAATCAGTCCTTGGGCCAGAACGATGTCTCGCGCACGGGTTTTCAAAAGCTGCGCGACTTTTCGTTCGTCGCCTCGCTCAACTCGACCCTCTCTAACTCGATGGTCAACGAGGCGCGCTTTAACTTCGGCGAGCGCCGCGCGCTCTTCAAGTCGCAGAACGGCGACGCCGCCGCCTTCAACATCACCGGCACGGCCTTCATCGGTCGCGAGCTGTTCTCGCCCGTGCAGCGCACCGAGACGCGCTACGAATACACGGACAATCTCAACTGGGTGGTTGGCAATCACACCTTCAAGTTCGGCGGCGATGCGGCCTTCGTGCGTATCGGCAACGCCATCTTCGAGCTGAATTTCGCCGGGCTCTATAACTTCGGCGGACAGAACCCGTGCGCGCTCGTTTCCGCCTTGTGCACGACGCCGGGCCTACCTGCGCCGCCCGACCTGACGCCCGTCCAACAATACGGCCTCGGCTTCCCGTCCAGCTTCATTCAGGGGTTCGGCAATCCCGTCAGCTCGCTCTCGAACAAGCCGCTGGCCTTCTTCCTACAGGATTCATGGAAGATCAGGCCCAACATAACCTTGAACTACGGCCTCCGCTACGATGTCGAGTTGACTGATCAGATCGAGACCACACCCTTCCGCGACCCGCTCTCCGGCATCACGCTTTCGCAGAGCGACATTCTGGCCGCGCAGAACGCGCTCGGCGTCCAGCAGGGCTTCCCGCGCGACAAGGACAACTGGGCTCCGCGCTTTGCCATCGCCTGGGATCCGCACAACGACGGCAAGACAGTGATACGCGCCGCCTACGGCCTCTTCTACGATCACCCGCTGCTGGCCGTCGGCTTCAACTCCGACATCGCGGACGCCGCCCAGCAGCAGCAGTCCACGCTCCTGCAAGGCAGCCCCAGCCCCGTCGCGCTCCTGAACGCCGTCCAGGCATTTCAAGGGACTGTCTGCGCGCCGGGCGTGCCTCGGACGCCATTCTGCGCGGCTACCTTGCCCGCCGGAGTCTTTACGCCGGGCGTTGCTTCGGGGACGGACTACCAGTTCGGGCGTCAGCGCTTTAACGATCAGACGTTCCCGGGCTTCGGCGCGCTGCTGCCGTTTACGCTGCCCGTGGCGCAGGACTTCGAGTACGCCTACGCCAGCCAGGCCAACTTCACCATCGAGCGACAGATCACCAAGAACATGTCTTTCTCGGCGAGCTATCTCTTCGTCGGCGCGCATCACCTGCCGCTGCCGCGAGATGTCAACGAGACGAGGCAGGACTTGATGCTCGCCAACTACCGCCGCTACGCGGGCGCGACGGCGAGACCGACAGGCTTCGCCGACATAGCTCTCGCCGCCAGCGGGCTCTTTCCGACGACCGGGCCGGGCTCGACCTTCTCCAATCCGATCACGACCGAAACCTTCGCCGTGATTATTCCCGGATTGATCGTGCGTGGGCCCAGAGGCGACGTGATCTTGCCCTTTGCCGCCAACTTCTTCCGCCCGAGCGGGCCCAACTACTTCCTCGTTCAGGCCAACACCGGATTGACCCCGACGGTCTTCAATACTTTCCTTGGGCCCACTCTGCGCACGCCGACCGCCGTTGCTTCTCCGTTCGGTGATGTCAACGCGCAGTCGTCGATCGGTAACTCTAACTACAACGCCATGAACCTGGATTTGAAGAAGCGCTTCTCGAACAACGTCCAGTTCCTGGCCTCCTACACATGGTCGCACTCGATCGACGATTCATCCGACTTGCAGACGCTGTTGAAGCCGCAGAACAACCGGCTTGTCAGCGCCGAGCGCGCCGACTCGCTCTTCGACCAGCGTCATCGCTTCGTCTTTAGCGCCGTCATCGCTTCGCCCACGGGCTGGCGCGGCGCTGGCGGCTTCCGCAGCTTCCTCGCAGACTTCATCGTCGCGCCGATCGTGGAAGTTTCCTCGGGCCGTCCGTTCAACATCCTGAGCGGTGCCGATCAGAACGCCGACATACAGGGCACGAACGAGCGCCCGAGCGTGGCCAGTGACGGCACGCTCTTTATCCCGCCCTTCCTTTCGCAGGGAGGTTCGCTGGGGCGCAACCGTGGCATTACGCACAGCTACGCTTCGCTCGACATGAGATTGACGCGCGCCATCCGCTTCGGCGAGCGCGTTCGCATAGACCTCATCGCCGAAGGGTTCAATCTCTTCAACCGCTTCAACGAAGCGTCCGCCTCGCCCTTCTTTCAGGATGTCAACACCTTCCATCAACGCGACAGCGGAGGCCGCTACTACAGCCGCCCCACCGCCGCCTTTGACGCGCGCCAGTTCCAGTTCGGCTTGAAGATAAACTTTTAAGTGGGATTGTGTGAAATAAAGCAACAGCCTGCCGATTTGGCAGGCTGTTGCTTTATTTAGCTTTTGGCAAACTGTCGGTTTGATTCTTAGTCTGACCAAGATTCTTTCGGACTTTTTTAATTATAGCTGCCACTAGAATAAGTTAGCTGGAAAGTCTTTTGCTTGGTTAGACTCTCACGCATTCCTGCCCGGGCGCGTAAAGTAAAAGCGAACCCTAGCGCTCGGCGTAGCATCGCATGAGCGGCAAGGCTCAAGCCTTCATCGCCGCCTGTCTGTGTGGGAAATCGTGCCGGGGCAACTTGAAAGTATCAGT
>DATDFK010000087.1:0-16653 GCA_036522655.1 Pyrinomonadaceae bacterium | reverse complement strand
CGCCGTCCCTGCTTCCACCGCCACGCCGCTAATGCTCAAGTCGCTGAGCATGACGGATTCCTGCGGAGCGTTCTGCAAGACGAACATGACTTGAAACAGCGGAGTGCGGCTCATGTCCCTTTCGGGCTCCAACTCTTCGACGAGCATCTCAAAAGGTACGTCCTGATGCGCGTACGCTCCCAGTGCCGCTTCCCTCACTCTTCCCAACACTTCTCTGAAACTCGGTCTGCCTTCCAATCTTGTCCGCAGCACAAGAGTGTTGACGAAGAATCCGATCAGCCCTTCGACCTCTGCTCGTGTGCGATTGGCAATTGGAGAGCCGACGACGATGTCCTCTTGTCCGCTATATCTGGAGAGAAGAGTCTGGAAGGCGGCCAAGAGCAGCATGAAGAGAGTCACGCCTTCCTGCCGCGAAATTCGTTTAAGTTCGTCGGTGAGTGCGGCATCCAGTCGCACAGAATGATGAGCACCGCGATAGCTCTGCACTGCCGGTCGTGGCCTGTCGGTCGGCAGTTGCAGCACTGGCGCATCCGCCAACTGCTCTCGCCAGTAGGAGAGTTGAGCGTCGAGCACTTCGCCTTGCAGCCACTCGCGTTGCCAGTGTGCGAAGTCCGCATATTGAATCGGAAGCTCTGGCAATGACGATGACTGACCCGCAGAGAATGCCTCATAAAGCGTTGTCACCTCTTTGACGAGGACACCGATTGACCACCCGTCGCTGATGATGTGATGCATCGTGAAGAGCAGGATGTGCTCATCTTCTGCTAACTTCAGCAGGCTCACTCGCAGCAATGGGCCAGCAGAGAGATCGAAGGGTCGTTGCGCTTCTGCTCCGGCCAATCTGCGCGCCTCTGCTTCGCGTTCGTCCGTTGCCAGTTGGCTGAGATCTGTTATCGAGAGCGTTACCGGCTGTGCCGGTGCGATTATTTGGACGGGCTGGCCATCTACGAGCGCGAAGTTAGTCCGCAGAGACTCGTGCCGTCTGACGATCTCACTGAAGGCTTGCTCAAGGGTAGATACCTTGAGCTTTCCGTCCAGACGCAGGGCGGCGGGCATAAGATAGGCTGGATTGCCCGGCTCTAATTGATCTAGAAACCATAAACGCTGCTGGCCAAAGGAGAGCGGCAGCGTCTCATCTCTGGAGAAAATCCTGATGGGCTGGACAGGCGAGCTTTGACCGTCGTGAAGTTGTTTCTCGACGCTTTGGGCCAGGCGGGCGACCGTCGGATATTGAAACAACTGGCCCAACGGCAGTTCCACATTGAAGACTTCACGCACGCGCGTCAACGCCTGCGTTGCCAGCAATGAATGCCCTCCTAACCTGAAAAAATTGTCGTTGATTCCGACTCGCTCCACGCCCAATAACTCCGCCCAACTCTCCGCCAGCACTTCCTCCACTGGCGTCCGAGGGCTCTCGTACTCCTCCTCCATGCCGCTGCGGCCCTGACCCGGCACGGGCAACCCTTTGCGGTCTACTTTCCCGCTCATCGTCCGTGGCAACTCTTCCATCTCCACGAACGCCGACGGCATCATGTAGTCCGGCAACTCCGCTGCCAGATATTCGTAGAGCGCTCCGCTGTCGCCATCCTCGCTGAGCACGACATAGGCACACAGGTAGTTGTAGCCGGAGGCATCTTCGCGGTCGATGACGGTCACATCTCTGACGCTCTGATGAGCGCGCAGCAGGTTTTCTATCTCAGAGAGTTCGACGCGCATGCCCCTGACTTTGACCTGCTGATCGCGTCTGCCGAGATATTCGAAGTTACCGTCATCGAGGACGCGGGCGAGGTCGCCGGTGCGATAAACGATGTCTGTGGGGTCAGAGCTGAATGGATTCTGGATGAAGACTTCGGCGGTCAGCTCGGGTTGATTGTAATAGCCATGCGTGCGGTAAGGCGTGCGGATGTAGATCTCACCAACCATCCCGGGCGGGCAGGCCCTTCCCTTGGCATCCAGCAGAAAGGCTTTCACGCCCTCGATAGGTTTGCCGATGGGGATGGATTGCCGCTGCTTGTCCGAGCCTTGCACGAAGTAGCAGAACTTGGTCAGCGTCGTCTCTGTCGGCCCATATAAATTGATTAACTGCGTCCGCTCACCATACAAACTCACCCATTTGGACACGTCCACCGGCAGCAGCGCTTCACCTGACATGAGGATATACTGCAACTCACTGAAGCGTTCTCCCTCTGCCTTCTCGTTCACTAACGTCCTGAAGAGCGAGGGCACACAATGCACCAGGTTGACGCGCTCTCTCTCCAACCATTCGCTCAGCCTCCGGGCATCCAGTATCTCTTCTCTGCTCTCAGGGATGCAGATCGTCCCTCCGGCGCATAAAGGCACGAAGATGTCGCGCAGTGAGCCGTCGAAGCTCAGAGGCAACAGTTGAGAGACTCTGACGCCTTCGCCCAGGTTGAGGCGATTGATTTCCCAGCGGATGAAATGATCGATGGCTTTGAGACGACCGGCGATGGCTTTGGGCACTCCTGTTGAGCCGGAGGTGAAATAGATGTAACTCATCCGCTCGGGGTCGTTCTCTAACTCGGGCGCAGTCCTGGCCAGCGCGTCCCGGTCGAAAGCCAACCGGGCGATTGAGCCGTCACCGTTGAGCGGCCAGGGTTCGTCGTCAAGACAGATGACTTTGACGGGAGCAGTCGCTTGCGCAGTGATGCGTTTGATCAGTGGAGCGTAATGCGAGTCGGCGATGAAGTATTGCGGCTTGACGATCGAGAGCATCGTGGAGAGTCTATTCTCCGGCAGATGCGGGTCTAGTGGAACGAAGGCGCAACCGGCCTGAAGGATGCCGAGGATGGAAGTGATGACGTGTGTGACATCATCAGAGAGGATGGCGACGGTGGTCTGCGGCGGCAGGTCTAGGGAGCGTAGACTCTCGGAGAGTTGAGTGGCGGCGGCGGAGAGGTCGGCATAGGTGAGCTGGCGCTGGGGAGAAGAGATGGCGATGTGATGCGGAAAGGCGCGCGCGTTGCGGCTGAACCACTGCTCAATAGACTCATGCTTCATACGGATTTCTTCGCCCATAATGTTCACAAAGGCAGTCGGCGGATTAATTCAGAGCTGATCGTGCGGATGGCTGAAGGGGAAATTAAAACGTGTCGCGGGCGGATACTCTGTCGTTCATCCTGCGATGCTGACGTTAGAGTGTGTGACGGTACAACCGTGAGAGAATTGATCGTCAGAGTTCTTTCGTCAGATAGACATCGCCGTTCACTGTTCTAATCCTGATGGTGTTGCGACCACCGTTGATGCTGCCGGAGCCATACAGATATTTGCGCGGCGCGCCCTCGTCGTAGACCAATTCGCCGGAATTCTCGCGCTGAAGATCGAAGTCGCTGATGATGCTGTAATCCTTCTCGCTGTTGACGGTTTGCGCCAGCGCGATGTGGATGTTCATCGAGAGGTTCGCGGGAACGACGAGCCTGATGTCGCCGCTCAGAGACGAGAGGTCTGCGTCTCGCCTGCCGTCAGACGGGTCGCCGGTCATCCTGGCGTTGATATTGCCGCTCAACGTCCGGGCATACAGCCAACCATCAATGGAAGAGATATTGATGTCGCCGCCGTTCGTTTTCGCTTTGACAAACCTGGTGGCTGAAATGATGTTGATGTCGCCGCCCAGCGTCGATATGTCCGCACCGGCGGGAGCTTCATTCACATTCAACTCGCCGCCCGGCGACGCGATCTGAATTTCATTGCGCGTCGTGTCGGCAGTCGCGACCGCATCATACGCGCTGACGGCATTGCCCCCCAGAGAAGAGACCGCGACGCCGCCCGCGACGTTCTGTACGAGCGTATGGCCGCCCATCGTCTCAACCCTGCCCCTCACATTTGAATCCACGAGGATAATGTCGCCGCCCATCGTCAACAGGTTGAGCTCGCCCTTCAAATCTCTGAGCCTCAGCTCGCCGCCTCCGGTTTTGCCGCCGAGACGGCCTTCGACGCCCGCGATCATGATCGCCCCGCCCTCCGATTTAATCTTCACATCGAAACGCTGCGGGACTCTGATTTCAAATTTCAGATCAGTCGAATAATTTCTCCGGCCGCCGACATAACGGGAGCGGATACGTATGCCAGCCGCGCTCTCATCGAAAAGGATTTCATAAAATTCGCTGGCTCGATCGGTTGAAGAGACCCTGACGCGGACAAGCTGTTGATCCCACCCGGCGATTTCGATTGAGCCGCCCGTCTCAAGATCGAGTTCCAGCCGCTTGCCCGGCGATGTGGCGAACTCTCTCTCGATCTTTTGCCGGCTTTCGTCGCGCGCCGTATCCTCGATCGTGTAGCTCATTAACAGACTGCTCCTTAATATTCTTCCGAAGTAAGATGATGAATTAATTTCCGTCCGTACTCACGACCACGTCTCGATCAGTTGCTGGCTCTCTTCTTCCGTGATGAGCGAGAGGCTATCCACTTCCTCGGCGGGGTCTGCGACGATGCTCTCAAGCAGCGCTTGATAATATCCGAGCAGTCGCCGGATGGTCGTCTCGTCGAACAAGTCCGTGTTGTACTCCATCGTCGCCGCCAGTTGTTCCCGGCCTTCTTCTATAAACAAGGTCAGATCGAACTTGGCAGTTGTGCTCTCTCCGCCCATCAGGTTCAGGTTCAGCTCGGGAACTTCCACCGTCTTCAAAGGCGCGTTCTGAAGCATGAACATGACCTGAAAGATTGGCGTATAGCTCGGATTCCTCTCCGGCTGCATCGCTTCGACGATCAACTCGAACGGCACATCCTGATGAGCATAGGCTCCGAGCGTCACCTCGCGCACCTGCTTTAACAACTCTCTGAAACTCGGACTGCCTCCCAAATCAGTGCGCAGCACTAAGGTGTTAACGAAGAAACCGATCAGCGGTTCGACTTCGGCTCTCATGCGATTGGCGATGCCGGTGCTGACGACGATGTCCTCTTCTCCGGTGTAGCGATAGAGAAGAGTCTGGAAGGCGGCGAGCATGGCCATGAAGAGCGTCACGCCTTCGTCGCGGCAGAGCGTGCGTAGGGCAGCGCAGAGCGGCAATGGAAGAGAGAGGGAGAGATGCGCGCCGTTATAAGTCTGGATAGGAGGGCGGGGTCTATCAGTGGGCAGTTCGAGGAGCGGGGGAGCACCGGCCAACTGACGTTTCCAGTAAGAGAGTTGGGCATCGAGGACATCGCCCTGCAACCACTCGCGTTGCCAGTGAGCGAAGTCCGCGTATTGAATCGGAAGCTCCGGCAATGGCGATGGTCGGCCAGTGGTGTAGGCGGAATAGAGCGTGGCAACTTCTTTGACGAGGACACCGATCGACCAGCCGTCAGAGATGATGTGATGCATCGTGAAGAGCAGGATGTATTCCTCTTCTCCAAGACGAAGCAGCATGCTACTCATCA
Organism: Pyrinomonadaceae bacterium; assembly: GCA_036522655.1. Taxonomy (GTDB): domain Bacteria; phylum Acidobacteriota; class Blastocatellia; order Pyrinomonadales; family Pyrinomonadaceae; genus DASQYE01. The sequence goes on along the minus strand of DATDFK010000087.1, from coordinate 11,280 downwards.
ACGGCCCGCGCGCCAGGTCGAAGAGTTGTTGGCTTGCTTCGTTTGCGAGCCGGGCCACTTCCCTTTCGTGCTCAAGCTCGGACAGCCCGCGCAGGTCTATGACGGGCAACTCTATTGCGGGCGTCGATTCGATCACCTGCATGGGTTGCCCGTCGATGATGCGAAAGCTCGTGCGCAGGATTTCATGCCGCCGCATCACTTCGTTCAAAGACTGTTCCAGCGCGGCGGTGTCGAGAGTGCCCTGCAAACGAAGCGCGAGGGGGATGTTGTAGAAGGATTTTCCCGGCTCCAACTGATCCAGAAACCAGAGCCGCTGTTGCGCAAAGGAGAGCGGGAACGCATGGCGGTGGTCGCGGGCCTGCCGGACGATCTCAGCCTGTGTCGAACGCGTGCTCCTTTTGCGGAGTTGCAATTCAAGGAAGGCGCGTTGTAGTGGCGAGAGATTCGCCACCTCATTGCTGATGTTGCTCACCGGAAACCCTTCTGAACGAATTTGGAAGAAGACGAAGTAACGGGCGTGAGTCGGACGGGAGCGGACAGGCCGTTCGGCGCGATGGTCTTGCTGCTGAACGGGAAAGTGGAAAGCGCCCGGCGGGCTTTCGTAGCCGGGCGGCTTTCGGCTAAGAATTCTGATTTGAATTCTAGTTGATCGCCCTCAGGTAGGGGAAAGCCCGCGTCGTCAGTTTCAATCGCGCCTCGTTGACACGCTGGAAAGTCGGCTCCAGGTTCAGAGACCGGAAGACTTCTCTCATGGAGGGTTGCGTGTCAACGGCGTCCAGAATGTCGCTCACCGACGCGTGAGCGATCGAGGGCGGATAGATCACCGATTCGGGGAGTGATACATACGTCCCGTCCGCTTCGCGCAAGTAGCTTCGCTGGGTTGTCTTGTGTCTCTTGAATCTGGTGTCGAGGAACTCTTCGCATAATTGCGCTTCGGATTTTCGCTTATGGGCGCTGTCCTTACGCTGGAAGTAGAACCAGAGCATAGGCGACTTGTCCTGCATGATCAGGTTCGTCACCTGCCAGCGGCGTACGTCCGGCAGCTTATCGTAAAGCTCTTGCAGCTCTGGGTCTGTGAACTCCAGATTGTAAGATGTCGAAGCGAGAGATTTAACGTACAGGCTGATGCTCGGATAGAGCATTTCGAGCCCGCAGCTATCGCCCAAGGCATCGAAGGACTCGACCGTATAACTATGCTCGACGGGCTGAATCAGCAAGTCCGCGAAATCAGATTCCGAATAATCCATGTACTGGATAAAAGCCTTTTCCAGCGTCCCTCTGACCGAGACACTGCCCGCAATCTTTTTGGCGATGGCGAAATCGGCTTCAAAATCGACTGTGCCTCTTCCTTCGCCGAAGATTCTGACGGCCTTCTGGAACGCGCTGGTGACGGTTCGATGATAGCGATTGTAGACCAGCAGTTCCATCACCCCGTCGGGCTTCAGCGCGGCCACCAACCTGTCGAGGCTGATGCGCGGGTCGGCATTATGATGAATCACTCCGGTTGAGATGACGTAATCAAATTGCTCTTTGTAAGTGACGTGATTGATGCTCTCTTCCTTAAGCTCAAGATTCGTAAGGCCGAGCTGACGGGCGTTCTCGGCACATATCTCAAGCGATTTCGCCGAGACATCCGAGCCGATGACCTTCGCCTTCGGAAATTTGAGGGCGGTGAAAATCGCCTGGTTCGTCCCGCACCCGGCCACCCAGATCGAAGCCTCTTTCGGCACGACCTGATGTTTCCAGTCGCCTATGTCCTGATTGAGCATCACCGTCTCGAAGTAAGGATCTTCGAGATACTCAAACTTCATCGTGGGCCAAGGCCACGGAAAGCGGCCATAGAATTTCGAGAGTAGACCATCGACTCTTTCGACCGATTCGGTGAAGACGAGATTTTCGTCGTCCTCACTGATGGCATCAGTGATGATGTCCTCACTGTGAGAGCCGCCGCCACCGGGGCTCCGCATCTGCTTGAGACGCAATTCGAGGACTGCACGCTGGTCGGGCGAAAGGCCCGAAACATCGTTGACAAGCTTGCTCATTTTTCTCCTATCTCTGGTTGTCCAGACCTTCCTTAAGCATGGTTTCTAAAACATTAGCCGGGAGATGCTTTATCTCCTCGATCATACGCGCCATCTCTTCGGCGTTTTCCTGTTCAACCTGCATCTGCGTAATCGCTAATGCGAGCTTGGCAGTCGTCGGAGCTTCAAAGAGTACGCGGAGCGGCACTTCCACATTGAAGACTTCGCGCACGCGCGTCAACGCCTGCGTTGCCAGCAATGAATGCCCTCCTAACCTGAAAAAATTGTCGTTGATTCCGACTCGCTCTACGCCCAATAACTCCGCCCAACTCTCCGCCAGCACTTCCTCCACTGGCGTTCGAGGGCTTTCGTACTCCTCTCCCATTCCTTCCCGACCCTGACCCGGCACGGGCAATCCTTTGCGGTCTACTTTCCCGCTCATCGTCCGTGGCAACTCTTCCATCTCCACGAACGCCGACGGCATCATGTAGTCCGGCAACTCCGCCGCCAGGTATTCATAGAGCGCTCCGCTGTCGCCATCCTCGCTGAGCACGACATAGGCACACAGGTAGTTGTAGCCGGAGGCATCTTCGCGGTCGATGACGGCCACATCCTTCACACTTTGATGAGCGCGCAGCAGATTCTCTATCTCAGAGAGTTCGACGCGATTGCCTCTGACTTTGACTTGCTGGTCGCGTCTGCCGAGATACTCGAAGTTACCGTCATCGAGGACGCGGGCGAGGTCGCCGGTGCGATAAACGATGTCTGTGGGGTCAGAGCTGAATGGATTCTGGATGAAGACTTCGGCGGTCAACTCAGGCTGATTGTAATAGCCGTGCGTGCGATAGGGAGTGCGGATGTAGATTTCACCCACCATTCCCTGCGGGCAGATACTCCCTCTCTCGTCGACGATTACGGCGGCGGCCCCTTCGATCGGTTTGCCGATCGGTATCGTCTGCCGCTCCTCGTCTCCTGCCTGCACCGTGTAGCTGAACTTCGCCATCGTTGTCTCCGACGTTCCGTACAGGTTGATCAACTCCGTTCTCTCTCCATGCGCTCGCCGCCATCTCCCCACGTCGCTCGGCAACAACGCCTCTCCTGCCATCAGGATGCACTGCAACTCTCTGAAACGTTCTCCCTCTGCCTTCTCATTGACCAGTGTCCTGAAGAGCGAGGGCACACAATGCACGACGTTAATGCGTTCTCTCTCAATCCATTCACTCAGCCTCCGCGCATCCAAGATCTCTTCTCTGCTCTCTGGAATGCAGATCGTCCCTCCGGCGCATAAAGGTACGAAGATATCTCGGAGCGAGCCATCGAAACTCAGAGGCAGTAGTTGAGAGACTCTGACGCCTTCGCCCAGGTTGAGGCGATTGATTTCCCAGCGGATGAAATGATCGATGGCTTTGAGACGACCCGCGATGGCTTTGGGCACTCCGGTTGAGCCGGAGGTGAAATAGATATAGCTCATCCGCTCGGGGTCGTTCTCTAACTCCGGCAGACTGCGAGTCGGCGCGTTGGTGTCGAGCGTCAAGCGGACGACCGTGCCGTCACCATTGAGCGGCCAGGGTTCGTCGTCAAGACAGATGACTTTGACCGAAGCACCCGCTTGCGCAGTGATGCGTTTGATGAGCGGAGCGTAGTGCGAGTCGGCGATGAAGTATTGCGGCTTGACGATCGAAAGCATCGCCGAGAGTCTATTCTCAGGCAGCGACGTGTCGAGCGGGACGAAGGCGCAACCGGCCTGAAGAACGCCGAGGATGGAAATGATGTTGTGCGTGATGTCCGCTGAGAGGATGCCGACCGGAGTCTCGGGTGGAATCCCTAATGAGCGGAGGTATTGGGAGAGTCGAGTGGCTCTCGCGGAGAGATCAGCGTACGTGATCTCGTGATACGGAGAAGAGATAGCGATGTGGTGCGGGAACGCGCGCGCGTTGCGGCTGAACCACTGCGGGACTGTGTCATTCTTCATACGGATTTCTTCGCCCATTTCTTAGCTAGGATGATTAATGGATCAATGCAGTCGAATGTCGTCTGTTCGCCGCCGCCACTACTGAGCATGAAGTGCTTGGCGAGCAAGTGCACTTCCGTACAGCCGACGATGAAGGAATCGACCTCGTACTTCTTCATCAGAGATTCAAGCAGCGGCGCGAGCGCGCCGATCTCGACGTTTCTCTTGACGGGATAGATAATGTCTTCGTGAATCTTTTTCTGATCGTCGGTGTCTGGAATGACGATGTGCTCGGCGGCGTGTCGCCACTGCGGGTGCTTCTGAAAGAGCCCCAGACGCCAGGTTCCGCTTGAGCAGACGAGGAGATGCCTTTTCTGTGTGAGAGCCTGTTCCGCGTAGATAACGTCCAGAAGCGAGACGATGCGCTCGCGCAACTCGTTCGGCAGCTTCGGCAGCAGGTGATGGAGCGTCACACAACACATGACGATCTCGGTCGCGCCCGCTTCGCACAGCCCGTAGAGCGCGGGTATTAACTGTGCGAGAACGACATCGCTCCGATCGCTGAGAAAAGCGTCCGTTCGGTCAGGGAACGACGGGTCGGAATGCATGAGCACGATGGGCGCTTTCTGTTCATGATAACCGAGGCTGCACTCGTAAATCGTTCGCAGGAATTCGGCGGAAGCCAGCGGCCCCATGCCGCCGAGGATTCCCAACACCTGCCTGTCTCGCCCTGCCGTCATTGCCGCCTCCGACTTTCGTTAGTTAAGACTCGGCATTTTAAATTGATCTAAAAAGATGCCGAAAGTCAGCACGATGATGAGGAAATCACTTTCGAAGGGGAAATTGAGCTTGAAGCCCTCCTGCGAATAGCGCCGCTTGAGTCTCTCGATCACGTTGGGATTGAAGTAGCCCTGTCTTTCGATCTGCGCATAGGAGAGCATGTCCTGCACCCATTCGATATTCTGCTGAAGCAGGTAGGGGCTGCCGGGCGCGATGAATCCGAATTTCTCCCGGTTGATGACTTCCGACGGGACTAGACCCTCGGCGACCTTTCGCAGAATATATTTCTCCGTGAAGCCGTTGAGCTTCAGCGACGGCGGAATCTGCCTTGAGAACTCGACCAGATTGACATCGAGGAACGGGTAACGACCCTCGACGGAATTCGCCAGCGCCATACGGTCGCCGTGATCGGAAATCAGGTGATCGGAAAGCCTGAGCTTGAAATCGAGATAGGAGCGTTGATGTATGGGGTCTCTATCGCGGAGCAGTTCTTTATTTACGAGGCCGAAGTTGATGCAATCGAACTCCGGGAATAGATCGTTGACATCTTCCGAGTAGAGCGCGGTTTTAGTCTCTCTGAAAGCGTGCTGGTCGATCTCGTAAAAGAGATTCCTGTTGCCCCACAGCTTCTCTCTCACTTCTTCTTCGAGGACTGTCTCAAGGTCGCGTTTGCGTCCCTCGCGGACTCCGAACTGGTCGAAGCGATAGCCGACATAACCGGCGAACAACTCGTCCGCGCCCTCGCCCGTCAGTATCACCGTCACGCCCGCATTCTTGGCCGCCTGCGAGAGCGCCATCGAGCAGGTGTTATAGGTTTCTTTGACGGGACACTCGCAGTGATAGATCATCTCGGCCAATCGCCCGGATATTTCGGGCCAGTCGAACATGATCTCGTGATGCTCGGAGTTGACCCGCCTGGCGACGAGTTGTTGATACTTGGTCTCGCTGATGACGCGGTCGTCGAAGCCGATGGAGAAGGAATGCCTTTGAGTCTGCGGCGAAACCTTATTGATCATCGCCCCGATCATGGACGAGTCAAGCCCGCCGCTCAGATAAAAACCGACGGGGACATCCGCCTGTAGACGATACCTGACCGATTGCTCGAAGAGACGCTTCAGCTCCTCCACGTAATAACTTTCGGGCTTGTCGTAGGAAAGCTCACCGGCCAGCGGGTAATCTAAATCCCAGTATTCGAAGGTCTTCACGTCGCCGTTTTCGAGCGTCATGCAATGACCGCTCTTGAGACTCTCGATGCCCTTGAACATCGTCCGTGGGCTGACCAGTCCGGGGAACGAGAGAATCTGATCGAGGCCCGTCAGATCAACCTCTCTTGTCACCAGGGGGTGTTCCAGGATGGCTTTGATTTCGGAGGCGAAGATAAAGACGCCGTCGCGGATGGTGAAATACAGAGGATTGATTCCGAAATGGTCGCGCGCCAGAAAGAGCCGCTTCCTTTTCCGGTCGTAGATGACAAAGGCGAACTGGCCGTTGAGCTTGTTCAGAAACTCTATGCCGTCTTCTTCGTAGAGGTGCAGCAGCACTTCGACATCGCTCTTGGTGCGGAAGGTGTGGCCCTTCTGCAAGAGTGCTTCCCTTAATTCGAGATAGTTGTAAATCTCCCCGTTGCACAACAGGACGACCGAATTGTCCTCGTTATAGAGCGGCTGGTCGCCGGAGGCAAGGTCGATGATGCTCAGACGCCGGAAACCCAGCCCGACGAATTCCTCGACGAAGTAGCCGTCGGAATCGGGGCCGCGATGAATCAGCGTATTGGTCATCCTGGCGAGCGTTTCTCGCTCAACCGGACGTTCTTCGCGGATATCGACGTATCCTGCAAAACCACACATTAGTTGATCTCCATCCGAAAACCTTCAAGGCCCGGCGATAGTCCCGCCGCCATCTCACCAGCGGCTGCCTCCAGGCTCATGCCTGCACAGGGCCGCGCGCTCCTTGAAATGGATATTGATTTGCATCCGGGCAAGGCTCTGACACGCCTGATTACTCAGTTGCCTTTGGAAGGAAGTATGGGAGTTAAATTATTTGAGTTGCAGTCAACCGGACTATGAGCAAAGCTACCGCACGTTACGCCAGTAACTCAGTTCAAGTTGGTTTGGGATGAGGAAAAAGACATCGCTATTTTCCGGCAATCAGAATCCCGCACCGGGCACGCAGCATCAATGCCTGTATGTCAGCCTGATGATCGAGTGTTGCTGATTGGGTATGGAAATCGCACTGGCTTCGCCACGGGCGGCCTCCCTCGATGTCGTCTGATTTCACAGCATCGCGCCTGCCGCGCAAGTGTCGAAAAAGGCTCCCAGGCTAGATTGCAGATTACTGTCGGAGAGGCTGAAAAGCAAGAAGGATTATCTGGCGGATTCAGCTATTGATTGGCGAATTTTGCTACGGCCACAGGGGGCAGACGGGCGCAGAATTCAGCCGATCGTGATGGCCTGATAGGGCGTCTCCGGGGCGAAGCCGAGGGCCGGGTCTGGCTTCCCGTCAAAGAGCGGCCAGCGGGCGTATTGGCCTCTCGGAAGTTGCAGCACATCCTGCTCGACCAAAAGGTATTTCTGCTTCTCCGAAAGCAGCCCTTCGGCACGCTGGCGCTCCTGCATCCTGTCCCGGTGAAACTCGCGTAACTCCCTGTCAAATTGGAGGTTACCGAGCGAGAGGAAGCGCACCGCCCCCTCGACATCGCGGGCCGTCATGACCTCGCCACGGTTGTGTATGCTCGGCGCGAAGGGGATGTCTATGAACCCTTTGCGAAAGGCCGCGACGATGCCGTCCGTGATGGTTCCCTGGCCGGAGAGAATAACGCTGTCGAGCATGGCCTGCGTCTCGCGTTCGATGAGGCGGCACTCCTCCATCACACGCACTTCGTCGATCATCTCCCCGGCGCTGTTCGAGACGCCCGCCATCACCAGGCTGAGACCCTGCAAATTGTCTTCGAGCGTAGGGATGCGAAGCGCCTCCACGACCGTCTTGACGATCACGCGCGTTGCGCCTGAGAGCCCAGCCGTGACCGCCGAATTGTAGATCAACTCTTCGGCGCGCGCCTGCGTTTCGGGGAACGCGGCCATGTACTGGTGGAAGACCGTATTGATCTGCACGTCTTTATAGCCGAGATTCTCGATCATGGCGCGTGCCATTTTACCGAGCGTGCGAATCGCTGCGATGTCCTGAATGCGATTGCCCTGCTCGGCGTAACCGAGGCTCACGCACTTGACGCCCTGGCGGACGGCCAGAATCGCTTCGATGATATTGACGACGATGGCCAGCGACGGCGGAATCAGCGTTCCCGTCAGCGTCCCGAAGAATTCGCGATCGAGCACGATGCCGTAGCGCTCATAGTAGAGGCCGGTCAGCCGATCGACATACTGCCAGGTCTTGATGGATTGATCGAGCGGGTAGTCTTTGTAGTAAGGAATGTTGTAGCAGATGGCCCCGCCCTCAAAGGCCGTGACGCCGCCAGCGTAAGTGATCTCGGCGAGCAGGCGCGGGTCGCGCGTGCTGTGACGCGTCTGCACGGGCAAATTCACTTCCGACATCACGCGTCTCAGACCGGGCACGCCGTGATTAATGACAGGGAAACCGTTGAGCGTCGAAACACCGCTCAACTGGCTTTCCTTAATCGCGTCCTGCGCGCCCGTATAGTTGTTGTTGCGCGTCAGCGAATCGACCTGAAAGGAGACGACGGGGACGCCTATGCTCTTGAACGCCTTGAAGAGATTAATCTGCTCGCGCAACTGCGGAACGCCCGAGCGCGGCTGAATAAGAATAGGTCGCCGCCCGGCATTGACGAGCGCCTGCGCGGCTGGAAATGATGCCTGTCGGCCCAGGAACTCCGCGTTCTCGTCCAGATTCGCCGCCTCGTGGCCGGTGCGCCAGCCTTCCAGCACCTCGCGCCGACTGGATTCGAGCGCGGCTATCTCAAGCGGCTCGTCCGCGACGGGAGCAGAGAGATAGATACTGCCGTCGTCCGCTTCGCCCGAAAGGAGCGGGCAGTCGGCTTTGGGTTCCACGTCCGCCAGATCGCGCTCCAGCAAGTTCAGCACGCTGCTGATGTCAACGAACTTGACGAACACGCGGTCGAAACCCATCTCATAAAAATGCCTCTCGTACCCTTGCGCGTCGCCGATGTGCAGGTTGCCGCCCAGATACCAGAGCGGCCCGCCAGCTTTATATTGCTCCATCAACTCGGGGAATTCGCGTAGATAATAACGGACGTGTCCATCCATGCTGGAGATCATCACGACGTTGAAGAGCGCAGCCAGTTGCACCATGTCGCTGAGGCTGTTTTGCGTGCCGAGATAACGGACATGATAGCCGCTCATCATGAGAGCCTGGCGCAGGATGGTCAGGCCGACGGAATGAGAGTCGCCTCCGATTCCGCCGAGCAAAATAGTATGACCCTTTTTCTTTGCGGTTGAATTAATTTCCATGATGCTCCTATTGAACAGTCGTTAATAAATTACCCTGAGGATGCACACCGGAACTGGAAGACGTTTTGCACTCTCCGGTGTATCGGTTCAAAGGCTGGATGAGAGTCGCGCACACGAGTGCTATTCCAAAGCGTCATTGAATGCGTAGATCAATTGCTGGCTCTCTTCTTCGTCGACCAGCACTATGCTCTTGAGGTCTTGGTCTGGATGCTCGGCTGCGGCTTCGAGCAGCGCCTGGAAACGGCTGAGCATCAGCGTGATGGTCGATTCGTTGAAGAGATCGGTATTGTACTCAAGCACTCCCGACAACTCGTCCTCGGTCTCCCACATAATCATGACGAGGTCTGCGCGCGCCGTCACGTTGCTGATCTCGACCGGGCTCAAGGTCACGCCCGACAGTTGCACGGATGACATCGGAGCGTTTTGCAGCGCGAACATGACCTGAAGGAACGCCGGAATCGAGCTGTGGCCGCGCTCGGGCTGGAGCGCTTCGAGCAGCTTCTCGAAAGGCATGTCCTGATGCACGTAAGCTCCGAGGCAGACTTCACGCACGCGGCCCAGGAGGTCGCGGAAGGATAGATTCCCGGAGAGGTCTGTCCGAAGCGCCAGATTGTTAACGAAGAAACCGATCAGCCCCTCGATGGACTTCAAGTTTCGGTTGGCGATGTTCGTGCCGACAACGATGTCGTTCTGCCCCGTATAGCGCGAGAGCAGAGTCTGGAAGACTGCCAGCAGCGTCATGAACAACGTCGCGCCCTCGCGGCGGCTCAAATCTTTGAGCGTGCGCGAAAGCTCCGTTGATAGTTGGAATGAGCTGCGCGCGCCGTTGAAAGTTTGCGCCGGCGGGCGCGGCCTGTCCGTCGGCAACTCAAGCATCGGCGGCGCGCCTGACAGTTGATTCCTCCAGTAATCAAGCTGCGCCTCGAAGACTTCGCCCTGCAACCACTGTCGCTGCCAGTAGGAATAATCCGCGTACTGAATGGCAAGCTCCGGCAAAGGCGACGCCTTCCCGGCGGCGAACGCGTCGTAAAGCGCGGCGACCTCTTTGCTCAGCACGCCCAGCGACCACGCGTCCGCGATGATATGGTGCAGCGTGAATTGCACGATGTGCTCGTCGGGGCCGAGTCGTAGCAGGAGCGCGCGCAGCAAAGGCCCGCGCGCCAGATCGAAGGGCATGTGCGCTTCCTCTGAAGCCAGCCGTAATGCCTCGCTCTCACGTTCGCCTTCCGCCCACTCGCCGAGGTCTATCTGCGGCAGAGCCACCGTCGCGGCAGGCGAGATCACCTGCACGGGTTTACCATTGCGCATGACAAACGTGGTGCGCAATGATTCATGCCGCCTCACGATCTCGGTCAGCGTCTGTTCCAGGACAGGGACGTTCAGCGGGCCCGTCAGACGTACCGCGCTGGAGATGTGATAAGCCGTGCTTTCGGGAGCCATCTGGTGCGCCAGCCACATTCGCTGCTGCGCGAACGAGAGCATCAATTCATTATCATCGCGCAAACCGGCTTCGACGGGCGGCACGTTCATTCCGTGTCCCGTCCTGATGTGCGTCTCCACAATCTCGGCCAGACCGGCGACCGTCGGCGCTTCAAAGAGACTCCGCACCGGAACCTCGATTTCAAAGAGTTCCTGAATTCTGGATACGATCTGCGTCGCGAGCAGGCTGTGCCCGCCCAACTCGAAGAAGTTGTCGTGAATGCTCACGCGGCTAATGCCCAGCACTTCGCTCCACACTCCGGCCAGCACCTCTTCCACTGGCGTCTTCGCTTCCTCTCCCAACTCTACTCGTCCACCCTCTTCCTCCTCCACCTCCTTCGCCAACCTCACACGATCTACCTTCCCGTTCCTCGTCAACGGTATCTCTTCCACTTCCTTCACCATCACCGGGATCATGTACTCCGGCAGTCTCCCTCCCAATGCGCTCTTGACCTCTCCTGCTCCTTTCCCACTGCCTCTCACCACATACGCCACTAACCGCCTCTCTCCTCCTCGCTCCTGCGCTACTACCACCGCCTCGCTGACCCCACACTCTTCCCTGATCGCCTGCTCCACCTCCCCGCACTCCACTCTCATCCCTCTGATC
>DATDFK010000086.1:0-328793 GCA_036522655.1 Pyrinomonadaceae bacterium | reverse complement strand
TAGTCGAAGAAGAAGGTGGCGAAGGTCAGAGATTGCGCGGACATCTTGCCGATACCGGAAGCGCCTGCTTCATCCGTAAAAAGTCCTGTGCCGTCGTTGCGATAGAGCGCCATGCTTTCGTTGGTGAAGTTTCCGATGACTATGCCCTGTCGTCCTGAGCCATCGTAGTCTGCCGTGTCAACGCCCATGCCTGCGCGCGGCGTGCCCGCTTCACTGAAAGCCACGCCAGCCGTGAGCGCTTCATCCGTGAACGTGCCGTTGCCGTTATTCTTGTAGAGCTTGTTGGGCTCCGTGTCGCAGGCGACGAAGAGGTCTGTGAGGCCGTTGTTGTCGTAATCCAGAAGCGCCACGCCGAGGGCTTTGCCGGTCGGGTCGAAGAGCCCCGCGCGCTGCGTCGCGTTCTCAAACGTCCCGTTCCCGCGATTGTGATAGAGAGTCGAGCTTTGGCCCTTGTAAGACTGCGGCGTGCAGTAGGACTTGTTCTTGCCGTCGAGCGTGCAGAACTGGTCTTTGTCAGGAGACCACTCGACGTAGTTGCAGACGAAGAGGTCTAGGTGTCCGTCCCGGTCGTAATCGAAGAAGGCGGCGCTGGTCGACATGCTAGGGTCGTCGACGCCCGCCTTTGCCGCAGTCTCAGCGAAGCGGCCACCGCCGAGATTGCGAAAGAGACGATTGGGCCCAACACAGGTGATGTAGATGTCCGGTTGGCCGTCGGCGTCGTAATCGGCGACCGCCACGCCGAGCCCGTACATCTCCACGTTGAGCCCGGCCTGAGCAGTCGTGTTCGTGAACGTCCCGTCCTGGTTATTGTGATAGAGCGCCGGAAAACTTTTCTGTCCCTTCTGATCGGGCCAGTTCGAGGAGTTGACGAGCAGCACATCCTGCCAGCCGTCCGAGTCGTAATCGAGAAAAGCGCAGCCCGAGCCGAGCGTCTCGGGAAGATATTTTTTACCCGCCGCGCCGCTGTTGTGCTTAAAACGAATTCCGGCCTGCGCCGTCACGTCCGTAAACTCTATCGGGCCGGAAGGACGCGGCGCGTTCTGTGTGGGCGAAGCCTGCGGCACGGCCTGCGCCGTCTCAGGCTGCGAAGCGTTTGACTGGTTAGTGGCCGTCTGGTTCTTAACGCAACCCGCGAGCAGCGAGGAGGCGAGCAACAGGCAGAGAAAGTAAGCTGTAAATCTGCGGGACATAAGTTTGCTTGACCGATGATGACGAAATAAATGTTATGTCTTGGAAGCTAAAGTGGAATACGGCGGTCGAGAAGGTGACGAGCCGGAATTTAGGAATCTATTTTAAAACCCTTGACAGAAGCACGCGAGAGGCGGGAGGGGCCGTCATCACAGTCCGGTCGCCTCCCTGCCTTTCGCAAGCGATTATTTCGCCAGGATTTGTTGCTGATTTGCCAGAATCTCTTGCTGGTTCGCCTCCATGCGTTCCTGGTTAGCAAGGATTCTGTCCAGCTTCTCCTGGTTTCCCTTGAGAGTCTCCTGGTTGGCGAGCAGTGCCTTCTGGTTCGCCTTGATCTCTTCCTGATTGGCGATGATTCGCTGCTGGTTGGCAATCACTTCGTTTTCACTCATGCTTTATTTTTCCCTTTACTGATTATGATCGAACTCCTGGGCCCAAGTACGCTCTCGACGTAAGCCCTGCCGGGATGGTATGAGCCGTCATCCTTTGATGTCAAACTTAGAGGTCTCATCACGCCGCAGATTAACTACCTTTGGGCACGCGCGGGCACGCTCGCGCTCCGGCGCGAGGTGAGCCAGATTTCAATCAGGTTGGCGGTTGGGCCCACCATGAAGAGGGCGTAGTAGGGAGCATGCACGACTTGCAGCAGGCGCAGGATCATCTCGACGAATGCGACGGCGATTGCCACCCCGCACTGCGCCAGCCTTGAGGAGCGGACGGTGGTTTTGGGGTCTGTAATCATGAAGAAGACGTAGAGCTGGTACATGGGCCCGGTGATGGGCGCGACTTCGGCCTGAAAGGGATGATGCGTGATCAGGCTGCGCAGATAGGCGAAGAAGAAGAACGAGACGACGTAGGTGGCCGTGATGTGAAAGCGCTTGAGTCGCCAGATGATGATCGAGCCGAGCGTCCAGATAGCAAGCATCGGGACGAGCGAATTGCCCCACTGAATGCTCAGGGTAGCGACCGCCGCCGGGGCGAGCACGAGCATCGCGCAGATGCCGAAGTTCGACGGGTTCCAGATATGCCGATTCCTGATTCTGAGTAGATACTTGCTGGTGATGGCGATCATGCTGCACAGGGCGTAAGGCCAGATGGCGGGCGAGCGTATGAGTATGCCGACGCTGATGCCGGAGATGTAGGCCGATGCCAGGTGCGGCCACTTGCCCGTGAAGAGCCTTGAGAGCACCAGCTCCATCATGATCGAAGTGATGATGGCGAGCGCCGTCTGCGTGTAGCTTTCGAGAAAGCCGTAGGAGAGCTGCGCGCCCAGCAGAATACAGGTGATGAGGATGGGAGCGAGAAAACGGTTGTCGAAACTGAAGCGACGCTGCCCCTGCTGCCCGGCAGAAGCCGCAGGCGTATGCGACACTGATGCGCTGAGCTCCGACATCTTCTAAGCCGGCTCCTTGATCTTGTTAAGCTGGCCCACCTGCGGGCCCGAGAGAGTCTGTATCTTACCAGAGGGCCAGCGAACCGACACCTTTTCGAGATGCGGGTCGCGGCCCAAGCCAAAGTGCAGACGGCGCTGGTTCTGCGCGCAGAAGCCGCTGCCGCCCGCCACCTCCTGCACCTGCTGCTGACCGTTCCAGAAGACACGCACCTGCGCGCCGATGGCGCTCCGGTTGCTCGCTGAACCCTCAAGCTCGAAATCGATCCACTTATTCTCGGGCACGACCGTGTTCTTATAGACGAGGAGCGGCCCGCGTTGATTCGCCACCACGACATCCAGCACGCCCCTGTTCCAGAGATCGACGAGCGCGACCGAGCGCCCGTCCAGATCATCACGCACGCCGACCGCCTGCGCGACGTTGATAAATCGCCCCGCGCCGTCGTTGATGAAGACATGCTTTTGCTGGAAGCCGGAAAGGCTGCGGCCCTCCATCGGCGGCCAGTTCGCCGCGTCCGCGATGATGGCGCTGTTGCCCCCCGCGATCTTCGAGAAGTCGTACCAGTAGTTAGTGCCCTTCGTCGCCGAGACGTAGCCGTTGACCAGATAGATGTCGAGCGCGCCGTCGTTGTTCAGGTCACCGAACTGCGCGCCGAAACTCCACCCGCCCATCTCGACATTCATCTCGCGCGCGAGATTCTCATAACGCGGCTCGCCCCCGGCGGCGCTTCCATCTTTCGGAACCCATAGATTGTTGCCCTGGATAAGCACGCCTTCTTCGGAAATGTTGGAGACGTAGACGCTGAAGTGACCCTGGTTCATGATGTCGCCGAAAGCGACGTTCATGCCGCTCTTGGGAGCGAAGCCGACGCCGGAGGATTGGCCCACCTCGCGGAATCCCTTGCCGCCGTCGTTGATGAAAAGCTCGGAGACGCCGTAGTCGTTGGCGATGAAGAGGTCTGGATAGCCCGTGCCGCGCAGGTCTGCGGCGGCGGCGGCGAGCGCCCATCGGCGGCTATTGATGCCTAGCGCGGCGCTCACCTCTTCAAATTTTCCATCGCCCAGATTGTGGTACAGGTACTTGCGCCCGCCGTTCTGCGCGTACTCGAAGCTCTCGGGCATCATGCGCGTCGAGGCGAGATGCCAGAGGTTGACGCTTTCGGGATAGTAGCCGCCGATGAAGAGATCCAGGCGACCGTCACGGTCATAGTCGAACCAGAGCGCCGTGTTGGCATTGGCCCAAGAGGGAAGCCCGGCTTTCTCCGTCGCGCGCGTAAAGGAGCGCCCGCCGTCGTTATGAAACAACTCGGGCCGCCCCCACTTGTAGAGGAAGAGGTCTTCGTAGCCGTCCGCGTCGTAATCGCCCCAGACAGCGCCCATCGAGACGCCCGTCTCGGCCCGGTTGACATCGCCTATGCCAAGCTCTGCGGCCACGTCCCTGAACGTGCCGTCGCCCTGGTTTCGATAGAGACTGTTTGAGCTGCCCTCGCCGCTGTTGGTGACGTAGAGGTCTTGCCAGCCGTCGCGGTCGAAATCGACGACCGAGACGGCTGCGCCCATCGAGGCGACCTGCGGCATGATGTGGTCGAGCTTCGAGTCCAGGCGCGGCGCGCGGTGCATGAAGTCTATGCCGGAGGCTTTCGAGACCTCTTCGAGACGAAAGCCGTAGCGGGTCATAGACGTGCCCGCGTCGGCAGCCGCCGCCTGGCGTTCGCGCCGCGCGTTGACCCAACGGATGACGAGCGGCGTCATGAGCAGGGCGACGAAAAAGATCGCCAGTAAAATCTTTGGAAGACGACTCTTCATCGATTCTCTTACTTTATTCTCAGTGCATTCTGGAATACTTGCGGTGTGATATAGCGCGTATGATAGCGCTGCCAGTCTTCTGGATGGCGGCGATAAACCGGGTCATCTTCGAGACGGCTTGCGACCGTAGTGTAATCATGGATGTCGTGCGCGGGCAAGGGGAGCACGGTCTTTGAGAAGGTCGAGTTGTAATCGCCGTCCTTAATCCAGCCGTCTCCGATGAGCACGAAGTCGCGCACCCAACCGGGCCCGGGCGCGGCGGGCGCGTTGAACTTAAAGGCCAGCTCGTCGCCCGAGTTCATGATGACGTAGCGATCGTCTGCCCCCGAGAGCAGCTCGCGCACATCACCGAAGCGCGTGTAGTAGCCGACGAGGTCGCGCCAGCGCTGCGTCGTTCCCTCAAGCTTGTTGTAGTCCGGCAATTCCGGCGAAGACTGGTTGGCCTGCGTGATGGTGGAGTAGCCGCGATAGCGTAGCTCAGCCGTCTCGGGCGAAAGGCGCTCCGTCTTTATCTGACCGGAGGGCAAGCCCCTGGCCCACCAGACGGCATCCCAGTAGACCTCAAGGTTGGTTCTGAGACGGACACGGCGCGGCGCGCCATCCGGGAAGAGGCCCTCCAGGTTGATAAGCATCGTCTTATTGCGTCCGGCGGGGAAGCCCAGATGCGCTTTCGCCGTCGTCCAGCCGCCTTTGCCGTCCGGCACTTCCAGGCTCAAATCCTTCGGCTGCTCACCGCCACCCTGCTTGATCGCCACGTTGACGGAAGCATCCGTCGGATGCAGCCAGCCGTCGGCGATGAGCCACAGCGGCCCGCTCGTGGGCGCGTCCGCGCCGAGGTCTACTTCGACGAAGTGCTCGCGCGTGAGTCCCTGGTATTGTCCGCGCCCGAACGTGTCGAGGTAGCGGCCATCGCGTGCGCGCAGAATGTCGCCGACATCCTGGCCGCGATCGTCCACAGCGCTCGCCACCTCGCGCGCCTTCTCGACCGCGCGGACGGACAATTCCGGCCCCGGTATGGAGAAGCGCTCATCGACAAAGATGTCCGTGCCCGCCCTGTGATCGACGACCATCAATGAAAAATGGTCTACGTAATAGGTCTCCCACAACTCGGCTGTGACGCGCAGGTCGTAAGCGCCGCTGCGTGGCGCGAGCCTGTCTCCGTCGATCTTGAACCATTCCTCCGTGCGGAGCGCGCCCTGCGGGTCGAGCGTGTCGATGTGCAGGCCGATGGCAGCGCCCCACGGCTGGCAGTCCTTGACGAAGCTCATCTTCTGCCCGTCATAGGCGAAGAGGAAAGGGCACGAGCCCTTCAGACGTTGCTCGGCCAAGACCTCCTGATCGGCTTTGAGTTCAAACTCTGCGCGCACGCTCCCGTTGGGCCAGACTATGCGGACGACATCGGCCGTCGTCTGCTCGCCGAGACCGAAGTGGACGAGCGGCCCCGCGATCGGCTGCTTTTGCACCAGCAGCCCGGAGCGAATCTCCATCTCGCCGCCGACGCCGAACGAATTAATGCGCTGGTCTCCGACGGCCTGCTTGGCGCGCGGGCGTATGACCTGCCAGTGATAATTCTTCGAGCCGCGATTGAGAAGCCGCGCGGGCTGACCCTCCGCCGACAGCCCCAGCAGGTCTAGCCGACCATCTCCGTCAAGGTCTGCGACGGAAAAGATGCGGCCCTGAAGCTGAGACCCGAGCGATTTGAAGTTGCCTTTACCGTCGCTCAGCCGGATTTGTCCTCCGTTGGGCCCAAGCGATAGCAGGTCGTTGCTGCCGTTGTTGTCTATGTCCGCAGAGAGAAGCACGAAGCCTCGCGCGTATGCGTCCGGGCGCGGGTCGGCGTCGCGGGCAAGCTCGGCGGTCTCCCAATCACGCCCCTCGGCTTTGCTCGACAGGCGAACGAGCTGGCCGTCATTGCGTGCCGCCAGCACGTCCAGCACACCATCGTTATTCGCATCGGCCACGCTGATCGAGACGACGGCTTGAAGCGTGGCGGGCATGGTCAGTCGTGTAAACTGCCCTGCGCGCTCGTTGAGATAAACTTGAAGCGTGTCGTTCTCCAATAGCGCAGCATCGGCGTCGCCGTCGCCGTCCAGGTCTGCCCAGGCGAAGTCGACGACTCTCGACGCGCCCTGAAATGGACGCAACTCCTTAAAAGTTCCGTCGCCGTTATTTCTGAGCACGAGCACGTCGCCGTCGGGCACGCCGAGGACAATATCCATGTCGCCATCGGCTTCGATGTCGGCTGCCCACGCGCCCGTGTAGTTTGCGTCTGTGATCGCAGCAGGGAGCCTGGCCTGCGCCGTGACATCCGTAAACGTCTTGAGATCGTCCTGCCTGTAGAGACGCACGCCGCCCGCGCCCGCATAGACCAGGTCTGTCTTAAAGTCGTAATTGAAATCCAGCGCGGCGATGCCGTGTGGGCCCACCGTGTCGCCCGGTAGTTTGAGGGTCGCGCCCTGTGCAATCCGCAACTCGCCCCCGCGCGCCGCGACGACCGCAGGCGCTCCCTCGCCCGTGAAAGAGATCGCGCCGATCCAGTCCCACTTGTCCGTGCCGAGAGTCGAAATCGCTTCCGCAGAAAAGTTGAGGCCGTCGTCGGGCGGCGCGGGCGTAAAGTCCGGCGTCGGTAATAGAAGAAAGCGTGTGACGGGTTCGGCCTCTTCGCCGGGCGGCGGTTTGACGGCGGCCAGACCCGCGCGGTATTCGGGGACGCGCACGAGCACGTTGCGCAGAAACGCGATGCTGGTCGCGGCGGCGCGAGCGTCCGTGCCTACAGCCGCCGCCTGTAGAGCCTTGAACTGCTCCTGAACTTCGGGCGGCCACGCGACGGCCTTCGTCTCAAGACGCGCGATAACTTTCCGTAGCGTTGCGGCATCATTGCGCTTGGCCGAGAGACGCGCCAGCTCGACGAGCACGGCCAGGTTGTCAGGCTGCGCTTCGAGAATCTTTTCGATCAGCTTCTGGGCTTCGGCCTCGCTGCCCTCATTGGCCTGCCGCTCGATCTGCTCTGCCAGCATGTAGGCGGCGCGAAGATTGCGCGGGTCAAGCTCGATGGCCTTGCGCAGGTGCGCGATCGATTCCGCGAACCGTCCACGCTCGCTCTCCAACAGACCAAACAGGACATAAATCTGTCCGCTCTCGGGCGCGAGCGTTTGGGCCTTGGACAATCTTTCGGCTGCCGCATCATAATTTTTCTGGCGCAGCGCGAGCATGCCCAGATTGGCCCATGACGCTGGCTCGTCCGGCACAAGCTGCGTCGCCTGCGTCAGCTTGGCTTCCGCGCGCACGTCGTCGCCGACCTGCAAGGCCGCCAGCCCGGTGTAAAATGCCGAGACGATTTCCCTATACTGCTGCGAGTTCTTGTCGGGTAAAGTCGCTGTACGGCGACACGCTACGCCGCCTGCGACGAGCAGCAGGGCTAAGAGCGCGCCAGCGAGAAGACGCAGGCCGCGCGGTGACGGCTGGCGCATGAGCGGAAGAGATATTTTCATGGAGGAGCCGGTTTGATCGCACGGCGACACGCACGGCTCGGCGGTGTACCTTCGGACGGGTGCGCGGGTTAAAATATGTGCGTTGCTGCGACCGGGTATGCTCATCTGAACGTGAATGTTATATACCACAGCTGATCGGCAAATAGTACCGAGTGCCCGCCGCCCGGCATTTCACGAAGCCGGACGGGTTCTGTTAACTTAAAATAGAATTGCCGCAGTTTGGAGCGAGGGAATGAGCGAGATTGAAAGAATCAAAGATCAGCTACGCCGCGCCTTCGAGGGGTCGGCATGGCACGGGCCGTCTCTCAAAGAACTGGTCAGCGATGTGACAGCCGAAAAGGCTGCGGCCAGACCGCTCGCAGGTGCGCACAACATCTGGGAGATAGTCCTGCACATCGCCGCCTGGCACGAGGGCGCGCGGCTCAGGCTCGCGGGCCAGCGCGCGGAGCTTTCCACCGAAGAGGATTGGCCGCCCGTGACAGATATGAGCGAAGCGGCATGGCTCGCGGCCCTGGAGACGCTTGAGAGAAATAATCAAAGATTGCGCGCGGCGCTGGATAGTCTGGACGAGGCGCGCTTAAACGAACCCATAGTCGAGGGCATGTCCTCGGTTTACGTGACCCTGCACGGCATCATCCAGCACGACCTTTATCACGCCGGGCAGATCGCGCTGCTGAAGAAAGGATGAAGGCGGAAGGCGGAAGGATGAAGTAAAAGCTTTCAAGAAGGGTCAGCATTCCTTTCATCCTTCATCCTTCATCCTTCATCCTTATATTAACGGCGGGAATTCTTCTATGTTAGAGTGCGTGGCGGGCGAACCTGTTTTATGAGAGAAGAGAGATTGTCCCCCCAAACGCGCCTCCTCCCCCTATTGGTGCTGCTCGCGGCTCTGGGTCTGTGGGCCGCGCTCTCGCTTTGGCAGCTCTTTCCCGAATCCCTTTTTCCGTCGCCCTGGTCGGTCGTGCGTGGATTCGCCGAAGAGGTACGCACCGGCAGGCTCTTCAACGACGTGGTTGCGTCGCTCTTTCGTGTCACGACGGGTTTTCTGCTGGCTGTGTTGACGGGCACGCCGCTGGGCCTCTGGCTGGGCCATCAGGCGCGCGCGCGCGCGGCGCTTTTACCGGCCATCAACTTTTTTCGCAACCTTTCGCCTCTGGCCTGGATACCGTTTGCGATTCTCTGGTTCGGCATCGGCGATGTCCCGGCCATCTTCCTGATCTTCATGGCCGCTTTCTTTCCCATCGTGCTGGCGACGATGGCCGCTTATTCCAGTATCCCGTCGGTCTATTTCCGCGTCGCGGAGAACTACGGGTACAGCAGCCGCGCGCTCCTGATGGAAGTGACGCTGCCCGCCATTATGCCGCAGGTGATTACGTCGCTGCGTGTGACGGCGGGGCTCGCGTGGCTGGTGGTCGTGGCCGCAGAGATGATTGCCGGGCGCGACGGGCTGGGGTTCGCCATCTGGGACGCGCGCAACGGCCTGCGTATGGATTTACTGGTGGTCGGGATGATCGTGATCGGCATCATAGGCGTGGTGATAGATCGGCTGCTCGTGCAGTTGACCAAAATACCGAGCGTCAGATGGGGGTACGAGCGTTGATAACGAGGGGGTTGAGCCTGGAAGGCGTCTCGCTCTCCTTCGGGACGGTCGAAGTATTGCGCGACCTCTCGCTGGACATACGAGAGGGAGAGTTCGTCGCCGTCGTGGGCCCATCGGGCTGCGGCAAGACGACGCTGTTGAATCTCTTCTCAGGATTCGTCAAGCCGACGGCGGGCCGTGTCATTGCCGACGGGCGCATGCGCATGGTCTACCAGCACGACGGGCTCTTTCCCTGGCGCACAGTGGCCGAGAATATCTCCATGGGCCTGCGGCACATCAAAGAGGATGCGGAGCGCGCCTCGGAGTTGAAAGAGATGCTGGCGCTGATCGGGCTGGAAGGCTTCGGGGGGCATTACCCGCACCAGTTGTCCGGTGGGATGCGACAGCGCGTGGAGTTGGCGCGGGCGCTCGCGGGCGAGACCGACGTGCTGCTCCTGGATGAGCCCTTTTCGGCGCTCGATTATCTTACTCGCCTGCGGCTCCGTCGAGAGCTTTCGCGGCTCCTGCGCGAGCGCCCGCGCACAGTCGTCCTGGTGACGCATGATACGGAGGAGGCGGCGCAGCTAGCAGACCGCGTTGTCGTGCTCTCTGATCGTCCGGCACGGATTCGTTGCGAGCTGACGCTCGATCTGGAGAGACCGCGAGACCTGACGAATCCGCAGGTCGTCGCTGCGGTGCATCGTATCCTCACTGAGCTTGGATTGGAGCACGACACCGAGAACGTGCTCGTGTGATGGAGCCAGATTGCTCGGAAAGCTTTCCGGGTCGTCTGAGACTAAAACAGCTTGAGGAAATTAAGATGAAGATCAATACGATACGCGTGCTGGGGGCGCTCTGTTTAGTGCTCGCCGTGATGCCGAGCGTGTTGGCCCAGAGGCGCGGGACACAGAGGCGCAGCCAGCCTTCGGCGGCGTCAGCCACGGGCGACTATTTCCCTTTGCGCGTCGGGGATTCATGGACGTACCGCCACTCCGAAGGCAGCAAGTTTACCTACAAAGTCCTCAGCGAAGAGAAGCAGGCTGACGGAACTATGCGCTATCTGGTGGAGCTGGTATCCGGGTCTAGGGTTCATTACCTTTACTCCAAGCCGAAGGGATGGGTGTTACAGCACAGGATTTCGTACCCGGATGAGCAGACCGGATTGAAAGTTGATTATGAGCCCGGTCGAAAACATTTGCAGAATCCGCTGATCCCCGGTAGCAAGTGGAGCTGGAACGGAAAAGATGTCGGCGGCAATGACGTGTCGGAATCCAACGAGGTGATCGGGCCCGAGTGGGTAGAGGTTCCGGCGGGCAAATTCCGCGCGATCAAGATCATCAGCCATGTCTCGAACGGCGGAACCGTCGCCACCAGGACAAACTGGTACGCCGACGGCATCGGCGTCGTCAAATCATGGACGGATGCGGGAGCGATCAAATACGGGTTTGAGCTTGAAGACTACAGCTTCAAAAAGACCGCTTCCAGATAAAAGCAAGGATGAAGGATGAAGGATGAAGGATGAAGTAAAGCATTCAAGACAGTGAAGCATTTCTTTCAGCATTCCTTTCATCCTTCATCCTTCATCCTTCATCCTTTCTTCATTGCCTGGCCCTTTTATGAAATTTCATAGCTCTGTTTTTGCTTTTGTCGCTGTCGTCCTGGGTATTTGTGTGGCGGTGTTGCCGGGAACGACTCACACTTCCGCGTCGCAGGGCGAGACTGCCACGGCTGCTGGTACTACGGCGCGCGAGGACGCTTATCGCGCCAATAATCTGGGCGTCGCGCTGCTCGAACAATACAAGTACAAAGAGGGCGCGGAGGCTTTCGGGCGAGCCCTTCAGCTTGACCCGAAGCTCGCGCTGGCGCGCATCAACCTGAGCATTGCTCTATACAACGTGCCCGACCTGCGCGGCGCACAGCGCGAGGCCGAAGCCGCCGCCGCCCTCGCCCCCAACGCGCCGCAGCCTCTCTACATCATGGGACTCGTCGCGCGTAGCCAGAATCGCGCGGATGATGCCGTCAGCGCTTTCCAGCGCGTGCTCAAGATCGACCCGCGCGATGTCGGGGCCAACGTCCAACTGGGCCAACTCCTCGCGCAGCAGCGCAAGTACGCCGAAGCCGTCGCCGCCTTTCGCACAGCCATCGCCGCAGAGCCTTACAACATGACCGCCATCTATAACCTTGCGACGGCGCTCCAGCGCACGGGCGAGCGTGAAGAGGGCGCGCGCATGATTCAGAGGTTTCAGGCGCTCAGGCAGAGCGGGGCCGGGACAACCATCGGTCAGAACTATCTTGAGCAGGGCCGCTACGCAGAGGCCGTCGCTTCAACGGGAGCGGAGCCCGAGCTGATTGACCGCGCCACGCCCGCCGTCACATTCAAGGACGCCACAAAGAGCATGCTGCCGCCCGCGCCCGTGGGAAAGCCCTCCGGCGCGGTCACATCATCTCAGGCGATGGGCCGCAGGTACAAAGCGGGCGAGCTGAGCGATGCGACGCGGCGCGAGATTGCAGCGGCGCTCGGCGGAAGCCTGACGCCGTTTGATTTCGATAGTGACGGTGATCTAGACCTCTTCGCGTCCACGACTTCCGGGCGTCATCTGTATCGCAACGACGCCGGGCGCTTCGTGGATGTGACGGCGCAGGCGGGCGCGCTCTTCGCCGGGGCATCAGCCGTCGAGACGGGCGCAGTCGCGGGCGATTACGATAACGACACCCGGCCAGACCTCTTTGTGGTACGCGACAACGGGCTCGCGCTCTATCACAACGACGGCAATGGAAAATTCTCTGACGTAACGACCGCCGCCGGTATTCCTCCTTACACGTATCTTTCCGCCGCCACGGCCTTCGTCGATCTGGATCACGACGGCGATCTGGACATCGTTGTCGGTGGCTTGGCCGATCTCTCCAAACCGGCGCAGGGCGAGGCGCGTTTCCCCGAAGATTTCGCCGCCGCGCCGAGCATGCTGCTGCGCAACGACGGCAATGGTAAGTTCAGCGACATGACGGCGACCTCCAGGGTGAGCGCGAGCGCGGGCCACGTCGTTGCGATCGTTCCGACAGACTATGACAATCGCCGCGACGTTGATCTGCTCCTGCTCAGCTACGGTAAAGCGCCGGAGCTTTTCAGCAATCAACGCGACGGCTCTTTTCGAGATGTCGCACGCGAAACGGGGCTCGCACAGGAAGGGCGCTGGACGAGCGCGGCGGCGGGCGATGTCAACAAGGACGGCTTCACGGACTTCTTCTTCGGTCGTGCGGACGGCCCCGGACTATTTGCCCTCAGCGACGGTCAGGGACGCTTCAAAACTTCGGCTGCGCCAGCCGGGTCTGAGATGGTCACAGCCTCGCAGTTTTTGGATTACGACGACGATGGACTGCTCGATTGCCTGATGCTTACGGGCGCGGGCTTGCGTATTCTTCGCAACGTCGGCGACGGCTGGGCGAACGTGACCGAGCGCGCTGCGCCGCGCGACCTCTTCGGCGCGGGTGACGAGAATGGCTTAGGCCGCATCGTCGTCGCGGGTGATATGGATAATGACGGTGATACTGATCTGATTCTGTCGTCGGCCTTGGGCGATGTGCGGGTTGCGGGCAACGAGGGCGGCAATCAGAACGCTTCCGTGCGCGTGCTTTTGACGGGCAAGGTCAGTAATCGCAGCGGCGTCGGGGCCAAGATAGAGGCGCGCGCCGGAAGTCTCATACAGAAGCTTGAAACCTACTCGGCGAGCCCCGCGCCCGCGCCCGCAGATGTCATCTTCGGTTTGGGCAAGCGCGCTGCGCCCGATGCCGTGCGCGTGCTGTGGCCCGCCGGAATCGTTCAGGCCGAAACAGAGATTACGGCGAAATCGGCTGACCCGAAGAAGAACGCCAGGGCCATCGTCCTGCCGGTCAACGAGCTTGACCGCAAGCCTTCTTCGTGTCCCTATCTTTATGCTTGGGACGGCGAGCGTTTTCGTTTTATCACGGACTTCATGGGCGGCGGCGAGATGGGCTACCTCGAAGGCCCGGGGCTCTTCAACACGCCAGACCCGGACGAGTATGTGAGGATTCGCGGCGACCAGTTGCGAGAGCGTGACGGGCGCTACGAGCTACGGATTACGAACGAGCTTGAAGAGGCGCTCTTCATCGACCGCCTGCAACTGTTGGCGGTCGCGCACCCGCGCGAGGTAGAAGTCTATCCGAACGAGGGGATGACTAACCCGCCGCGTCCCTTCGTGCTTTACAAGACCAGGGGCGCTCGCCCGCCACTCGCGGCCACGGACGATCACGGCCATGATGTGCTGGCGCGCATCAGTCGCCTGGATCGCCGGTCGCCCGACGATTTCCGCCTGGACACTGTGCGCGGCTATGCAGATGAACACACGCTCACGATGCGGCTGGACGAAGGGGCAAGCAAGGACGCGCGCACGCTTTTGTTGCTGACGGGCTGGACGGATTACTCCTGGTCGAGCGATAACGTCGCCGCCTCGCAGAGCGGTAAGCAAGCTCGCCTTCCGGCGCTTCAGGTCAAAGACGCGCGCGGGCGCTGGCGCACGATCATCGAAGACATAGGCATACCCGTCGGGCGACCGCAGACCGTGACGGTCGATCTGACGGGGAAATTTCTCTCGCCGAGTCGCGAGGTGCGCATCGTGACGAACATGCGTATCTACTGGGATCAGATTCTCGTCGATACTTCAAGCGAAGATTTCCCGGCGCGCATCACGCGGCTGGAGCCTCTGCGCGCAGACCTGCGCTGGCGCGGCTTTTCCCGCGAAGTCACGCCGGATGGACGCGAGCCCTTCGGCTATGACTACGACCTGATCTCCTACACCTCGCCCTGGAAGGTGATGCCCGGTCGCTATACGCGCGAGGGCGATGTGCGCGAGCTTTTGACGAGCACGGATGATGTGTTCGTCATCTCGCGCCCGGGCGACGAAGTCACGCTCTCTTTCGATGCGACGCGCCTGCCGGAGCTTCCGCGCGGGTGGACGCGCACCTTCCTGCTCTACGCCGACGGCTTCAGCAAGGAGATGGACATCAACTCCGCGAGCCCGAGCGCCGTCTGGCCGCTTCCTTTCCACGGGATGAAAAAATATCCGTACACAGCGCCCGATGCTTACCCCATGACGGAAGCGCGGCGCGCGCTCTTTGAAAAGTACAACACGCGCATCGTCGCAGCGGAAGTGCCGTCGATTGAGACGACCTACGCCGAAGCGCTCATCTTCGGCCCATCGGGCACGAGCGGCGGCGCGCATCAGTTGGAGGAAAGAAAATAATGACCGAGCTTCTGAGGTATGCCGTGGCCGCTTGCCAGACGGACATGCCGAACCCAACGGAGCGCCGCGCGATGCGCGCCAATACCGATCGCATGCTCTCGATGATTGACTCGGCTGTCGCGGGAAGCGCTCCCTTTCTGCCCGTGCGCCTCGTCGTCTTTCCCGAATTCGCGCACGCCGCGCCGGTCTTTCCGACGGCAGCGGAGTTGATCGCAAAGCTTGCGGTCAGGATTCCGAACGAACACACGGAGAGGCTCGAAGGGAAGGCGCGCGAGCACGGCATCTATATTCAAAGCGGCTCGATGCTGGAAGTGGACGCGCGCTGGCCCGGAGCGGTCTTCAACACGACCTGCCTGATCGGCCCCGAGGGCATTCTCTACAAGTATCGCAAGGTCAATACGTGGATTCCCTACGAAGTGCACACGAGCCCGCACGATCTGGCGGGCTACGACGAGCCGCTGTTTCCCGTCGCCGAGACTCCGATCGGGCGCATCGGCTGCGCCATCTGCTACGACTGGCTCTTTCCCGAAGCGATGCGACAGTTGGCCCACGCGGGCGCGGAAGTCATGGTCAGGGTTTCGGCTTACATGGATCCGTGGGGCGCGACCGAGCCGATGGACTGGTGGACGGTCGTTAATCGTTGCCGCGCGCTTGAGAACACGGCCTACGTCGTCGCCGCCAATCAGGGCGCGAGCCTCAAGCATTACCCGCCCTATTCATGGCCGGGCGGCAGTCAGGTCGTAGACTTCGACGGGCGCATCCTCGCACAGGCGAGCCCGGGCCCCGGCGAGCGCATCGTCGTCGCGCCCGTAGACATCAACGCGCTTCGACACGAGCGCGCCACACGTCGCGGCCATCACATGCTCGCGCACCTGCGCACTGAAGCTTATCCGGTCTACAGCGCTCATCAGTATCCGCCGAAGATCGAAGGCGAGAACGAAAGCGCCGGTCTCTCCTACGAGAGAAATAACCTGCTGATAGATGAAGCGAAGCGAACTCTCAAAGAGAATAATCATTAACTCCGGGGAAGAAATTAACAGGATGGACGGGGTAAAGGGTAAAGGAAAAAGGCAAGGGGCAAAAGGGAAAAAAGCTGTGTCGCGTGCTTTGGTTTTAACTTTTTCCTTTTTCCTTTTTCCTTTTTCCTTTTTCTCTCAGCAGCCCTCTCAGTCTCCCTCGCCGCAGCGCACGGGGCGCTCTTACAGCGGCGCAGAGCCGGGTAAGACTCCGCCTCCGCCGGGGCCGCAAGCGCCCTCGCCCGTGACTTTCACAGACATATCGGCGCAGGCGCGCGTCTCTTTCAGGCAGGCGGCCTCCGTCACGTCACAGAAGTACCTGCTCGAAGCGATGGGCGGCGGAGTGGCGATGTTCGATTACGATAATGACGGGCGGCTAGACCTCTATTTCACGAACGGAGCAAGGCTTGACGACCCGCAGCCCGCGAGCGCGATGCCGGATAAGAGGGATGCTAAATTCTGGAATCGTCTCTATCATCAAAAGCCGGACGGAACCTTTGAGGACGTGACGGAGCGCGCGGGCGTGCGCGGGTCTGGCTATTCGATGGGCGTCGCCGCAGGGGATTATGACGGCGACGGTCAGATTGATCTTTATGTCACGGCTTACGGCGCGAATACGCTCTATCGCAATCGCGGCGACGGAACATTCGAGGACGCGACGAAGCGTGCGGGTGTGGGCGGGGCGGGTTGGTCTACGAGCGCGGGCTGGCTCGATTACGATCGCGACGGTCGGCTTGACCTCTTCGTGGCGCGTTACATGGATTGGGATTTCGAGCGCGGTAATGTCTTTTGCGGCGACCCGCGCTTCCGCGCCTACTGTCATCCAGACAATTTCAAGGGCGCGTCGAACCTGCTCTTTCATCAGAAGGCGGACGGAACCTTCGAGGACGTGAGCGTCGCCTCGAAGATCGCAGACCCAGGCGGGAAGGGCTTAGGCGTTGCGTTCGCGGATTTTGATGCGGACGGCTGGACGGACATCTTCGTCGCCAACGATAGCGTGCGCCAGTCGCTCTATCGTAATCGCGGCGACGGGACGTTTGAGGACGTGGCGCTGCTCGCGGGCGCCGGATATGACGAGAACGGCAAGACGTTTGCCGGGATGGGCGTCGATGCCGCCGATTATGACAACGACGGTTACATGGATGTCTTTATCACGACGCTCTCGAATGAGACTTACCCGCTCTTTCACAACAACGGCGACGCGACCTTCACTTACGTCACGGGCACGACAGGCGTGGGCCAGATTTCGCTGCTCTATTCGGGCTGGGGGACGCGCTTCATGGATGCCGATAATGACGGTTGGCGCGATCTGTTCGTCGCGCAGGGCCACGTCCTTGATACCATCGAAAAGACTTCGAGTTATCTCAAGTACAGGCAGACGCCGCTGCTGATGCGTAATACCGGCAAGGGCTTCGTCAACGTCTCGCTGAGCGCCGGAACAGTTTTCAGCCAGCCCGTCGCCGCGCGCGGCGCTGCCTTCGGCGACCTTGATAACGATGGCGATACGGATGTCGTCGTGAGCGTACTTGACGGCCCGGCGCTCGTCCTGCGTAATGACGGGACGCGCAATCACTGGCTGGGCATCGCCCTGGCGGGCCGGAAATCCAACCGCATGGGCCAGGGCGCGCGCGTCACTGTTACAGACGCGACCGGACGCCGCCAGGTTTTCGACGCGACAACGGCGGGCAGTTACTTAGCGTCCAACGACCCGCGCATTATCTGCGGGCTCGGAAGCGCGAGCGCCGTCCGCACAGTGGAAGTCCGCTGGCCCGGCAATAAAGTTCAGCGGGTCGATAATCCGCAGGTTGATCGTTACCTCGTCGTCAACGAACGCGATGCTCAGAAATGATAGAGATGGCCTGACTGTCAACGCAGTCAGTACCGCCTGCTTAAGCCAGGCGGGTCTCAACCGGCGTAGGAACCCGCCCGGCTTAAGCAGGCGGTACTGACAATGCTTCAACTCAACACAGTCCAAGCCCTTTTCAGACGCTCGTCTAAAAGAGTGCGCGCGCTCGCCTTATTAGCTCTCTTCATGTTGGCCCAATCACCGCTCGCTCTCGTTGCTCAAACTCCACAGACGCCGCAGCAGGGAATGGGCGGAGTCTCAACGGGCAGCGCCGCCACCTATACCTCGCGGCGCACGGTTGACATCGTTGACCCGAAGGCTCCACTGGTCTTTGAGGATGTCACGGAGCAGGCCGGGCTCGGCGCGTTCAGGCATCATTCGGGCAGCGCGGCCAAGGATTACATCATCGACACGCCGTCGGGAGGCTGTGCCATCTTCGATTACGACGGGGATGGGCGGCCTGACATTTACCTTTTGAACGGCTCGACGTTCGCGGCGATGCAGGGCAAAGAGAAGCAGCCGCGTGCCGCGCTCTTTCGCAACAAGGGCAACTGGCAGTTTGAGGATGTGACGGAGAGGGCGGGTGTGGCGAACGAGCGCTGGGGCTTCGGCGTCGCGGTCGGCGACTACGACAACGATGGACGCCCGGACATGTACGTGGGCAACTACGGCACGTCGCGTCTCTATCACAATAACGGCGACGGTACTTTTACGGACGTGGCGGAGAAACTCGGTGTGGCGCGCAAAGGTTGGAGCACGGGCGCGACCTGGGGCGATTATGACGCGGACGGGCGGCTGGATTTGTTCGTGCCCGGCTACGTCGAGTTCGATCTGGGAAATCTGCCACCGAACCCTAGCGAGGTCGGGAAGCCCGGCACGATCAATCAGAACTTCTGCCAGTTTCGCGGCACGCCCGTCATGTGCGGCCCGCGCGGCCTCAAGGGCGACACCGATACGCTTTATCATCAAAAGCCGGACGGAACCTTCGAGGACGTAAGCGTCAAAGCCGGGGTTAATGACCCGAACCGTTACTACGGCTTCTCGTCAGTCTTCATCCACGCCGACGATGACGACCTGCTCGATCTTTTGGTCATCAACGATTCGACGCCGAACCTCTTCTACGTCAATAAGGGCGATGGCACGTTCGAGGAGGCGGGCTATCCGTCCGGCATGGCACTGAACGAGAACGGGCGCGAGCAGGCCGGGATGGGCCTCGGCGTCGGCGATTACGACAACGACGGGCGCGTCGATTTCTACGTCACAAACTTTTCGGACGACTCCAACACGCTACGGCATAACGACGGTGAAGGGAATTTCACAGACGTTACTTTTCAGTCCGGCCACGGCGAGGTGACGATTCCATTCCTGGGCTGGGGGACGAGCTTTATAGACTACGACAATGACGGGTGGAAGGATGTGCTGGTCGCCAACGGGCATGTCTACCCGGCGGTCGACAAATACCAGTGGGGCAGCAGCTTTGCGCAGCAGCCTCTTCTGTTCCATAACCTCGGCAATGGAAGATTCGCGC
The DNA here is from genome assembly GCA_036522655.1 of Pyrinomonadaceae bacterium. Lineage (GTDB taxonomy): Bacteria > Acidobacteriota > Blastocatellia > Pyrinomonadales > Pyrinomonadaceae > DASQYE01. Next base: position 309,691 of record DATDFK010000086.1, on the reverse strand, counting down.
GCGTCGGCGCTGCGCCGCGTAGCGCTCTGGCCTATGCCTGGCCGAGCCGTGGGCTGGCCGTCGGCGACCTTGACGGAGACGGGCGGCCCGACGCCGTCCTGAATAATCTGGATACGAAACCCGCGCTCCTCAGAAACGCGACCGCAGGGGCGGGCCACTGGCTTGAGCTGAATTTGGTCGGAGACGTGTCGAAGAAGAGCCCGAGGGATGCTACCGGCGCGATCGTCTACCTCACGACCGCCAAGCTGCACCAGCGCGTAGACCTCTTTAGCGGCGCGAGCTTCGGCTCGCAGAACGACCTGCGTTTGCATTTCGGGTTGGGCCCGGCGGCGCGCGTCGATAAGCTCGAAGTGAAATGGCCCGGCGGCCCGCTGGAAACTTTCGATGTCCCCGGCGTCGATCGTGTGCTGACGCTGGCGGAAGGCAAAGGCCGCTCAAGGAAGTGAAATGAGGTGGGCGAGCGCCTCCGCGCCCGGCGGATAAATCTGATCCGTTGACAGCGGATTTTAATGGGCCCAGCGGGGCGAAAAACTCTCGCCGGAATATTGACAGTTTTTGAAAGTCCCACATATACTCCTTCTCGTTACGCAGTCAATCATTAAGGTTTCAGTCGGGGTTCTTCCGTCAAAAACATTGTGAAAGTCAGATTGTAGCCAAAGTCCAGCTTCTTACGTCTTTGGCTGTTTTTCGTTTTAGGCGCTCAAAAGCCGAGCGCTTTGTGCCGCAAGCATGCGCGGCTTGTCCTCCATCCGGGGTTCGCATAAGGGGCTCAGTCAATGATGAAATCAAGGCGCTTCGTTTCTCTTCTTTCAGGCTTCAGCACGCTCTTTCTCCTACTGGCGTTCTTCACGCTTCCCGCGTTTGCTCAAAACAACAAGGGCACAATCGTCGGCACTGTGACAGACCCGAACGGCGCGCTCGTCAACGGGGCGTCGATCACCGTCACCAATAACGCCACGGGCGAGACGCGCTCTGCCAGGAGCAATGAGGACGGCACGTACACCGTCCCCAATCTGGAGCCGGGCAACTACCGTGTGTCGGTGGAGGCGACAGGGTTTCAGACCACAGTGTTTGAGGATGTGACGGTCGAGACCAACGCGCGGCTGCCCCTGGATGTCAATTTCACGACCGTCGCCGGAGCGGGCGGAACCGTAACGGTATCGGCTGAAGCCGCGCCACTGGTGGAGAGCGAAACGAGCGTGCGCGGTGACATCATCACCGGGCGACAGGTGACAGAGCTTCCGATCTCGCAAAGAAACTTTACCCTGCTCGCCGGACTCTCGCCCGGCGTCACCCGACCGGCGGTCGGAACCCTGGGCGGCGGCGGCAACTTCGAGAGCGGCGGCCCCTCGCGTGGAACCGAATCGACGCGCTTCCGCGAATCCGGCGGCTCCGTCATCTCGGCTAACGGCGCGCGCGTCACCAATAACAACTTTTCGCTCGACGGCGTCGATAACAACGAGTCGCAGTTCGGACAGATCGCCATCTTCCCGAACCCGGATGCCATTCAGGAATTCAAAGTTGAAACGAGCGTGCCCTCTGCCGAGACGGGGCGCGCGGGCGGCGCGGTCATCTCGACCACCTTCAAGTCTGGAACCAACTCGATTCACGGCTCTGCCTTCGAGTATTACCAGGGCCGCTTTGCGAGCGCGAAACCCGTCTATACCCCAGACCCGACCAATACCAACACACATAATTTCGGCGGGACGGTCGGCGGCCCGATCTTCCTGCCGCGTTTCGGCGAAGGCGGCTCCCCGATCTGGGACGGACGCAACAAGTCCTTCTTCTTCTTCTCATTCAACGGCCAGCGCAACGCGACGCCCGCCTTCAACTCCAGCGAAGCGCCCGTCACTGTCCCGACCGCGAAGATGCGCGCGGGCGATTTTTCGGAACTGCTTCAGCCCGGCGTGCTGCACACCTACAATACGATCAACGGGCCGGTCATTGCGCCGCAGGGAACCATCTTCGATCAGAACGGCAATCCGTACCCGGGCAACATCATTCCGAGTTCGCAGTTTTCTCCGGCGGGGTTCAACGTGCTCAACGCCTACCCCTTGCCGAACACCACGGGGCTGCTCAGGAACTTCATCAGGAACAGGAAAGAGAACGCGAACATCAACCAGTACGACATCAAGATCGATCACAACATCACGGACAACAATCGCTTCTTCGGGCGTTACAGCAAGGCGACCAACGAGCGCATACGCGGCAACAACTTTCCGCTCGGCACTTCACCGAACGGGCTCGACCTGCCGTCAGGGTTCGGCGCGGGTAATGAGTTCGGAAACACTCGTCAGGTGGCGCTCGGCGATACGCAGATTTTCTCGCCGACGGTGGTCAACGATGCGCGCGCCGGTTATTCGCGCTTCGAGATCGGGATTCTCAATCCGGGCCAGAGCGGCGCGCTTGGCTTCGACCCGAACATCTCGTCGGCGCTCGGCGTTCCCGGTGTCAACGTTTGCGGCGTGACCTGTACCGGCTCGATCCTGCTCGGCGTGATCGGCACGGATGCCGACAAGGGTGACCTTGAGTTTATCGGCGATGCGAGCCCCTTCTTCTTTCTCTCGAACAACTTCTATTTCGGAGACACGCTGACGGTCGTTCGCGGCAACAAGACTTTTAAGATCGGCGGCGAGTTGCGCGTCCGTCAGAATCAGCCCGCGACCTCCGGGGCCAACGCCAAAGGTCAATACCAGTATGGCACACAGAACGGCGGGTTCCTGAGCGGGAACTATGGCGCGATTCCGACCGAAGGAATCCCCGCGATACCTATCGGCCCGCTCGATGCCGGTTCATCCTACGCGAACCTCCTGCTCGGCAACCCGCCCGCGCACCTTGATCGCTCGGTTCCCGGCGGCCCGTATTTTCAATCGGGCAAAGAGATTTCCTTCTTCGTGCAGGACGACTGGAAAGTCAACGCCGACCTGACGCTCAACCTCGGCCTGCGCTACGACATCTTCACGCCCTACACGGAACGCTTCGACCGCCAGTTGAATTTCGTTCCCGAGCAGAGCGCGCTGATACGCGCTGGCGGCGGCGTCCCGCGCGGCTTGAGAGAGACGGACAAGAACAACTTCGGGCCGCGCATAGGCTTCGCGTGGAGCGGGTTCAAGGCGGACAAGACGTTTGTCGTGCGCGGCGGCTACGGTCTGCTCTACACGACCGATGCGGCCAACATAGGCGCTTTCGCCGTCGATCAGCCCTTCAACGGCGGCGGCAGCTATGGCTGCGACATTATTCGCTTCGGCACGACCCGCTGCCCGCAGTTGGGGGCCGCCTTCAGTCTCGACAACCCGCTCCCGCTGCCGCCCAACGTCTTCATCACCGGGCCTGTCTTTCCGCTGGCTTCTCTCTCGTCCAACACGAACGTCTCCGCCGTCGATGTCAATCTCAAGGACGAGATGTATCACCAGTACAACCTGACGTTCCAGTGGGAGTTCAGGCCCAACTGGCTGGCCGAAGCCGCTTACGTCGGGAACATCGGTCGCAATCTACTGATCGACCGCAACATCGGTCAGAGCGCGACGCGTGGCCCGGGCGCGCGCATCGTTCCCAATCTGGATTTCGTCAACTTTACGGACGACACGGGCCGCCTGAGCTACAACGGTCTTCAGACGAAACTCGAAAAACGTTTGACGGGCGGTCTCTCCTTCATCTCGGCCTACACCTGGTCGCATACGATCGATAACGGGCCGGGCCGCTTCGCTGGCAACAGCAATCCGGGGCGAGACCTCTATGGGCCCAACAACCCGCTCAATCCCGAACAGGAGCGCGCCAACTCCGACCTCGATGTCAGGCATCGCTTCACTTTCGCCAACGTCTATGATCTGCCGTTCGGGCGCGGACGCCGTTACGGCACGGACTGGGCGAAGCCCGTCGACTTCTTTTTGGGCGGGTGGCAGTTCAACAATCTCGTCACGATTCAGAGCGGGCCCACATACACGGTCGTCTTCGGCGAAGGCGGGCCGCGCCCGAACCTGATCGGCGACCCGACGCCGACCGCCGAACAACGTGCGCGCCGCATGCAGTTCAACCCGGCTGCCTTCGGGCCGCCGACCATCAGGGTCTTCCCGAATGATGCGTCCAGCCCCCTGTACGGCTCTCTCGGGCGCAATACGTTCCGGGGCGATCGACAGGAATTCTGGGATGTCTCCTTCTTCAAGAATTTCCGCTGGGGCGAGCGGTTCAACATCCAGACGCGCATTCAAATCTATAACGTCTTGAATCACGTCAATCGTAATGTCCCGGAGAGAAATATCGAGCCCTGTTTCGTCGGCGGTGTTTTTTCGCAGACGACATGCGACACCAATACCACCGACACGCCGAACGGAAGGCACATCGGCATAGACACCAGCGCCCAAAGGCAACGACAGTTCGAGTGGGGTTTCAGGATGGTCTGGTAAGCGCGTCGGAGCGTCCTGAGACGATGGTACGCCAGTCGAGTGGCGGGCACGAACTACACATGCTCGCCACTCGATTCTTTATGTGGCGATCGGCTTGAGCTTGACAGGTAAAACCTTTAACCTGTGGCTGCCTCCCCGAGTTGAGCTTGTTGAGTTTAGAAATTTTCTGATGCGCGAGCGTTGGCAGGTCTATATGAAAGTTGGCGCAGGGTGGACGCCCGCCTTCTGCCTGTCGCTCGCAGCCGTCCTGCTCTCAACCTCAATCCTTCAGGCACAGACCCAGCAGTCGCCCGTACCCGAACAGGCAAACGTTCAACCGTCGGCAGCGATCGAGCAGTTGCGCGCGAGGCCCGTTGATGACCTAAAGCTTGCCGCAGCCCTTGAAGCAGGCTTTCGCTTGCTCTCCGCGTCGCGCTTCGAGGACGCCTGGTCTATCTTCAAGGCTATTCTGGACGCCGCGCCGCAGCAGGAGCGGGCGCTGTACGGAGGCGCGCTCGCGCTCTTCAATCTGCGCCAGCTCGAAGCCTCGGAGCGTCTCGCCAGAGCCGCTTACGCATCCATCCGAAGCACTTCAAGCGAAGCGGGCGCGTCCGCTAAAAGCGCGGAGGCGAACAGGCACGCATCCGACGCGCTAGTGCTGCTGGGCGTCATCCTCGCCGTCAAGGGCGACGGCGCTGGCGCTTTGAAGGCGGTCGAAGAAGCGGTCGCGCTCTCGCCGGACAATTTCGATGCGCAGTTTGCGTTGGGGCGAGCGCGCTTCGGCGCTAATGACCCGGCGGGCGCTGCCACGGCCTTTCGCACCGCCGTCCGGTTAAGGCCGACTGACGCGCAGGCGCGTTTCTTTCTCGCCACAGCGCTCGAAGGGGCGGGCGATAATGAAGGCGCGCTCTCGGCCTACCGCGAGCTTTTAAGCGTGCGGCCTGATAGCGCGGAAGGCCATCTGGGTCTGGGCGTATTGCTCGCGAAGCTAGGCGGCGACCGAACCGAGGAAGGCATCAAAGAGCTTCAGCGGGCCATTGCTATCAACGGCGATCTGTACGAAGCGCGCATCACGCTCGGGCGCGCACTGCTCCGCACCAATCGCGCGCAGGAAGCCGTCGAGCACTTACAGCGCGCCGCCACGCTTGCGCCCAATAATCCAGAGCCGCACTATCAATTGGCCCAAGCCTACAGGCGACTCGGCAAACGCGCCGAGGCCGAGCGGGAAAACGCGATCGTCAGAGAGATTCATTCGTCACGTCGCGGGCAGGATGAAAGAAGGAATTAACAGGGATGGACAGGATGAACAGGATAAAGAAAAAGCATTTTGAGATTTAAGATTTCAAATTTGAGATTTAAGGTTTCAAATTTGCGATTTAAGATTTCAAATTTGCGATTGATAGCTTAACGCCATCTTCCTGTCTCTTCTTTATCCTGACAATCGCTGTCCATCCCTGCCATTTTCTACTTTGAAAGACTTTGCGATTGGAAAGTTCCTAAGCTCAATGAGTAGCTGCCGCAAATTTTTGCAGACCATGCGAGCCATGCTGGCGGGCCTCCTCTTCATGGCTTTTGCTGCCCAAGGCTTGTCAACTCCTGCGGCGCAGCAAGGGGGCGGGGCGCGCGGTGGTAGTAATCAGGAGTCCGCGCTGCGTGAAGCCGCGACGCTGTTGCAGACGGGAAGGACGGACGAGGCCGAAGGGATTGCCCGCGCCGTTATCAAAGATTCGCCGCAGAATGCCGACGCGCATAATCTTCTCGGCGTTATTCTTGACGGGCGCGGGCAGGCTGCGGAGGCCGAGCGCGAATACCGCGAAGCGTTGCGCCTGAACCCGAAGGCCGTCTCGGCGCGTGCGAATCTGGGCGTGCTGCTGGCGCGCACGAATCGCCCCGACCAGGCCATCGAAAGCTTCGAGGGCGTGCTCAAGGTTGCTCCCGACCACCCGCAGGCCACGTATAATCTCGGCCTGCTCTATGCGGCGCGCGGCGATTACAAGCGTGCGGCGAGCCTTTTGGAACGTGCGGCGGGCATGGGCCCAAACGCGCAGCCGCGTCAGGAGAAAGACCTGCGACTCCTGCTGGCTCTCGTCAACGTTTACCTGCACAGCGAACGAGCGAAGGATGCCGCGCTCCTGGCCGAAGAGATAGAGCGTGCGGCGGGCGACGACCCGCGCGTGCTCTTCACGCTCGGGCTTCAACTGGCCGAGGGCAACGACTACGAGCGCGCCGTGAAATTGTTCGAGCGCACAGACCGTCTTCGCCCGCGAACGGCTGAAGTCTTATACAACCTCGGCATCGCGCTCTATAACCTGGATCGTTTGGACGAGGCGGCGCGCGCGCTGGAGTCTGCGGCGACGCTCGCGCCCGCCGACCCGCAGCCGCTTTATCGTCTCGGCCTGATCGCTTCCGCTCGCGGGCAGAGCGAAACGGCGCTCGGCTACTGGCAGAAAGCACTGACGCTGCGCGAGCGTTTCCCTGAAGCCAACTTCATGATCGCGGAGGAACTCTCAAAGAATCACAGGAGCGAGACGGCCATACAATTCTACGAGCGCGCCGTCGCTCAAGACCCGTCGAAGCTTCTCTATTACGTCAGGCTCGGCGCGGTGCAGCTTCGACAGCGACGCTACTCGCAGGCGCGCGACGTTTACGAACGCGCCGCAAAAGTTTTCCCCGACTCCGCCGAGATACATTACCTCGTCGGCTATGCGGCGCGGGGACAGGGCTTGTTTGAAGAGGCGCGCGCAGCCTTCGAGCGCTCGCTCGCGCTCAAGCCGGACAACGCCGACGTGATTGCCAACCTCGGCTTTATCGCGAGCCAGAACGGACGCTCGGAGGAGGCCGAACGTTTGCTGCGACGCGCCATCGCGCTCGATGCGAAAAATTTTCCGGCGCACTATGATCTGGGCCGCCTGCTCGTCCGGCTCAAGCGCTATGATGAAGCGCTGCCCATACTCGTGCGCGCGACCGCGATGAACGCGACAGACCCGGGCATTCACTATCAGCTTTTCACGGCCTACTCTCGTCTCAAGCGCAGAGAGGATGCCGAGCGTGAACTGGCCCTTTTCAAGCGACTCGAAGAAGCGCGCAAGAACGGCAGCGCCGCGACAACCGGCAGCGGCGATAGCAACGTGAGCACAGGCGACGAGCCCATGCCCCCACCCGCCGACCTGCCGGAACCCGCAAGCAATATCGCTCCGAAAACTCCATGAAGGGAAAGGATGAAGGCAGAAAAGCAAGGATGAAGGCGGAAGGATGAAGGATGAAGGAAAAGCTGTTTGATTGAATCATCCAATGAAGTAATCATTCAATGATTCATCCTTCATCCTTCATCCTTTCTCTGTTCATCCCTGCCGGTTTCTGCTTTGAAAGACTTTGCGATCAGGTTTACTAACAGCACATGTCGCGCTCCTGAGCTTCGCCGTCTTGCTCGGCATGTTCGTTTGCGCGGACACTTATGCGAGCGTTGCCGCGCCAGTGGTGATGAAGAGCGAGCCGCCGTCATGGTGGGCCGGGCATACGATCAATCCTGTCAGGCTTCTCGTGCGCGGGACGAACCTGCAAGGCGCTCGCGTCAGGGCGACGCGGGCGGAAACCATTCCCGGCTCGGCTCTCGTCAACGGCGCGGGCACATACCTGTTCGTCAACGTGAAGATTGACCCGTCGGCGCGTCCCGGCGATTATCCGCTCACGTTGGAGACGGAGGGCGGGCGTACCGTCATTCCGTTTCGCCTCAACGCTCCGCTCGACAGCGCAAAGAATTTTCAGGGTGTGACCACGGACGATGTGATCTATCTCATCATGCCCGACCGCTTCAGCAATGGAGACCGCTCCAACGATGTGCCCAAAGGCGCTCCGCCCGAAGCGACAGACCGCGCCAACCCGCGCGCGTGGCATGGCGGCGATCTTCGCGGCGTCATCGATCATCTCCCTTACCTGAAAGAGTTGGGCGTGACGACGCTCTGGCTGACGCCCTGGTACGACAACTGGAACGGCCTCAACGGTTGTGATAAGCCCTGGTGTCCGAACACCTACTATCATGGCTATCACGCCGACGATTATTACGCTGTCGAAGATCGCTTCGGCGATATGGGGACGCTGCGCGAGTTGGTCGAGCGCGCGCATGCGCTCGGCCTGAAAGTGATTCAGGATCAGGTGGCGAACCACGTCGGGTCGCGTCACGATTGGGTCGGCGCGCCGCCGCTCGACAACTGGTTTCACGGCACGCGCGAGCGCCACGAGCTCAATAAATTCAACAATAGCTCGCTTCTCTCTCCGAATGCCAATCCGCCCGAGCGGCGCAATACGCTCGACGGCTGGTTCTCGGATGAACTGCCCGACATGAATCAGGACGAGCCGGAGGTCGCCCGCTACGAGATTCAGAACGCCCTCTGGTGGGTCGGCATGACCGGCATCGACGGTATCCGGCAGGACACCATACAGTACATGCCGCGCTCCTTCATACGCGCTCTCTCACGCGCGCTTCACGAGCAGTATCCGAAGCTATGGATGGTCGGCGAAGTGTTCGAGCGCGACGCGGCGCACACGGCTTTCTTCATCGGCGGGCACACGGGCTGGGACAATATCAACACAGAGCTTGACTCGGTCTTTGATTTCGCCCTCTGGCAGGCATCCTGTGAAGTCTTCACGAACAAGAAGCCCACGCGGTACTTGCGCGACACGCTCAAATACGACGCTCTCTATCCAGACCCTTCCAGAGTGACGACGCTGCTGGGCAATCACGATACGCGCCGCTTCGTCTCGCTCGAAGGCGGGACGCTCGAAGGGGCCAGGCTGCACATGGCATTTACTTTGACCGTGCGCGGTGTGCCGCAGCTTTATTACGGCGACGAGATAGGGATGACGGGCGGCGACGACCCGGACAATCGCAGGGACTTTCCCGGCGGCTTTCCCGGTGATGAGCGCAACGCGTTTGAGGCGCGCGGGCGCACTCCGGCCGAGCAGCGTATGTACGAGTGGACACGCGACTGGCTGCGGCTGCGCCGCGACCATCCGGCGCTCAAACGCGGACGCCTGATCGATCTCCTCTACACGGACGATTCCTATGTCTTTGCCCGGCGGGACACGGGCGAGACGTTGATAGTCTGCATCAATCGCGCCGACGCGCCCGCTACGCTGTCCATTCCCGCGCAGACCCTCGGGCTCATTAACGGCACGCCCGTCGTGTCGCTTCTGCCTGCGGGGAAGCGCGCCGTCGTGGAAGGCTTGACCTTATCGCTCGACGTACCGGCCAGAACTGTCATGGCATTTAAAGTTCAGGACGCGCGAAATTAATCGAAGCGCGGGGCCCGTTTGGGCTATACTCTCGGAGTAATCTTTCAATCCCTGTAGCTTTAGCAAGTAGCATAAGATCGGAGAGGCTGAGCTGTGACCACCTCGCGTTCGAGCGGTATTCTTTTACATCCAACCTCCTTGCCGGGCAGATTCGGCGTCGGAGACTTAGGGCCGGAGGCTTTTCGCTTCGCGGATTTTCTTCACACGTCGGGGCAGAGCCTATGGCAAGTGTTGCCGCTTGGGCCCACGGGCTACGGCGACTCGCCCTACGCCTGCTTCTCGGCGTTCGCGGGCAACACGCTCATGATCAGCCCCGAGCGGCTGGCCGAAGACGGCTTGCTCGATGAGGATGATCTGGCGTCCGCCCCCGCCTTTGAGGACGACGAGCGCGTCGATTTTCAGGCGGCCAACGAATTAAAGAAGCGCTTACTTGAAAAAGCGTTCGCGCGTTTTCGTCAGACAACGAACACTCAGTTGCGCGCCGCCTTTGAATCCTTCTGCCGGCATAACGGTTCATGGCTGGACGACTACGCGCTGTTTCGCGCGCTCAAGGACGCGCATGGCGGTGTGGCCTGGAACGAGTGGGAGCCCGCGCTTGTGAGGCGTGATGACGAGGCGCTCGCGCGGGCGCGCTGGCAGTTGCGCGATCAGATGGAGGCGCAGAAGTTTTACCAGTTCCTCTTCTTCAGGCAATGGTTCGCCCTCAAAGCCTACGCTAACGAGCGCGGGATAAAGCTGATCGGCGACATTCCCATCTTCGTCGCGCATGATTCAGCCGACGTGTGGACAAGCCCTGAAGAGTTCAAGCTGGATGAGAGGGGCGTGCCCCTGGTGGTTGCGGGCGTGCCGCCCGATTACTTCAGCTCTACGGGCCAGCTCTGGGGGAATCCTCTGTACAACTGGGAGCGCATGCGTGCCAACGGTTTTCGCTGGTGGATAGCGCGTGTCGCCGCCACGCTTCAGACCGTCGACATTCTTCGCATAGATCACTTTCGCGGCTTCGCCGCCTGCTGGGAGATACCTGGCGGCGACAAGACAGCCGAGCGCGGGCGCTGGGTCGAAGCGCCGGGCAGGGAACTCTTCACGGCCATCCGTCAGGCTCTCGGCAAACTGCCCATCATCGCCGAAGACCTCGGCGTCATCACGCCCGACGTTGAAGCGCTGCGCGATGATTTCGGTTTTCCCGGCATGCGTATTCTGCAATTCGCTTTCGGCGGCGACCCACACAACCACGACCTCCCGCACAACTATCATCGCAACGTCGTCGTCTACACCGGCACACATGATAACGACACGACCGTCGGCTGGTTCGAGAGCGAGGCCGGTGCGGGCTCGACGCGCGATGCGGCGCAGATCGAGCGTGAACGAGAGTTTTGTCTGAAGTACCTGCAAACCGGCGGACGCGAGATTCATTGGGACTTCATCCGCGCCGTGCTTGCCTCCGTCGCCGACACGAGCCTTATCCCGCTACAGGACGTGCTCGGCCTGGGCACAAAGGCGCGCATGAATCTGCCCAACAGCACATCCGGCAACTGGGCCTGGCGCTACAAAGCCGGTGCGCTCACCGGCGACACCGGCCAGCGACTCAAAGACCTGACGGAGCTTTACGGAAGAAAGCAGGAAGGATGACTAACGAGTTAAGTTACCCGGAGTGATGCAGAAATAGATAAAGATGAATCATCATCTACTATATGAACCGGGAGATGAAATGTTGGCCTTAAGGATACGCAGCAATCGGATTCATCTTCATAGATTGGTAACTATGCGCTTCGTCATCGCTGCCAGGAATCTTCCGGTTCTTCATCCCTGAAAGGGATGAATGAAATAGCCGGGGGCAACGCCCCCGGTATACAGCAACCCGGCGAGCCGACCCCGAAGGGGTCGAACGTTTGTTGGTAATGTGAAATCGCGGTCATGGCACAAACGCTGGTCAGCCTCCTGGTTCACGTTGTATTTTCGACGCAACATCGCGCCGCTCTGATCGAGCCGGAAATCGAACGTGACCTGTTCGCCTTTATGGCTGGAGTCCTCAAGAATAAGGAATCGAGACTTCTCGCTGCAAACGGAACTGCCAACCATGTTCACTTGCTTATCTCGCAGTCGAAAAACATCGCGCTCAGCTCCTTAATACAGGAGCTGAAAAAGAGTACCTCGAAATGGATGAAAACGCGGGGCACGGGTTTTAAGGATTTCCACTGGCAGAACGGCTATGCGGCATTTTCAATCGGTGAATCCAACGTTGATGCTCTGAAACAATATATTGCCCGGCAAAAAGAGAAACATCAGCAGAAATCATTTGAGAGCGAAGTGATAGAGTTTCTGAAGAAATACGGGATTGAGTATGATGAAAATTTCATGTGGGATTGACTATCATCTGCGACCCTTACAGGGTCGGCGCACGATGGGCGATGCCTGTCCGGGGGCGTTGCCCCCGGCTATTTCATTCATCCCTTTCAGGGATGTACCTGCTTCGCCACTTGGGAGACACACCGTATCATTCAGGAATATAGCGGCGTTATTCTTCAAAGACGCGTTTCATTCATTAAGGCGCAGTAAGAACGAAAACACACTCCGGTGTTTCACAAGAGTTGCTCTATGCCTCATCCTACTGCTTGTCGCTGTTAGCATCTGTGCGGCGCAAAGTGCTCCGGCGGTGCTGAAGGTCGAGCCGCCGAACTGGTGGGCGGGACATTCGATCAATCCTGTGCGTGTGCTTATTCGCGGGCGTAATCTGGGCGGCGCTCGCGTGCAGGCGGTCGGCGCTGGCTTGCAGGCCGGGCTCACGCGTGTCAACGCGGCGGGCACGTATCTCTTTGTTGATGTTGTGATCGATCCGCAGGCGGGCGCGGGCCCACGCTCGCTTAAGATTACGACGCCGGGCGGGACAGTCGATGCGCCGTTCGAGATCAACGCGCCCTTGAGCCGCGCCGGGCGCTTCAAAGGATTCTCGCCCGACGACGTGATGTACCTGATCATGATCGATCGCTTTAGCGACGGCGATCAAAAGAACAACGACCCGGCGCAGTCGCGCGGGCTCTATGATCGCAATAATAAGTTCTATTATCACGGCGGCGACCTGCAAGGCATCATCAATCGCCTGCCGTACCTGAAAGACCTCGGCGTGACGGCCATCTGGCTCACGCCCTGGTACGACAACTACGATCGACCGAACGAGGTGGAGAAGAAGGAGGGCGCGCCCAGCACGGGCTTTCACGGCTATAACGCGCAGGATTTTTACGCGGTCGAAGAGCACTTCGGCACGCTCCAGAAATTGCGTGAGCTGGTGGACGAGGCGCACCGCCAGGGCATCAAGGTCATTCAGGACAGCGTCGTCAATCACACGGGCCCGTATCACCCCTGGGTCGACGACACGCCGACGCCGACATGGTTCAACGGGAGGCGCGCGTTTCATCTCAAAAACGTCTTCCAGACATGGGTGCTGCACGACCCGCACGCCGAACCCCTCATCAAGCGCGAGACGATGGAGGGATGGTTTCTGGATTTTCTGCCGGACATCAATCAACAGGACGAAGAGACGGCGCGTTACCTGATTCAAAACACGCTCTGGTGGATAGGCGTGACCGGGCTCGACGGGATACGCGAGGATACCTGGCAGTATGTGCCCAACAATTTCTGGCGCGACTGGATGGCGGCGATCAAGCGCGAGTATCCGAGCTTTCGCGTCGTCGGCGAAGTCAAGGACGGCGACCCCGTACACACTTCATTCTTTCAGGGCGGGCGCACGCGCTTTGACGGCGTTGACTCGGGCCTCGATTCGCTACTTGATTTCCCGCTCTTTTATCCCGTGCGCCACGCCTTCGCCGAAGGCAAGAATGTGGACGAAGTCCCGAAGATGCTGGCGAAGGATTACCTGTACACGAACCCTGAGATGCTGGTCACGCTCCTGGGCGGCCATGACGACGGGCGTTTTATGAGCGAGCCGGGGGCGACCGTCGCGGGCTCAAAGCTCGCTCATACTTTTATCCTGACGACGCGCGGCGTGCCGCAGCTTTACTACGGCGACGAGATTGGGATGACGGGAGGGGATGAGCCCACCACGCGCAGAGATTTTCCCGGCGGCTTTCCCGGTGACGCGCGCAATGCTTTTACCAGAGCGGGACGCACGCCCGAAGAGCAAGACCTCTTCGACTACGTACGCAAGATGGCGCGGCTGCATTCCGAGCTTGAGCCCCTACGGCGCGGCACGCTCCTGAATCTCTACGTCTCAGATCAGCAGTATGCCTACGCGCGCGCGACGGAGCGCGCCGCCGTCATCGTCGTCATCAATAACGACTCGCAAGAGGCGGCAGTGGAATTCAAGGTCGCGTCCCTGAATCTTCAAGACGGCTCAGTGCTCGTCGACAAGCTCGGCACGAACGCTGACATGCTCATCAGGAATGGAGTTTTTAAGCTCAACATGCCGCCTCGCACCGCGAGCATCTATACGAGGAAAGGATGAAGGCGGAAGGATGAAGGATGAATCGTTGAATGCTTGCCGCGTTGAATAGCTCAACCAAATAGCTTTTACTTCATCCTTCATCCTTCCGCCTTCATCCTTTCAGAGAAGGGAGTGTTGGAAATGCCAAATAGACCGCGTTTGCCTGAAAAGCCTCATTTGAGTTTCTGGCAAATCTGGAACATGAGTTTCGGATTCCTCGGCATACAGTTCGGCTGGGGCTTGCAGCTCGCCAACATGAGCGGCATCTATACCTATCTCGGCGCGAACCCCGACGATATACCGATTCTATGGCTGGCCGGGCCGATGACTGGACTGCTGGTGCAGCCCGTTATCGGCTCGATGAGCGACCGGACGTGGAATCGCCTGGGCCGTCGTCGCCCCTACTTTCTGACGGGCGCTATCCTCGCCAGCATCGCTCTCTTCTTCATGCCCGACTCGCCGACGCTCTGGATGGCTGCCGGGCTGCTCTGGATTCTGGACGCCAGCATCAACGTCAGCATGGAGCCCTTCCGCGCCTTCGTCGCCGACAAGCTGAACATAGACCAACGCACGACCGGGTTCGTCATGCAAAGCTTCTTCATCGGCATCGGCGCGTCGCTCGCCAATGCGCTCCCCTTTATCCTGCGTTACTTCGGCGTCACGGGACGAACCGCGAGCGGCATCCCGCTCACGGTGCAGTACGCGTTCAAGGCCGGCGCGGTCGCCTTTCTGCTCGCCGTGCTCTGGACTGTGTTCACGACCAAGGAATACCCGCCGGAGGATATTGAAGAGTTTGAGCGACAGCGCAAGCGCACGTACGGCGATGCGACGGGGATCGCCAAAATATTCAGGATCGTGGCCGAGTTGTTGCGGGAGATTTCCAGCGCGCTGCGCGATATGCCGAAGACGATGAAGCAACTGGCCGTCGTACAGCTTTTCACCTGGCTGGGTCTCTTCTGTATGTGGATGTTCTTCGGCCTGACGACCTCTTACCACGTCTTCGGCGCGTCCGGTAGCAACGACCCGCGCTTCGCTCTCGGACAGGAGTGGGGCGGCAATGCCTTCGCCGTCTACTCCATCGTCACTTTCGTCATCGCGTTTGCGCTGCCGAAAGTAGCCTCGGCCACGAGCCGCAAGACTGTGCACGCGCTCTCACTCGTTTGCGGCGGCGTCGGTCTGCTCTCCGTCTATTTCATCAAAGATCAGTACGTGTTGCTGCTGACAATGGTCGGGGTGGGCATTGCGTGGGCCTCCATTCTTTCGATGCCGTATGCCATCCTGTCGGGCGCGCTGCCGCCCGCGCGCATGGGCGTCTACATGGGCATCTTCAATTTCTTCATCGTGATACCGGAGATCGTCGCCTCGCTCCTGTTCGGACGAATCATCCGCGCCATCTTCGGAGAGAACAGCCCGCAAGCCCCGCTCTACGTCGTGATGGCGGGCGGCGCGTTTATGTTGATCGCGGCGGCGCTCGTCCTGATCGTCAGCGATGTCGCCGACAAGAAAGTCCCTGTCGGCAACGTCATTCGGGGCGACGAGCACGAGCCGCTGACCGTTCAGGGTTCGGTGCAGCCAGTGCCGAGCACGGGTCTGGTGGATAAGAAATAGGTGAAGATGATGAGAGACAGCCACGCCCGCGAATCATATCGCCCATCACGCTCCTTCATGTGCTTTGACCGTGTTGCCGGGAATGTCCGCGTGGGCCCATGCGTGTTGCTCGTCGTCCTGATGTTGGCCCTCTCGCCGGGCGGCGTCGCGTTGGGCCAACAGGCGAAGGCGCGTGATTTTTCGAAAGAGACTGCGCGGGCTGTTCCCGCATGGGCGCGAGACGGCGTGATCTACGAAATCTTTCCGCGCACCTTCTCGGCGTCGGGCGATTTCAAAGGCGTGACGGCGCGCCTGGATGAGTTGAAGACGCTCGGCGTCAATGTGCTCTGGCTGATGCCGATTCATCCCCTCGGGCAGGAGAAGAAGAAGGGCAGCATCGGTAGCCCTTATGCGGTGCGCGATTACTACGCGATCAATCCAGACTACGGGACGAAGGAAGACCTGCGCTCGCTGGTCTCCGAGGCGCATCGTCGCGGGATGAAGGTAATCATAGACATCGTCGCCAATCATACTTCGTGGGATAGCGTGTTGATGAAAGAGCCGGACTTTTACACGCGCGATGCGAGCGGCAGGATTATCCCGCCCGAGCCGGATTGGGCCGATGTCGCCGATCTCAACTACGGCAGCGCGCGCCTGCGCGATTACATGGTGGAGATGCTGAAGTCCTGGCTGCGCGATTATGACCTTGACGGCTTTCGCTGCGACGTGGCCGCTTTCATCCCGACGGATTTCTGGGAACGGGCCCGCGCGGAGTTGGAGCGGGTCAAGCCGGACATACTGATGCTGGCCGAAGCGCACGAGCCAGACCTGCTGGTCAAGGCTTTCGATGTGGACTACTCGTGGCCGCTTCACTCCGCATTAACGGAAGTCCTGATGGGCCACAGGCCCGCAGGCATTTTGCGCGAATCGTGGGAGGAAGAGCGCGCGAAGTTTCCGCGCGGCTCCGTGCACATGCGCTTTTCGGATAATCACGACGAGCGGCGCGCCATCGCACGCTTCGGCGAGCGTGGCGCGCTGGCTGCTTCCGCCTTTGTCTTTACGCTCGACGGCGTGCCGATGCTTTACAACGGGATGGAGGTGGGCGACACGGCTGAAAGTGGCGCGCCCGCGCTCTTCGAGCGTCTGCCAATCCTCTGGCAGATAGAGCAGCGTCGCCCCGAGTTCCCGCGCTTTTATCGACAGATGATCGCGTTAAGAAAAGCGCACGAGGCGCTCAGGCGCGGCGAGTTGGAGTGGGTGCGGAATTCCGACGAGGCGCGCGTCGTCAGTTACCTGCGCCGTGCGCAGGGCGAAGAAGTTCTGGTCGCGATCAATCTCTCCAATAGTCCCTTTGTCGGGATGGTCGAAGCCGGAGGGGGCGCAGGCTTTACGGACGTGACGCCGGATGTCGCGCCGCCGCTCCCGCCCGACGCGCCCGCGCCCGAAAGGGCCGCCAGAGTCCGCCGCGAAGCCCTGCCCGCGCTCGCCCTGGATGCCTGGGGTTATCGCATCTTTCGCCGGAGCGTGAGATGAAAAGAGTAGAGCCCATGCAAGGGGCAGATCAGGGAGCGAGATCGTAGCCCCGGAGGGGCGACAGAATGTAGCCCACGGCGCGAGCCGTGGGTAACTCGTAACCAAATGAAGTTAAGCCCCGGAGGGGCGTAAGAAACGCAACTCGAATTTCTTACGCCCCTTGCGGGGCTCTATCTTTATGGTCTGCTCTGTACCCATGACTTGCGTCATGGGCTACATTCTGTCGCCCCCTTCGGGGGCTACGACGTGCTTGAAGTCCGACTAATCTCATGGCGCGGGGAATCTCGCTATTGAGCATGAACCAGCGCCAGATATTGCCTGTGCGAAGGTTTTCGGCGCTGAGGAGGATGATGCCGACGTTGATGCTGATCACGTCCGGGCCGACCCATCCTGTGAGCGGGTTGAACGCATCCGTGAAGCCGTAGCGGCCGTAGATACGCTCGCCGTACTTTTCCTTCATCGCCCGCAAAGTCTGTAGTGAGATGTCAGGCGTAAACTGTAAGGAGCCTCCCGCTGCCGAGGGAACGATGCTGCCGTCAATGGCAGGGTCGCGCGGCGGCCCGCCCCACGCGACGTAACCTTTAACGCTATCCGATGCCGTGATGCCCCACATGTCCCCGGAATAATCGGGGAACTCATTCGACAGGTTGATGCAGAAGGCGCGGTGCGCGCGTGTGGCCGCGACGGAATTGGCGAAATAGTCTGTGTATGGATACCAGCCTTCGCGGCGGTCTCGGAAGTCAACCCAGGCGTGCGAATACTGGTGTGTGAAGAGCGGCCCGTCGTTCAGATACGTGTACCCGGCATAGGTGATGCGCTTGCGACTCCAGGCCGTCCATGCGCGCGGCGTGATCGGGTGTGATCTTGAGCCTATGGCGAGCAGTTGAAGAATCAAATGCTCGCTGTAGCTGTCCCAGCGCGGTTTGAGAAAACCTGTCTCGGGACGCCAGCCGTGTGACAGCAGCGTCGGATGGCCCGCGAGCATCCAGGGAAAATCGACGCGCTCGTAGATCAGCCTTGCGAGGCGCACGATCTCCGCGTCCGCGTGAAAATACTGGCGCGCGGTCAGGACTCCGCCGAGCAGGAGCGCTGTATCGATGGACGAAATCTCGCTCTTCCATCTACGTTCGCCCGTCTTCTGATCCATCCAGTGATAAAACCAGCCGTGTTCCTGATGGGCCCGCGTGGCGAAAAAGCGCAGGGTCGTGCGGACACGCTCGCGCGCGTCCTTCGGATTTACCCAGCGGCGCTCGGCGGCGATGCAAAGGGCCGTGAGGCCGAAGCCCGTGGCGGCGCTGCTCGCGATGCGATAGCTGGACTCGCTCTCTGTGTGTCCCCTGCCGTCGGTGTGCGCGCGATCCAGAACGAGCCCCGTTTCAGGGTCGGCATGATCCCAGAAGTATTGAAACGAGCGGCGAGATAAATCTTCTAGGAAGGCTTCGTCCTGCGCCGTCAGTCGTGTGGCTGAAGGCGACGCTCCGGTGGGCCCATGCTCGCGGGCCAAAGCACGAGCAGGCCAGGGGCTGCCGGTCGTCGTGCAGGAGACGAGCAGTAGTAATAAGACGCAGGCTCGCAGGCTTCGGCGCGAGATGCTCGAAGAAAGGGGCGTCGGTGAAATCGCCGGTCGCATAAAGTCTATCTTCCGGCGACTTCAAAACCGGCTTCGAGCCCGCCTTCGGAGCTTGTCCCGGCGAAGACTTTGAATGCGCCGGGCTCGACGACGAAGCGCATCTCTCGATTGTAGAAGCCAAGGTGTTCGGGCGTGAGCGTGAACTGAACGCGCCGCTTCTCGCCTGGACGAAGCGTGATGCGCTCAAAGCCTTTCAACTCCCTCACGGGCCGCGTCACGCTCGCCGCCATGTCCCTGATGTAGAGTTGGACGACCTCGTCGCCCACGCGCTTGCCCGTGTTCTCGACCTCGACGCTCGCCGTCAATCTCCCGTCGGGTGCTATCCGCTGCGCGCTCAAACGCAAATCCGTGAGACGAAACTGCGTATAGCTCAAGCCGTATCCGAAGGGGTAAAGCGGCGTCCAGGGCGCGTCCAGGTATTTAGATGAATACTTGTTGTTGGCGTCGGGCGGACGCCCTGTGTTTTTGTGATTGTAGTAGAGCGGCTCCTGCCCGGCGGAGCGCGGAAACGTGACGGGCAGCTTGCCGCCCGGATTGACATCGCCGAAGAGCACGTCGGCGATGGCGTTGCCGCCCTGCGTGCCCGCGAACCACGTTTCGAGAATCGCGGGCGAGTTCTCCGCGAGCCAGTTGATGGTCAACGGTCGCCCGTTCATCAGGACGACGGCGTAAGGCTTGCCCGTCCGGTGAATCGCCTGAATCAACTCCAACTGCCTGCCCGGAAGATCGAGCGAGGTGCGCGATGCCGCTTCGCCGCTCATCTCCGCCGTCTCGCCGACCGCGATCACAACCACATCCGCCTCGCGCGCAACGCGCAGGGCTTCGTCCATAGCATTCGCCGCCGTCGGAGTGGTGGCGAGCCTGGCGGCCTCTGTGTCGCCGGCCTGCGCGACGTTCGTGCCCCCGGCATTGTTTGCAGACGGCGGCGCGGCGTCGTAGTTGCCCGTCACGCCGCGTCCCTCTATCGCCACTCCCTTCGCGTATAAGACTCTGGTCTGCGGTGAGACCTTGGACTTGATTCCGGCGAGCAGTGTGACGGTATCTTCGGCGCGACCGTCGCCCGCCCAGGAGCCGATCAGCGCTTTCGGGTCGTCGGCCAGTGGGCCGATGAGCGCGATGGTGCGGGCCTGTTTGCTGAGCGGCAGCGTCTCGCGCTCGTTTTTGAGCAGCACCATCGAGCGCCCGGCCACTTCGCGCGCCGCCGCCATATTCTCCGCGCTCAGAATCTGCGCGCGCTCTCTTGCTTCGTCGGCATACGGTTTGTCGAAGAGACCCAGGCGGAACTTGACGCGAAGGATGCGGCGCACGGCTTCGTCGAGCGTCGACTGTGTAAGCTTGCCTTCTTTAATGAGGGTGGGCCCATGCTTGTTATAAAGGCGGCTGACCATCTCCATATCGACGCCGGCCGTGAGCGCCATCTGCGCCGCCTCCGCCTCGTTGGCCGGGAGGCCGTGATTGAGAAGCTCTCGGACGGATTCGTAATCGCTGACGACGAAGCCGTCGAACTTCCATTCGTTGCGCAGAATCTTCGTCAGCGTAAAAGGATTGGCGGAAGCGGGCACGCCGTTGAGATCGTTGAAGGCGCTCATGAAGGTTCCGACACCTGCATCGGTCGCAGCCTTGAAGGGCGGCAGATAAATCTCGCGCAAGGTGGTCTCGGACATGTCAACCGTATTGTAATCGCGCCCGGCCTCGGCTGCGCCGTAGGCGACCCAGTGCTTGGCACACGCCACTATCTTGTCCGGCGCGCTATAGTCGCGTCCCTGAAATCCCAGCACGCGCGCCCGTCCCATCACGGAGCCAAGATATGGGTCTTCGCCGGAGCCCTCGACGATGCGACCCCAGCGAGCATCGCGCGCGATGTCGAGCATCGGCGCAAACGTCCAACGCACTCCGGCTGCCGATGCTTCCTGCGCCGCGACGCTCGCCGCGCGCTCGACCGCCGCCGCGTCCCAGCTACTGGCCTCGCCCAGAGGCACGGGGAAGATTGTGCGGTAGCCGTGAATCACGTCGAAGCCGTAGATGAGCGGAATCTTGAGCCGGGATTCTTCGACGGCGATGCGTTGCAACTCGTTCGTGCGACGCACACCGCGCACGTTCAGCGTTGAGCCGAGCAGTCCCTTGCGCACGAGTTCCAGATGCTCAGGGCGAAAGTTACCGTTCGCCTCGCCGTCCAGTTGTTGAAGCTGTCCGAGTTTCTCTTCGAGCGTCATGCGCGCGAGCAGCGCGTCTATCTTCTTCTCGATATCAGCCTGCGAAGGCGAGGCCGTGACCGGCGGCGGCTTGAGCGCAGGCGTTGCGGCGAGCAGGACGGCCAGAGCAATGACGAGCGCAATGTGCCTGGTCGGGTATGATGGTTGGTTCATATTCATATTGGAGTGGAACCGGCAAGCAAAGAGATGCGCGAATGAACGGGAGAGCAAAGAAACCCGTTCATTCGCGCAGAGGGTCAACCCATGCTAGAAGCTGAACCGCGCCTGAAGCTCTATGACGCGGCCAGCCAATCCAAACGGGGCGCGTCCGAACTCCCCGTTACCGATATCAACCTGCGACGTGACGGGCTGGAATGCGGGCAGGTTGAGAATGTTGAAGGCGTTGAAGAGATTCGCGCGCAGGTCAAGGTTGGCTTGCTCGCTGATGAACCGCAGTTTCGTCTGCTTGATGAAGGAGACATCAATCTGACGGAAGCCCGGCCCGCGAAACGAGTTGCGGCCTATACCGGCGGGCCCGCGCGTCGTCGTGTTGAAGTAAAGATTGCCGCCGCCGGGAAAAATCCCATTGATGAAGTCCTGGTTAGACGGATTCTGAATCGCGCCGCCGAAGTATGCGGTCGGGCGATCAGGACGGAAAGCGTCGCCGTTCAGATCAGTTTCGACGGGGCCGAAGACGACGGGCGTGAACGGGAAGCCGGAGTGAAACGTAGCGACGGTGCTGATCTCGAAGCCGCCGAGCAGCGCGCCGAGCACGCCCCTGCCTTCCTTGAAAAAGGGCAAGCGGTAGAGGCCCGAGATGACCAGATTGTGGCGAATGTCGAAATCCGAGGGCCCACGCTCAAGGGTCTGATTGCTGGGGTCTGTCTGCTGCGCGCCGCGACCGAAAGAGCTGGTGTCAATGCTCTTGCTGAAACGATAGTTGGCTTCCATCTGGAAGTTGCGCGCGTACTGGCGCGTGAAGCGCAACAGGAGAGCATTGTAGCTGGAGTTGACATCGGGCAACGCGAAGAGAATGCCGTTGAGATTGGCGAAGCCGTAAAAATTCGGGTTGCAGGACAGACGCGGTGTAACCGCAGTGCCGTTAACATTGCGCGTCTGCACGCAATCGAAATTATTGTCGAACGTATCGCCCGGAGAGAGACGGTTGATGTTGACCGTGCGGATCAATTTGCGACCGGCGCTCCCCTGATAACCGGCAGAGATGATGGTCTTCGGCGTCAGTAGATACTCGAAATCCAGCGAGTAGCTATAGACGTAGGCGTTTGGCAGGTTGGTCGGCGTGCCGTTGATTTCAACAGGGATGTCTCGGCGGACGAATCCGCCGGGCAACGTCTGCGGGTTCGGGTCAAGCAGGCCGCCCGTCAGAGGGTCTATGCCGCGTTGCAGGTTCGGGTTCGGCGGATAGACGAACGGATTGTCGCCGACGGCGAAAGAGTAGAGAATCGGGCCCGGGTCGGCGGCGTTATTCGTCCCCGAACAGCAGAGACCGACGCGCGCGAAGAACGGCGTGTTGCCGCGCACGTTCGTCAACTGGTTTAAGAAGATGCGGTCGTAGAAGATACCGAAGCCGCCGCGAATGACGGCGCGTCCTTCGCTCAAGAGATTACCGAAGGCGGTGGAGGACGGCGAGTAGGCGAAGCCTATGCGCGGGCCGAAGTTGTTGCGGTCAGGGTTATAGAGCCGGTTAACGGCAACGACCTTTCCGTCAATGACGCCATTTGGGCCCAGCGCGAAATTGCTCAGGCGTCCTTCCTTTTCCGTGAGCGGCGTTTGATACTCCCAGCGCAGGCCGAGGTTGACCGTCAGATTCGGGCGCACCTTCCAGTCGTCCTGCACGAACAGCCCGTAAGAGTTGGAGCGGAAATATCTCTGACCGTTGGCCGCGCCGCCCGTGCGCGGGTCGGCATCTATGTTTTCAAAGAAGACCGAATCGTTGGCAAAGTCCAGCAGGCTTTTGAAGGTAAACTCCGGGCGCGCGCCCGAGATGATATTGTTGTTGTCCTGCTCGAACCTGGCTTCGCCGCCGATCTTGATGGCCTGATTGCCGCGCACATACGTGACAGTATCACGTACCTCGTAAGTATTCTGCGTGCGACTGTTGGGCCTGCCGCGATCGATGCCGAAGCTGGGCGCGCCGCCGAAGCTGAAGGCCGTGCCGAAACCCTGTACCTGTAGACGCGGAATCGAGAGATTAGACGCGCCGATGTCCTGAAGCTCATTGGCGTTGAAGCGCGTAAAGTTGAACCGCGCCTCGTTGAGTAGTGTCGGCGTAAAGGTCTGTATGTAGGTGAAGGTGATGGCGGAGTTGAAGGGCTTGAACACAATGTCTTCAAAGGGGCGTCCGCTGCCGGAGCCGGAGAAGTTTTCCAGCTTGGTGAAGTAGGTGCTGAGCGCGAATTGACTATTGGTTCCATAGTTATAGTCAAAGCGCGTGTTGTATTGATTGCCCTTGGTGCTGCTCGGGATGACGACGCTGGCGAGCGTGACATCCGGGATGCCGTCGAAGAAGGTGGCGGCCTGCGCCGGATTACTCAAGTCCGGCGGATTGACGTTCTGTCCGAGCGGCGCATTGATCGAGCCGATGTCGAAGCTCAAGCCCGCCTGTCCATTAACGACGCGGAACGGCCCGGCGGGCCCACCGCTCGGCAAGCCCGTGGCGATGGTGCGCGGGACGGTGCCGGACGTGGCGAAGAATCTCGCAGCATTGCTGGTGGGGCGTACGCTTTGGACGTAATTTCTAAACTCGGGCGTCTCGATAAAGATGTTGCTCGTGCGCGTATCGCTGCGCCGCAGCAGTTCGCTTGAAACGAAGAAGAAGAGGCGATTCTTGCCGCTGATAAAGGACGGCGGCCCTTCGCCGAAGCGCGGCAAATGAAGAGGCCCGCCAATGCTTCCGGCAAACTTTCGCTCGTAGAGATCGACGATCTCAGGGCAACGACTGGCCACGACGACCAACCCACGCTGGCAGGTCAGGGTCGTGGGCGTTGAGCCCGGCCCCGAAGTGGGCCCGCGAAACTTATTAAACGAGTTCAGCTTCGGCGAGCCGTAGTTGGCGACAAGGCTGCCGTGATATTCGTTCGTCCCGTTTTGTGAGACGACTTTGATCTGCGCGCCGGTGTTGCGTCCGTCTTCCGCCGAATAGCTGCTGCTCACGACGGAGACTTCCTTGACGGATTCCTGGTTCGGCGTCACGACCGCCGCGCCGCCCAGACCCAGGCTGTTCACGCTCACGCCGTCAATCTGATAATTGTTGCTTGAGACGCGCTGTCCGTTAGCGGAGATTTGCGTTTGATTCTCAGTCTGGAAGACGCCGGAGTTCGAGCCGCCGCCCACCTGCTCGACGCCGGGCATGAACTGAGCGTTATTGCCGCCGCCGCCGCGCCGCGCCGTGTCGCCGAAGACGCCCGGAGCCGTGCGCGCAAGCTCATAGGGGTTGCGACCGATCTGCGGCAACTCGCGCACCTCTTCGGTCGTAATGATGCCCCTGATATTAGCGTTCTCAGTCTCAAGCGCCGCGCTCGTGTCGGCTGCAACCGTCACGACCTCGGAGACCCCTCCGGCTTGCAACACCAGATCGACACCCTGCACCTCTTCGGCGCTGACGTTGACATTATCGAGCACGGTTTTGCTGAAGCCCGGCTGCTCGACGCTGATCGTATAGAGGCCAGGGGCCAGCGAGGAGAAGCGGTAAAAGCCTGCATCGCTGGTTACTACCTGCTGTGTTTTGCTGGTCTCATTGTTTGTCAGGGTAACGGTCGCGCCGGGAACCACAGCGCCAGCCGGGTCTGTGACCGTGCCCTGTACACCGGCCCTGAATTGCGCGCTCGCGGGCGCGACGAGCCACAGGATAAAGAGGCCGCATAAAATGGTGCGGAGAGAGAACGAAAGCATTTGACGCATTTTGGATAACCCTCTCTGAATAGAAATTCTCGTATGTCGCAGATCGCATCGCTGACACAAAAGACCGCTGGGGAAGCGGAGTCGGCGAGACGATATGTTCGTGAAACGAGATACCTTGATTTACGGAATGGCCGGTAAATACCTGAAACTGGGAGCTGCCAATGGCTTGCAACCCTTTGAGTTAATCAAGTTTTCCGTCGGGGAACGTGCTCACAAGGTAGCACTGAAAGTTGAAAAATTCAATGGAAATATCCGGCATCGCTCTGTTAAGCTTAGGGCCTCGATCAGATTGTTGATCTCCGCTGATCCCGCGCAACACTCCACCTTTCGCCAGACCGATTCGGAAAACGGTTCCGAGGTGAGGTGTCTGTGAGGGAGTTGCTGTCTACACGACGCGAAGCGCCAGGGATGAAGGATGAAGGCGGACGGATGAAAGTGTGGCTGAACAGGTTGAATCATTCAATCCGTCTTATCCTTCATCCGACAGCCTTCCGCCTGTATCCCTGTTTCTGTGTCGTGCTGCTCGGCATCATGTCTGCGAAGGCGCAGGAGACGTTGCCAGCGCCGGGCGCTCCGGGTCGTGACGCCCACTGGGCCAGCGCCGCCAAGCAAGCCGTCGGGACATCGAACACCACCGCGTCCAAGGTCTGGTTTACGCTCGGGGGCGGCGCGCTCACGGAGGTCTATTACCCGTCGGTTGACGTGGCAAACGTACAGGCGTTGCAGCTCGTCGTCGTGAGCAGCGATCGCAAGCGAGTCGAGACCGAAAGCGAAGACACCACGCACCACATCGAAACCTTGGACGAGCGCGCCCTCTCTTTTCGTCAGGTGAACACGGGCCGCAGCGGCGCATACACGATCACGAAAACTTACACGGTTGACCCACGGCGTCATACCCTTTTGATTAATGTCGAATTCAAGAGCGCGGGAAACAATCCATACTTCCTGTATGTCTATTATGATCCCTCTTTGAAGAATAGCGGCATGCACGACACGGCCCGGAGCGAAGGCGATGCGCTCGTCGCGGCGGACGCAGACCATGCGTCGGCGCTCGTCGCAAGTCCCTCGTTCACGGAGACGACGAACGGTTACCTGGGAACGAGCGACGGTCTTACACAGTTGCGCGCAAGGGGGCGACTTGAGACGCACTACGCGCGGGCCGCAGACGGCAATGTCGTGCAGGTCGCCGGTGTGAAAGCGGACGCGCCCTTCACGCTCGCGCTGGGCTTCGGCGCGGATTCGTTGGAAGCCTTAAAGAACGCCCGCGCCTCGCTCGCCGAAGGTTTTGATAGCGTCCGCGCGCAGTACGAAGAGGGCTGGCACGCGTACGTCGCTGGGCTCAGGAGAGTCGCGCCGAAATACGAGCGCCAGTTCAGGATGGCCGCGATGGTTTTGAAAGCCCACGAGGATAAGACGCAGCGCGGCGCGATGATCGCTTCGTTGACCGTCCCCTGGGGCGGTGGGCCCAACGCGAATGAGGAAGGCGTCGGCGGCTATCATCTGGTTTGGGCCAGAGACCTTTATCAGGTGGCGACGGCTTTCGAGGCGTTGGGCGATAGGGAAGCGGCTGTGCGCGCGCTGGACTATCTCTTCGACGTGCAGCAGAAACCGGACGGAAGCTTTCCGCAGAACTCTTGGCTCGATGGCCGCCAGTTCTACGGCGCGATACAGATGGATCAGGTCGCCTATCCGCTTATCCTTGCCTCTCAACTCGGACGCGCCGACGCAGACGCATGGAGGAAACACATCAAGCCCGCCGCAGACTTCCTGCTTCGTCGTGGGCCCATGACGGAGCAGGAGCGCTGGGAAGAGGAGCGTGGCTATTCGCCTTCGACCATCGCGGCGGAAATCGCCGGGCTGGTGTGTGCGGCAGACATCGCCGCGCGAAACAAAGACGAGGCTTCGAGCGCATTGTACCTGGCGGCTGCCGACGAGTGGGCGCGCAACGTTGACCGTTGGACGGCGACCGCGACGGGCCCGTATGGTGATAAGAATTATTACCTGCGGATAACGGAGAACGACGACGCGGATGATGGGGCGCGGCTTGAGATCAATAGCGGCGGCGGCATCTATGACGAGCGCGAGATCGTCGATGCGGGCTTTCTGGAGCTGGTACGGATCGGCATCAAGAGCCCTGACGACCCGCTCATAGTAAAGTCGCTGGTCGTCGTCGATCGTGTTATTAAAGTCGAGACGCCGCACGGCGCGGCGTGGTATCGCTACAATCACGATGCCTATGGTGACAGGGCGGACGGGCGCGACTACGACGCGAAGAGCGGAGTCGGGAGGCTTTGGACTTTGTTGACGGGAGAGCGCGGAGAATATGAGCTGGCGCGGGGAGAGCGCGAGGGGGCGCGCACTCGTCTGGATGCGATGCTGGGGTTTGCCAATGACGGGATGATGATTCCCGAACAGGTCTGGGATCGTGCGACAAGCCCGCGCCCCGTTCAACTACGTTTCGGTGAAGGCACAGCATCAGCGACTCCGCTCGCATGGTCTATGGCCCAGTTCATCCGTCTCGCGCGCAATCTTGAAGAGGGGCGTAATATGGAGACGCCTGTTGCTGTCGCGGCGCGTTACAAAGGGGGACACGCACCCCTCGAATCGGACATCCATCTGGACATCGCTGACGACGAGGCGCTGCTCAATCTTGATGCCGGGGCATCCATGCACGTCGGCGGGCGATTACCGTCGGGCTCACGCGCCTTTCTCTTGCAGGACGGTGAGGCGCGCGACGTGGCGGTCGATAAAGGGGGCGGGTTCGCGTTTGACTTGAAAGTGCCGCCGGGCGAGAGCGTGTTGGCGCTCGCCACGATCGCGCCCGACGGCTCAAGCACGTTCAATCGCCGCGTGATGCGCGGCCTCTCGCGTGAAGAGAGGATGCTGAAGGACGCGCGCGAGCGATCGACGGATTTGGAGAGACGCTTGAAAGAGGCGACACGTTCCCCCATCATAGACGCTGGCCGCGCGATCTTCTTCTATCGCGGCCCGGCGCGCACGGTAGAAGTGGTCGGGGATTTCACGAACTGGAATCCGCGCGGGCTCGTCATGCGCGAGCTTGCGGGGACGGACATCAAGTATTACATACGGCCCTTCGCTCAAGAGACGCGCGCGGAATATAAGCTGGTCGCCGACGGCGAGTGGATGCTCGACCCGCTCAATCCAGACCGGATAGAGAACGGCCTCGGCGGCTTCAATTCCTCCTTCGCGATGCCCGAGTATAGAAGCATCGCGATTCTCGGCGATGAAGGAGAGCGCGGCATCAGCGTCGATGCGCTGGAAGTCAGAAGCAGCCTGCTCGACTCTGCGCGTCGTGTCTGGGTCTATCTGCCGCCCGGCTACGCGCAGTCAAGGACGCGTTACCCTGTCCTGTACATTCAGGACGGGCAGGAGTACGTGACGCGCGCACGCGCCACCCTGATCGCACAGGACTTGATTACAGGAAAAAGGGTCGCTCCCTTTATCATCGTCTTCGTGATGCCGCTCGACCGGATGAAAGATTACTGGGCCAACGACACGTTCGCCGATTTTATGGCGACGGAGCTTGTGCCCTTCATCGACGCGCGTTATCGCACGCGGTCTGACCGCAACTCGCGCGCCTTGCTCGGCGCAAGCCTCGGCGGTGTAAGCTCTGTCTGGAGCGGCCTGCGGCACGCGGAGACTTTCTCGCGCATCGGCGGGCAGTCCACATCATTCCAGATAGACAACGAGCGCCTAGTCGGCGCGCTCTCCCGGCTGGACACCGCGAGCGGCGCGCGTCCCTTCAAGTTCTATTTCGATGTCGGGCGGATGGAGCCGATCAAGGCTGTGAATCGTCGCGTGCGCGCGCTGCTGGTTGCCAAGGGCTACGCCGTCGCATACGCGGAAGCGGAAACAGGACATAACTGGACGAGTTGGCGCGACCGTTTGGCCAACGCTTTCCTTGCGCTATGGAGCGACTGACTGAACATGAGCACAACTGATCTCGCGACAACCGAAGAGAGCTTCAATTCCGGCCTCGTCATCGCAGCCGACCTCGGCGGCACGAACCTGCGCGCCGCCATCGTCGATGCGCGCGGGAAGATATGGGAGCGCGTCAAGAATCCTACGCCGAAGACC
This sequence comes from Pyrinomonadaceae bacterium, assembly GCA_036522655.1. GTDB lineage: Bacteria > Acidobacteriota > Blastocatellia > Pyrinomonadales > Pyrinomonadaceae > DASQYE01. Next base: position 280,618 of record DATDFK010000086.1, on the reverse strand, counting down.
GATCGCGCGGACGAGATTGTGCGGGCAGTGGTCGAGGCGGCGCGCGCCTGCGAGAGCCTGAGCGGCGAGCGCCGTCGGCAGATACGTGCAATCTCGGTCGTCGTGCCCGGCACTGTCCAGATCGAAAACGGTGTGGTGACGAAAGCGCCGAACGTCCCTTGCCTCGACGGGTTTCATCTGGGCGCGGCGCTCGAAAGCGAGCTGCGTTGGCCCGCCGTGCTGGAGAACGACGCCAACGCGGCGGGGGTCGGCGAGATGTGGCAGGGCGCAGGTCGTGGCGTAGGGACGATCATCGCCATCACGCTCGGCACGGGCGTCGGCGGAGGAATTATTCTTAACAGGGAGTTGTGGCGCGGGATTGACGGGTCGGCGGGCGAGTTGGGACACATCGGCGTCGAGTCGATGGGCGTGCCCTGCACTTGCGGCAGTCGCGGCTGTCTCGAACGCTACGCTTCGGCGACGGCCATCGTCCGCATGACGCGCGAGGCGCAACCGCGCTACCCACATTCGCCGCTGCATGCGAGGGAAGATTTGACGGCGAAGCTGGTTTACGAAAGAGGGCTCGAAGGCGACGAGCTGGCCCTTGAGGTCTTTCAACGGATGGGCTTCTACCTGGGCGTCGGGCTCGCGAGCCTGATCAACATCTTCAACCCGGAGATGATTACCATCGGCGGCGGGGTCGCGGCGGGCTGGGACTTGTTCTATGAGCACGTCCGCCAGCAGGTCAACGAGCGTGCCTTCCCCGTCCCGGCAAAACGCGCGCAGATCGTGCGCGCCGAATGCGGCGACGACGCCGGACTCCTCGGCGCGGCGCATATCGCGTTTAAAAAGCAAGGATGAAGGATGAAGGATGAAGGATGAAAGAAATGCTGTAATGCTTTTCCTTCATCCTTCATCCTTCATCCTTGCTCTTGGCGGTTTCTTGAGAACGTTATGAAAAAGATACTGGTATCGCTCTGTTGCGTGATGTGTCTTTGCGCGGTGGCCGCCGGTCAGGACATTACCAACGGCCTTGAGCCCATCGGCCCGGTGAGCAGTTTCACGAAGACCGAGAGCGCTGTGACTTTCGACTGCCAGGACGGCTCGCAGGTGCGCGTCTACGTGCTCGCTCCCGATCTCTTGCGCGTGCGCGCGTCGTTTCGCAAGCCGCTGCCTGAGAAAGATCACTCGTGGGCGATAGAGAAGACCTCTTGGGAGGCGACGCGCTGGAGTTTTGCGGAACAGCCCGCAGCTTTCACCATCTCGACGGATGAGGTGGAGGTCGTCGTGCGCCGCTCGCCACTGCTCGTAGAGTTTCGCAACGCGCGGACGCACGAGGTCATCAACGCGGACGAGCGGCCCATGATGTTCGACGCGAAGGGCACGATGACGGGCATGATGTTCGACCCGAAGGCGGGCCCGTTCGTCGCCGTGTCGAAACGGCTGGGCTTTGACGAGCACTTCTACGGTCTTGGCGAAAAGGCCGCGCGACTCGATAAGCGGCGCGGCTTCTTCATGAACTGGAACAGCGACACGCCCGGCTATACGGAAGGCAGAGACCCGATCTATCAAACCATCCCCTTCTACATAGGCTTGCAGCGGGGCGCGGCCTACGCCATCTTTTTCGATAACAGCTATCGCAGCTATTTCGATTTCGGGCGCTCGTCGCAGCAGTATGCGTCCTTCGGCGCGGAAGGCGGCGAGGTGAACTACTATTTTTTTCAGGGGCCGGAGATTAAAAAGATACTCGGGCGCTACAGCGATTTGACGGGCCACATGCCCTTGCCGCCGCTCTGGGCGCTCGGCAACCAGCAGAGCCGTTGGAGCTACTACCCGCAGTCGATGGCCGAAGAGGTCGTGCGCGAGTACAGGCAGAGAGACCTGCCGCTCGATGCTCTTCATCTGGACATAGACTACATGCAGGCGTATCGCGTCTTCACCTTCAACACCGACAGATTTCCGAGCCCGAAGGATTTTACAGAGCGCATGCGCCGACAGGGCGTCCATGTCGTGACCATCGTCGACCCCGGCGTCAAGTATCAACCCCCTGCGCAGGGCACGGCCAACGCGCCCACGCCTTCTGCGCCCGAGCTGCTTCCGCAGGACAAAAGTTATTACGTCTTCAACCAGGGATTGGAGAAGAACTATTTCCAGAAACGCAGGAACGGCGACCTCTACATCGGCAGGGTGTGGCCGGGCGAGAGCGTGCTCGTTGATTTTACTTTGCCGGACGCGCGGCGCTGGTGGGGCGACCTCCACCGCGCCTACACGGACAACGGCATCGCGGGCATCTGGACGGACATGAACGAGCCCTCGGACTTCGTTGACCAGACGGGGAAGAACCAGTTGGACGTGGTCAGTTTTGACGAGGGCGAGCGCTCGACGCACGCCAAGAATCGCAACGTCTTTGCGCTCCTGATGGCGCGCGCAACCTACGAGGGCTTGCAGCGCCTTGAGCCGGACAAGCGCCCGTACGTGATTACGCGCGCCGCTTATGCGGGCTATCAACGCTACACGACGATGTGGACGGGCGACACGCCGAGCACCTGGGAAACGCTCTCGACGAGTATTCCTATGTACCAGTCTTTGGGACTCTCGGGGCAGCCATTTGTCGGCGGCGATGTCGGCGGCTTCATCGGTCGCGGTAACGGCGAGTTGCTCGCGCGCGCTTATCAGATCAGCTTCCTCGTCCCCTTCTGCCGCAACCATAAGGACATCAGCGGCTACGATAACGAGCCGTGGCGCTACGGCAAATATTACGAGGATATAATTCGCAAGTACCTCAAGCTGCGTTATCGACTGATGCCGTTTCTCTACACCACGCTCGAAGAGGCGCACCGGACGGGCGTGCCGCTGTTTCGTCCACTCGTGCTCGAATACCAGCAGGACGAAAGCACGCTTAACCTTGACGACGAGTTTATGGTCGGGCGCGATCTGCTCGTCGCGCCCATCCTGAAACCCGATCTCATGCAAAGGATGGTCTATCTGCCGCAGGGCACTTGGTACGACTACTGGACGGGAAAAAGATACACGGGCGGCACGATGATTCGCGCGGATGCGCCGCTCGACACCGTGCCCTTCTACGTGCGCGGCGGGGCGATCATCCCCATGGGCCCGGAGATGAACTACACTGGCGAGAAGCCGTCCGACCCGCTCAGCTTCCACATCTACGCGGACGAGCGCGGGCAGGCGTCCACATCTCTCTATGAGGATGACGGGAGTAGTCCGGCCTATCAGCAGGGCGTTTTTCGTCGCACAAGTGTCACCGCCACGTCGTCAAACGGAGTCGTTCAATTGAGCGTCGGCGCACCCGAAGGCACTTACAATCCGGGGAAGAGGAATCTGCTATTCGTCATCGCTTCGACCGCCAGACAGGTCTCGCTCGACGGTCAGACGCTCGGCGCAAGCACAGGCGCGGCGGCAGGAAACGGCTGGTACAGGGAAGGCGACCGCCTGCTTATTCGCATCAACGACGACGGCAAGGCGCACCGGATTCAGATCAGGTAATTGATGAAAACAGCACTTATCATTCACGGGCATTTCTATCAGCCGCCGCGCGAGAACCCCTGGACGGAGATGGTCGAGAGGGAACCGAGCGCACGCCCCTTTCACGACTGGAACGAGCGCATACACAACGAATGCTATCGTCCCAACGGCTACGCGCGCATCATTGACGGTTACGGTCGCATCGAGCTGATCGTCAACAACTACGTCAACCTGAGCTTCAACTTCGGCCCGACGCTACTCTCCTGGCTTGAGCACGAGCACCCGCAAACCTACGCGCGCATCCTCGAAGCAGACCGCGAGAGCCTGGGCCTGCGCGGCGGGCACGGCAACGCCATCGCGCAGGGCTACAACCACTCAATCCTTCCACTGTGTAACACGCGAGATCGCCGCACGCAGGTTCGCTGGGGCCTGAGGGATTTTCAGTATCGCTTCGGGCGCGAGGCTGAAGCGCTTTGGCTGCCCGAGACGGCCTGCGACGACCTCACGCTCGGCACGTTGATCGATGAGGGGCTGCGCTACGTTATCCTCTCGCCGCATCAGGCCGAGCGCGTGCGCGACATCGCCGCAGCCAGCGCAGAGTGGTTGAGTGTTAACGACGGGCAGATCGACACCACGCGCGCTTACAAATATTTTCACCGCGACCGGAGCGGTCGCTCGATCGCCGTCTTCTTCTATGACGGATCGATCGCCAAGGGCATAGCGTTTGACGGCGCACTGGCGTCGAGTCAGGGACTGGTCGATCGTTTCGAGCGCGCGGCGCGTGGTGCGGGTAGCTGTGTCAATGTCGCGACCGACGGCGAGACCTACGGGCATCATTTCCACTGGGGCGACCGCACGCTCGTCTACGCGCTCGAAGTCGAAGCCCGCCGGTGCGGGTTTCAAGTGACGAATTACGCCGAGTTTCTCGATCACAACCCGCCCGCGATGGAGGTGGAGATCAAGCCCGGGCCGGACGGGCGCGGCACGGCATGGAGCTGCGCGCACGGCGTGGGCCGTTGGAGCCGCGATTGCGGATGCCAGACGGGCGCACAGGATGGATGGAATCAGGCTTGGCGCGCTCCCTTGCGCGAGGCGCTCGATCTTTTGAGAGACGACGCGGCGCTCGCTTTTGAAGCGACACAGGGCGAGCTGTTCATTGAACCTTGGGTAGCGCGCGACGATTACATAAACCTGATCGTTGACCCGAACCTTGCGCGCGATGATTTTACGCGCCGCCATTCGGTGCGAGCCTTATCGCCTACGGAGCAGTCACGCGCGCTCACCTTCCTGGAAATGCAGCGCAGCGCGATGACGATGTACACGAGCTGCGGGTGGTTCTTCGCGGATATTTCCGGCATCGAAACTCTACAGGTCTTGAAATATGCTGGCCGCGTCATGGACTTTCAAGACGAGCTTGGCCTGCCCTCCTCAAAGAGTCGCTTTCTTGAAATACTGGCCGGGGCCGGAAGCAATATCACACAGCTTGGCAACGGCGCGGACATCTACCGCCGCTTCGTAGAGCCCTCAAGAGTCACGCCCGAGCGCGTCGCCGCGCACCTCGGGATGAGCAGCTTGGTTGACGAGGCTCAGGAGTCCGGCCGAACGGCGTCCTATCTTTATCGCCGCAGGGATTTTCAGAAGCAGCAGCACGGGCGGCTGACGCTCAGCACCGAGCATCTGGAGCTTGAGGCGGGCGCGACCGGCAAGGTTTACGATTACGCCCTCGCCTCCATGCATTTCGGCGACGTTGATTTCTACTGCGTGCTGAAACCATTTCCCGGCCTTGAGTCGTTCAAAGAATCTGCCGCGCTGCTCTGGTCGCAGCTTCGCGCGGCGTCGCTGCCCTCGATCCTGCGCCTCGCACAGGAGCGGTTCGGGCCCGAAGAGTACGGGCTTGAGCACCTGCTGCCGATGGGGCGCGAGCGCATCTCCGAAATCCTGTTCGGGCAGATGGTCGAGCGCTTTTCCGCCGAGTACGAATTTCTCTACAAGGCCAATCGACGCAACATTGAGATGCTACAGGAAGCAGGGTTCGAGCTGCCCGTGGAGCTTCGCGCGGCTGCGGAGTTCACGATTGGCCGCCGCTTTGAAGAAGAGATACGCAGGCAGGGACAGAGTTATGACGTGGCGTCTTATCGTAAAGCTCTGGAGATTGCAAACGAGGTGGCCCAGCGCGGGCTTCGCATCAATCGTAAGTCCGTGAGCAGGACATTCGAGGAGATGATCGCGCGTGCCGTGCGTTATGCTCTGGCCAATCCGTCGGCGGAAAACTTTCAAGCGCCGCTCGTGCTGGTCACGCTCGCCCGCAAACTCAATCTCGAAGCGAATCTGGAACAGGCACAGGAGTCCGTCTACGAGGTTTTAAGAAGCGGCGTGCGCGCTACGGAAGAGTTGCGCGAGCTGACGGTCGTGCTGGGGCTTGCGCCGCGCCTGCTCATGCGATCGGAGTTGAACGTCGGCGGGGATGGCCTGGACGCCGACAGGGTTGAGGCCGCCTTGCCATGAGCAAAAAAAGAGCAGACGCAGAAGGCAGGGGCGGCGCAAAGAAGCGCGCGACGAAGAGCGCGGGGCCGCAGGCATCAAAGGCTGCGCAGTCAAAGGCGCGCGCTCAAGGGGTTGCAAGCGAGATCAGTTATCCGACCGTGCCCGCGCACGAATTGAACCGCCTGCTCCGCTTTACGCATCCTGACCCGCACTCTGTTCTGGGTGCTCATCCGGGGGCCGAGGGCGTGATGGTGCGCGCCTATCGACCCGATGCCGAAAAGGTCGAGCTGCTCATCGGAAGACAGGGCGCGCGTCCTATGATCAAGTCGCACTCGGCTGGTCTCTTCGAGCTGCTCGTAGCTGATCAACGTGAAGTCTTTCCTTACAAGCTCAGGGTCTATTATGGCGACGGCAAAGTCTTTACGCAGCGCGACTCTTATGCCTATCTTCCGACACTGACTGCGCTCGACGAGCATCTCTTTAACGAGGGACGGCACGAGCGCATCTATGAAAAGCTCGGCGCGCACGTACGCAAAGATAGAGGAGTGAGCGGGGTCTCGTTCGCCGTGTGGGCCCCGCATGCGGCGGGCGTGAGCGTCGTCGGCAATTTCAACAACTGGGACGGACGCCTGCACCAGATGCGCAGTCTGGGCGTCTCGGGCGTCTGGGAAATCTTCATTCCCGATCTGGGGCCGGGCGAGCTTTACAAGTACGAGATTCGCCCGCCGCGCGGCCTGCCCTTTCTCAAGGCCGACCCGTACGCCTTCTATATGGAGAGCCCGCCCGCGACCTCCTCGATCGTACATCAATCGTCACATCGCTTCCGCGACCGTGCGTGGATAGAGCGGCGCGCAAAACTCGATCACAAGCGTCTGCCTCTTTCCATCTACGAGGTTCACCACGGCTCATGGCGGCGCGTCGAGGGGGAAGAGAACCGGCCTTTGAAGTACCGCGAGATGGCTCCCGCGCTCGCCCGTTATTTGCAGGAGATGGGCTTTACTCACGTCGAGTTCCTCCCGCTCAAGGAGCATCCGTACGGCGGCTCCTGGGGCTATCAGGTCGGCAACTACTACGCGCCGTCCTCGCGCTACGGCACGCCGGACGATTTCCGCTACCTCGTCGACTATCTTCACCGGCGCGGGCTCGGCGTCATCATGGATTGGGTTCCCGCACACTTCCCGAAAGACGCCTTCGCTTTGGGTCGCTTCGACGGGACTGCTCTTTACGAACACTTAGACCCGCGCAAGGGCGAGCATCCAGATTGGGGAACCTACATCTTCAACTACGGGCGCAACGAGGTACGCAACTTCCTGCTGGCCAACGCGCTCTTCTGGGCCGAGGAGTATCACATCGACGGGCTGCGCGTCGATGCCGTCGCCTCCATGCTCTATCTGGATTACAGCCGCGACGAGGGACAATGGATTCCCAACCAGTACGGAGGCCGCGAGAACCTGGAAGCCATCTCTCTGCTCAGGGAGATCAACGAGACTGTCCACGCGCGTCATCCGGGCTTTATGATGGTCGCGGAGGAATCGACGGCGTGGCCCCTCGTGAGCCGTCCCGTAGCAGCCGGGGGCTTGGGGTTCGATTTCAAGTGGAACATGGGCTGGATGCACGACACCTTGCAGTATTTCTCGAAAGACCCGATTCATCGCCAGCACAATCACAACCTGTTGACCTTCGGCCTCGTTTACGCCTGGAGCGAAAACTTTATTCTGCCTTTCTCACATGATGAGGTCGTGCACGGCAAGGGCGCGCTCTTGAACAAGATGCCGGGCGAGCGCGCGCACAAGTTCGGCAACCTGCGCGCCCTCTACGGCTACATGTGGGCCCATCCCGGCAAGAAGCTGCTCTTCATGGGCGGGGAGTTGGGCCAATGGCGGGAATGGAACGAGGAACGCAGCCTCGACTGGCATCTGCTTGAGCAGCCCTATCATCGTGGCTTGCAGGCGCTCGTCCGCGACCTCAACAGCTTTTACGCCGCAGAGCCCGCGCTCTGGGAAGCCGACGGCGACCCGGAAGGTTTCCAGTGGATAGACGGAGGGGACGTGCGTGGGAACACCCTGACCTTCATGCGCGTCGCGCCTTCGACGGGGCGGCGCATCGTCTGTGTCGGCAACTTCTCGCCGCTCGTCCGCGAGGGATTCCGTATTGGGCTTCCCGTCGCGGGCGACTACCGGCTGATACTCAATACGGACGACGAAAAATATAGAGGCGAGGGCCTCGGCCCAATCGCGCGCATCGAAGCCGAAGCAGTGCCGTGGCACGGTCAACCCTTTTCCGCGTCGATCACGCTTCCGCCTCTCGCCACGCTCTGGTTTGAAGTGCCGGGTGAAGATAGCCCGTCGAACAGATAAAGAAATATTGTTTACACGAGCTTGCTTATCTCAACCGATTCGCCATCATGCGCGTAATAACCAGTAGAAGAGAAAGGCGCGATCATGTTACCTGACATTCCTGCATCCTGGCGGCCAGTGCTCTCCGAAGAGTTGGACAAGCCGTACTTCAAGGAACTGCAACGCTTCGTGGCTGCCGAGCAGAAGGCTTACACCGTTTACCCACCCGCAGAGGACATCTTCACAGCGCTGCGTTTGACGCCTTATGAAAAAGTCAAAGTCCTCCTGTTGGGCCAAGACCCTTACCCGGGCAAAGGCAACGCACACGGGTTGAGCTTTTCGGTGCGCCCCGGCATCAAGCCGCCGCCCTCGCTGGTCAACATTTACAAGGAGCTTCAGAAGGACATCAAGGGCTTCAGGATTCCCAACAACGGCTACCTTGCGCCCTGGGCGCGCCAGGGCGTGCTGCTTCTCAACGCCGTGCTGACAGTTCGCGCAGGCGAGCCAAACTCACACAAGGGCAAAGGCTGGGAGATTTTCACCGATACCATCATTCGCAAGCTCAACGAGAAGCAGAGCACCGTCGTTTTCGTCCTGTGGGGAAACTACGCTCAGAAGAAAATCAAATTGATTGATAACCCCTTGCATAAAATCGTCACCTGCGCGCATCCCGCACCGCTCTCCGTCAACAGGGGCTTCTTCGGTTGCAAACCATTCTCCAAAATCAACAAGGCCCTGCGCGCCGCAGGCAAACCGGAGATCGATTGGCAGATTCCAGACATCTAGATGGTGTCTGAAAAGCCCCGGAGGGGCGCGCAGATTCTAGCCCATGACGTGAGTCATGGGTCAAGCATCAACCACCGCATCAGAAGCCCCGTAGGGGCGAAAGAAACTCAACCTTGCAGGTCTTTCGCCCCTCCGGGGCTCTAACCTGTTGATCACACACTGATCCCACGGCTTGCGCCGTGGGCTACATTCTTGCGCCCCTTGCAGGGGCTTTTCAGACACCCTCTAGAGCAGTTTGCGATTGAACGTCAGGTCAGCACCGCCTAAGGTCTCGGGCGGGTCTGCCTCGCATCAACACCCGCCCGAGACCTTAGGCGGTACTGACAAATCAGCATCCGTACGTCCATTTGCACATCGCTCTAATATCCGGCGGGCATGCCGTCGCTGCGGCGCGCGTCGCTTGCGCCGAGGCGTGTTCCAGTCTTCTCTTCGACCATCACGCCCTCGACATCACCCATGAAGGCTTGCTCCGTAGGGCCCCTGTATTCCGGCCTGAGTGTGAGACGGTGACCGCGCGCCTCAAGCGCACGCTGCGTGTCGGTGGACATCCCGTAGGGCTCGTAGAATAATTCATCCGGCAGCCACTGATGATGAATGCGCGGCGCGTCGATGGCCTGTTGGAGGTTCATGTCGAAATCTATGATGTTGACGATCACCTGAAACACGGCATTGATGATACGCGGCCCACCGGGCGAGCCGAGGGCGAACCACAGCGCCCCGTCTTTGCGCAGGATGATGGTCGGCGTCATCGCCGAGAGGGGGCGTTTGCCGGGCGCAATCGCGTTGCGCTCGCTCTGTATCAAGCCGAACTCGTTGGGCGCTCCCGCCTTGGACGTGAAATCATCCATCTCGTTATTGAGCAGGACGCCCGTGCCTTGGGCTGTCACGCCGGAGCCGTAATCGTCATTCAGCGTGTAGGTGTTGGCAACGGCGTTTCCGTTGCGGTCTATGATCGTGAAGTGCGTCGTTTCGGAGGGCTCGTCCCCGGTGGGCCCACCGCCGCGTATCTCCTCGCTCTTCGAGGCACGCTCCATATCGATCGTCGCGCGCAGTCGCGCCGCGTAGCTCTTCTCTATCAACCCGTCGACGGGCACGCGCACGAAGTCCGTGTCCCCCATGTATTCGGCGCGATCGGCGAAGGCGCGACGCATAACTTCCGTCAGCAGATGCAGGCTCGCGGAAGAGTTCCAGCCGAGCGAGCGCACGTCGAAGCCTTCCAGCATGTTGAGCATCTCGATCAAGACCGTGCCGCCGGATGAGGGCGGCGGCATGGAGATGACCTGGAATCCGCGATAGGTTCCGCGCAGCGGCGTGCGCTCCTTCGCCACGTAGCGGCGCAAGTCTTCGAGCGTGATCGGCCCGTTCATCCTCTTCATATCGGCGGCGATCATACGCGCCGTCAAGCCTTCGTAGAACTCGCGTGGCCCACGACGCTGCATGCGCGCGAAGGTGGCCGCCAGTTCTGGCTGCCGCAGCATCTCGCCTTCGGCATAAAACTTTCCGCCCCTCTGGAATATCCGCCTGCTCTCGGGATAAGCGGCGAGCTTTGGGCTTACGCGCAATGAGCGCTCAAGCAGGCGGCTGACGGGAAATCCGTTTGCCGCCAGACGACGCGCGGGCTCGATCAACTGGGCCCATGAGAGACGGCCCGAACCATATCGCCTGTGCGCGAGCGCCATGCCCGCGACAGTGCCCGGCACACCGGCGGCCCTGTAGCCGATTATTGAAGAGCCCTCGCCTTTAAGAAGATTGCCTTTGTCGTCAAGGTACATATCACGCGAAGCGGCGGCGGGCGCTGTCTCACGATAATCGATCGCGGTCGTGCGACCGTCGCGCAGGCGTATCAACATGAAACCGCCGCCGCCCAGATTCCCGTCCACCGGAAAGACCGCCGCCAAAGCGAACGCCACCGCGATCGCTGCATCAACCGCATTGCCGCCGCGCTTTAAGATACCGACGCCGACTTCGGACGCGATGCGGTTCGTGGTCGCCACCATCCCGTGCGGCGCGCGCACAGGCTCACGCGAAACAGCCGGTGCACAGAAGATTTCGCCGTTAAGGTTAAGTGGCGCGAGCGGCGCGAAGACGAAGGCCAGCGCCAGCGTGATCGAGGTGAGAAGACGTTTGGACGTGTTCCGCATGAAAGATTCTCGCTCAGGGGTTGGGATGAAATGAAGCGATGATACAACAATCAAGCTGCTACAATGCAGTGGGCCATGATGTCGGCGGAAAACAAAATCCGGTGGGCACAATGGAGCGCGGCAGCGGGTGCGTTCCTTTGGCTCGCCCTACTCTTCGTCCCGTCTACAGACCCCTTCGATCTACGCATCATCAAGGCGATCTTCCTGCTCGGCGTGCTCGTCATCGTTCCCCTCGGACTATCGCTGGTCGCGACGCCTGATCGTCGCGGGCGTCATTCTCTATTCTATCGCCTGTCGCTCGTCGCGCAGCCGGTCGGGGCACTGATGGTCGTCTGCTCTTACTTCTTCGAGCAGGGGATGACGGCGGCGCTGTTTGCTTCCGCCTGGATGATCGTGACGATTCTGATCGCACTGTACGGCCTCTTGCGATTTCTGCCGAGAGGCGCTGTGTGGGCCGAAGAGGTTGCGATCGACGCGGGGTTGATTTACCTGGCGGTCGGTGGCGGATGGTTCGTACTCTCAAGAGCGGGCGCGCAGCCGCTGGGGTTCGGCGATACTATCGTGCTGCTGACCGCGATCCATTTTCATTACGCGGGCTTTGCTGCGCCAATACTTGTGGGGATGGCGGGCCGCGCGCTCTCTGACCGGGATGCGGGAGCAAAGAGACTGTTACGCATCATCTGCGTCGCTGTGATATTGGGGACGCCGCTGGTCGCAGCCGGAATCACGTTCTCACCATTGGTCGCGCTCGTGGGCGCTTGTCTGATCGCGTTGGGCCTGTTGATGCTGGCGGCGCTGGTCGTCTTGCGCGTGATACCGTCGTTGCGCGCGAGCCGGGGCGCGCAGGTTTTGCTCATCATCTCTTCCGGCGCGTCGTCGCTCGCGATGGTGCTCGCCTGTGTCTATGCTTATAGCATCGCGGCGCGGCGGCTGATCATCAGTATTCCGCAGATGGCGATGCTTCACGGCGTCGCCAACGCCCTGGGCTTCTCTTTATGCGGGCTCATCGCCTGGAGCTTCATTCGACCGCAGGCTCGCGCTCATGCGCCGGGCCTGCCTTTCAGCAGGCTTTCGAGCAGCGGCTTTACGGGGCCGGACTATTTTGAGCGAACGGGCGCTCTATCGAACAATAAGACTGCGCCGCGCGGCCTTGTTGACGAGCTTGACGTATATGCCCGCGCGGACTTCGATACGCGCTCGGTTCACAGGGACGTGCGCTCCTTCTACGAGCGCACGGAGCAATACGGCCTGCTGGTCAGACCGCGTTGGATGAAGGGCTTTCGTGTCGGAGGCCGCGTTGCTCAAAGACTCGGAGCGTTGATCGGACAGATGCGTCTGCCCGTCGAGACGGAACGCCCGGAAGACAGAATCGAGAGCCGCATACTGCCGGTCGAAGATATGCTGGACGGACGCGTCGGTGTGCGCGCGTGGGTGCGGACGTACGAGGGGACGCGTAAGGCAATGTATGTCGCGGCCTATGCGACGCATTCGATGCTGGGCAACACCTATATGAACATCGCCTTCCCAGTGCCCGGCGGAAACGTCTCAAGCATTCTGCACCTGAGCAGATTGGACGGAGTGGCGGGAGACGGAGGGCGCGGCATCATTCTCTCGACCCTGCCGCACGTTCGGGCGGGCGGCGATCAGGGCGTTTACTTCGCCAATCGTCTCGTGCCCGTTCGCCTGCCGATCAACGAGACGATCACGGTCTGGGCTGTCGGGATGAAGGACGCGCCATTCGATATTCCCGTCTCGATGGAAAATTCAAAGGTCATGGCGCGACATGAGATGTGGCTCTTCGGGATAAAATTCCTGGAACTGGACTACGAAATCTATCCGCTCGGCTGATCACTTCTCGATTCTAATATCGCCGTTGACGGTCTTGATGGTGATCGGTGTGCCGCCGCTGCCGATGCGACCCGAGACCGATTTGCCGACGCGCCGCTGTTCGACTTTCAGGCCAAGCTCGTCGCCCACTTCTATGTCGCCCTCTATCGTCTCGGCGTTGATGTCCGCGTTGACGGCGTCGGTCAATTGCACTTCTATGTCGCCGTTAACGCTCTTGAGCACCTGCGGCCCTGTGAGCTTGCCGCTGACCGTAGCTTTCGTGTCGCCCTGCACGATCTTGGTGTTGATCGAGCCGCTGACATCCGAAAGCTCTATCGAAGAGCCCTGAAGAGAGACGCTGATCGCGCCCGTGATCTCTGATAGCTCGACTGCGGAATCAGCCGACTTGATCTGTAGCTGGCGCAGACGGCGCGGGAGTTTTAATTCGTAATGCACCTCGACGGGACTGCTGCGGGTCGGTGAGGTTTCGAGCGAGAGACGGTCGCTGCCGCTATCCAGTTTGATCTGTACGGCCTGGCGATCCTGCTCAGACCCGCCCTCCTTGATAACCCTCACTTCGGCCCGCGACTCGTCCCATCCCTCTATCTTGATCTTGCCCGTAAGGTTTGAGAGCGCAACGCTTGAGTTATCGCCGAGCGGGTATGTTCTCGTGATGACCGTCTGGTCTTTGGTGACGGTTGCGCCCTCTTCGCTCATCAGGCTTGCGGCGGGCAAGCCCGGATTGTTGCCGACCACCCTGACGGGCGCGGAAGTCTTCGTGCTCGCGGGCGCGATGCGGCGCGCGTATCGTGCAATGAGAATGATTGCGGGCAGGGCCAGGACAAAGAGCCCCACGAGGATGAACAGCACAAAGCGCAGCGCGCGAGACTTGCGGCGCGGAAAAGGTGCGGGGTGGATGGTCTCTCTTTGCGTCGGCGGAGATTGATGCGCGGTCGGCTGTCCGTAGACAGGCTCCGTCACCTGAGTCGAGAGCAGGGAGGGAAGCGTCGGAGGGCTGGGCTGTGCTTCGGGTCGGAAAACTTTCGTCGGGACTTCTTCCAAAGAAGAAGGACGCGCGACCGCGACGCCACAGCGACGACAGAATCGCTGCCCCACCGTCAACTCCGCGCCGCAAGCTCTACAATGCTCCGCCATGCCTGTCAATACACCTCCGCGATTGCTTAAAGCCCACAGACCCTCCGGTCAGGATACCCGGTTCGATTCAACTTGAGCACACCTATATTAACGTGCGGAAACGCAAATTGCCATGACATCGGCTGTAAGGCGACACGCGGCGGAAAGCTTTGGGCCCATCGCCTCAAGCTTGCCGGATAGAGAGTCTGTCGGCGATGGAACATCCTGCCCGTGTGCGGTGTCTAAACAAACGTTTCGCAATCATTGATGCGCGCGGTCAAACGGAAAGGCGCTTGACCGCGCGTCACAACCAACCGCGCTCGCGGCTCTGTAGGAGAAGGAGGCTTAAAGCCATGTCGGGTACTGCCACACAGGACGAGCGGAAGAGGAAGGATGAGCAGAAAACGTCGCCCTACATCAACGTCACGCCGTTGATCGATGTCCTGCTCGTGATGTTGATTATCTTTATGGTGGTCACGCCGCATAAGCCCAGCCGCTTTAAGGCGATGATTCCAGAGCCGCTACCCGATCAGAAGATGACGCCCAACGCCGATGCTCTGGTCGTGACGATAGATAAAGATTTGCGTTTGCGGCTCAACGGTCTGGAGGAAGATTTCGGGTCTGTCAACGATACGAGCAAGCTGGGCGCGGCTCTCGCCAAGCTCTTTCAAGAGCGTAAAGAGGCGCACGTTTACCGCGACGTTGATAGTGCCGGCCTGTCTGGATTGACGGAAGACGAGCGCACGCTCAAAACGGTCTTCATCAAGGCTCCGCGATCGATCTCTTACGGCGAAGTGGCGAAGGTGATAGATGGAGTGAAGGGAGCGGGAGCGGAGCCGTTGGGCTTACAGATTGATGATCTGAATTAACGGCTCCGCTCGCGCGAATCTTTCAAGCGCTTCCGGCTCGGTGAGCCCGGATTCTCTAACGCGTCTGGGCGACGATCTGGATGATGATATAGAGGATGGTGGTCAGTATGCCCAGCGACCCGCCGATGATGCCGCCGATCGCCATTCCCTTGCCGCCGTAGTGTGCGGGGTCTGCCTTGTTTTTGGAGATGGCCATGAAGCCGAGCACGATCGCCGGAATGGCCGTCACGAGATAACAGCAAAAGGGGCTGAGAATGCCGCAGACGAGAGAAGCGATGGCGAGACCGTTCTGCTGACCCTGTGGCGCTCCAAACGGCGTGCCGGACGCAGGCGGCAGGTTGGAGCCCCAGGCGGAACCTCCCTGCGGCGGCGGCGATTGCCAGGCCGAAGGCGACTGGCCGCCCGGCAGGTCGCCCGATCCAAAACCCGGCGGCGGCAACGGCGCGCTCTGTGATTGCGGCGGCGGGGGCGTCGCCACAATCGTCTTCATCGGGTCGTAAGAAGACCCGGACGCATCGCTCACAAGCGTCGCTCCATCATTGACGCAGAAGGTCTGTGAATCATCATAGGTGCGGTCGCACATCGGGCAACGTTTCATAAGGGGGTCTCCGGTTTTGTCTGTTTTAGAAGTTCGTCCGAGTCAGAAGGTTTCGGGTTCACCTGTTTCGTCGTCTGCAAGGTCTCTCAGACACGCGTGAAGGCTCGCTGAATACTCTTCAATAGAACGGGCGCTATAATAGCGATGTGGAGCGACGTTGTCTAGGTTATTCAACTTCGCTTGAACGGAGAGCCGTGTTGGGCGCTTAAAAGGCTGGACTTTTGTTCGCGCGATGGGGCGGGATGAGGGGGAAGGTTGGGCCAACGTGCTCTGTGATGGCGGCGCTGGCCCGGGTACAATCCGCGTTATCTGATTTTAAGACGCAGATCGGCCTGGGGGGTGAGGAAGTCTTCGGCGTTGATCCGGTAGCGCTTCATTTTGGCGTGAAGCGTGGGGACTTTCATGCCGAGCAGGCGGGCTGCGCGGCGCTGGCGGCCTCCGGTCTGCATCAGCGCGCCGCGAATCAGGTCTGTCTCGAAGCGGCGCACCTCGTCCGAGAGATTGATGGCACGCACGGGCCCCTGAGCCTGAATCTGCCCCAGCGCTTCAAGCTCGTTCATCAAGGCCAGGGCCAGCACCCTTAGGGCTTCAAGCCTGCTCGCCGCCGCCGCTTGAGCGCCACCCTGCGCGCCTTTAGTCTCTGTGCTTCTCAGTAAGCGCAACTTGTCGCGCTCCATCACATTTATGTTTTCCATCTGGCCTGCTCCTTCAAATGAAGACCTTCTCAGTCGCTTCGGGAAACTCTATCGGGCGACGTTAAAAATCATCCTTCGGCGCGGCTAGGCGTCTGTAGCGGAGATTTCCAGTTGATGTTATAAGCCCTGATTTTGGAATTAAGCGTGGTGGGCTTCAAGCGTAGCAGCGAAGCCGCACGGCTCTGACACCCGCCCGTGTGTTTGAGCGCGCGCTGGATCAGGAAAATCTCAAAACGACTCACTTCGTCATAGAAATCTATCCCCGCCTCGATGTCTATGGGCTGATCCATGCCGAGGAAACCGAGCGTCCCGATGGCTTCCAGCGCCGTCGAGAGCGTCAGCGACAAATCCTTCAAAGCCTCAATCCGATTGTTTGTCGATTCCTCGCCACGCGTGTTGGCCGACACCAGGCGATGCCGGGCAGTCATCTCATTCATAGCTTTCATCCCCTCACCAAAGTAGTTAAAAATCCAGGCCCCTTGAACGGGGCTCAAAAGGTCAGGCCGAAGGGGTTGATGCCTCACGCCGAGCGCGGGCGGCCTTCAGCCGACCCTGTTCAGTCCAACGGCAGCGAATCCAGACAGATCAGCAAAGAGCCTTCGGGCTGTTCCCGAAAGTGTATGATCGCAGCCTCGACCCAGGAGTAGATGATGCGCGTCGTGCTGCTGAGCATCAGTGCGGCCTGCTCAGGCGTAATCATCCTGACTTCCCTGGCGCAGGCCGGACACCATTGGCGGGCATCCAGGCCCCGCCTCCTGATCACCAGCACCTCCTGCGTTTCGACCAAGATTCTGGTTCTCCTCTTAATCACCTGGCCTCCTGTGGGCCCATCCGGCCTGCTCGCGGTCGCTTCCTCTGGACATGGCCTGACAGCAGTAAATTTGCTGCGGGGGTTGCCCTGGCCGCTTTCTCTCTTTAAAATGAGGTGAGACAGCGCCCCCGGCATCTCGTACCGCTCTAACGACATCAAAACGCCAACAGCACCATCTCACCTCGCAGCCGACTGTAAAGTCGGAGAGGGCGACAAGTCTTTAAAACGTTCTCAATAGTGTCCCAAATAGTTTTGAAAGATTCTTCAAAAGGGCTTTAGAACGGGTAACAAGATGCAAGGACTACACTTATATGAGTTCGGCGATTTCCAGTTGGACGCCGCCGAGCGTTGTCTGCTGCGGGCTGGCGAGCCCGTGGCGCTGACGCCGAAGGCTTTCGACACCCTGCTGCTGTTGGTCAGCCGCAGCGGGCACATAGTGGAAAAGGATGAGCTGCTGAAAGAGGTCTGGCCCGACGCCTTCGTCGAAGAGGCGACCGTGGCCCAAAATATCTTTACCCTGCGAAAGGCGCTCGGACAGGGGCCGAACGGGAATCGCTTCATCGAGACAGTGCCGAAGCGCGGCTATCGTTTCGTCGCCAGCGTCAGGGAAGTGCGCGAAGGCGACGACGTGCTGGTGCTGGAAAAGCACACCCGGACAGAGATCGTCACGGAGGAGGAATCCTCGGAGGATGCCGCCGCCGGGCAGGGGCAAGCTGGATTGGCCCAACGCGCGGCGACCACCCCGAACGGCTGGCACGCTCCGTCCACCGACGAGGAAGCTGCCACGGATGCTGTTGGGCCCAACGCGCCGGAGGCCGGTGTGGCGCTCGCCAAGCCGCAGACCGCTCGCGCAGATTTCGGCGTCAAGCCCCAACGGAAATTGAGGCCCTACCTGCTGGCCGGGCTCGCGCTTCTCGTCATGACAAGCCTCGGGTTCTCCTTCTGGCAGTGGAGACGGACGAGGCAGCGCGAGGCCGCTTCGCTGGTCAAGTCCATCGCAGTGCTCCCGTTCAAACCGCTCGACGCAGACAGCGGCAACGAACTGCTCGGGCTCGGAATGGCCGATGCGATCATCATCAGGCTCAGCAAATTTCAGCGCCTCCCGGTGCTGCCCACGAGCGCCATCATTAAATATACAGGGCGCGATAACGACCCCTGGGCGCTCGGCCAGGCGCTCGGCGTTGACGCCGTTCTGAATGGAACGGTGCAGCGTTCGGGCGACCGCGTGCGCGTGACTGTGCAGTTGATCAGCCTGAGCGACGGCCGGACGCTCTGGTCTGATAAGTTCGACGAGCAGTTCACGAGTATCTTCGCCGTGCAGGATTCCATCTCGGAGCGCGTCGCGCAGGCGTTGGCGCTGCAACTGACCGGAGACCAGCGAAAGCAACTGGCGAAACGCTACACGGATAACACAGAGGCTTATCAGGCTTACGTCATGGGTCTCTATTTCTATAACAAGCGGACGAAGGAGGGAATGGAGAAGGCCGCCGAGTATTTCGAGCAGGCGATCGCGCGTGATCAAAACTACGCGCTCGCCTACGCCCTGCTCGCCGACACCTATTACCTGAACGCCTATTACCGATTCAGCTCGATGCCGCACAGGGAGATGGTTTTGAAGGCGAAGGCGGCGGCGACCCGTGCGCTTGAGCTGGACGAGACGCTGGCCGAAGCTCACACGGCGATGGCGACGATTCTATCGGACATAGGCGAAGACATAGGGGCGTCCGAGCGCGAGCACAAACGCGCCATTGAGCTGAACCCGAACTATGCGATGGCGCACCTGCGTTACGGCTGGTTCTTATTCGGCAAGAACGAGGTGGACGAAGCGATAAGAGAGATGCGGCGCGCGCAGGAGCTAGACCCGCTTTCGACGACCACCAACGGCGCGCTGGCCGGTGCGCTCCTCTTCTCGCGCGAGTGGGATGAGTCGATCAAGTACAGCAAGCGTGCGCTTGAGATCGAGCCGAACAACTTCGTCAGCCATCTCAATCTGGGCGATGCCTACGAGGGGAAGGGGATGTACGATCAGTCAATCGCCGAATACCAGCGGGCGCGCGAGATACACAGCGCAAGCTGGGATCCGATCGCATCGCTCGGTCATGTCTATGCCCTGGCGGGACGCAGAGCCGACGCCGAGAAGATGTTGATGATGATGCAGGAGTTGGCCAAGAAGGATAAGCGCGCGCTGTACGGCGTCGCCGCCATCTACACGGCGCTCGGCGATAAAGGTAAAGCCTTCGAGTGGCTGGAAAAAGCCCTGGAGGCCAAAGCCGCGATGCCCAGAAATCTGAGGTACGACCCGGATATAGATGTACTCAGGGCCGACCCCAGATTCAAGGAGCTTCTACAGCGTCACGGGCTGCTCTACGAAGTCACAGGCACAAGTAAATAGCACTGAAAGCAGGCCCGTGATGAACCCACCCCTCACGGGCCGAACCGATTGCGATACTCACCGGAGTTGACGAAGCCGTTGACCATCAGTCGATAGTCGCCCGATTGGTTCATCGTCTGTATCCAGTTGACGTAGAGCGCGTCCGGGTCTCTGCGCAAATAACCGAAGTATTGCATGACGACGAACGCCTCGTTGAAGAATTTGGCGTCCACCTCTGCACTCTCCGCGATCTGTCTTAAAACCTGTGGGCGCGTGAGCGTGCCTCCGTTGAGCGCATTGATCCACACCTGACGGTTGGGTGAGGTCACGCCTGCGGTCGCCAGAATCCTATCCACAAATTCCGTGTTGGTCGTGCCGTTATACTTCTGCTGGAATTCCGCGCGCGCCATGAACTCCAGCACAAACGCCTGCTTGTTCGCCTCCTGCTCTTCGGCGGTCTGAAAGCCGCTCACTTTTGCCAGGTCTGGAATGAATTCCGTGTAGTGCGGGAATCTGCCCAGGCTGGCCGCGTAGAACTTGTAGACGAAGTAGCCGCGCTCGCGAAATTCCGGCGAGCGGAAGAATGCCGAAGAGACTTCGACGCGGTCGCACGGCGGCGGGGGCTCGCCCGGCTGCCCGCAGAAGTCTATACGGTGAACCCAGGCCGCGAAGCCGTTGGGGTCTGGCTCGCGGTTAAGGAAATCAATGTAGTGCTGGCGGACGAAGAAGGGAGTCTCGTCGATCGGGTTGGTGGTCGGCTGAGCCGTGTCGTTGTCGGTGATGGTCAGCGTGGCGGTCGTCAATTGGCCCAGTTGCGCGCCGCTGGCGTTTGCGAGCGTCAGCGTAAAGTTCTCGCTGCCCTCGACGTATACGTCGTCAACCAACGGAATCGAGATGATTTTGGAAGTCTCCCCGGCGGCGAAACGCACTGTTCCGACGGAGGTCGCGTAATCGCAGCGCGACGAGGCGATGCCGTTCGTGATGCTACAGTTATTCAATCCCGCCGCGTCGCTCGTGGTGAAGCCGACCGTGGCCGCCCCGCCCGTATCGCCGGAGCGCGTGACTGTCGCCTGCAATCTGCCCGCTCCCTCGCTCGCACTGTAAGCGCCCGCGCTTAATTGCAGCGTCGGGGGCGGCTGTGTCACCCCCTGGTAGATGGACTCCGAATTGATGGCGTTCTGATCGCAGGCGGCGACGGCAACAGGCAGGTTGCCGCCGAGATCATTCTCATTACAGATATAGTTCATCACGGTCGCGCCGTTGGGCTGGTCGCAGACATTCGCGGGCACAGCCGGATGATCCAAGCCCATCGTGTGGCCCATCTCGTGCAAAGTGAGCTTGATGAAAATGGTGTCGTAACCAGCTTTGCTCGGGTCAACGATGAGGATATTCGTGCCGGGAAAGACGGCGCTTTGATCATAGGTCAGAGTTGCCGAGATGACCCTGCCGCTGCCGTCGAAGCTTTTGCTGGCGAAGGCCGCCGTGCCCGTGGGCAGCGAGCCGTTCAGAAATCTGAAGGCGAAGCTCGCGCCCGTCGTGTCCTCCTCGAACCTGACGCGCGAGTTGTTCACACTGTTGGCGTTGTTCCACTCGTTGATGGCGAGGCGAATCTGTCTCTTCTGTTCCGCCGTGAGATTGTTGTCAAGAAAGAATCTCACGGTCGTACCCTGGCCCCAGCCATGATTATCAATAGTCGGACATTGCGCGTTGACCTTTGAAGCGGCGCTCGCGATGAGGGCCAGCGCGCAGGCCAGCATAAAGAAAAAGCTAAGGGCATGACGCCCCGGTCTTAACCACTCGCACATCTTGAAATCGACCCCCCTGATTGCTCTTGCGCGTGCCGCACCATAAGCGGACAGGCGTACCCGGATAGTTACCGGATTTGTAGTAACTTCAAACAACCCACACTACTAAATTGTGTCGGTTCGAGGAGAGAGCAAGAAGGGTGTCAATTATCGTGCCAGTTCTGTCGTAGAGCTTGCCGGGCGAGCAAAGCATGGTGTAGAGATGTGTGCGTGGGCCAAGTCTAGTTGGCTTTCGAGGGGGCGACGATGAAGTCTGCGACGACTCCTTTGCTGCGCAACTGCGTCCCGTAGCGGACTGCTTCTTCACGGTTGCCGAAACGTCCCGTCTGAACCCTGTACCATGTGCCGCGCCTGGGAATTTCAACCCGCGCGACGTAAGCGCTGACGCCCGCCGATTCGAGCTTGGCCGCTCTTTCCTGCGCCTGTGACAGCTCGTTGTATGACCCTATCTGAAGAGTGAATCCGTCTTCGCCGCGCGGCGCTTGAGCGGGCGGCGGCTCGACCTTGACCGCTTGTGTGTCGGCGGCGGGGGCTGGCGTGGGCGCTGGCTGCTGCTTCTCAGCATCCTCTTTGTGTACGACCGGCGCAGCTTCGACCGCCGGAACGATAGAGGCAGTCTCGACGGCTGGCTGTGGCTGCGCGACGGGCGCGCTCGGCTGCGGTCTGGGTTGCTGTACGGCGGGCGACGTTTGATCTTTGGCCTGACGGTTGGAGGGCGCGGGGCCGAGGGCCGTCTGGTCTGCGCGCGTGCCGCTCAGCGACGTGAAATCCAGAATAAAGATCAGCGAGAGGAAAACGAGCCCGCAGGCGATCAGCGTCAGGGGCGAGGCCCGCATCACTCTCATCCCCGAACTGTTCTCGTGCACGATGGGGGATGCTTCGTGTGGCGCACTAAACTTTTGCGCGTCCTCCGAAGCGTCGGGAGAGCCGGGCAGCTGGGCCTGATTCGCAGGGCCGACAGGCTTGTCCTCGTGCGAGGATTCTTTGAGCGAAATTGGAACTGGCAAAACGACCTCTTTCTCAACTGACCCGAGCAGGCTGTGGGATTTTAGATCGCGTTAATCTGTCCGGGCTGAAGTTTTAGCGGCTGGGGCGGCCTTAGGAGCGATAAGCGAAGGGCTCTGTTCCATTTAAGGAACCGGCGAGGCTCTGTGTCAATGCCGGATGTGGCTTCAATGCGACATCCAAAAAGATTCTAACCGGATATTCGCCCGGCAAGCAAGATATTATTTTGAATCGCCTTTGAAAGGCTCATCCGTGTGCTGGCGCGGGTCGAAAACCCTTTCTGTCTCAGATATTGAACCGGCACGCCGCCTGGTATTTTTTTCTTGCTAATATCAATCAAACCTAATACATTGATTTTAGGCAGCGTAGGCCCAAAGTCGCCCGCTGTTTTCTTTGCCCCTGACAGGCCGCTCCGGGAAGCTAAAAGCGCCGCCCCTGTGCCTGTATCAAACTTGCCCGACAACTTACCTCTCCAACGGGCAGGCACGATCAATCTCTTTAGCTAAAGGGTAGTCCCTGAGCACGATTCTTTTTTAGCATGTGTACCTAAGCCTCGCCTGTGTGAAAACTCCATCTTCTCGCATCGAAAGAGCCTCTTCGGGTCTCGCCGCATATCCGGGCACTATCAATCAAGACAAGAGGTTATGAGACAGTTCGTCGTATCATTATGGAATCCATAGGCCAGCAAAATAGAACCAGATCAGTCGTGTGGCTCGTCGCAGGCTTCGCCGCAGGACTGCTGGTTTTGTCCGTCTACGCTTTACCCGTCGGTCAGTTGAACATACCTTTTCTGCTGTTCACGCTGTTGACCATCAGCACGGGCTCGCGCCTCAGCATCGAGACGGCGCGCGGCAGGGCACAGGTCTCCGCCTCCGACTCCTTTGTCTTTCTGGCGATGTTGTTGTTTGACGCCGAGGCGGCGCTGTTTCTCGCTGCCCTGGCCTTTCTCTGCGCCTCCTTTTACAGCCAGAAGCAGGGAAGCAGGCGGCTTCTGTCCGCGTCTTTGCCCGTCGTCTCGATCACCGTCACCGCATGGGCGCTGCGCTTCGCCTTCGGCTCCATTACGGAGTTGCCGCGTAGCAGCCACGCGCTGCCCCTGATCGCCGCCATCGGCATCATGGCGCTCGTCCAGTCATCATTCGTTTCTCTCTTCGTCCCGTTGAACGAGGTCGAGGTTGAAGACGCTGCTGCGCAGGCGAGCGCGCGCAGCAAGAGCCGCAGTTTCTTCTGGGCGTTCGTGGCCTGTCTGGCCGGGGCGGCTGCCGCAGGTTTCAGCGCGCGGCTTGTTCATCTGGTCGGCTACTATCCGTCGATCGCGATTATCACGATCTTCGTCACGGCTTACTTCGTCTATGCGCCGCTCAAGCAAGGCTTGCGTGCGAGCGAGCGTGCGGAGCCTTTGGCGATTCCGACCAGGAGCGAAGAGCGCTTTCGCAACGCGTTCGATTATGCGGCGATCGGCATGGCCCTGGTTTCGGTCAAGGGTCGTTGGCTACAGGTCAACCATTCGTTGTGTCAACTGCTGGGCTACACGGAGCAGGAGTTGCTGGCGACGGACTTTCAGGCGATCACGCATCCAGAAGATAGAGACAATGCCGTCGCCTACGTTAATCAACTGCTCAAGGGCGAGATTCCGACGCACCAGATGGAGAAGCGTTACCTTCATAAGGAAGGGCATCCGGTCTGGGTGCTCTGGAGCGTCTCGCTGGCGCACGGGGAGCAGCGAAAATCCGTCCACATGATCTTCCAGGTGCAGGACATCACGGATCGCAAGAACGCCGAGCAGCGATTGCTTCACGATGTCTTCCACGACGCGCTCACGGGCCTGCCCAATAGAGTCCTGTTCATGGATCACCTGAAGCTGGCGGCGGCGCGCGCGCAGCGACGCGAAGATCAGATATTTGCCGTGCTCTTCCTAGACCTCGATCGCTTCAAGATCATCAACGACTCCTTGGGCCACATCGTCGGCGACCAGCTTCTCGTCGGCATCGCGCACCGTTTGGAGCAACACCTGCGGCCCGGCGATACCGTGGCGCGCATAGGTGGCGACGAGTTCACCATCCTCCTGGAAGATTTGAGCAGCCAGGATGAAGCGACGGAGATCGCCGAAAGAATACAGAAGGAGCTGTCCGTCTCTTTCAGCATCAATAAGCGCGAAGTGTTCACGACCGTGAGCATTGGCATCGCGCTCAGCTCGACCGGGTATGCGAATGCGGAAGACATCCTGCGCGACGCGGACACGGCGATGTACCGCGCCAAGTCGCAGGGCAAGGCGCGTCACGTCGTCTTCGACAAGGAGATGCACGCGCACGCCATCGATGTCCTGCAACTTGAGACAGACATCCGCCGCGCCATCGGCTACCAGGAATTCGACATCGCGTATCAGCCCATCGTGGCGCTCGATGATTTCAAGCTGCGCGGGTTCGAGGCGCTGGTGCGCTGGCGTCATCCTCTGCGCGGCCTCATCTCTCCGGCCAACTTCATACCCGTCGCCGAAGAGATGGGCTTGATCATCAAGATTGACCAGTGGGTGCTGCGCAAGGCTTGTCAGCAGATGCGGCAGTGGCAGGAACGCTTCCCGTCCGACCCGCCGCTTTCCATCAGCGTCAACCTCTCCGGCAAACAGTTCGCGCAGCCAGACCTCGTCGAGCAGATCAAGGCCGTTCTGGAAGACACGAAGATCGACCCGCGCGGTCTCAAGCTTGAGATTACCGAAAGCGTGGTGATGGAGAATATCGAGACGACCGCCGCGCTGCTCTGGAAGCTCAGGGAGTTGGGGCTGCGGCTGAGCATAGACGATTTCGGCACGGGCTACTCATCCTTGAGTTACCTGCACCGCTTTCCCATAGACACGCTCAAGATCGATCGCTCCTTCATCAGCCGGATGATCGATAACAACGAGAATCGGGAGATCGTCCGCACGATCGTCATGCTCGCGCAGAACCTGGGGATGGATGTCGTCGCCGAAGGAGTGGAGACGAAGGCGCAACTGGAAGAGCTAAGGAAACTCGAATGCCAGAACGGCCAGGGTTATCTCTTCTCGAAGCCGATGGTGATGAAGGCCGCCGAAAAGATCATTTCCGACACGTATGCCGCCAAGGCCGCTCCGGCGCAGGCCAGCGAAAATACGCAGGGACAAAAAAGGTACGTCGTCTATTCAAAGCCTGGCAAGCCCGATAGTAATCTAACCAAGTCGCTCGGTCTTTTCCGTCCCACCTCGCGCTCGGTCATGCTCTATAACCCGAAGGGCTCGGGCAACGGTAAGTCTAAACCTAACTAATCCGCCGCGCGCGCGGAGCGCTACTTCGCCAGCGCCCACAGGTCGCCGCCCAAGGCCAGCCATAAGACGACGCCGCTAATCAGTGCGCCGACGAGCAGCGCTCCGAAGTATCTGCGCCCGCGCATCTTTCCTTTCAAGCGAGCAAGAGTCAACGCACCGAGCGGTATGAAAAGCAAGAGCCCGGAGACGAGCCCCGGGTTATACTCCGCTCTCGCCACGGCATTGATCGTGTGCGATAGACCGTTGACCAGAAAGACCGTCGCCAGGCACACCGTTAGCCACTGCGAGAACTTGAGCCTCGACGCAAGGCAGAGTGCGATGATCATCAAAGCCCAGCCGACCGCATTCATGAGCAGGAATCTTTCGGGGCTGAGATTGACGCCATTCGTCCTGGCGACGTATGCGGAAAATCCGCTGCCTCCCCAGTATTCTTCGCCAACGTGTAAAAGGTAGACGACGGGGAACAGCCAGAGCCAGACGGATGTCGATGCTTTAGAAGATGTCTGGTCGGCCATGCTCGCACGTCGCCGGATGTGATCCTCTCGTCAGGCTCCGAGGGCTTTTTGATAGGCTGCGGCGGCAGATGCCGTATCCATATACTCGTGGAATCCCGTTATCTTTCCGTCGCGTACCGTGAACACGTGCGCCCAGTCGCCGCCGTACTCGCGGCCCGTCGCCTTCACTCGCCACTTGTATTGACCGAGCGATACGACCTTGTCGCCGTCCGCGATCAACTCTTGAGGCTCGAATTGCAGCACGTCCTGGCTCTCGCCCAATGACTGAAAGAACTGCGCGACCTGTTCGCGCCCGCTTCGCTTACCGGAAAAGGGCACGTTCTCCGTCTCCGGTAATTGCCATGCGACATCATCCGAAAGCAGACCGAGCAGAGCCCGTATGTCCCCGCTCTTGAATCTCTCATACGCTTGTGTCACCAACTGTTTATTCTGTTCACTCATGACTTGTTCCTCTCTTCGCAGTAATGTGGAATACCGAGCGAGGTGCTTTTATATTCAATCGGCCCGTCAAGTCAATTACGAAACGAAGCGGCTGAACGGATTTCACGAGTGGACGGCGACGAGTTAATCGACGCACGAAAACTTTAAGGGCGATCATGGTGATCGCCCTTAAAGTTTGTCTTTCTCTTTTTGCTCTACCAAATCTGGCAGCGCTTGTCGGGCGGGCGAAGCATCGGGTCGCCTGCCTTGCAGCCGAACGCCTCCGCGAAGGCGGGCATGTTCGAGAGCGGGCCGTTGACGCGGAAGCGCCCGAGCGGATGCGAGTCGGTTGCTACTCTGAGCCTGGCCGCCTCGGGCCGTATGTTCTGGGCCCAGACCTGCGCCCAACCCAGGAAGAAGCGTTGCTCCGGTGTGAAGCCGCCGATGACGGGCGGGCGCGGCTTGCCCTCAAGGGATTTCCGGTACGCGGCGAAAGCGACGGTCAGCCCTCCGAGGTCTGCGACCGATTCGCCGACGACGAGCTTGCCGTTCTGATTCAAGCCCGGCTCGACTTCGTAGGCGCTGAACTGTTCAACGATGCAGTTGGTGCGCTCGTTAAACTTCTTCAGGTCATCGGGCGTCCACCAGTTGACGAGATTGCCTTCGGCGTCGAACTGCGCGCCCTTGTCGTCAAAACCGTGTGTCATCTCGTGACCGATGACCGCGCCGATGCCGCCATAGTTGAAGGCATCGTCGGCCTGCGGGTCGTAGAACGGAGGCTGAAGGATTCCCGCCGGGAAGACTATCTCGTTCATCGAAGGATTGTAGTAAGCGTTGACGGTCGGCGGCGTCATGCCCCACTCCGTACGATCGAGCGTCCTGCCGATCTTGCCCAGGTCGCGCCTGAACTCGAACTCGTTGGCCGAGACGGCGTTGTTGTAATAGGGGCCGTTCTTGATCTGTAACGCTTCGTAGTTGCGCCACGTATCTGGGAATCCGATCTTGCGTACGAAAGCGTCGAGCTTGGCGATGGCGCGCTGGCGCGTCTCATTGCTCATCCAATCGAGCGTCGAAAGGTCTGAGCGCAACGCGGCGATCAGATTCTTGACCATCTCCTGCGCGCGCGCCTTGGCCTGCGGCGTGAATGTCTTCTCCACGTAGAGTTGGCCCAGCGCCTCGCCGAGCGCGTTGTCCGTGCTCGTCACGCAGCGTCGCCAGCGCGGTAAATTCTCCTTCGCGCCGGTCAGGTATCCTTTGTTGAATCTGAAATCCTCTTCCGCGAATTTTGACGAGAGCGTTTCCGCCGACGCGTGTAGCAAGTGCCAGCGAAAGTATGTCTGCCAGTCGGAGAGGGGAACAGTGGTCAGCATTTTATCGGCGGCCTTGAAGAACTCCGGCATCGCGACGTTGATCGCATCGATGTTGCCCAGTCCGACCTCTTTCATGTAGCGCGACCAGTCGAAGTGCGGCGTCAGCGCCTTTAATTCCGCCATCGTCATCTTGTGATAGATGGCAGCGGGGTCGCGGCGCTGCACGCGCGTCAGAGAGTTTTCGGCCAGGCTGGTCTCGATGCTCATGACGGTTTTGGCTTCCGCCGCCGCACGCTCTGGCGTGTCTCCCGCAAGCTCGAACATCTTCGCCACATGCTTGACGTACTCGTCGCGCGTCTTCCGCGAATTCTCATCATCCTTCGTGTAGTAATCACGATCGGGCAGGCCGAGCCCACCCTGTACCGCCATCGCTATCACCTGACGCGAATTCTTAAAATCCTGCGCCGCGCCGAAACCGAAGATGACCGGAACGTTGTGCATGTGAAGTTGCGCGGTCACCGTCTCGACATCGGCCAGAGACTTGATCTGCTCGATGCGCTTCAGCTCGGGAGCGAGCGGGGTGATGCCTGCGCTCTCTATGCTCGACTCGTCCATGCAGCTCGCATAAAAATCGGCGATCTTCTGCTCCTTGCTGCCCTTCGCGAGGTCTTTTCTTTTGACCAGCCCGTCCAGCAGATTGTGCAGGACTTCCAGATTTTGCGTATTGAGCTGCTCGAACCTGCCCCACCTTGAGAAAGCCGCCGGGATAGGATTCTTTTCCATCCAGCCACCGTTGGCGAACTGGTTAAAGTCCTGGCAGGGCTTGAAACTGCGATCGAGGCTCGCCAGGTCAAAGCCTGGCAGAGAGCCGCTCTGAGAAGATTTCGTTTGCGCGGCAACCCCCGTTTGACCGGAAGCCGCGCGTCCGGGCCAGTGCGTCAGCACGGCCACACCAAGGAAACTCACGACGAGAGCCGCCACAAAGCGGACAACCTGTAAACGCATAGCTATTCACACCTCACACGGATGATCAGGATACCAACACCGGGGCTTTAAATATAATTCGGGGAATGCTCAGATCATACCAGCAAGACGAGGATTTTCGTAGCGGTGAGGGACGCAGGGTGCGACCTCTTATACGAGGGATGCTGTATTTATCAAATTACAGATGCTAAAAGCATTTTGCGATAGCCGAACTGTTTCGCGGTTTTAATCCGATGGCACTTACAGCACCGCACTTCACATTTCTGTATCTCTGCATAAATCTTTGCCCAGCTATAGCCAAGTCCGATCATATTACAAACTGAGTTCCCCTTGATTCCCCTCACGTGATCAAATTCCAGAACTACCGGATTATCCTCTCCGCAATCAACGCAAGGATGCTGGCGCAAGAAGGCCACAATCAAACTGATGATTCGTGTCTCCTCGGCACGCCGCCGTGCTGCAACATTTGCTACGTGACGAGCTTTATTGTTGTGATACCAACTGCGCTGGCTGGCTCGTTTGCACGCGCGACATTGTGACTGAAGGCCATCATAACGGGTTCTGTGTCGCCCGAACTCTTTAATGCTTTTTTCAATTGAACATGAGGGACAGTATTTGGTTTGTTCCATGAGTGTTGTCTACCAAAAGGAACAGGGGCATCCTGCTGGACGCCCCTGCTTAATATGAGCCGGACTGGGCTCGAACCAGTGACCCGCTGATTACCTACCACTTCGACTTTCGCCGCCCCCGTCGGGTTCGTGGTCTGGACTATCCCATCACCCTATCCTTTCGGACTTAGGTGGACACCGTCTAGTCTCTACACCTTCCCTGGCTGACCAGGGCTTGGCTCGGGATTGCCAACGCCTGAAGGCGGAAGGGTTCCCCGATTTTGGTGTCTTGTCACCCGCCCGTTTCCGAACGGGGCTCCCATAATAAGAGTCAGCTGCTCTACCAACTGAGCTACCGGCCCACACTGAAGAATCAAGATTTCAATAACAGCTTCTCAATTGCCTGGCTGATTAGTGAGTTGCTTGAAGTACGCCAGATTATAACACAGTGATTAATTCGTTCAACCGCGCAGCGATGAATTTTGCCGGGCGCAGGGCTAGATGGCCGACATCAAAGCTTTGCGCATCGCTTCGGCTGTGGGCCAGCGCTGAAGCGGGTCTTTGGCGAGCGCGCGCTCGATGATGGCGGCGACGGCGGGCGGGACTTCGCTCGTGCGGCGATTGATTGAAATGATGGGCTTGTCGAAGATGGCTTTAACCGTTTCGGCGACGTTGGCTTTGGGCGAGATGTCCAGGGCGAGCGCGCCCGTGACGAGGCTGTAGGCCGTCATGCCCATCGCGTAGATGTCTGCGGCGGGGCGCACGTCGCGGAAATCCCTGATCTGTTCGGGCGGCATGTAAGCGAATGTGCCCGCCATGTCGCCCGCCATCGTAATGCCGCTCATGCCGGATTGGGTGAAGCTCTTGGCGAGGCCGAAGTCCGTGAGCTTCGAGACGTAGTTGGGCCAAGCGCCGCTTACCAGTATGTTCTGATCTTTGATGTCGCGGTGGATGTAGCCCTGCGTGTGAGCGAAGGCGAGCGCGTCGAGCGCCTGCGAGATAATGACGACCGCTTCCTTGTAGGGAAGCCGCCCGCCGCGCGCGTCCGCGAGCTTGGCGGCGTCCGCGCCTTCGACGAACTCCGTGATGAGATAGACAACGCCGTTGTTCGTGCCTCGATCGATGAAGCGGACGATGTGCGGGTGTTGAAGAGCCGAGGCAACATCTATCTCGCGCATGAAGCGGCGCAACGCCTGATCGCTGACGGCGACTTCGGGCAGCATGGTCTTGATGGCGACCAGTTGACCCGACTGCTGGTTGCGCGCGAGCATCACGCAGCCCATCCCGCCGCGCCCGAGTATCTTGATGGTATCGTAGCCGGGGACTTGCTGCGGCTGCCGCTTCAATTCTATGCGGCAATCTTCGCACAGGTAGTTCAGATGCTCGTCCGGGCGCGATGCCTCGGCCTGGCCGGGCCTGCCGCAGTTGAGACACTCGACCATCACGAGCGAAGGCTGTGTTTGCGCAAGTGGTGCCGGGCCCGCCGTGTAATTGTTGCTGCCGCTGTAGCCCTGAACCGTTTGATCTGCGCTGACCTCGACGGCCAGGACGGTCTGCCCGCCCTGTATCTGGTCTCCGCTGTTGAGGAAAGCTTCCATCACTTTCTGGCCGTTGACGTATGTGCCGTTGGTCGAGCCCAGGTCGCGCAGGTAGCAGCGCGGCGGGTTGATCTCAAGAATGCAGTGATTGCGCGAGAAGAATCTGTCTTCGGGCAGGCAGAGATGGGCCGTCTCGCTGCGACCGATCAGAAAGGTATTGTGCTGATCGAAAGTGAAAGTGCGTCCCGCATGTGGCCCCGACAGCACTCGTAAGTTAACTCGCATCTCTATCTTCGGAAATCCGGCGGCAGTGATAAGGCTCTTCCGGTTCTACTTATAAACCTCCAGATCGTCGAAGGCGACGGGATTTTCGTTGCTCGCAAAGAACCCGATGCGGCCATCGCCGTACCCGGCGGAATCCGTAATGCTCGTCACATACTGGCCGTTGACATAGAAAGAGAGCTGGTCGCCTTTGACGCGCACCTCAATCTGGTTCGGGTTCGTGCCGCTGCGAACGACGGACGAGCTTGTCCACTTGACGAGCGTTCTGTCCTGATCGCCAGTCAGATGGATGACGGAATAGGACGGATCGTTTCCCGTGTAGACCAGAAATCCGTAGCCGACGGGCTCGCCCGCCTTCAATGTGCCGTGCACGACGAGCCCGTAGCCGTAGTTCGATGCCGTCCCGTCCACGCTGCGCGTCGTCACGCGAATCGTCCTGTCCTTCGTCTCATAGACGCTCTGGTCTGGCGCGAGCATGACCACGTAATTCCCGGAGCTGGAATGCATGTGATACTCGCCGTCCTCATACTTGCTGTCATAGGCGTCCGCGCCCGTGGGCCATTTCTCGACCGAGAAATCGTCGCGCACGACGAGGGTTGAGCCCGGCGTGCTTGAGCTTGTATTGGTCGTGGTTGTCCTCGTCGTGTTCGAGGTCGTGCGGTTCGTGTTAGTGCTTTTAGAGTTCGAGTTGGAGTCCGCGTTCATCGTCGCGAGAATGGCTATGAAGACGACGAAGCCTATGCCGAGTACGAGCAGCAGGGCAGCGCCGCCGAGTATCCAGGGGAGCATGGATTTTTTGCGCGGGGGCTGCGCGTAAGGCATCTGCGCCGAAGGGCCCGGCGACCAACCGGGCGTCGGCTGTGGATGGCTCGGCGGCGGCACGCGCGGCGGAGAGACCTGCGTGGGTGGCGGAGTCGTCTCGCGCGGCGCGGGATAAGCGAGCGTCGCGTTCGGGTCAAAGGACGGAGGCGCATCGCCGCCGACGCTCAGCAGTGGAGAGCCGTCGTCCAGGCAGAAGCTCAGGGCATCGTCCGTATAAGTGCGACTGCAAGTGGGGCATCGTTTCATTTTGGTGTTCTCTTGTCTCTGTACTTAAAAGGGAAGCGAAACTCACGCGCCGGTCTAGGCAACCTTGGAAGTGCGGGCCGCTCGAATTCTCCGTTGGGCCAATAATACTGCGAGCGCAGGAAGCATTATACGGGATGTAAGTGTGGACTCAAGCCTTGATGAAGCTGCCGCAGCGCCCGCAGAATTTCGTCCCGGCGGGATAACTCGTGCTGCACATGGAGCAAATGACCTCGAAGGCCGTCGGCGGCTTAATGGGCTGCGGCTTGATCGCAGGCGGAGCGGCGCTTGCGGCTAAGCCCGGCATGCCCTGTATGGTCGTGCCGCAACGCCCGCAGAATTTCGTCCCCGTCGGATACGCGACCCCGCAGCGCGGGCATCGTATCGTGTTCGCGGGATGCGATACGCCCGCAACGCCGTCAACCGGATGAAAGACAGTGCTTCCGCAGTTGCCGCAGAACTTGACCCCGGCGGCGAAGCGCGCAGAGCATTGAGCGCACACGACCACGCCGGGGACGCTGCTGACGGGGCCGATCTGGCTGCTGCCTTCGCCGTAGCTGCCGCGACTCCCGACGGCGCGCAGGTTCGCCTGAATAATCTGCTCGCTCGCGTCTGGGCGAATCTCTATCACGCGCTCGTCGTCTGCGTTGCCCGTCTGCGAGACGCGCAGGACGTGGCGGCCCGGCGCAATCGAAGAAAGAATCAGGCGGCCTGAGCGACCGACGCTGCCGTGTCGCTCGTCGTCAACGTAGACCTCCGCGCCGGTCGGCGCGAGCACGACGACGCGCGAATCGCCGCCCTCGTCCTCCTCTGTCTCCACGCCGGCAGCTTCTTCAAACTCTTCCAGCCAATCGGCAACGGTCGCGGGTCTCGCCGCAGGGTCTCGCTCCAACGCGTGCATGACGGCGCGCTGCACCTCTGGCGAGATGTCCGAGCGCAGGTTTGAAAGAGGCTGCGGCGCGTCCATCAGCTTCTGCGTGATCAACTGCGTGAGGTCGCCTGTGAAAGGCGGACGCCCCCCGAGCATGTGATAGGCGATTGTGCCCAGAGCATAGACATCTGCGCGCGCGTCCAGTTTCAAGCCGGGCTGCATCTGTTCCGGGGCCATGTATTCAGGCGTGCCGATGATGCCGCGCGAGGCAGGGCCGCTGGCCGAGATGGCTTCCGCCGCCGCTTCCGAGACGATCTTCGCCAGCCCGAAGTCGCCCACCTTGACGAAACCGTCGCCCGAAGCCAAGCTCCCGCCCTTCTTACGCTTCTGCATAATGAAGATGTTGGCGGGCTTCAAGTCGCGATGCAGGATGCCTTCGTCGTGTGCGGCCTCGACCCCGGCGGCGATCTGTTTGAGGAGCCCGAGCGTGCGCTGTACGCTCAGCGTCCCTTCACGTCTGAGAAGCTGGTGCATCGTCTCGCCCTGCACATATTCCATGACGAGATAGAAGACGCCCTCGTTGGTCTTGCCGAAGTCCGTCACGTCAACGACGTTGGGATGGCGTATGGAAGCGGCTGTGCGCGCCTCGCGCTCGAAGCGCGCGATGGCCTCACCCTCCTGCATGTCTTCGTCCGAGAGAATGTCCGGGCGGACGGTCTTGACGGCGACGCGACGCGTGAGCAGATTCTCGTCGCGCGCCAGATAGACCTGGCCCATCGCGCCGCGCCCGAGCCTTTTTTCAAGCAGGTAGCGCGCCGACAGAAGCGGGCTTCCCGGCAGTGTGTGCTTTGTATTGGAGCCCTCTTCGGGGCAGACGAGCACCTCGTCGCTATAACAACGCTCGCAGCGTGGGCATTCGCGCATTATCTTTTTGGGGGCCTCCGACTGCGCTCTGGAAAAAATCAGCTTCGCCGAATCACGACCGGCGCTCTTCGGTGTGTTGCCGTAGGAAATTCCAACTTTAAAAGAATAAGGCGTCGCACAGTCGCGCGTCAATTAGACGCGCGATGCACGACGCCCGCAAAATGCAGGTTTGCCGTTTCGCCGCTCTAGCTCGCCCCGGCAGCCCTTTTCTGTTCCTGTTTGGCCGCTTCCATGCGCGTGCCCAACTCTTCGATCTCGTCCTTACTGAGAACTTCGCGCGCGCTCGAAAACATCTCGGTCTCTTCTTCCTCGACGTGATGCTCGACGTTCTCCTGTAGCACCTTGAGCTTTGCTCCCCAGGTCTCGTCGTCTACGGGGAGTTCTTCAAGCTCGTCCAGAAGTTGTTTGACGACGTGATGCTCTTCGTAGGCTTCGAGCGTAATATCGCGCGTCTCCCTGGCATTCTTGATGGCCGGATAAAATATCTCCTCTTCGACACGGGCGTGTATCTCAAGCTCCTGTTTGAGCTGCGCGAACAACTCCGTGCGCGTTTTGACGCCGCGCTCCGTGGTCGGCTCCAATTTTTCAAAGATGCCGGAGACCTTTTCGTGATCCTGCTTCAATAGCTCAAAAGCGTTCATATTGCGTCCACCCTCCCTCAGTCTGTTCAGCCTTAGATGACAGTTTTGCACGCTATTAATACGTGCGTTGGCGCTTCCCGGACTCTACGGGCAATTACGATGCCGTAGAAAAGCAAGGATGAAGGATGAAGGCGGAAGGATGAAAGGAATGCTTCTGAGAGCATGCCCGGCAAGCCCCTGAAAGGGGCGCGCAGATTGTAGCCCACGATGCAAGTCGTGGGTACATGTGAAACGGGAAATAAGCAAGCCCCGGAGGGGCGTAAGAAACTCAACCCGAATTTCTTTCGCCCCTCCGGGGCTCCTCTATTTCTCTTGAACAGTTGACCCAGGGCTTGCGCCCTGGGCTACAATCTTGCGCCCCTTTCAGGGGCTCAGCATTCCTTTCATCCTTCCGCCTTCATCCTTCATCCTTGCAGTTCGACGCAGCACTGTGAGCAGCGTGTGGCTTTGAGCGGGATGGTGGAGAGGCAGTGCGGGCAGTCTTTGGTCGTGGGCCCGGCGTCTGTCGCCTGTTTGCTCTTGAGTCGGTTGACGGAGCGCACGATCAGGAAGACGACGAAAGCGATGATGAGGAAGATGATGAGGTCGTTGAGAAGCGCGCCGTAGGCGATGACGGGCGCACCGGCAGCCTTCGCTTCGGCCAGCGATTTATAGTTTCCGCCGGACAGGTCGTAAAACCTGTCGGTGAAATTCACGCGGCCCGTCAGCATCCCGATGGGCGGCATGATGACGCCATCCACGAGCGTCGTGATGATCTTGCCGAAGGCCGCGCCGATCACGACCGCCACGGCCAGGTCTACGACATTTCCGCGCGTGATGAATTCCCTGAATTCTTTGAACATCTCAGTCTTCCCCTTTCGCCGTGTGACGGTTCTGCGGTGGTGGGCCCAAACGCCGAGCGGCCAGGAGCGCTAAAGCCTGAGCCCTCGCTCCGTGTGAAGCGAAGGCTGAGGCTCGCGCCTGACCGCCCGTGTTCTTTCTTTAGCCTGTGGGCCCATGCCTTCTCAACCCGGCACCTGCCGGAATGGATGAGAAGCTTAGGGCGTATTCGCTGTTGGCGTGCCGAACGAATAACTGAAACCACCTGAAACTATAATGAAAATCCAGTACAGAATGAGCAAAGCCGTCCAGATCAACATGATATTTCTTATACCGAGCTTGCCAGAGTTCATCCATCCCCAGATGAATGTCCAAATCGAGCAGGTAATAATACCTATGATCCCGTGAACAACTCCCGCCTCTCGAAACTGTCTAATCAACACGATGATGAAACAGATAAAAGATCCTAATCCGCAGAGCATAGCGACCAATGCCAAAGGGTTCATCTCTTGAGCCTCCGTGTGTTTGTTGGTTGAAAGTCAGTTGATGGGCGCGCCCCAAACAAGCAGGTTCGCCTCAAGTTTAAAAGCGACGGCAGCCGGGCCAACGGTCAAAGGGGCCGCGAGAGATGCCTCCGATTGTTTGCAGCGTTTAGTGATGACCGTATCCTTTGCCCGCCGTGTGCTTCGATTGATTGATTAATTGCGTGATGGTCTTAATCAGCTCACAAAAATCTCCGGGCTTGGCGATATAGCCTTGCGCGCCTGCGCTCAAGCCTCGCTGCCGGTCTTTTTCATGGGCTGCCGCCGAATAAAAAAGTATGGGAGTGACGGCATCGAACTGGCGAATGTGGCGACACATCTCGACTCCGGTTCCGTCCGGGAACTTGCCGCTCAACAGGTACAGGTCAAAGCGCTTGCGGCGGGCCAGGCGCAAGCCGTCCCTGACGGTCTTAGCGGCCTCGACCTCGTAGTCCGATTGCCCTAGCAACAGGCTGAGCAGATGTCGCGTGTCGTCGTGGTCTTCGGCGCAGAAGACGCGTCGTTTCCTTGTTTGCATTCAAAGTTCCGGCAAAAACGGAATGGTTCGTGATTCTTTAGCGGACGGGCTCAAAATTTTTCCTGCCGCTGTTTTCAATCGCCCTTGATGATTGATCTTTCAGGTAAGGCTTCGACGGGGCGAGGCAATCACCCGCGCTCAAATATGGCGCGCACATTAGCACAAGCCAGAGCGGGTGACAAGATATTTTACCGCAGCGGGCACAGCCTCTTTCGCGCACTCCACGGAGGTAAACCCAACGCAACTTGCGCGCCCGTTGAAAAGTCCGGGCGCTCAGTCCGTGCCGGTTTGCCCGGCCACGCTGGCGACGACCGCCACCAGCTCCGACGGCTTGATCGGCTTGGAGACGTGAACTTGAAACCCTGCTTCCAGTGCCCGTCGCCTGTCTTCCTCCCTGGCGTAGGCCGTCAGCGCGACCGCCGGGATGCTGCCGCCATGATCGAAGGGAAGCGCCCGCACTCTGCCGATGAGTTGATAACCGTCCTCTCCCGGCATGCCTATGTCGCACACCATCACGTGTGGCCGCTCACGCTCGATGACCGCCAACGCTTCCCTGGCGGAGGCGGCAGTCGTCACACGCGCGCCCGAGAGCGCCAGCACGGTTTGAAGAAGTGCGCGCGCGTCCTCTTCGTCATCGACGACGAGCACGCGCAGGTTGTTGAGCGCCTGGGCGTCCGCTTGCTCTGACGAGTGATAATCCGTGAGGCGCACGGCCTCCGCGCGTTGGCCCAACATCGTGGGCCCGGCCAGCGGAAGCGTGACCGTGAAGGTCGAGCCCTGTTCGTCGCCCGGGCTCTCAGCCGCGACAGTGCCGCCGTGCTGCTCGACCAGATGACGCACAAGCGCCAGCCCGATTCCGAGCCCGCCATAGGCCCTCGTGCTGGTGCTGTCGGCCTGGCGAAAGCGATCGAAGACGTGCGGGAGAAAATCCCTGCTAATGCCGATGCCTGTATCCTTGATGACGATCTGCGCCTCTTCGCCAGACTGCCGGAGCGAGACATCGACCCGCCCCTTCGCTCTGGTGAACTTGATGGAATTTGAGAGCAGATTCCAGACGACCTGTCGCAGGCGGTCTGGGTCGCCTGGAATCGTCGTCGCGTGGTCAAGCGTCGCCACTAAGTGCACGCGCTTGGCATCGGCGGCGGGACGCACGGCCTCGATGGCCGCTTCGATGACGGAAGCAAGGTTGGTGGGCCTGACTTCAAGAGAGAGCTTGCCGGTGATGACGCGCGACACGTCGAGCAGGTCTTCGATCAACTGTACCTGCGAGCGGGCGTTGCGCTGGATGGCTTCGAGGGCGCGCATGGAGGTCGCATGATCCATGTCGCCCCTTTGCAGCAGGTGGGCCCAACCGAGTATGGACGTGAGCGGCGTCCGCAACTCGTGCGAGAGCGTGGCGAGAAATTCATCCTTGATTCGATTGGCCTCGGCCAACTCCTCTGCGCGCGCCTGCACGGCCCGCTCCAGTTTCCTGCGCTCCGTGATGTCCGTCACGGTGGCGAGCACGCATCGCTCGCCGTTGAACTCTATGATCTCGGCCGACAACTGGCCGGTGCGCACCTCGCCGCTCTTGAGGCGAAAGTTGATTTCCAGATCGCGTATCGCGCCGCGCGCCAGCAGTAGCTCTCTAATCCGCTGGCGGTCTTCCGGGTGCGAGTAGATGTTTATCTCGCCCGTCGTGTGTCCGATGATCTCTTCGCGCGCGTAGCCCGTCAGTTGGAGCAAGCTGGCGTTAACGTCCAGCAGTATGCCTTCGACCAGCGTGCTGATGCTGATCGGAAGCGGGGTGGCGTCGAAGACCTTGACGAACAACTCGCTGGACGAAGCGAGAATGTGATCGGGACGCGTGGTATCTCTTGAGAGATAGGCGTCGAGGTCTTCTTGAAGGAAGCGAAGGCTGCGGCCCGTTCGCGTATGTCGCAGCGCGCCCGAGCGAGCCAGGCGATAGAGTTGGTCTTTGCTGATGGAAAGATAGCTGGCGGCCCGCGTAGCGTCTAGCATCTGGGAGATCATGTATTCGCACCCGTCGGAATCGGCATTTTCAAACCGATTATATCTTCACGAACCTTCAACGCACTAGCCCTGGGCCCACGAGAGGCGCTCATCTCGGCGCGCTTCTTGATTTTATCGATCACATATGCGAGGTTGATGCGGTCATCGTCCGGCGCGTAGCGGCGACGGGCGCTTCTTCTCTTTCGAGGAACATCACGGCATGAAAATAGAGTTCACACGGCTCGGGCACGTACAACTCTCTATCCCTTTCGGCGAAGAGGAGAGGGCGCGCGAGTTTTATCACGGCGTACTCGGACTTGAGGAGATAGAGAAACCCGACGCGCTCAAGCCCAACGGCGGGATGTGGTACAAAATAGCCGACATCGAACTGCACATCGGAGCCGAAGAGGCGCAAGGGAAATCCAAGCGTCATCCGGCCTTCGAGGTCAGAGAGTTGGACAACGTCAAAAGCTATCTGCGAGAGCATCAGGTTGAGATCAGGGAAGAGACAGAGATACCCGGCTTCGATCGCTTCTCCTTCTTCGATCCGTTCGGCAACCGCATAGAGTTATTCGAGCCGCGCGATGCACGGCAATCTTGATGAGCGTTGTGGTGTGCTTACCTGACGCGGCTTTGCCGGAGGTGGACGGGTGAAGAGTCGAATGTCAAAGGGATTCCGCAAGCAGCCTTACGCCGTCAGACATGTCGCGGCGCTCCTGCTAATGCTGTGCGTGCTCGTCTCCGTCGCCACTGGTCAGGCGCAAACGCAGACGGCCCGCATAGAGATCGATGCGAGCAAGGTCGAAGGCCAAATCAGCCCTTTGCTCTACGGACAGTTCGCGGAGTTCATGTTCGAGAATATCAAGGGCGGGCTCCATGCCGAGTTGATTCTCAATCGCAGTTTCGAGGAAGCGCCGAACGTGATCGGCCTCTCGCGCCACTGGGAGCGTTACCCGGACGATCGCAATGACGATTACGGTCTCAATTTTCGCTGGGTCGATAATGTCTCTTATCCCGTCAAGAGAAACGAGCCGGGGCAGCCTGCGGAACACTCTTTAGGCGTCGAAGCGGGCGATGGCGTCATCACGCGCCACGGGCTCTACCAGAGTCGCATTCCCGTTCAGGGCGGGCTCGAATATCGCGGCTATCTCTGGATAAAGTCGCAGGACTACCGTGGGCCCATCACGGTCGCGCTCGAAGCCGATATTACCGATGGCGAGATTTACGCTTCAGCCGACATCACGAATATCAGCGGCGACTGGCGCAAGTATGAATTCAAGCTCAGGCCGCAGAAGAGCGACCCGCTTGCGCGCTTCAGTATTCTTTTCAACGGGCGCGGCCATCTCTGGCTCGATCAGGTCTCGCTGCTTCCGGGCAACGCCGTGGACGGCGTGCGCGCGGATGTCTTCGAGAAGGTCAAGGCATTGCGCCCGGCCTTCGTGCGCTGGCCGGGCGGCAACGTCGCGCAGGATTATCACTGGCGCTGGGGCGTGGGCCCACGCGACGAGCGTGTGACGTGGGTCAATCTTTCATGGAAGAACGAGCCGGAACCGAGCGACTTCGGTACGGACGAATATATACAGTTCTGTCGCAACATAGGCGCGGAGCCCACCATCACCGTCAACGTCGAGGGGCGCGGCGCGACGGTCGAAGAGGCCGCCGCGTGGGTCGAGTATTGCAACGGAGCGCCGAGCACGAAGTATGGCGCGATGCGCGCGGCGAACGGTCATCCGGCGCCTTATAATGTGCGCTATTGGGAGATTGGCAACGAGATTTGGGGAGGCTGGGTGCGCGGGCACTCGGACGCCGCGACCTACGCGCGCAACCTGAATCGCTACGCGGAGGCTTTGCGCGCCGTCGACCCGCAGATCAGGTTGATAGCCGTCGGCGACAACGACATGAACTGGAATCGCACCGTGTTGGCCCAGGCGGGCGCGCACATAGACTATCTGGCCATTCAT
The DNA here is from genome assembly GCA_036522655.1 of Pyrinomonadaceae bacterium. GTDB lineage: Bacteria > Acidobacteriota > Blastocatellia > Pyrinomonadales > Pyrinomonadaceae > DASQYE01. Next base: position 240,022 of record DATDFK010000086.1, on the reverse strand, counting down.
CATTACTACGGCAGGAATGATACGAAGGGCGACCCTCTGAACCTGATGGCGCGACCGTTCCACTACGAGCGCTTTTATAAGGAAGTCGCCAAACTGATACGCGAGCTTGTGCCGGGCCGTTCTATCAAGCTTGCGATCAACGAGTGGGGTTTAGACTTGCCCACCGAGCGGCAGTATTCGATGGAGTCCGCGCTCTATGGCGCGCGCCTCATGAATGTCTTCGAGCGCTCGGGCGACGTTGTCGGCATGAGCGCCGTCTCCGATCTCATCAACGGCTGGCCCGGCGGTATCATCCAGGCGAGCCGTCACAACGTCTTCGGAACTCCGACCTACTGGGTCAACGTGATCTACGGCAATCACGTGGGCACTAGCCGCCTCAGTACGCAGGTCGAAGGGCCGACCTTCGACACGACGCTCGAAGGTAAGGGGATTCCGTTCCTCGATGTCGTGACGAGCCGCTCAAGCGACGGCAAGCATATTTACATCAAGGCTATTAATACGAATCGCAACTCGGCGATCAAGACCGGCATTACCTTGAAGGGACTGGCAGTCGCATCGCAGGCGAACGTGGAGACAGTGACGGGCGAGACCTTGGAAAGCTTTAATAGCTTTGCCAGGCCCGATGCCGTGAGCGTCAAGCGTTGGACGCACCCCGCTGGGCCCACCTTCGTCCTCGAATTGCCGAAGCATTCGGTCTCCGTCATTACGCTGGATGTGAAATGAAGATTTCGGACTAAGCCGTAAAGGGGAGGATGAAGGGTATGCACAAGAGGCAGATCACGCTCGCCGATGGGCGCTACTTGATCTTCTACACCTTCGAGGAAGAGGAAGCGCCGCGCGCCGCTGCTCCCGAGTTGAAGGAAGAGAGCGGACGGCCCGAGCCTGACCTTGAGCCCGAGGCGGAGGACGAGCGACATGTCTGAGTTGCGTTGGAATCCGCTGCTCGGCGAGTGGGTGGCGACGGCCACGCACAGGCAGGAGCGGACGTTTCTGCCGCCCGCAGACTTCTGTCCCCTCTGCCCGACCAAAGAGGGAGGCTTCCCCACTGAAGTTCCCGAAAGCAGCTATGATCTGGTTGTCTTCGAGAATCGTTTCCCCTCGCTGCGTCCAGACCCGCCGGAGCCCGCCGTCCAAGGGACAGCGCTTTATCCTGTGCGGCCCGCGCAGGGCGTCTGCGAAGTCGTGCTCTATTCGCAGGATCACACGACGACGCTGGCCGAAGAAACGGTCGAGCAGATATACCAGCTCGTGCTCGTCTGGACTGACCGCTTCCGCGCGCTCGGCGCACTAGACTTCGTCAAGTACGTTTTCCCGTTCGAGAACAAGGGCGAGGCCATCGGCGTCACACTCCATCACCCGCACGGGCAGATTTACGCTTATCCCTTCATTCCGCCGCGCATCGAGCGCGAGCTTGAGCAATCACGCGCGCATCAGGAGCGCAACGGTAGTTGTCTGCTCTGCGACGTAGTGACGGAGGAGCGGCGCGACGGGCGGCGCATCGTGGCCGAGAATGAATCTTTCGTCGCCTTCATTCCATTCTATGCGCGTTGGCCCTACGAATTGCACATCTGCTCGCGGCGTCATCTACAGGCGCTCACCGATATGACGGAAGCAGAGCAGCGCGACCTCGCTTCCATCCTCAAGATGGTGCTCGTCGCTTTCGACCGCCTCTTCAATATCAAGTTTCCCTACATGATGGTCATTCACCAGCGCCCCGTGGACGGAGGCTCATACGATTACTACCATTTCCACGTAGAGTTTTATCCGCCCCTGAGAACCGCCACCAAGCTCAAGTACCTGGCGGGCAGCGAAACGGGCGCGGGCCTCTTTATCAACGACACGCTGGCGGAAGAGAAGGCGGCTGAGCTTCGCTCGCACGTCACGCCCGTAGCCTGGGCCAACAGGGGAGATTGATCGTGGTTGATCTGGACGAGCTGCGAAACGCTTTCAGGAAACTATACAACGCCGAGCCGCGATTGTTCGGTGCGCCGGGCCGCGTCAACCTGATCGGCGAGCACACGGACTATAACGACGGCTTCGTGCTGCCGATGGCGATCGACCGCGTGACCATCGCCGCCGCCTCAGCACGCGACGACCGCACCGTCCGCGTTCACTCGCTCAACCTTGACGAATCGCGTGCGTTCGATCTGGACGGCGAGCCGCAGGCGCAGCGCGGTATCTGGCTGGATTACGTCGAAGGCGTCGCACGCGTGCTCGAATCGCGCGGCGCGCTTTTGAGCGGCGCTGACATTATGCTCTCATCGGATGTTCCAGTCGGCGCGGGCCTCTCTTCTTCGGCAGCGCTTGAGCTTTCGGTGGGCTTCGCCCTGATCGCTCTCTCCGGCGCAAAGGTCGAAATGGTCGCACTCGCGCTTGCCGGGCAAGAGGCCGAGCACACCTTTGTCGGGACGCAGTGTGGGATTATGGATCAACTGGTCGCGGCGCTCGGGCGACGCGCTCACGCGCTCTTGATAGACTGCCGCTCGCTTGAGACCGAAGCGATTCCGATGAACATAGAGGACGTGGCGGTGGTCGTCTGCGACACGCGCGTCAAGCACGAGCTGGCCTCGTCCGAATACAATAAGCGACGCGCCGAATGCGCGCGCGGCGTAGAGCTTCTTCGCCGGTCGCTTCCAGGCATTCGTGCGCTGCGTGATGTGAGCACGGGCGAGTTCGAGCGATACGAAGACCGCCTGCCGGAACCCGTCCGCAGCCGCTGCCGTCATATAGTGACGGAGAACGAGCGCACGCTGCGCGCCGCCGACGCTCTTCGCTCGGGCCGTCTCGACTTGATGGGCCAACTGATGCATGCATCGCATCTCTCGCTGAGAGACGACTATGAGGTCAGCTCCGCCGAGTTGGATGCGCTCGTGGATATTGCCGACGGCATTGATGGAGTCCTCGGCGCGCGCATGACCGGCGGCGGCTTCGGCGGCTGCACCGTCAACCTCGTGCGGCGCGAAAGGCTGGAAGAATTCCGCGAGCTTGTCTCGCGCGAGTATCACAGAGCGACCGGCTACAAAACAGACATCTACCTGGTTGAAGCCAGCGACGGGGCAAGAGAAATAAGAGAGGTTATGATTTGACAGGCTACAGCCGCAGAGCCGCAGGACATTCCCGTATATGTTGACACTACCGGCCCGCAGCCTTTACTCTTCGTCAAATCGCAAACATATTAGCTGCGGAGTCTCCCACGCTCAACGGCCCTCGATACTTTTAGCGATTTAAGTCTCTATGTTTTCCCGACGGAACATGAGTCATGTTTTCAGCGTGGGACATTATCAATAACAATCGCCGTATTGCGCCTCGCCATAAGGTGCGCCAGGCTGCCAGCGTTTCGCTGATCGAGAAGGAAGCGGACGAGAGCCTCTGGCCGAGCATCCTGGCCTACACGCGAGACGTGAGCCGTGAAGGGCTCGCGCTTGTCATCCCGACCTCGCGCCTGGGTTGCCATGAGCTTAGCGAAGGCGATCACATTCTCAAGATCGTCCTCGCCATCTCGCATGAAGTAAGCGTCCACCTCGTCGCCCGCCTGATGCACTGCGGGGTCTTGAGCGAAGATGAAGCAGGAGTCGGATACCTGATCGGCGTCAGGATCGAACAGGCCAGCGCGGAAGACCGCGCCCTCTACAATGAATTCATCGACGGCCTTCATTAAGAACTGCCGGATACAGATCGCCCCGGATAACCTTCTTTTTGCGCATCCGCTCCGCCTATGCAATAATTCTCGCGCGCGCCTGTAGCTCAGCGGATAGAGCACCTGCCTCCGGAGCAGGGGGTCGCAGGTTCAATTCCTGCCAGGCGTATTTATACAACTCTTCAAGATGACACTTCCATCTGTTGTTTGCTATTCACCTTACGAATATCGTTTCGGTGAGCGCCGCACTATTCTCTTAATCGCGCAGTACAAATTTTAGAAGGAGAGAGACGCGCCGCCTACGCCTGGGCACGGATGTGCGCGCCTATTTGACTGATGATCGTCGTCAATCGCCATCGCGCCGCTATTATCAACACTCCGCATGGATCGGAGATTCGTCCCCTCATCGATCGCACGACTTCGCAGATAGAGCAGTGCAGCCTCGCAGAGGAAGTGCTGCCGGTGGGCGCTGCGGTCGGGCGTCATCATCATCTTTTGACGGAGGAGATTTACTACATACTGCGCGGGCGTGGACGCATGACGGTCGGCTCCGAAGCGCGCGAGGTCGAAGCCGGGGATGCTGTCTTCATCCCGCCCCGCCACACGCACACGCTGGAAAATACGGGTGAAGAGCCGATGACGATTCTGCTCGTCTGCGGCCCGGCCTACAGCTACGAAGATCATCACGCGGGCGAGGCGGCGGGTGGATGATGCGAGAGTTTCTTGAGCTTGAGTTTGTCAACCGGCTGCGGAGCGCGTGAAGCAACTTTACAGCGCGTGCTCAGCCGGTCAAGCCGTGTATGAGTTCGATGATGAAGTAGGAGACGGCGGCGATGAAGGCGGCGGCGGGAATGGTCAGCACCCAGGCCCAGACGATGCGCCCGGCCACTCCCCATTTGACGGCTGAGAGACGACGCGTCGCTCCGACCCCGACGATCGCTCCCGTGATCGTGTGCGTCGTCGAGACAGGGATGCCCGCGTAGGTCGCGCCGAACAGCGTCAACGCGCCCGCCGTCTCAGCACAAAAACCGCCGACCGGCTTGAGCTTGGTAATCTTCGAGCCCATCGTATGAACGATGCGCCAGCCGCCGGAGAGCGTGCCCAGACCGATGGCGGCGTGCGCCGTCAGTACGACCCAGGTCGGAATCTCCGGCAGCGCTCCCTGCGGGCCAGCCGTCAGCATCCCGCCCGCGACGAGCACGGCCGTAATGATGCCCATCGTTTTTTGCGCGTCGTTGCCGCCGTGGCCGAGCGAGTAGGCGGCGGCTGAGAGCAACTGCCCGCGACGGAAAGTCGTATCGACCTGTCCCGAAGACCAGTGCCGGAAAATCCAGTAGACCGCGACCATCAGTATGAATCCCATGATCATGCCGAGCAGCGGAGAGAGCACGATGAAGCTGATGGTCTTAATCCATCCTTCTGGTTTGAGCAGCCCGGCCACGCTCCTGTAAGCGGCGATCGCCGCGCCCGCATATGCGCCGATGAGCGCGTGCGAGCTGGAAGTCGGAAGCCCCAGATACCAGGTGATCAAATTCCAGATGATCGCGCCGATCAAGGCCGCGAGCAGGACGTAGAGCCGCAAGTCTTCCGCGATGAGCTGGATGTTGACCAGATCGCCGCCGATCGTCTTGGCGACGCGCGTGCCAAAAATGAGAAAGGCTATGAAATTGAAAAAGGCCGCCCAGATGACGGCGACGCCGGGCGAGAGCACGCGCGTCGAGACGACTGTGGCGATCGAGTTGGCCGCATCGTGAAAGCCGTTGATGTAATCGAAAACAAGCGCGACGACGATGATCAAAATCACAAACGCGAATGTAGTGGTCATATGATAGTAGTCAGCAGACAGCAATCAGTAGTCAGTAAAAAGCATTTGGCCGAATTACCGGAAACTGATGACCGTTTACTTCTTTATGTGTTTTTGATGATCACGCTTTCGATAATATTCGCGACGTTCTCGCAGCGATCGACTGCCGATTCCAGCTTCTCGTAAATATCTTTCCACTTAATCACGTTGAGCGCGTCGGTGGCGTTGTGGAAAAGCTCCCCGATGGCCGTGTGATAAATATCGTCGCCCTCGTTTTCCAGCCGGTGCAGCTCGACCAGCCGGGGCGAAATGCCGTTCGGTTTCTCCAGGGTCTTGACGATCTCGTGAAGCTCGACGGCCATGCGTTGAATGACATCGGCGAAGCGGCGCGCATGGACAGTACTCGCCGTCACGCCGTACATCACCATCGCACGCGCCGTGTCATTGATCAGGTCAACGATGTCGTCCAGGGCGCTCGACATCAGGTAAATATCCTCGCGATCAAAGGGCGTGATGAAAGATTTGTTAAGGCGTGTCGAGATCGTGTGGGTCAGTTCGTCGCATTCATGCTCGATGGCCTTGATACGGCGTGCGTGCTCTTCGTAGCCGCCCTCTCGATCATTGACCATCTCGACGAGCGCGCGCGAAGCATCGTAAATATATGAAGTCATTTGAGAGAAGAGCGCGAAATACTGCTCTTCTCTGGGCAGAAAATTGAAGATTGACATGCGGAATTCTGCTCCGGCGACTGGATAATAATTTAATAAAGAGAGGGCAATATAGTCTAACGAGCAGGCATTGTCTATACCAAATCAGACCACGGCCTGAGACGCGAGCGCGCTCTTAATGAGCGATCATGCGGGACGTACGCCCCTGTTCTTGTCGCGGCGCATCCCTTCATCGTATGCTCGACGCTGGAAAGGATGAAGGCGGAAGGATGAAGGATGAAAGAAATGCTATAACGGCTTGAAAGCTTTTACTTCATCGCTGCCGCCTTCCGCCTTCATCCTTATTATTCATATGTCTGAGCAGAAATATTTCCAGCAGGTCGTCGAGTTTCTGCGTATGGAATCGGAGGCCATCGCGCAGACTGCCGAGCGCTTGGCGCGCGCAGAGGTCGAGCGAGCCATCGCGCTGTTGGCCGCGTGCCGTGGCAAAGTAGTGCTGGTCGGCCTGGGTAAATCGGGGATCATCGCGCACAAGATCGCCGCGACGATGACGAGCACGGGAACGGGCGCGATCTACCTGCATCCATCGGACGCGCTGCACGGAGGTTTGGGCATCGTCGCCGCCGAAGATGTCGTGATCGCCCTGAGCAATAGCGGCGAGACGGATGAAGTGGTTGCGATGCTCCCTTTCCTGAAACACAGGGGCGTGCCCATCATCGCCCTCGTCGGCAATCTCGATTCGACGCTCGCGCGCCGCGCCGATCTGGTGCTGGATGCTTCGGTCGATCAGGAAGCCTGCCCGCTTAACCTGGCTCCGACCACGAGCACGACGGTCGCGCTCGCGATCGGCGATGCGCTGGCGATGACGCTGATGCAGGTGAGGGGACTGACGCCGGACGATTTCGCGATCAATCATCCGGGCGGGCGTCTTGGCAAGCGACTGACGCTCAAGGTCGCCGACCTGATGCACACGGGCGCGGACAATCCGACCATCAGCGCCGACGCTCCCTGGCTCGAAGTCGTCACGTGCATCAGTCGCGGTGGGCTCGGCGCAGTCAGCGTCGTGGACGCTACGGGCCATCTGATCGGCATTATTACGGACGGCGATCTGCGGCGCGCGCTACAGCAGATCAAGCCCGACAATTGGGAGACGCTCACGAGCGGTGCGATCATGACGCGCGAGCCCGTCGTCGCATCGCCGGAACTTTTGGCTTACGACGCGCTGCGTTTGATGGAAGATCGCCCGCGACAAATCTCCGTCCTCTCGGTCGTTGACGCGGAGAGAGTCTGTGTCGGTCTGATTCGCCTGCACGACATAGTGCGTAGCGGCCTGTGAAGACAAGCCGTAAGCGTGCCACGCCCGCCCCTTCAAGACTTGCAGCGCAAGTTATCGTTAAGCTAACGTCTCTTACCTGGCCTGGCCGAAGGCGACACGGGGCCATAGCTTTCTCCCCATCCAGCTTGACGTTGCTTCAGAGAGCACGTCAAAGGCATGCGGGCTGCCCGGCCCGTCGAAAAGGGGGGAAATCTTTCAGTGATGATCAGGAGAGCGAACGCTATGTACAAGCACGGGAAGTCTCGTCTATTGGGCTTGATCCTCTGTCTGGGCTTGATGGGAAGCGTCTGCGCGCCCGTCGCGGCGCTCGCTCAAACGCAGAACAAGACGCGCCCCAGACAGGCGACCGTGCACACTCCGCAGACTCCTCAAACCCCTCCTGCCTCTTCAAGCCCGGCAGCGGCGGAAGCCGTCATCACTCTCAACGAACAATTCCTCAACGCTCTTTTAGACGCCATGTTCACGCGACTCGGCGCGCCGTCGTTTCCACTGGCGCAGGCGAGCGACGAGCGACCGGGCGTGAGTCCGCCCGCGCTGGCGCGCAGTGTTGCTCCGACCAACCAGTGCGCGAGCGTCGTCGTGCTGGAACGCGAGATGAACGGCGTCAAAACAGCCGTCCGTTTCGAGCAGGGAAGAATCGTTGCGCCGCTCGCCTTCACGGGCTCATACAGCGTTCTGCTCCTGGGTTGTATGCGCTTTCAGGGCTGGGCCGATACGGTCATCAATCTGGATTTCGACCGCGAGCGCCAGGTCTTGAGCGCGCGCGTCGATGTTCAGGACATACACCTCAGCGGCATTCCTTCGCTCGCCAACGGCGTCATCATCAACCTCGTCCAGAACTCGCTCGATACGCGCATCAACCCGGTCGAAATCCTGCAAGCCGCACAACTCACCACGCGCCTGCCGATCACGGCTGCCGGGGGAGCCCTGCGTTTACGCGCCAGGGAAGTGCGCCCGGAAATCCTACCGGGCTCGCTGCGCCTGCACATCAGTTATGAGTTTGTGAGCGATAAGTAGTCCTGCCAGCCTGCTGAATTCAAAGCTCAAACACCGGCCATGTGCTTGTGCAGGTTTTGATTGACGGGCATGTCTATGATCTCCCAGGCCGTGCGCTGGCGCAGGAGCTTGGACATGAGTGTGGCGTGGAGTATGTGGCCGCTGCGCTCTGCGTGGACGCGACCCATGATGGGCATGCCGAGCAGGGCCAGATCACCTATGATGTCTAAAATCTTGTGTCGCACAAACTCGTCAGGGAAGCGAAGGCTGGTTTCGTTGAGCATCCCTTCGGGCGTGAGCACGATCGCGTTGTCCAGTGAGCCGCCGCGAATCAGGTTGGCGCGGCGCAGCGCCTCTATCTCTTCCGTGAAACCGAAGGTGCGCGCGGCGGAAATCTCGCGCCCGAACGTCCCGTCCGTCATCTCGAAAAAGCGATGCTGGACGCCTATCAGCGGGTGCTGGAAATCTATCATGCAGTCGATCTCGAAGGCTTCGGCGGGTTCTATTCGGATGCGACGATTGCCCTGCTCGACCGCTACCCGCTCGCGCACCAGCAGGGCGCGACGCGCGAGCGACTGTTGAACCACACCCGCTCTCTCGATCATCTCCGTGAAGGCTTCGGACGAGCCGTCCATGATCGGCAACTCCAGATTGTCCACCTCGATATATGTGTTGTCCACGCCAGCGCCGCGCAACGCCGCCAGCAGATGCTCGACCGTCGAAAGCATGACGCCCCTGCGCATCAACGTCGTCGCGTAACTGCAATGCGCGACCGACTCGACCGTGGCCGGAATCTCGAAGCCGCCGAGGTCTGTGCGGACAAACACGTAACCCGTATCAGGCGGGGCCGGGAGGAGGCGCAGGTGAACCGTGACCGCCGTGTGAAGACCCGTTCCGCTGGTCTCGACCGTGGATGCGAGTGTCGTCTGTTTGATCAAAAGTTAATCCGAGCCTTTCATCGTCGCCCTCGTCATGATGGACGACGCCGTATGTTATAAAAACGATAATAAGCATCGCAATGCCCGTGCCGCAAAGCATCAGCGCCCGCGATTGAGACGCCGCGCGCGGCCTCGCCGGAGCGCCTCGCGTCTCTATCAAAGAACGCTTCGACCATCTCTCATCCCCTGTTTACGGGCGATTCGCCCCGCCGCCACTGTTTCTTCTTCTGCCGTTTAATTCCTTATGTAAGACGTATGGCGAGTCCCGTCGGCTCTCTTTTATGACCGGCCATGCCTGGCCCTTTGTCGCCTCAAAGCAACGAAGCGCCAGCGCATGTGAGGCACGAGCGCCACAGAGAAAGGATGAAGGCGGAAGGATGAAGGATGAAGGAAAAGCTTTCAAGAACGAAAAGCATTCTTTTCATCCTTCATCCTTCATCCTTCATCCTTCCGCCTTCACTTGTCACTCGTCACTGCTTTCTTTATCATCAATTTACAATGTCACGGAAACAATCTACGACGCCTGAGTCGCCCACAGAGAGGGTCTATCTGATAGACTCCATGTCGCATATCTTTCGCGCCTTCTTCGCGCCGATGAGCGGGCGCATCGAGCCTCTGACCAACACGCAGGGGCAGGTGACGCAGGCCGTCTTCATCTTCACCAGCATGCTTCGCAAGCTGCTCGCCGACGAGAAGCCGCATTACATCGCGGCGGTCTTTGAATCCGGCGAGAAGACCTTCCGCCACGAGACCTTTACGGAATACAAGGCGCATCGCACGGAGATGCCCGACGACCTCTCTTCGCAGTTGCCCTATATCATGCGTGTCTGCGAGGTCTTCAACATACCGATACTAAATTCGCCGGGCTTTGAGGCCGACGATGTGATCGGCACGCTCGCCGTACAGGCCGCCGCGCGCGGCCTACAGGCCGTCATCGTCTCCAACGATAAGGATATGTGCCAGCTCGTGCGCGACCCCTCCGTGATCTGCATGCGCCAGAACTCGCAGAACGTCAAACGCAAGGAGCCCGTGCCGCCCGTCGAATGGTGCGACGAAGCCTGGGTCGAGAATAAATTCGGCGTGCCGCCCACACAGATCATAGACCTGCTCGGTTTGATGGGAGATGCGGTCGATAATATACCGGGCGCGCCCGGCATCGGCGCTAAAGGGGCCGTGCAACTCGTCAAGCAGTTCGGCTCGATCGAAAACGCGCTTGAGCATTGGGAAGAGGTCAAGCATAAGAGTTACCGCGAATCTTTGCGCGATAACGCCGACCTCATTCGCCAGTCGCGCGAGCTTGCGACGATCAGAACGGACGTTCCCATCGAGCTTGATCTGGATAAACTGCGCTCTCGTCCGCCCGACCGCGCCGCCGCCTATCAACTCTTTCGCGAGCTTGAGTTTCAATCACTGACGCGCGAGTTTTCCGACGCCGCCGCAAGCTCCTCGGACGCTGGCGCGCCGCGCCGCTATCGCATCATACGCAAGCGCGCAGAGCTAGATACGCTGGTGCGCTCTCTGTGGGAAGCGGAGCACTGGGGCTTTGCGCTTTCAGATTCGACCCCGGCGGGAGCGGGCCAGCAGGGCGGCGGTCGCGCCGACACCAAAGCCACAGGCATCGCCATCTCTACCGCCGCCGGGTCATCTGCCTACATCGATCTGGAAAACTTCGAGGAGGGCGCGGAAGCGGCCATTGGCCCACTGCGCGACGTGCTGGCCAACGGCTTGCTCTCCAAGTCCGTGCACGACCTGAAGCGTGCCGTCGGGCTGCTTGAGCCTTACGGCATAGAGCCCGAAGGCATCACGGACGACACACTGCTCGCCGCTTACCTGCTAGACCCCGTGCGCAGCAAGTATGAGCTAAGCGACCTTGCGCGCGAGGCCGTCGGAGCAGACGGCGCGGGCGATGCGCCCGAAGGATGGACGGAGGCGCAATGGCGCGCGGCGGAAGTCGCAGACCTCACGGCGCAAACCGCCGGCGTACTTCACAGTCGCCTGCTCGAACAGGGGCTCGAAACCATCTACAACGAGATAGAGCTGCCGCTCGCGCCGCTCCTCTATCGCATGGAGCAGGCGGGCTTGCGCGTGGACACTAACGTCCTCGCGGAACTTTCAAAATACCTGGGCAAGGAGCTGGATAAGCTCACCAAGAAAATCTACAAGGTGGCCGGGCGCGAGTTTAAGATCAACTCGCCCAAGCAGGTCGGCGATGTCCTTGAGGAGCTTAACATCTCTTCCGGTCGGAAGACTTCAACCGGACGCGTCTCGACCAGCAAAGCCGTCCTCGAAGAGTTGGCCCAAAGTTACGAGCTGCCGCGCCTGATCATCGAATACCGCGAGCTTGATAAACTGAAGACCGTCTACACGGACGCGCTTCCCGGCCAGATAGGCCCGGACGGACGCATTCACGGCCAGCTCAACCAGACCGTGACGGCGACCGGAAGGCTCAGTTCCAGCGAGCCCAACCTTCAGAACATTCCCATACGCACGGAGCTCGGCCGCCGCATTCGCCGCGCCTTCGTCGCCGCCGAAGGCTACAAGCTCATCTCGGCGGACTATTCGCAGCTTGAGCTTCGACTGCTCGCGCACATCACGCGCGATGAAGAGATGCTCGACGCGTTTCAAAAGGGCGACGACATACACGCGCGCACGGCCCGCCTGGTCTTCGGAGCCAAGACGCCGGAGGAGTTGAAGGAGGCGCGCCGCTTCGCCAAGATCGTCAACTTCGCCATCGCCTATGCGATCGAGCCCTTCGGTCTCTCGCAGCGCGTCGGCATCTCGCGCAAAGAGGCCAAGAAGGTCATCGACGACTACTACAACACTTACAAGGGCGTGCATCGTTTCATGGAAGAAGTGCCCGAGAAAGCGCGCGAGCATGGCTACGTGCGCTCAATGTATGGGAGGCTTCGCCCTATCCCCGGCATCAACGACCGCAACGGCAATATCCGCGCTCGTGCCGAACGCGAGGCCATCAATATGCCAATCCAGGGAACCGCGAGTGATATTGTAAAGATCGCCATGCTGCGTGTTGACGAAGCCATCAAGCGTGAGGGTCTGAAAGCGCAGATGTTGATGCAGGTGCATGACGAATTGGTCGTTGAAGCGCCTGCGGCCGAGGCCGAGCGCGTCGCCGAGCTGGTGCGCCGCGAGATGGAGTCAGCCGTCGAGCTGGATGTTCCCCTCACGGTCGAGGTGGGCATCGGCGATAACTGGATGGACGCGAAGTGAGAAGGTTGAAAGTAATCGGCAATCAGTAAATCGGTTATCAGCCCGAGGCCATAGACTGGCGACTGATGACTGACCACCTTATGCTCGAAGAGAAACCGAAAGCAATACATGATTCCGTTGAGGGCGAGGTCGTCTACAGGCGCGTGCAACCGCTGGAAGATGGCGCGGAGCGACCGGGCGGACATGGCCGCCGTCGCGTGCCCGCACACGAGAGGGGAATCTCGCCGACCTTAATGCCGCTCCTGATAGGCTTCGCGCTGCTGCTGACGGTCATCGTCGTGCTCGGTCGTATCAGCGTCAATCGTCTCGATCAGGTCAGCACGGACATACTCAACCTCGAACGCGGCTACGCGGGCAAGCTCAGCATACTACTTGAGCTGCGCATGGCCCTGACGAATCTCAACAACGAAGCGCGCGCGCGCGGGCGCGTCGAAGGCGAGCCAGAGCCCACAGTCTCTATGCCCTTCGGTTATCGTATACGCAGGGCGCGCGACGAGGTGTCGAAAGTCTTACCGCGCTTCGAGCATCTGCCGCTCGCACAGACAGACAGGGGCCGCGCCTTCCGCAGCGAGCTGGACGAGTACCTGGCCGTGACGGAAGACAACGATCGCTACTCGCTCGAAGGCTTCGCAAAGTTTCGCGCCGTTGACGCTTCCCTTAATAGCATGCTGCGCGACGCGACCGGCCCCGAGCAGGAAACGATCTTGCAGCAGATCGAGAGCATACAGAACAGCGCATCACGCTCGATCAGACTGTGGAGCACGATCGCCATCCTGATCGGCATCATCGTCGCGCTGGGAACGATCTGGGAAGTGCAGCGTCGTTTCCGTCAACTGCGCCAGAGCATGAGCGAAGCGCAGCGCGAAAGGCGTTTCAGTGCGCAGATGCTCGAAGGCATGGTCAGCGCCATCGTCGCCATCGACGCGCACGATCACATACGCAGCGCCAACGCCGCCTTCTTCAAAATCTTTCCAGGGGCGACCGTGGGCGCATCCGTCTACGACAAGTTCGCTCCGCCCGAAGCGATGATGATGCTCGAAGCCGCCGTCGCCACGCGCGTCACGGAGTCCACCTATCGCGGCCGCTGGATGTGCCCGGAGGACAACCCGGACTGCGCCAACCGCGCCTATGACATCTATTCATCACCGCTCGCCATTGACGGCGAGCAGGGGCAACTCGTCACGCTCGTTGATGTGACTGAGGCGGCGGAGGCCGAAGCGCAGGTGAGAAAGACTGAATCGCTGGCGGCGGTCGGGCAGGCGGCGGCGCAGGTCGCGCACGAGATCAAGAATCCCCTGGGGAGCATACGCCTGGGCGTCTCCATGCTGCGCGATACGACGCGCGACCGCGAGGGCCTCAACACGATCGACCTCGTCGAGCGCGGCATAGATCATCTCAATAAGCTCGTGGTCGATGTCACACAGTTTTCCGGCCAGAGGTCGCTCGACCGCTCCGAAGTGAATCTACACGACCTGCTGGATGCGAGCCTTGAGCTGATCGCAGACCGCATCAGGGAAAAGCGTACGCCGATCGAGAAGCATTACAGCGAAGAGACGCTCAAGGGAACATGGGATGAAGACCAGTTGCGACAGGTCTTTATGAACATCATCGCCAACGCGGCGGATGCCAGCTCGCCCGGTTCGCCGATCACCATCAAGACGGCGCGCGCGGACGCCATTGAGAGAGACAACGACGGGCGAAACGGCCAACTTGGGAGCGGCAAGGCTCAGCAGGTGGCCCGTGTGACCATCGAAGACAAAGGCGCTGGCATGAATGAAACGACGCAGGCGCGCATCTTTGAGCCGTTCTTCACGACCAAGAAACGCGGCACTGGCCTCGGCCTGGCGATCGTCAAACAGATCATCGAACGCCACGGCGGCACAATCTCCGTCGCCAGCTCGCCCGGTCAAGGCACAAGCTTCATGATAGACCTCCCGCTCAAGAACAGTGACGAGTGATGAGTGATAGGCAGGAAGAGAGTTTGTAGAGTCAGGCAGGTCAGTACCGCCTGCGGTAGCGGGCGGGTTCCGACGCGGCTTGAGACCCGCCCGCTACCGCAGGCGGTACTGACCTGTCTTGCGTTACTAACTCGTCACTGCCTGCAATGCTTTGCGGGCAGCTTCAATGGTTGCGTCGAGTAGCTCGTCCGTGTGAGCGATGCTGATGAAGCCCGCTTCAAATTGCGAGGGCGCGAGGTAGACGCCCTGTGTGAGCATGGCGTGAAAGAATTTTCCATAAAGAGTGCGGTCACTCTTTGAGGCCGTGGCCCAATCCGTCACGGGCTCGTCTGTGAAAAACGAAGTCCACATCGAGCCGACGCGATTCGTTACCGTTTGAACGCCGACTTCGCTCGCAGCATCCGCGAGCCCACGGCAGAGACGCTCGCCTGCGCGCTCCAATCGTTCGTAAACGGAAGCGTCACGCAGACGTTTGAGCGTTGCGAGCCCGGCGGTCATCGCCAGCGGATTCCCCGACAGAGTTCCCGCCTGGTAGATGTTTCCGGCGGGCGCGACGTGGTTCATGATGTCGCGGCTCGCGCCGTAAGCGCCGACGGGCAGGCCGCCGCCGATGATCTTGCCGAGCGTCGTGATGTCGGGCGCGACACCGTACAACTCCTGCGCGCCGCCGCGCGCGAGACGAAATCCCGTCATCACCTCGTCGAATATCAGTAGAGCGCCCGCACGGCTCACAAGCTCGCGCACCTGTTGCAGATAACCCTCGCGGGGCACAACGCAGCCCATGTTGCCCACCACCGGCTCGATGATGACAGCCGCCACATCTTTGTGTTCATCGAAGACCTGTTCGAGCGCGGAGGGGTCGTTGAAGGGAACGGTCAGAGTGTTGGCGGCGAGCGAGGGCGGCACGCCGGGGCTATCGGGCAGGCCAAGGGTGGCTACGCCCGAACCCGCTTTGACGAGAAGGCTGTCGCCGTGGCCGTGATAGCAGCCCTCGAACTTGACGAGCTTGTTGCGTCCCGTCAGCCCTCGTGCCAGACGGATAGCGGACATCGTGGCCTCCGTGCCGCTATTGACCATCCGCACCATCTCGATCGACGGCACTGCGTCGACGATCTCTTCGGCGACGGCGATCTCCAACTCGGTCGGCGCGCCGTAGCTCGTCCCGTGCTCAAGGCTCGCGCGCAGTGCGTCCAATACCTCCGGGTCTGCATGGCCCAGGATCATCGGCCCCCATGAGCCGACGTAATCGATGTAAGTGCGCCCGTCAACGTCTGTCATCGTCGCGCCCTGTGCGCTGCGGATAAAGCGCGGAGTGCCGCCGACGCCGCGAAAAGCACGGACGGGCGAATTGACGCCGCCGGGAATCAACTCGACGGCACGCGCGAACAGTTCCGCCGAGCGATCCTGCCCGGTCTTCTGTGATGTGCTCATAACTACTATTGTCTATGCCGTGAGGCGATAAATGCAAGAAGGAGCATGGTGAAAAAACAGTTAAGCCCCTGAAAGGGGCAACGGAATGTAGCCCATAACGCAAGTCATGGGAATAAGGCAGACAATAAAAAGAGAGCCCCGAAGGGGCGAAAGAAATTCGAGTTGAGTTTCTTACGCCCCTTCGGGGCTCGTTGTTTTCAATCAATCTTGAGTCCCAAGGCTTGCGCCGTGGGCTACATTCTTCCGCCCCTTTCAGGGGCTTTACCGCGTGTGTTCCCTGGGAGCGGGATTACTCTTTGGGAATGGTTAGCTGCTGGCCGACCTGAATCATGTTCGGGTCTTTGAGCTTGTCGCGATTGGCGTAGAAGATACGCATGTACTCGCCCGCGTCTCCGTAGTATTGCTTGCTGATCTTGGAGAGCGTGTCGCCGGACTTGACCGTATAGGTCTCGCCGCCACTGCCGCCGCCTACGGTCGCGCCCTGTGCGCGGCTTTCGTCAACGCGTATGTCAGCTGTGATGTCGTCCATGTTGGGATTGACGAGCTTGATCTGATCCCAGAACTTGTTCTTGGCATCCTCGGACGGTGCGACGCCCTTGATAAAGAGCTTGTCGTCCTGGACGTGAAAATTCTCGAACTGGATGTGCTGTTGATCTGCCGTCGTCAGCACTGATTGGTACTTGCCTTTGAGCGTGTCGAAGCGTTGCTGCGCGTTGGGCTGCTGCTGGGCCTGCTCAGAGCCGCGCCCAAACATTTTGTCAAATAGTCCCATCGTTTGTGTCTCCTCTTTCCATCTACCGAAGTCGAATTGTCCTAGCCCTTAGTGAAGCCGGACTGAACGTCATGAGAGAGTCCGTCATATTAGGACAGCAATCATCATACCAGCTTGAAAAGGGCTGTTTTTCGCGCGTATCTCGATTGGGATGTTCGTTAATAGTCCATTCGAGCGGCAGAGGTTCGCGAATTTTTTACAGTCTAGCTCATCCGAAGATGCTGCGCCACTGGCGTTCGAGCGAGCCGCCGAAAAGAAACGCGCCGAGCGACGGCTGCTCGTGCGAGCGATCATAGCCGACCAACTCGACATAGGCGCGCCCCTGCGTCTCCTGCCCGGCGTGATGACCCTGCACGCCGCACGCTCCTTCCCAGTAGACGATCATCGTCGTGCCGCGCGTATCAAGCTCCTGATCTTTGATGACGGGAGCGACCTCCACATCAACTGCGAAACGCGGCACGCGCAATCGCCAGCCGCTCGGATAACGCGCGCCCGTGTGCGGGCTCGTCCAGTGGGAAAGCGTTTCGAGCAGAAAATCTTCGCGCGCCAGGTGCGTCCAGTTGCTGTCCCGGTCAACGAACGTGCCGCTTGAGAACGGCGACGGCTCTCCGGCCCTGTTGCGCAGGTGATAGACCATCACCTCCGCGCCCGTCTCAAGCTGTATGCTGAACCAATCCCAGCCCTTCTGATTCTCCGTCGTGCGCCAGGTGCCGAACTCCCTGTCCATCCAGGCGGAGCCCTTGAAGTGTTCCGTCTCGCCGTGCCAGGTAATCAAGCCTTCGGCCTCCATGCGCGTCAAAGAGAAGTAGCGCGACGCCTCGCCCTCGTCCTTGAAACTCACGCCGACGCCTTCGTGCCCGTTCAGCACATGCGGCTTGGTGTTCTTCAACGTCGCTTCAAAGATGAGATCGTCATTGAGCGTTGCGCGCAGGATGTGCGCGCCCTCCGCTTCACGCACAGTCCAATTGCCGAGCCGCAGGTAATAGCGCTCCTCGCTCGCCGCCGCCGGAAGATCGAACGCGCCGCCAGTGCTCTTTCTATGCTCATAACGAAACGCGTGGCGAGATTCATCCGTGATGGCGAAGTGTGCAAGGTAGAGCGGGTTGGCCAGAAGACGTAGCGGGACGATGCCGAAGCGATCGAGGTCTGTGCGCCGTTTGAAGAAGACCAGCTCGAACCCGAAGCGACGCCCGCTCGAAGTCCGCATGTGCCCTGTGTAGTACCACCATTCTGTCTGCGCGCCCTCGTGCGCGTAGAGATCGCGCGGCAGGGTGACGCCCGCGTGCTCCGTCCCGTCACGCAACGTTGACGCTTCGCCGACGATCACATTCGCCACACGATCAAGTACGTTGGCCGCGAGCTCTTCCAAAGGCTGAACGATATTTGTGCTCATTCTGTCGTTTCCCGATTGTTTGGTTGTAACTCATGTCAGTACCGCCAAAGGTCTCGGGCGGGTGATGCCGGTGCGACGACCCGCCCGAGACCTTTGAGCGGTACTGATCTGTTGTGCTTGATATTACGCTGCTCCTATGACGAAAGTGTGCGGCATTTGCAAACACAAGCTTGAGATTTATGTTGAAACGAGCGCGAGCATTGCTTTCAAATTCGCTCCAATGCTTCACGCGGCTCGACTGCGATGGAGCGAAAGCTCGACATGCGAACGAGGCCGGGCGCAGAGCCTTTCGGCTTGGAGAGAAATTTGCGGGGCGTGTAATGAACGTCGACCTTCGCATCATGTTTGGCATGGCTGAAACTGGCCGCCAGTTGCGCCGCTTCGATGATGGTGCGGTGCGGTATCTCTTTGCGCGTGGGGTTGCGTATGACGACGTGCGAGCCCGGATAATCGGCGGCATGTAGCCACAGGTCATGCGGGCGCGCGACGCGGAAGGTCAGATGATCGTTGTCGCGCGAGGTGCGCCCGACCAGTATTTCGTACCCGTCCGAAGAGCGAAACCTGCGCGCGCCCGGCACGCTCTCCGCAGATTTTTTCGGGACGGCGGGGCGCGTAGCTTTCGGCTGATTGTCCCCGTCGTCCTCAAATGCACGGAGCGCCGCCTCGTCTTCCGAAGCCAGTCGGCGCTCCAGCTCAATCTCCTGTGCTTCAAGCTGGGCCAACTCTTCTTCCAGAGCGGAGAGCCTGCCCGCTATCTCCTGCGCCGCGCGCCGCGCCTTCGTATAGCGTGCGAAACGTCGCGCCGCCTCGTCTTGCAGCGAGCGGTTTTCATCAATCTCCAATTCGATGCGCGGAGTGTTTTCCGCATAGTAATCGGTGACGATGACCTTATCGCCGCGCCGCTCGGCGCTGCCTATGTTGGAGATGAGCAGCTCGCCTATACGCTTATGCTCTTCCGCATCGCCGTGCGCCGCGAGGTCTGCGAGCAATCGGCTTTGCAGCTTGCGACGCTGTGCGATCGATTTGCGCAGGCGCGCGCGCGCGTTGGCGGCCCGCGCTGCGAAGGCGCGTTTCGCTTCGAGCCGCAGGTAGTGATCGTCTGCGGCCTCTGAGAGGGAAGGGAATGTCCCTTTTGAAAATGCCTCATCAGCCGGAGCGCCTTGCGTGTGCGAGGGCGGGGCCTGGTACGTCTCGCCTATCTGCTGGCCCTCGCCGTGCGGCGGACGAAGCGTATCCAGAATGTGACCGCTTTTGTCCAGCAGCAGCAGGTTCGCCGCCCGCCCCGTCAGTTGCGCTATGAGCCAGCGAGTGTGCGCGTCTCCAATCTCGTCCGTGACGGAGAAGCGGAAACGCACGATGCGCTCGCCTTCATCTTTGCTCAAGGAGAGAAGCGTCCCGCCGCCGAGTTGTTTGCGCATCGCATAGATGAAGTGAGAGGAAGCTTGCGACTCTTTTTCCAGCTCACGCGTCCGCCGCGCGATCAGATAGAGACGCGGGCGCGCGGGCTCGACGCTCAGGAAGAGATAGCGGCCATCGCTCGTGCGAAAATCTATGGCGAGGGAGAGGCGTGATAGTTGAAAGGCTTTGCCCAGGGTTCGGCCCTCAAGCAGCGGCTTGATCTCTTCGACAATCAAACTCAGGGTTTGCTCGCGCACTATCTTACGATAGAAGGAAAAAGCAAAAAGGTAAAAGGCAAAAGCGAGAGGATTCAACCTGCTTCACTTTTGCCTTTTACCTTTTTACTTTTTCCTTCTATTCGCGTACTACGACCGTACCTGAGAAGTGGTCGTGCGCGGCGCGGCCCTCGGCGTCGAAGAGCGCATAGAGAACTCCGAGCCCCGCCGTCGCCAGCGAGAGCATGAAGAGCAGGGCGCGCCATACGGCTTGACGGGTCGTGGGCGGCAGTCCGGTCTCGGCATCAACCGGGCGCAGCGAGAGCAACGACATTCCCCAGGTGCGACCCGACAACGCGACGGAAGCCGTCAGGTAAAGAAACATGACGACGAGGACGATGCCTCCCATCGAAGCCACGACACGCATGTCTGACCAGTTGCCGTTCGTCAATTCGATGATGGCGGCGAAAGGCGACGAAGCGAAGGCGACGACCAGCAGGTCTATGACGGCTGCGACGACGCGCAGGTGCAATGGCCCATGATCATCGTAAGGCTCAATCCCCGGCAGCGAATCGGTAACGTGCGCGTCCGCGCTGTCGAGCACAGCTTCGTCAATGACTTCGGCGGCGTTACGCTTTGCGGGCGCTTCGGGCAGTGCCTCCTCGACGCGCGTTGCTGTTTGCGGCGGCGGCGTGGAGATGACTACAAGACCATGCTCGCGCGCGGCTTCCGGCGTCTTCTCAACAAAAGCTTTGTCGGGTTTCGGCAGCGACAAGGACGCCTGCGCCTCGACCGTCGCGGGCCTTGTATCAGGCTGGTACTCGTCTTCCACGACTCTTGCGACAGCCGTCGCCGCGCCACCACCGCGCGAGCGTGTCATCGGCGGATAGGATTGACGCGCACGCTCGATGCGACGCAGCGCAGCCGCCACCAGCGGATTGATCTCGGGCACATCCGGCTGCGGCACAAGACCCAGTTGCGGCGAGGGCGGCTCGATGGGAGATTGTTCCTGCGGGCGTCGCGCAGCCTCTTCGGCTTCACGCGCGCGCCGTTCCTGTATCTCGCGCACACGCTCGCTCAACTGCTTGCGCCATACAGGACGCGCGGCCCTGCCAGCACCCGGAAACTCTATCAACGTAGAGACGACAGGCGCTTTGCTCTCAACCGCAGAAGCCTCCGGCTGAGTTTCTTCGACCACGAAGTCTGTAGTGGCCGCGCTTTTTTCTTCCTGCCTTGAGCCGTTTGCCTGCGTCTCGGGCACGGGGGAATTTGTTGATGCCGGCGTCTTACACCGTGGGCATATTTCTAAGCCGTTGGAGTAAACAGCACGGCACGAGGGACACTGCATAGCGAAGGTAGCCTCCGATAAGAACTGTTCAATTTTGCATTTTTGGGCGAGGGAGGTCAAACCCGGTAAACCCAAGCCCCTTGCGGAGTCGCGGCGGATACTATCAGAAGCTACTTTAAGTCGTCAACCAGAAAATATACTAGACACTGTATTTGAGCGCCCGCTGGCTACAATATAGTGTGAGAATTCCGAAGGGCCCGGCGTGAGGGCAAACCCCTGCGCGATGGTTCTACTCTCCGTCTCGGATAGATTTGCTAGAGCGGTTGTCTTCCGGCGAAGCCAGCCTCTACGTCGTGCCACCATTCGATCTGGTCGCCCTCGCCTAGCTGCCAGCAGAGCAGAATGACGCGCCCGTCGCGCAGCGAAGGGAAATCGATGAGGCCGCGCTCGTAATCCTTGAGCTGAACGCCCAGCTCTTCCAACTCGCCCGCGCGCGTCGTCAATTCGATGAGGACTGAGACGTACCTTGAGCCGCCCAACATCCCGCCGCCGCCGCCTTCGGCCCCTTTGGCTGCCTCTTTGGCTGCCTCGCGGTACGCAAGCAGGCGACCGTGCGCGCGCTTGATCCCCAGAAGGATGCCGCGCACAGTCGGTAGCAGAACATTGGCCTCTTCGACGCTGAAGATTTTCATGAACGCGTAATCAGCAATCAGTCGTCAGGTCGTCCGAGCCTTGGGCCCACCACTGATTACTATTTCCTAATGCTCATCCGTAATGCGTATGAATTCCGACGGCGGCTCAAACTGCTCCTCGTCTTCATCTATATTGGCTTCGATGACGACGCGGGTGCTCGACTGGATAAAGCCGTCGCGATGGTGATGATGATTGTGATGGCCGTCGGGCGCTGACTCGACGTTCGGTTGAAGGAAAGCCGATGCGCCGGGCGACTCTTCGTGCAGGTCTCGCTCGTCGTAGCGTACGCCGTGCGGAAACTCTTTGCGCACCTTGTCGGCGATCTCGCCGAGGTCGATGAAATAATCCGCGACATCGATGAGCTTCGGCGCTGTGTTGGAGCGAAAGCCCGCGACCTCGACGCGGCAGCCTTTGTACGCGACGGCGTTGACGGCGTAGACGAAATCCTCGTCGCCGGAAACCAGCACGGCAGTATCGTAGCGTCCGGCAAGGCTCAGCATGTCGACGGCGATCTCGACATCCAGATTGGCCTTGCGCGTCCCGTCGTAAAAAGTCTTGAGCTCTTTTTGGATGACGCGGAACCCGTTGCGGCGCATCCAGAGCAAGAAGCCCTGTTGACGCTCCGCACCGACATCCACGCCCGTATAGAAGAAAGCCCTGAGCAGGCGGCCATCGCCGAGTAGCACGCGCAGCAGCTTGTTATAATCAATGTCTATGTTGTGAAAACGCGCTGCGTGAAAAAGATTATTCCCGTCAATGAATACTGCGACTCTGCCGCGATGACCGAACTGCCACGAAATATTGTTCGTAGGATCAAAGTTCATGCGAAAGGATACTCCATAGTAATGTAAATATCTGTCCGATAGGATGCCGCCGCGAGGGCATGTTGGTCAAGTGCTTAGAAGCAGTCGTGAGATTGGCGTTCAAGTTGAAGGCGCGGCGGCGATGACTTTGTTGGTCACGGAGTCCAGATAAACCAAGCGTGCCTGTGGGCCCGTTCCGACCATTATCTCCCATGCCAGGTGAAGCTCAAGGGCCGCAGGCTCGCCCGCGCGCGTGAGCGGGTAGATGACAAGCTCGCGTACCCTGATCTCGTCATTGCCGGCGACGGTAAAGGACAGCTTCGCGCCGTTTGCGTCCGTATAAGCGACGCTGCGCCCGACGATGGCGGCGGCGGCCTGGTCTGCGTTCGATGCCGGGGCGAGTCCGGCCAGGGTTCTCTGTAGCTGTTCGATTTCGGGAATACATGTGCTGTTGATCTGTCGCAGGCGACGGTCTGGCGCGAACGTGATCTCAAGCTGGCCATAACCGCCCCGCAGTGGATAACGGAAAGGATGCTGCTCGTAGCGCGCCTGTTTCGTCCCGTCGGCCAAATCCGTACGCAGCACCAGGGAGAGTTGCGGCGGGTCTGCGCCGATGAGCTTGCTCTGAGCGATGATGAATCGTCGTAAAGATTCGCGCGTCTCTTCTTCCGACATGGCGTCGCTCGCGCCGACTTTCGGCAGATAGATGGGCGGGCTCAGAACGGGAATGCTCTTGAGCGTCTGCGTGATCGGCTGAAGCTCTGGCGCGGGCGCATTGTTGATGCCCTGCGCGTGCGTCAGATTGGCCCAGGCGGCGAGAGCTACCTGTCGACGATCGGGCGAATCGGTGATGGTCGGGTAAACGGGAAGGCTTGCGCGCGGGCCCGCCGCGTCGGGCGACGGCGTTGCGGCGCAGGCGCAGGCACACGCCACGAACGCCATCGCGAGCGCCAGGCATAACCAGCGTTCCACTACAGCTTTGTGCCTCACAGTCCCGGTCATTCTCGATTGACGCTCGTTAACAGTCCGAAGTGTTTGAAACGTGAAAGATAATGAGCGCGACGATTATACAGGAACGCTTGCTCTTATCAACACGAGCGCGTTTTGATGATTACAATGCCCGTCTTGAGGCCGTATAATCCGGGAGCCGGAGACAAAGCATTGGCGAATGACGATGAAGATAAGATGGCCTGGTTGAGCGAGGCGACGGCGCTGCAAGCGGAGACGCGCGCCTTTTCACCCGACGAGATGGTGCGTTGCGAGGAGTGTCTGCGCGCCAATCCTCCGACGCGCGCGGGCTGTCTCTACTGCGCCGCGCCGCTTCCTCTGACGGAAGCTGGCAGGCGTTTGCGGCAGCCTGCGCTCAGGCGTATGGAAGATTGGGAGAGAGGCTTCAATCTTATATTTCTTCCTCAGAACGCGCGGCGCTTGACCGAAGAGACGCTCGCGAAGATGGCGGAATTGCTGCGGCTTAAGACGGAGGAACTGCTGAACATCACGGATGCCGTCGAGCCTCTGCCGTTAGCACGCGCGGCGACGCTTGAGGAAGCCTCCCTTGTCGAGAGCCGGCTGCGCGCTCTGGGGGCAGAGACTCTGATTGTTGCCGACGACGATTTGGCGCTGGACGAGTTCGCGCCGAGGCGTGTACGCGCGCTGGAATTCATGGATGACGCGTTTGCGGCTCATACTGTGGGCGGTGATGAGACTTTGAGCGTCGAGTGGGATGCTGTCACGCTGCTGGTCGCCGGAAGGCTGTTCGAGCGTCGCATCGAAGTCGAGGAGCGGCGCGGGCGCGGTTCGGAGAATGAGATCGTCGAGGCGCGCGAGTTGAGCGCCGACGAAGCCGTGCTGGACATCTACGCTGCAGGGCTCGACGGCAACGCGCGCATACACGCGCACAGTTTCGATTTCTCCTGCCTCGGACATGAAAAGAGTCTGATCGCGGCGGCTAACTTTTCAAGGCTCCTGGAGGTGCTGCGCGAGCGCGCGGCCCTGGCCGTTTACGATGATGCTTATAATCGTCTGCGACGCGCGCTTACAGCCGCATGGCCGTTGGAAGAGCATACGGGAGCGGCTGGCCTGCGTCGCGCGCGGCCCGGTCGCTTCAATACCGAAACCGTCACGACGAGCGATAACGAGAGACAGTTTACGCGTTACTCGCGCCTGCGCCATTATCTCAAGACACGCGATACGGACTTGCACGCATGAAGCCACACGCCGTCCACAAACGAGTACGAAGGCCCCCGCCTGAGAGCCGCGAGCAACGCGACGAGCGCCACACGCAGCGGCGCGAGGCCACGTCGAGCGCCTCGCGCCCACCGGCATCACCCTCATCAACAACGGGCGCGACGATTACGGGCGAGCGGCTCTACGGAGTAGCGCCCGTCCTCGAAGCCCTGCGCGCAGGGAAACGCTCCGTCGAGCAAATCCTTCTCAACGAAGGAGTGCACACGCATCGCCTGCGCGAGCTGCTGGATTTGGCAAGGCAACTGAAAGTTCCTGTGCGCCGCGCTACCCGGCCGGAGTTTTCGCGTGCGGCGCACGGCGCGGAGGTCAATCATCAGGGTGTGATTGCGACCGTCGCTGCGGCACGCTACGCGGATGCCGAAGAGCTTCTGGACAGTCTGACATCTCGCGTGGGCACAATGGAGACGGCCCCGCTCGCCGTAGTGCTTGACGGCGTCGAAGACCCGCGAAACCTGGGTGCGATCTTGCGTACGGCCGAGTGTGCCGGAGCACACGGCGTCTTTATCCCGGAGCGGCGCGCCGTCGGTCTGACGGAAACGGTGGCCAAGGCCGCCGCAGGGGCATTGGAGCATGTCGCTGTGGCGCGTGTCGCTAACGTGGCGCGATTGATAGAGGAGTTGAAGCGGCGCGGCATCTGGACTGTGGGAACGAGCGGCGATGCCGGGATGGAATATACCGAGTGGGATTACACGCAGCCCTGCGCGCTGGTTTTCGGGGGCGAGGGCGCGGGCTTGCATCGACTCGTGCGCGAGCGTTGCGATGTGCTCGTGCGAATTCCTTTGCTTGGCCGCACGGAATCGCTTAATGTCTCAGTCGCAGCCGGGATAGTGCTCTACGAAGCTTTGCGCCAGCGCGCCGCCGGAAAGAATTAACAGGATAGACAGGATAAGAAGAGCATATGAGATGCAAGATTTCACATTTGAGATTGATGGCTTAATGTTCTCTTCCTTTTTTTTATCCTGTCCATCCTGTCTATCCCTGTTTGAATCTGCTTTGGGTTCTCTGCGCCCATCATTAAAGAGAGGGGTGTCGAAATATGTACTGCCCTAACTGCGCGACGAGTAATCTGGAGGGCGCAAGGTTCTGCCGCTCTTGCGGCGCGGACATCAGCCTCGTGCCTCAGGCCCTCACGGGACATCTGCCGGAGAGTGCGCCGGTTGGGCCCTTTGACGAAGGCCGTCATCACAGGCACAGGCGCAGAGGCGAGCCGAGCATTGATAAGGCCGTCAGGAACGTCTTTATGGGCATAGGCTTTATCGTCGTCGCCATCGCGCTCGCCTATATGCCGATGGGGCGGGCTTGGTGGTTCTGGATGTTGATTCCGGGTTTCAGCATGCTCGGCGGCGGCGTTGCCGAGTACATGCGTCTCAAGCACACAGAGCAGCGGACGTTGCCCGGCGCTCCGAGAGTGCCCGCCTTCGGGCCCGCCCCGCCGCAGCGTGCGGATGAGCTTCCGCGCCGCAATACCGCAGAGCTTGTCATGCCGCCGCCGAGCGTGACGGAAAATACGACCAGACACCTGAGCAGTGAAGCTCCGACGCGCCACATAGGCAGGATGGGCGAGAACCCTTCGAGCAAAAGCCAGTCCGATTCCTGAACCGGGAAAGCACAATAGAGTTGCCTTCAGCCGAGTACCTTGCACACGCGCGGCGCGCGGCTGTATAGTTTTTTGAGAATCATCCAACATTTAAGTCTTCCGAATTTTAAGGAGCCGCTATGCCGCAACGACCCAAGATCGCCAATAATATGCTGGAACTGATCGGCTACACGCCGCTCGTCAGGCTCAATCGCATCCCCCATCCTGACTCGGCTGAGATGCTCGCCAAGCTCGAATCACAGAACCCCATGGATTCCGTCAAAGACCGTATCGGCTGGGCCATGATCGATGCCGCCGAGCGCGACGGGCTGATCAAGCCGGGCGAGACCGTCATCATCGAGCCGACCTCCGGCAACACGGGCATCGCGCTCGCTTTCGCCGCCGCCATCAAGG
Organism: Pyrinomonadaceae bacterium; assembly: GCA_036522655.1. Classification (GTDB taxonomy): domain Bacteria; phylum Acidobacteriota; class Blastocatellia; order Pyrinomonadales; family Pyrinomonadaceae; genus DASQYE01. Next base: position 213,227 of record DATDFK010000086.1, on the reverse strand, counting down.
GCTACAAGCTCATCGTCACAATGCCGGAGACCGTGACGGTCGAGCGTCGCCGCGTGTTGACAGCCCTGGGCGCGGAAGTCGTGCTCACGCCCGGCGCTGAGGGCATGAAGGGCTCTATCAAGAAGGCCGCAGACATTTCCGAAGAGACGAAAAACAGTTGGACGCCGGGACAGTTTGATAACCCAGCGAACCCGGAAGTGCATCGCCGCACCACCGCCGAAGAGGTCTGGGAAGACACGGACGGGCGCATAGATGCTTTCGTCGCAGGCGTCGGCACGGGCGGCACGATCGCAGGCGTCGGGCAGATTTTGCGCGAGCGCGCGGGCAAAGATGTGCTGGTCGTCGCCGTCGAGCCCACCTCCTCGCCAGTGCTTTCGGGCGGCGAGCCCGGGCCCAACAAGATTCAGGGCATCGGCGCTGGCTTCGTCCCGCGCAACTATGATCCGTCGGTCGTCGATCGCGTGATGACTGTCGATTACAACCACGCGCTGGATATGGCACGCCGCCTTGCACGCGAAGAGGGCATCTTCTGTGGCATCTCTTCGGGCGCGATCACCTGGGCCGCACGCGAAGTCGCCCGTGAGCTTGGGCCGGGCAAGCGAGTCGTTTCCATCATCTGCGACTTCGGCGAGCGCTACCTCTCGCACGAGCTTTTTGAGACGACGGCCACTTAGAGCGAGAACGATTAAATTTTGGATTTTAGATTGGCGAGCCACGTAACTCGAAAGCCGGATGTCAAAATTCAAGACGGATGAATCGTTAATCCAGAATCTAAAATCCAAAATGGTTCGCTGCTGTAATGGAAGAAAAGAGTCACCCGGCGCGCATCTGTGTTCCAGTGTGCGAGAGCCGCGCGAGCGAGTTGACCCGTAGGGTCAAGGATGCCGCCGCGTGTGCCGATATGGTAGAGCTGCGGATGGATTGCCTGCCCGGCGTGGAATTCGCACTGGCCCTGCGTCGTCTGGAAGAGTTGCGACGCGCCTCCATCCCGCGCCCTCTAATCCTGACGCTGCGGCCAGCCGAGCAGGGAGGCCGCCGCGAGATAGACATCCTCAATCGCCTGGCCTTCTGGGTAGAACATTTTCTTTACGACGAAGCGTACGACGGCTTCGCCGACATAGAGCTTGAGCTGCTGCTGCTCATCTGGCAAAGCGAGGACACGCGCTGGAAAAAACTGGACTGGTCGCGCGTCATCTGCTCGCACCACGACTTCACGGGCGTCCCTGCGGGCCTGGAAAAGATTTACGAGCGCATGGCGTCCACACCCGCGCGCATCCTCAAGATCGCCGTCAGCGCCGGAGACATCACGGACTGCATCCCCATCTTTAACCTGTTGGAGCGCGCACGCGCGCAGGGGCGCGAGTTGATCGCCATCGCGATGGGCCAGCACGGTATTGCGACGCGCATCCTTGGGCCCTCGCGCGGCGCGTTCCTGACCTACGCCACGCTCGATGAAACACACGCCACGGCCCCGGGCCAATTCAGCTTGAGCGAATTGCGCGAGCTTTACCGCATAGACCGAATCAATCCGCAAACGAAGATCATGGGCCTGATGGGCTCGCCCGTCTCTCATTCCGTCTCGCCGCAGATGCACAACGCCGCCTTCGCCGTCCGAAGCATCGATGCCGTGTACCTCCCCTTCGAGGTGCACGAGGCAAAAGATTTTCTGAGACGTATGGTGCATCCGCGCTCGCGCGAGCTGGATTGGAATCTGCGCGGCCTGAGCGTGACTGCTCCGCACAAGAGCGCGGTCATGGAACTGCTTGATCGCGTTGACGAGGCGGCGAGAGAGATAGGGGCTGTCAATACCATCGTCGTCGAGGACGATAAGCTGGTCGGTCACAACACTGACGCGGCGGCTTTTCTTGGGCCGCTCCGTGATCGAGCCGTGTCCCTGGGCGGCGCTCGCTGTGCCTTGATCGGCGCGGGCGGCGCGGCGCGCAGCGCTCTCTGGGCCCTCAGAAGAGAGGGGGCCGAGGTGACGCTCTTCGCGCGAAACATGGATAAGGCGGGCCCGCTCGCCGAAAAATTCGGCGCGAGTCACGCCCCTCTTGAGAAGACAAGTTTTTCCGGCTTCGATCTTGTCGTTAATGCGACGCCGCTCGGGACGCTTGGGCCCGGCGAGAACGAGACGCCCGCCAGCGCAAGCCAGCTTCGGGGCGCGCGTCTCGCCTACGACCTCGTGTACAACCCCGCATTGACGCCCTTCATACGCGCAGCCACGGAGGCAGGATGCGAGAGCATCGGCGGGATAGGAATGCTCGTGGCCCAAGCCGCCGCGCAGTTCAGCCTGTGGAACGGCGAAGATGCGCCGCTCAATTCCATGCGCGAGGCTGCGAAGCGCGCATTGCAGGAAAAGCAAGGATGAAGGATGAAGGATGAAGGATGAAAGAAGAGCATCCGTGTCTTGAAAGCTTTTACTTCATCCTTCCGCCTTCCGCCTTCATCCTTGCTTTTCCATCCCTGCTATTTTCTGCTTTGAGTTATTATTTATATGAACGAACGTTATAGCCGACAGATTTTGTTTGACGGCATTGGCGAGGTTGGACAGCGAAGGCTGCTCGCGTCGCGTGCCTGTATCATCGGCTGCGGGGCACTCGGTACGGCGCAGGCGGAAGCGCTGGCGCGCGCCGGGGTCGGACGATTGCGCATCGTCGATCGTGATTTCGTGGAGGCTTCCAATCTACAGCGGCAGACGATGTTCACGGAGAGGGATGCGCGCGAGCGTCTGCCGAAGGCCGTGGCCTGCGCTCGTCACATTCGGGAGATCAATGCCGGGATCGAGATCGAGAGCGAGATCATTGATGTCAATCGATCGAACATCGAACGCCTGATCGAGGGCTCGGATGTCGTGCTTGACGGCACGGATAATTTTGCGACGCGCTATCTCATCAACGATGCGTGCGTCAAGCATCGGACGCCCTGGGTCTACGGCGCGGCGGTCGGCTCTTACGGAGTGACGATGACAGTGCGCCCGCGCGTCTCGCCTTGCCTGCGCTGTATCTTCGAGGAAGCACCGGCGGCGGGCAGCGCACAGACGTGTGATACGGCCGGCGTGATTATGCCGATCATCTCCATGGTCGCAGCCGTCCAGGTCGCCGAAGCCTTGAAACTGTTGACGGGCCGGACGGAGGCGCTGCATCGCTCGCTCATGCAGTTCGATGTGTGGAGTAACGAGTGGCGGCGCATGGCGCTCAAAGAGCCTGCGCCCGCTTGTCCGGCGTGCGGCCTCGGTCGCTATGAGACGCTGGAAGCCGAAGGCGGAGATTACGCAGCCGTCCTGTGCGGGCGCGATGCCGTGCAGATTTCACCTTCGCGCCCCGTGCGAATTGATCTGGCCGCGCTGGCCGAGCGGCTTCGCGCCGTGGGACAGGTGACGCTCAACGAGTACCTCCTTCGCTTTCAGGCAGGGGCCTACGAGTTGACCGTCTTTCAGGACGCGCGCTCGATCATACGCGGCACGGACGATGCGGCGACGGCGCGCACGCTCTACGCGAAATATGTCGGCACGTAGAGAAACGCGCCCGCCGAGGCAGGTCGCCTGACAGCGCACAGCAGTTTCCTACCGCAAGCTCTTTCAGGTTATGATTCAACGCACGGCCAGCATTCGTACCGTTGGAAAGAGGGCGACGCGCAAACCTTTGCGAGCGCCCGGACGTAAAATAGAGTGAGGTAAAGTGGCGCTTCGGAAGCAGAGCGCGCGCCGTCGCCCTGGCAAATGACCGTTAGCCGCAGCGCGGTCATCTCGCATCAAAGCAAATCAGACGATCAATACTCGTTCAATCACTACAACAACAGACGAACCACTTAATGCTCAATCAAACTTCTACGACTCACATCGCCAAATTCATCACCGTTCTTCTTATCCTGGGTTTCGCTGCCACCGCTTGGGCCGGAGAGCCCATCCTGTGGGAGTTGAACAGTCGTGCAGAGCTTTTGAAGGGCGACGCGCGCGGCGTCTCCGTGACGGACACCGGAGCGTTGATGCTCGCGCCGCGCTTCTCGCAGGTCTTCAATACGGAGCAAGCCTACATCTGGTCGAGCGCCGTCGACGCGGCGGGCAATGTGTACCTCGGCACGGGGCATGACGGGCGCATCTTCAAAGTCGGCGCGGACGGGCGCGGCGCGCTCCTCTACGACGCGGCGGAGCTGGACGTGACGGCGCTCGCCATCGGGCGCGACGGCACGCTCTACGCGGGCACGTCGCCGGACGGCAAAGTCTATCGCATCGGCGCGGACGGGCGCGGGGAAGAGTATTTCGACCCGCCGGATAAGTACATCTGGTCGCTGGCCGTGATGGGTGACGGCGCGCTCGCCATCGGCACGGGCGATAACGGCAAGCTTTATCGCGTCCGCGCCGCCGGTGCGAAACCGGAAGCATCTTTGCTGATCGACACGAACGAGACGCACGTGATGTCGCTCGCCATCGACGGACAGGGAAATCTGATCGCGGGCACAGACCCCGGCGGCCTAGTCCTGCGCGTCTCGCCTGACGGCAAAGCGTTCGCCCTCTTCGATTCACCCTTGCGCGAGATTCACGCGCTCGCAGCCGGAACCGACGGCTCTATCTACGCGCTGGCGCTCAGCGAGGCCGCCTCGACCGCGCGCCCTTCAGGCCCGGCGGCCCCGACGCCGCAAGCGGGCGACGCCTCCGGCACGGCCACTGCGACCGTGACCTTTACGGCGATTGACGAATCGGGCAATCCCATACAGGGCCAGCAGTCCGCGACGCGCAGCCGCAACGACCTCTCAAGCGCGCGCAGCGCAGTCTTTCGCATCCTGCCCGATGGCGGGACAGACGTGCTGTGGAGTTCTACTACGGTCACGGCCTTCGCCGTCGCGCCCGCTCCGCAGGGAGGCAGTGTGCTCGTCGGCACAGCCGACAAGGGGCGCGTCTATTCCGTCACGGACGATGGGCGCGATACGCTCCTGCTGCAATCGACCGAAGGTCAAATCTCCTCGTTCGCCGTGCGCGGGCGCGAAGTGTTTGCGGCGTCGAGCAATCAGGGAAAACTCTTTCGCTTCGGGTCTGAGCTGATGACCGAAGGCACGTATGAATCGCCCGTGCGAGATGCCAAGCTCGTCGCCGCTTGGGGACGCATCTGGTGGCGCGGGCGCGGGCAGGTGGAATTACAGACGCGCTCGGGCAATGGTGAGCGGCCAGATGCTACCTGGAGCGAGTGGAGCGCGCCCTATCGTGACCCGGCGGGAGCGCAGGTCACAAGCCCGCGCGCGCGCTTTATCCAATGGCGAGCGGTGCTGCGCGCCCCTGCGGGAACGGGCCCAAGCGCCGATGCGTTCATGGAGGATGTGAGCATAGCTTACCTGCCGCGCAATGTTGCGCCGGAAGTGCTCTCGATCTCGGCGCTGCCGATAGGCGTCGGGTTGCAGTCCATCGTACAGATACCTATTGACCCGAACGTCGAGTCTTCGGGCCTAGACCCTTCGCTCTTCGGCGCGGTCGCACAGGCCCAGCCGCGTCGCCTCTATCAACGCGGCGCGCGTGCCCTGCAATGGCAGGCCGAAGACCGCAACGGCGACACGCTGGAATACGCCATCTACTATCGCTCGTTGAACGAAAACGCCTTCCGCTTGTTGAAGGAGAAGCTGCGCGATAATTTCTACACGGTTGACGGCGCGACGCTCTCCGACGGTCGCTATGTCTTTAAGGTCGTCGCCTCCGACGCGCCGGACAATCCGCTCGGGCAGGCTCTCATGGGCGAGCGCGTCAGCGAGCCGCTCGATATAGACAACACGCCGCCGAACGTCCGCGCGCTTGCGGAAGCGCAGGTCACGGGCGATCGCGTCCGCGTCGCCTTTGAGGTGGACGATACGACGGGCATGATCAAGCGTTCGGACTTGAGCGTGGACGGGGCTGCGTGGCGTACCATTTTCCCCGACGACGGGATCGCCGATAGCCCGCGCGAGCGTTACACGCTCGATCTGCCGCTCACGGGCGCGGGCGAGCACACGATCTCGCTGCGCGCCTTCGATGCCAGCGGTAATGTTGGCACGACGAGGGTTATTGTGCGCCGCTGAAGCAGCGCGGCTGGCCCACCCGGGCATCAAAGCCCGTGTGCACGATACGGTGCGGGAAGCGTCTGAAAGCGTGCGCTTGACTGCGATAATTGGTACATTGTGACAGGTAAACGCGGGACGGAAGCGCGTATTTGTGCGTGGCACTGATATTGCTCCCTCTCAGGCTGGCGCGTCTCTTCTCCCTCCCATGCGCGCTCATGTGAAATGGACATGAGGAGGAAGCACGTAATCATGAAAGACTTAAAGCGAATGTTGTTGGCGGCCATGATGCTCGGCATCTTTTCGGCCAGCGCCTTCGCGGACGGACAGAGAGAGAAGCCGCCACCGCCGCCCAAGGAGAAGCCGCCGGTGGTCGTCACCACGCCCAAGCCCCCGCCCAATAACAATGGGGGACAGGGCGAAAAAAAAGGGGACAAGAAGGGACGCCCCTGAGGCGACCGTACAGAAAATTATGGTTTAGCTTCTCTGGAAGCTGACCTTTCATCATGAAACCCGCCCCCACTATCGAGTGATCAGGCGGGTTTCATCGCTTTCATCGAGAGAGAGATTGAAATGAAACCTCTTGATCACAAGTATCGTTTCCGAGCCTTCATGATGATGCTCTTATGCGTTGGCCTGCTGGTGAGCACGATGGTGCAATGCACGAGCGCGCAGAGCCGTACGGAGCAGATCATACGCGCACGCGCCGAAGCCGTCACAGGAGATCGGTTCCCCGTCTATACGGCGACCCCTCGCGGGATACGCATCTACGCCGTCGCAAGGCCGAGTGCGGAGATGTTGCGGGCCATCGATGACGGCTTCACGGAGCTGTTCACCATCGCGCGCCGTCACGGATACAGCGCGCGTTTGAATTACTCCGATTATACCGTCTACATCGCTCGCCCAGACCGCGTGCAGGACAGCCGTGGCGCTTACTCGCCCGACGTGGCCGTCTCTTCGGGACAATATGCTGGCAGCGTCTACGATCAGGGCGGGTACATATACGTGGCCGGAATGGTGCTGGAATTCAACCACTGCATCTTCGTCATCGCGGAACATAACAGGGACTTGCGGCGCGTCTCCGACATCGTTCGTTACGAGGGAGAGCATCTGGTGCTTTATCACAACGACCGTGCGCTGTATCAGAAGACCGCAGATCACAGTCGCGGCGGCGGGCATCCCATCCTTCAGTAGTCGGGCCCACGTTCCGTTAAAGAAAGAGGCGAGCTTTCCGAAAAAGCTCGCCTCTTTTGCTTTACCTCATGCTCATGCCGCCCTGAAAGCCCGGCAATAAGTCTCTGAAAAGATAAGTGCCCGCTGATGGATTCGAACCAACGACCCCTCGCGTGTGAAGCGAGTGCTCTACCACTGAGCCAAGCGGGCATATGTTTTGATAACGAAGTGGGGGTTAGCCTAGCAAAGCGCGGGCGGCAGGGTCAAGCGAGGTTGTCTGCCGGAAGGTGCGCGCCGCGCGCTTTGCTTTCAGGGCTTACTGACCGATGGGCGGGTCGGTCGCCGTGGCCGGTTGATCAGGGTTCTCGCGCGCCGTGCTGAGGCTCGGGTCAAAGTAGAAGTGGCGCTTGCCGGTCGCGCTGATGCCTTCGGCTGATTGCGGGTCTGCGTTGACGCTGTAGGTGGCCGGTTGGCCGCTCGACTTGGGCACGACCTTCATCGTGAAGGTGTAGCCGCTGACGACCGGGGCATCCCCGGCGAAGCGTTCGTCGAGCGCGCCCTCTTTGATCAGTTGTTCAAATGTGCCGTACTCGCCGCGATGTCCGAGCGAATAGTCCGCCTGCACTTCTTTGATCGTTTTGATGGTTTGAATGGCAGCCGTTTCGTTACCGCGACGCACCATCAAGCGCCAGGTCGGAACGCCGACGCCGATCAGAATGCCGATGATGGCGATCACGATCATCAGCTCGATGAGTGAGAAGCCGCGCTCTCTTGTATGACGTTGATGAAGTTTTCTCATAACTGCTCCTGTCCCTATTTACACGGTCGGGCGTGGCCTTGGTTCCGCTAATTTACTGCGGCCTTTCATACGCCGAAGCCAGAGGATCGTGCCCGACAATTCTACTACAGTGATGCGTGAGCCGTCACTTTAAGCGGAAGGCTCGAAGGCGTGCCCGCGTTTTGGGCCCGCCGGGCCAGTCAGAGATATTTTATCGTCGCGGAGACGTGCTACGACGCGCCCGAACATGTAGAATGGAAAGCGAGGGGAGAACCGGGTAGAGCCTTCATGAGAAGATTTCAGACGGCAAACAGAGAGCCGGAGCTTCCGGCCATTGCGGCGGTCGAAAAGATAGACCGGCTGCAAGCCGCGGTCGAGAGCGTCATACGTGGGAAGCCGGAGGCCGTGCGCCTGGCCATCGTGACGCTGATCGCCGGAGGACACCTGCTCGTCGAAGACGTGCCCGGCGTCGGCAAGACGACGCTCGCGCATGCCCTCGCGCTCGCCCTCGATTGCGTCTTCCAGCGCATACAGTTCACCTCAGACCTCCTGCCGTCGGATGTCATAGGTCTCTCCGTCTACAACCAGCACACGGGACAGTTTGACTGGAAGCCCGGGCCCATCTTCGCCAACGTCGTGCTCGCAGACGAGATCAATCGCACGACGCCCAAAACACAGTCGGCGCTGCTGGAAGCGATGGCCGAAGGACACGTCACGGCTGAGGGACGGACGCATCCTCTGCCCGCGCCCTTTATCGTCATCGCGACACAGAACCCGATCGAGCATCACGGCACGTATCCGCTGCCGGAATCTCAGCTCGACCGCTTCATGCTGCGGCTGCGTATAGGGTATCCGCCGACGGAGGACGAGATACAAATCCTGCGCGACCGAGAGCAGTCGGAGCCGCTCAACGATCTGCGGGCAGTGATGACGGGCGAAGACATTCTGGAGTTGCAGCAGAGAGTCTCGGAGGTCTCTGTTGACGACGCACTCGTGGGTTACCTGATGCGTATCGTCGCGGCCACGCGCGAGTCGGAGATGCTGGACTTGGGTGTGAGCCCGCGCGGCACGCTCGCACTCTTCCGCGCCGCACAGGCGTTGGCACTGACGGAAGAGCGCATGTTCTGCGTGCCCGATGATATTAAGCGATTGGTGCTTCCGATCTTCGCGCATCGCATCGTCGTCAGCTCACGCTTCTCCTCGTCGCTGCGCCGTAGCGAAGAGGCCGAAGCCGTGCTCAGAGAGATCATGAAGACCGTCAGCGTCCCGCTCTAATAGACGAGTCGAAGGCGATATGCGGGTACAAAGTTTTCGAGCGTGGCGCAATGCGATTCTCGGCACGCTGCTGGTGCTGGCCGGTCTGGGCAGTGCGCTGGTGACTATGCTCGCGCGCAGGGCTGAAGATACGGGGCTGGCGAGTGTGGCCGCCATCGCTTCGCTGGTCATCGTCGTGCTGATCTTTATACTCGTCTTGCCGCCGCTCTTTCGCTCTGCGCGCGAAGAGGTCTCGCGCCTGGACTTCCCGCTCGAAGTGACTTCGGGCGGAGCGATCTTCCTGGCCATCCTCGCCATCGTCGCCTTCGCGGCGTGGAACACCGGAAACAATCTCCTGTTCCTGGTCTTCTCTGTGCTCGCCTCGACGCTCTTTGTGGCGTGGGCTGCGGCGCGCTCCGCTCTTCGAGACATAGTCGTCTCGGCGCGTTTTCCCGATCACATCTTCGCAGGCGAGCCCGCGCCGGTCATCGTCACGCTTCAGAACAAGAAACGTTTTCTTCCTTCTTTCTCAATCCTCGTTGAAGCGCGTGGGCCCATCAACAAGGGCGAGCTGAATAAGCATGGCCGGCAGGCCCGTTTGCGCTACAGCAAGCGTGCGCTGGCCTATTTCATGTATGTCCCGCACAGGGCCGGGGCAGAGCAGCGCGTCGAACAGACCTTTCCGAAACGCGGTCACGTGCTGATCACCGGCTTCGAGCTTTCGACGCGCTTTCCCTTTGCCTTCTTTCGCCGCCGCCGCAGACTTCGCGCGCGCGACGTTGACATCATCGTCTATCCGAAGCCCGAACCGGCCTCCGACGAGCTGCATCTTCTGCCGATGAACGCCGGGCGCGTCGCCTCCGTGCGGCGCGGCGCGGGCCACGACCTGCTCTCGCTGCGCGACTACCAGCCGCAGGACGATCTCAGGTACATGGATTGGAAGGCGACCGCCCGCGCGCGCCGCCTCATCGTCCGCGAGTTCACGGCAGAGGATGAACGCCGCATCACCATCGCTCTCGATACCGGAAGAAGCTCGGAGGAAGATGGCTTCACAGAGCGTTTCGAGCGCGGGGTGACGCTGGCCGCTTCACTGGTCGCTCACTTTGTCGAAGAGAGAGCCGAAGTCAGGTTAGTGCTCGGCACGGAAGAGGGGCGCTACGCTGTGGGACGCGAGCATCTATACGATTGCCTACGCCGTCTGGCGCTGGTCACGCCGCAGGGAGAGACGCATCAGGCTGATACTTCATCCGGCGCGGCGGCAGCGCATGACGACGCCGCCGCCGAACCTTCCGCGCCCCCCGCCGACGGCAACTATTGCATACTCTTGACGACAGCCGCGCCCGGCTCCATCCCTTCAACCATCTGGCGCACGTCGCACGTCATCTATCTCTGACGCGCGACCCTCTCTTTCATGCAACTCAGTAGGCCAGTACCGCCTGCGATACTGACCCGAGTTGTGCTCAAGCCCTGTCGTCTCCGGGCCCATGCGTCGTTTCAGGAATATTCGTAGGGAGCGGCGGTGTGATAGTAAGGGGTTGAAGCGGCCTGCGCGAAGCTCTGAGGCGAGGGTTCGTCGCTTTTCATCTCATCGGACGAGGCGGCCTCGTCTTCATCCGTGAGTATCTTGATATTGCGTTCGAGTTCCAGTATGTCCAGGTACTCCTGGTAACGCTCGCGGTCTTGATCGTTCATCTTTTTGATCCGCACGCCGATCAGGCAGCCCATCTCCGGGCCGTCCTTCTCATAACGTTCATACTGGCGGGGCGTCGACTCGATCTCGATTCGGCCCGAGACCATAAACCCCAGGCTCTCGTCCTCTTCATTGAGCGGCCTGTCGTAAACAGGAATGGCCTCGATCTGGATGGGCTCGTCGGGCAGGTGAAGCGTAAAGCGCAGCGTACAGTCAGGGGTCAGGAGATAACGGTACATGAAGGGAAGCGAGGGAACGAGAAGCGCCATGCCGCCCGCGCCCACGTCGCTTGTGTGGCTCACCAGTTGGGGCGGCTCGTCCATGCGGCTTCCCGTCTCCGCGCCGATCAGGTCAATGCTGAACGAGAGACTGGCATCGTGCCTTGTACATTGTCTTAGCTCTTCCTGCCGTACGAATTGTTGTAACTCATCCTGAGTTTCGTCAATGTAGCAAGTCTCCGTCATTCCGTCTCCTTGTCCGTGCGTCGATGTCTTTGGCAAGCTGTAAGGGCTAAGAGCAGCACCGCTCTTATTCAATCAAGCCGTGTGCCGCTCAGAGCTTCATCAAGAGATGAAGCACGAATCGCTAAATTGGCTGGACTTTAAAGGGAAGAGGCCGGAAAACGTGTTGCGAGGGAAGCTGTAGGGCAGGCAATTTGACGGGTCAATGTGAGAGTAAGAGAGTAATCTGACCGGGGCGCTGGTCGAATAATGTTGAAAGCCCGGCTGGAAATGGTATATTAAAAATCACTCACGCCCCGCCAGGTTGTCCGATTCTAAATCTCTAAGGATATAATCAAGCTGATGTCAACTGCTTTAACAGAGCGCGTGCGCGATCATCTCTATACCTATCCGGCCGGAAGTCTGTGGCTCGTGGCCGTGTGCTTCATCTTTTCGGGCGCGACCGGCCTCATCTACGAAGTGCTGTGGGCGCGCATGCTGGGCCTTGTCTTCGGCGCGACGACCTTTGCCATCAGCGCCGTGCTGGCGGCCTTCATGGGCGGGCTGGCATTGGGCAGCGCGTGGGCCGGACGACTGGCCGCGCGCATAGGGCGACCGCTGCGCGCCTACGCCATCATCGAAGTCGGGATCGCCCTCTACGCGCTCGCCGTCCCCCTGCTGTTCAGCCTCGTCAACTACTTTTACGCGCTCGTCTGGGCCGAGCTGCATCCGGGCTTTTACGCTTTCAGCCTGTGGCGTTTCACTTTGTCGTGCGCGGTGCTGCTCGTGCCGACGACCTTGATGGGAGCGACGCTGCCGGTGCTCTCGGCGGCGCTCCTGCGTTCGCCCGAGCACACTTCGGCGTCGGTCGCCCGTCTCTACACCTGCAATCTGGTCGGAGCGATCTTCGGCACTATCGCCGCCGGCTTTCTACTGCTGCCAGCGCTCGGCGTCGGCATGACGATCTACACGGCTGCCTTCATCAATATACTTGTCGGTCTCTGCGCATTCCTCTTGGATTGGAAATACGCACGTGCCTTGACGGCCACGAGCGTCGATGCTTCAGCCACGCGCGCCGTCGCGGAAGAGCCGCTTGCGACTGAGAGCGAAGAGGCATTACAGCCGGGTGCAAAAGGTGGCGACACGAAGTTCTGGCTGCTGTGTGCCGCCGTTTCGGGATTCGTCACTATCAGCGCGCAGGTCGCATGGACGCGAGTGTTGACGATGGTGATAGGCTCCAGCACCTACGCCTTCAGCATCGCCGTCGCCCTCTTCCTGTTGGGCCTCTCATGGGGCGCGTACATGGTCGGGCGCAAGAAGATCAAGGAAGAGCTGCGCCGCAAGATTCTAAAGGTCGAGCTGGCGACAGCCGTCAGCCTGTTCCTCAGCATTCTCATCATCAATCAGACGCCCGTCATACTCATCTACACGGGCTTGCGGCTTGAGCTCGATTCCTGGTCGGGGCTGCTGATGTTGCAGGTGTTCGTCGCGGCTTTGTTGATACTGCTCCCGGCGCTGTTGATGGGGATGGTCATGCCGCTGGTGCTGGTGTGGGCGAGCGAGGCTGGCGGGAGCGCGTCGGTTCGACTGGTGGGACGCAGCTATGCGCTCAACACCCTGGGCGCAATCGCCGGGGCCTTCTGCACGGGCTTTATTCTCATCCCGAAGGCGAGCACGCGATTCACCATCCTCTTCGCCGCGACGCTGTGCGTCATCGTCGCGGGTGTCGCATACATGCCCGGGCCTTCGGTCGCGGATAAAGATTTGCGCCGCAGCCTGGCGGCCGGCGCGACCATCGCTCTCATCATCCTCCTGTTCATCGCAGCGCCGCGAGTCAATCTTTCCGGCCTCTCTTTAGGCGCATACGACAGTCTTGTGCGTGTGCTTGCGCGAACGCGCTCTACGGGCAGCGATGATCGGTCTCAGAATAACGGGGAAGAGACGCATAGCCTGTTGATGTATGAGGAAGGGCCGACGGCGACCGTCTCCGTGCGCAAGGATTGGAACATCACCTCGATGGCGATCAACGGGCGCACGAACGCTTCCGACAAAGAGGATATGCCGACGCAGGTGATGCTGGGCCAACTGCCGCTCCTGCTCGCGCCGCGCATAGAAAACTCGCTGGTGGTCGGCTTCGGCTCGGGCGTCACGGTCGGCGCGATGCTGCAATCGCCCATACAGTCGCTGGAATGCGTCGAGCTTGAGCCGTCCGTCATCAACGCCGGTGAGTATTTCAATCACGTCAACAACGAGCCGCGCAAAGACCCGCGCCTGCGTTTGATCATCGACGACGCACGTGCCTACCTGCGCGTCAATCCCGTCAAGTACAACATCATTGTCAGCGAGCCCAGCCATCCGTGGGTTCCGGGCGTCGCCAATCTCTTCACACGTGAATTCTTCGAGCTTGGCCGCAGCCGCCTGACGGATGACGGCGTCTTTGTGCAATGGCTGCAAATCTATCAACTCTCGAACGACGGACTGCGCTCCGTGCTCGCCACCTACCGGAGTGTTTTCCCGCACATCCTTGTCTTTCGCGTCGGCGGCGCAAGCCGTGGTAAGGATTTATTGCTGGTCGGAAGCCGCGCGCCGCTCACGCTCTCGCGCATCGGCGAGCGCCTCGCGAATCCGCAGATCGCGGCGGAGCTGGCACGCATACAGATCAAAGGGCAGGGCGACATAGAGTCTTGGTACGTCTGCGATGAAACGCAACTGGGCCCAGCCGTGGACGGCGCGATCATCAACACTGACGACAACATGAACATCGAGAATCGCACCCCGCGCGAAGCCTTCCTGCCCTTGATGGAAGCCAACGCGACGTGGATAGAAACGCTCGCCGCGCAGGCCCGCGCCTCAAGACCAGTAGCCCGGCTCAATGTCAGGTAAAGCCCCGCAGGGGCGCAAGAATGTAGCCCATGACGCAAGTCATGGGAATAGAGCAGATCATAAAGAGAGAGCCCCGGAGGGGCGTAAGAAATGCGAGTTGAGTTTCTTACGCCCCTCCGGGGCTTAACTTCGTTTGGCTACGAGTTACCCACGGCTGACGCCGTGGGCTACATTCTTGCGCCCCTTCGGGGCTTAATGGCGGATCGGGGATTGCGCGTGGAGTCTGGCGAAAATCTCTTCGGCGGCTTGTTCACCGCTGCGTATGCAATCGGGCACGCCCGCGCCCGTATAGGCGTTGCCCGCTAGCTTCAATGACGGCAATGCGGTGAGGTGCTGCCGGATTCTTCCGACTCTTTCGAGATGTCCGAGATGATATTGAGCCATCGAGCGCGGCCACTTCTCCACGACAGAGAAGAGCGGCGGCTTCTCTATGCCGAGCAACACGCGCAGGTCTTCACGCACGGCCCCTTCAATAGCCTCTTCATCGAGCGCGAACATCTCGGGCTGCAAAGCTCCGCCGACGAAACCTCGCAGCAGGCAGTGTCCTTCCGGCGCGCGCCCCGGAAACTTGATACTGCTGAAAGTGCAGGCCAGAGCGTTGCGCCGTTCGATGATGGGCGAGACGTAGCCGAAGCCATCTAAAGGATGCGGGATGTCCGCGCGTTTGTAGGCCAGGTTGACGGTCGCCGTCGATGCGTAGGGAATCGCGTCCAGCTCAGCGGCGAGTTCGGCATCCGTCTCGCGCAGCAGTTGGCTCGCGGCGTACGCGGGCAATGCCAGGCAGACAGCCTCGCATTCGAGCAGCTCGCCGGACGTAAGACGAAGCCTCCAATGTTCGGTCGTGCGATCAAGTGAGAGCGACTCGACCCTTGTCTTGAGACGGATGGTGTCGGGCGGCAGGCGCGCGGCCAGCTTCTCGACCAGCAACTCCATCCCTTCATCGAAGGAGAGGAAAAGGCTATAGCGTGCTCCGCTCGTCCCGCCCGATTGTTGCGCGGATAACTTGCGGCTCGCGCTCCACATGCCACGGATTAAGCTGCGGGAGTTGCGCTCCATCTCAAGAAAACGCGGCATCGTCGCGCGCAGGCTCAAGGCTTCGGGGTCTGCCGTGTAGATGCCTCCGACCATCGGTTGGGCCATGCGCTCAAGCGCCTCGCGTCCCAATCGGCGACGGACGAAATGCGCCAGGCTCTCGTCATCGCTCCCGTTACCGGCGGCAGCGCGCCTGGGCAGAAGTATGTCCAAGGCCATGCGAGCTTTGCCTCGCCAGCTAAAGATTCCCGTCGTGACGAAAGGCCAGAAGCGCGTCGGCGCGAGCAGTTGGAATCCTTCAGGGACGGGGTGCAGACGACCCTCACGGACGATGAAGCTGCGGCGATGCTCCGGGTTGGTCTCGATCAAATGATCGGAGATGCCCAGGCGCGCGGCAAGGTTTCCGGCTTCCGGCTTCTCTGAAATAAAAGAGTCAGGCCCGGCTTCCATTAGGAAACCGTCGCGCCTGTGCGTGCGAATAATACCGCCCGTGCACCCGCTCGCTTCGAGCAGGAGAATCTCAAGCGCACGTCCACTTTCAAGCCCGCGCTCTTGCAGGCGATAGGCCGTCGCCAGTCCGCTGATGCCGCCGCCGATGACGGCGATGCGCGGCGTGCGCCCGTTTCGGCTATCCTCAGACGTTTCAGGGGACGGCGATTTCATCAGCGGCGTGCTCATCATCTTCTTCCTGCGCTTCGTGCCACTTTCTGAGCACCTGCGCTTCACGCTCGGGCTCCATGCCTGGCTTCTCGCGCTCCGGGTCATCGCTCGCATCGGTCGCCGTGGTCTCTGAGAGAGTCATGGCCCAATGAAGCGTGTCACGAACGGTGTCGGCTAAGGGGCGGAAGGTGAGCCCGTGAGCGATGGCCTTGTCGCAGTTGAAGGCCAGAAAGCCGCGCTGCGCTTCAGGCGCGCTTTCGGAGAGCCATAAAGGCAGCTCCATCCATTCGCCGACACCTGCCTCAACTAAAAACTTATCATCCACCCAGGTAAAGCGCGCATCGCTTCCGCTCACCTCTCGACATGTCTCAAGCAGTTCTTTCATCGTCAAAATGCGATCGGGGCCGGTGGCATTAAAGACGCCCGTTTGTCGAGACTCGGACATGCGTATTGTCCACTCGGCCAGGTCGCGCGCATCGATGAACTGTATACGTCGCTCCGGGCGACCGGGGGCGAGCACTTCTCCGCCACGCGCCACACGCACGGGCCAGTAGGTGAAACGCCCCGTCGGGTCATGTGGGCCCACGATCAGACCCGGGCGTATGTTGAGAGCACGCCCCGGCATCGCCTGCTCGACCGCCTGTTCGCACAGCGCCTTCAGCGGCCCGTAAGCCTTGCCCGTCGCGTCTTCGATCGTCGGGTCGTCGAGCGTGCCGACGGGCGCGCTCTCGTCCGCGCCCGGCACGCGCGTATCTGCGATGACGGAGAGACTGGAAATGAAGACGTAAAGCTCGACCGTATCGGCCAGCAGCTCTGCCGAAGCGCGTACGATGCGCGGTACAAACCCGCTGGTGTCAATGACCACATCCCAACGCCTGCCGCGCAGCACGTCCAAGCCGCCGTCACGATCGCCGCGCAGCTTCTCCACCTCCGGGAAGAGATGAGGATTATTGCCGCGATTGAAGAGCGTCACTTCATGGCCGCGCGCCAGAGCCGCCTCGACCAGATGCCGCCCCAAAAAGACCGTCCCACCAAGGATTAAAATTTTCATCTCAATTGGTCTCCGGTTTTATTCTACGACAAAGCGTGCCGGTATCAGCGCGTGCTCGAAGCCCCTGTCTCAGAGCGCGCGTCGATCGTTGGCCGGGGATTTCCAGCGCCCATCAAACAGCAATCGGCGGGGCATACGTCGTGACCTGGCCCACGCGTCCCGAGGAATCGACGAACGGGCTCATCCGTCAGCCGCTCAAGAATAAGCTCGCGAATCATCCCGACGAATGACGGGTGAGAGCCGACCGTGCGCACTCTCAACATGTTCAAGCCTATCTCTTCACAGAGCGCGCGCGCCTCCGTGTCCAGATCGTACAGCACTTCCATGTGATCGGAGATAAAACCGACGGGCGCGATTACCGCATCGGTTGCTCCGGCGTTTTTAAGCGCGCGCAGGTGATCGCAAATATCGGGCTCAAGCCAGGGCTGTGTGGGCGGGCCGCTGCGACTCTGGAAGACCAGTTGCCAGCGTTCATGGCCGGTTCCTTCTGCGATCAGTCGGCAGGTCTCAAGAAGCTGGGCCTGATAATCGCAGCCCGTCGCCATGGCGAGAGGAATACTGTGGGCCGTAAACGCAAGCGGAGTGTTGCGGCGTCGCTCGGCGGGAATCTGTGCGAGCGCGGCGCGGACATTTTCGATGTTGGGCTCGATAAAGCCCGGATGATTATAGAAGGCGCGCAGCTTCTCAACACGCGGCGCACGGTCTCCAACAATCGCGCGCGCACGCTCGATGTCCTCGCGGTACTGGCGGCAGCCAGAGTAAGAGCTATATGCGGAAGTGACGAAGGCGAGCGCGTTTTCTATCCCGTCGTCAGCCATCCGGCTGAGAGTGTCCGCGAGCATCGGATGCCAGTTTCGATTGCCCCAGTACACGGGCAGTCGCGGGCCGTTTGCTTCCAACTCACTTTCAAGTGCAGCGATCAGTTTCCGATTCTGCTCGTTGATCGGACTCACACCATCGAACAACTCGTAATGATGGGCCACCTCCTGCATCCGCGCAGCGGGCACGTTCCGGCCCCGCAACACGTTTTCGAGGAAAGGCAACACTTCATCCATCCCCTCCGGCCCGCCGAACGAAACGATCAGAATGGCATCATAGGTTTGCTTCATAACGGTTAACTACAATTGAATCATTTCCGGCTCATCTCGTGGACGGCTTCGACGAGGGCGATGACATTATCGACGGGGGTTTCGGGGAGAATGCCGTGGCCCAGGTTGAAGATGTGTCCGGGGCGACGGCCTGCAAGCTCAAGTATGCGCCGGGCCTGC
The DNA here is from genome assembly GCA_036522655.1 of Pyrinomonadaceae bacterium. Taxonomy (GTDB): domain Bacteria; phylum Acidobacteriota; class Blastocatellia; order Pyrinomonadales; family Pyrinomonadaceae; genus DASQYE01. The sequence goes on along the minus strand of DATDFK010000086.1, from coordinate 194,980 downwards.
GCGCGTACGTGATCGCGACCGGCGAAGAGCGCGACGGGGTCAAGGTTTCCCATGACGGCGACCGTTGGGCCCAGACGTTCCCAGCCTTCCGCCAGATTAACGCGCCAGTCCAACCCAATGACATCGCCTCCGGCTTCGCGCATCAGCTCAAGCAGTGTCGCCGTGCCCGTCCCGAAATGTATGACGGGCGTGCCGGGAGTAAGGCCGCGAATGACGCTGCGTGTGTGCGGCAGAACATATTCGCGGTAATCTTCAGGGCTCAGGCAGCCGACCCAGGAGTCGAAAAGCTGTACGGCCTGCGCGCCCGCTGCGATCTGCGCGTTGAGATACTTGACCAGCGCGCGCGAGATGAGCGCCATCAGGTCGTGCCACGCGCCGCTGTCCGTGTACATCAGCGACTTGGCGTGAACGTAGTTTCTGGACGAGCCGCCTTCGATGATGTAGGAGGCGAGCGTGAAGGGAGCGCCCGCGAAGCCTATCAAAGGAATGTCGGGCTTCAATGCGCGGCGAGTGAGACGTATCGCTTCATAGACATAGCCGAGGGATTCGACCGTTTCCACTTCGCGCAGCCTCCGAACATCGCTCGCCGTCCGCACGGGATTATGAATCAAGGGGCCTTCGCCTTTGGCGAATTCAAGCTCCATGCCCATCGGCTCGATGATGAGCAGGATGTCGGCGAAGATGATCGCCGCGTCAACGCCCAGACGTTCGACGGCGGTGACAGTCACTTCCGAAGCAAGCTCCGGCTTCTTGCACAACTCAAGGAAAGAGGTTCGTGCGCGCACTTCTCTGTATTCGCGCATGTACCTTCCGGCCTGTCGCATCAACCAGACGGGCGTGTAAGGCGTGGGCTCGCGGCGACACGCCCGCATAAAAGGGCTGTCGTCGAGCGCGGGGCCTGACTCCGCGCTCAGCGATTCGGATTCTCTATCGTTTGCTTCACTGATGGTCATTTCGCTACTCATCGAACGAGCGTCTCGCTTAAGTCTCAGGACGGCGCGGCATGACTATGGCCGTCTTGGTTCAAGTGTATGTACTCAGACTACAACATGAGGCAGGCCGAACGGTAGCGGCCAAGATTTTTGATGCGCTGCCTTCAGCGTCGAGAAGCGTTTCAGCCATGCCGGACGGGCGGCCAAAAATGGCGGGAAAGTTTTTTGCCACAAAAGCCTTGCGAGTGGTGTTTACATTTTTGGGAGCAGCATATCTCTTGAATGTCAGCCGGACTCGGTCGTCCAAGTGCTTCTGATCGAAGCAAGGTGAGGCGGCAGGGGCCCGGCCCGCTCCCGCATCAATCAACTCTTTCCGGTTTAAGGTGATTACCATGATGAAAAGGATAGTCCTGCTCCTGGTCGCATTGATTACCGGCGGGCTCTGCGTCGCGCTTTACGTCGTCGAAGGCAGGGAAGCGCGCGGGGCTTATTTCGTCAAGGCAGCCGCGCAACAGAACGGCGCGGACATGCCCGAAGATGTGATGGCGAAGGTCAGGCTGTTGGAATCGGCAGACCCTTTGGAGCGTGCGGGCGCGGCCTGCGCGCTCGGTGAAATGAGGCAGCGTGCCGTCGCCGCCATTCCCGCCCTTATCAAATTGTTGAGCGACGATACGCCCACGCAGAGAGTCTACTGCGGGGAAGGGCGTGCCTTTCGCGGCGGCAGCAAGGAAAGCGAACTGGATAAAAGCTCACCCGGCGAGCAGGCGGCCTGGGCCCTGGCCCAAATCGGCGAGCAGGCGGTCGCGCCGCTCATCGATGCCGCCAAATCCGGCGACTGGCGCGTCAGGCGCAACGCAATCTGCGCGCTCTCGATCATCAAGGACGCGCGCACGGTGGATGCCGTACTTGCCGCTGTGAAAGATCAGGACTGGCGCGTGCGGGAAAAGGCCGCGTGGGGTCTTGGATTGAAAAGAGACGAGCGCGTCGCGTACACTCTCGTCGGTGTTTTGAAAGACACGGCCTGGCAGGTACGCAGGCAGGCCGCCTGGGCTCTGGGGTTGCAGGGCGACGAGCGCTCGGTCGAGCCCCTGGTCAACGCTTTAAGGGACGAGCAGTCCGATGTCAGACATCAGGCGGCCTGGGCCCTCGGTCTGAGGGGCGACGCCCGCGCAGTCCTGCCGCTCAATAACGCTCTGCGCGACGAAGACTGGCAGGTGCGCAGCCAGGCGGCATGGGCGCTCGGTCTCAAAGGCAACGGTAGCTCGGTCGAGCCGCTGATCGTTGCCTTGAAGGACGAGGACGCGCATGTCAGGCAGCAGGCCGCATGGGCGCTCGGTCTCAAAGGCGACCGTCGTGCGTTTGATGCCCTGAATGCCGCGCTTTCCGACAGCGCCGCGCCCGTACGCAAAAACGCCGCCTGGGCTCTTCGCTTGATTCGTCTCAAAAACGGCGACCTGCGCGCCGCCGACGAGCTGAGCAGGATGAGAGCAGACGGGGGCGAAGAGCCGGACGTGGACGACCTTAATGTCGATGTTGACGTGGACGTAAAGGTGAAGACGCATTGATGCACGCTTCGTCGAATGATCGCGGCGGGGGCGTGAACGATTCGGGCCCATCTCAAACAAGCTCAGAGATAAGGAGATTCTCAAAGTGAAAAGATTTATGGCTACGTGTACGCTCGCGCTGCTTCTCGGTGTGGGCCTTCTCAGCTCTTCCGTCTCGAACCCGGCGACGACCGCCAGCGCCTCCTCTCAGAACGACCCTCAACGCATCAACAGAGAATTCAGGGCGACGATGGGGCAGAAGCTTGTCTTTGACTTGAAGACGGGCGGGAGCGTTGACGTGGTCGGCTGGGACAGGGAACTCGTCTCCGTGGAGGTCTACAAGGGCGGGAGTGACGCCGCCGATTGCCGTATAGATTTCGATGAGACGAACAACGGCATCACGATCACTTCCGAGTACGTCGGACGAAGGCACGGCTATTCCACAAACTTCTCGTTTGTCGTCAGAGTGCCGCGAAGGTTCGATCTGGAATTCGATTCGACGGGCGGCGGAATCAGCATCTGCGGCGTAGAGGGAAGGATCAGCGGCAAGACGATGGGCGGCAGCCTGACTCTCAACAATCTCAAAGGCGACATCAGGCTGATGACGATGGGCGGCGCGATCACCTTGAGCAACTCAGAACTCAATGGCACGGTCGAAACGATGGGCGGCGGGGTGTTGATCGAGAACGTCAGCGGTAATGTCCGTGGCACAACGATGGGCGGCGATGTCGTTCGTCGTAACAACGGCAGTCGCCGTGGTCGAGCCTCAGAGGATTGCGCGACCGGCGAGCGCAGGGGTGCTGTCTAGGGCGCGTGCGCCGCATGGTTCGCCGCGCAGCATTGCTCTCAAGCCTAAGCGCGAACGCTTTAGTGGGGCTGGCGCAAATTCATTGGTCTGTTCGGCCGGATAGCCGTCACGTGCCAATGAGTTTGCGCCAGCCCCTTGTCTCTACGTACCCGTCATTGCTGTGAAGGGCGCTTCGTGGCGACCGGCAAAGGCTGAAAGCTTATTATCCTTCACGGATGCCCATCTTGATGGCTTCAGTGAGCGAGGTCTCTTCAGCGACCTCCTCCTTACTCGGATTGAGTAAGGCCATGAGAGTGTCTCTGTTTACGCTGGCGTCGGAACTCAGTGATTGTGCGGCTTGGACGCCATAGGCAAGATACTCGACCAAGCTGGCTGAATTCAGGATGACCTCACCGTAGGACTGGTATCCGGCATTCTGGACTATCGGTGCAACCCCGAACCGAAGCCTATATTGTCCTCCCGCCTGAAGCGTGGGGCGGATACTCAACGTGACTCCCGTGTTCGAGGACAGATCCTCATTAACATCAGCCCATTGTCCGCCCGGCCCGCTAATTTGCAGCACCCCCCAGAAATACACTTGACCGCCACGCGGCAGACGCGTCACCGGCCCTAAATTCAGTGTCAGGATGAAAGTCTGTTCACCGGCCACCTGAGCCTTGAAGTCATACTGATAATAAACATACTGGGTGCAACTGACTGCGCCGGTTCCGGGTTGCGCCCCAAGCTGCGCGACTATCCCGCCCGTGGTCGGATAGTGTCTAACGGCAGTCCAAAAACCGGGACAAGTAGTCGGGTATTGAGGAGACCTGCTCCATACACCGCCGAATGGCCCGTATCCGGCGAAGGGCGGGCCGTAAATAACTTTGGAAGCAAGAGCGAAGCCTGCAGCCTGCTTTTTATTACCGGTGCTTTTCTTGGTCTTAGTTGGCATATCGTTCTCCTATGTGGTGAGAATGGGGTTTTGGAACGCCACTTTTGCTGAGTTGAGAACCCAGTCGGGCTATGTCTATGCGAGGGGTGAAGGAAAAGCTTTGAGCATAGTAAGTGTCAGAGGAGGTTGGTTTTGATGAGGCGCTAGAGACTGAGCCCGTTGATTCCTGTCGGGCCGCTCATCTTCTGCGCCTGGCTATCAGTAGTCATGTCCACGCAAATAGCAAGAGCCATGCCAGTTAAGAATCCAACCTCTCCCGGCATCTTTCAGGAGAAAAAGGGCGTTTGCTACAGGTCAGAGCGGCGAAGTGTCTACAAGTGAGGACGGTCTTGCCGGAAGTGTCAACTCTTGTTGATATTCCGGCGTTTCAGTGCAAATCGATGAAAACGAGCCGCCGCCGTTCCCGGCGAAGCTTCCCAAACGCCGCCTATCCCTCTAAAATGAACAATTTCCGGGGTGCGCGGCGTATAATGGAGGGTCGTAAATTTTTGCCACAAAATGTGTGCCTGCGGTGTTTACGCTATTGAGAGCAGCGATAATGAGCGAACGAGCAAGAGCTTTGGCTGATACAGTCCCGAATACAATAGAGAGAGTGGCGACAGCGCCGCTCAGCTTCGATGAGGCTTTTACGCTGCATCACCGCGCCGTCTTTCGCACTGCCCGCGCTATGGTACGCGACAACGGGCTCGCCGAAGACGTGACGCAGGAGGTCTTTCTCAGGCTTTATCGCAATCTGGAGCAGACGCCGGGCGAAGAGTTGCTGCGCGCCTGGCTGCTGCGGGTGACGATGAACGTCGCGCGCAATACCCTGCGCGGACAGGGGCGCGCCACCGCCCGCGAAGACGAATATGCCAAAAGGGCCGAGCGTGACGGTTGGTTTACGGCGGCCCCGGAGGAAGATTACGAGCGGCGCGCGGAGATAGAGGAAGCCCGCCGCGCCCTCGCCAAGATTAAAGAGCCCATGCGCAGTTGCCTGCTCTTGAAGCAGCAGGGGCTCACGTACCGCGAGATCGCAGAGACCTTGTCCCTGAACGAAGCGAATGTCGGGAGCCTGGTCGCGCGCGGAAGGAAAGAGTTTATGAGAGTGTACGGCAAGATCGGAGGGGACAGATGAGAGAGTGCCTTGAAGAAGATGTATTGCAAGCCTATTTTGACGGCGAGCTCTCCTCTGAAATGATGGAGCGGACGGCGACGCACATCGCCGCCTGCGAGAGGTGCGCAGAGGCGGCGCGCGAGATCGAGACAGAGTCCCTGCTGCTCGCAGAGGCGTTCGCGCCCGAAATGGCGCTCGGCGTGCCGACGGGGCGTCTGCGCCTCAGACTGGATGCCGCCATCGCCGAGTTGGAGGCAGAGCAAAGAAACACGGCGTTTGAGCGTAGGGGCTCATCCCTTCGCTCCTGGCTGCGCGACGCGCTCGCCGCGCCCTTCTCTTCGTTCGCGCCGCAGCATGCCGTGGGATTTGCGAGCCTCATCGCCGTCGCGGCCCTCGGGCTCGTCCTGGCCTTCGTCGTCCTGCGGCCCCAGCCGTCCGTCCTGAATGTCGCGCAGAGTGTGAAAACGCCAGACCTGCAATCGGTTGAGGTCGCGCCGGGACGCGCCAGCGAGGCCGTCAATCGGGAGGCGACGCCCGCAAAGGCAAGTAATAATGGCGCATCCGTTGTCGCCGTCGCGGCCCGTGCAAGTTCAGCTAATGCCGTGCCCAAGCGGCCAGCCGAAAGGGTCATGCCTCAGCCGCAGGCCGTCCCGGTCGATTCGAGAGCCTCCGAAGCGATGGCGTCCGTCAAGCTTCTGCCGGGCGAAAGAAATTATCTGAAGGTCATCGCGTCGCTTGAGACGGCGATCAAGGCCGGTGGCGATAACGCCTTGAGGCCGACGCTGCGCGCCGAGTACGAGCGCAACCTGCAAGTTGTGGACGAAGCCATCGCGCAGACGCGCGTCGTCGCCCAGCGCAATCCGAACGACAAGGACGCGGCGGACTTCCTGCTCTCCGCTTACCAGAGCAAGGTCGATTTAATGAATACTATGGCCGAACAGGCCCAGCTCTCAACGATGTATCGGTAGGATTGGAAATATCAGGGATGAAAGTAAAGCACTCATTAATCGCGTTTGCGCTCACGTCGTCGCTGCTGTGGGGCGCGTCGCAAACGAGCGCCGCCGGAAGAGTTTCCGCAAAGGCGCAGCCGGGAGTCATACAGCAGACGGTCTCGGTCGAGCCGAATGTGATCGTCTCGCTCTGCATCGCGTCGGGCAGCATCAACGTTCGCGGCTGGGATCGCAACGAAGTACAGGCGCGCTCCGCCGATGCCGAGACCATAGAGCTGCGGCGGGCGAGCGCCAACGGCACGGGCCCGGCCACGCGCATAGAGGTCTTGATCGCCGACCCGGCCGAGGGCCCGCACGGGCGAGGCGGAAACTGCACGGCCTTTTCCGATGTCGAATTGAGTGTGCCGCGCGGCGCTATCGTCCAGCTTCAGACGCGCGACGGAGACATCACGGTCGCGGACGTGGCCGAAGCCCGCGTCGAGGCTCAGAGCGGTAATATCAACCTTGATCACGTTTCGAGACTCGCGGAAGCACGTGCCCTGAGCGGCGATATAACTCTGAAGAATTCCAGCGGGCGCATCCAGCTGGGCTCCGTCAGCGGCTCTGTCGAAGCGACCAACGTGCGCTCGATCACGCCGGGCGATGATTTCGAGGCCGGGACTGTGAGCGGCGATGTGATTCTTAAAGAGGTCAACCACGCGCAGGTTCACGCCAAGTCCGTCAGCGGGAGCCTGAACCTGACGGGCGCACTCGTGCGCGGCGGGCGCTACGATTTTAAAACCATGTCGGGCGATGTGCTGTTGAATGTGCCCGCCGACTCTTCCTTTAAGCTCAATGCGAAGGTCGCACAGGGCGGAGAGATCGTTTCGGATTTCGCCATCACTCCGACGGAGGAGACGACGCCGACGCCGCCAGGCACACCGAACACGCCAAACGGGGCGCAGCCTCCGAAGCCTGCACCGGCTCCGAATCCTTCAGCCTCCAACGAAGGTGATTGGACGCCCCATGCTCCCACAAGCGGACGCGGCCTCGAACGTCTCAACGGCATCTTCGGCACAGGCGATGCCACGCTCAACCTGGCCTCCTTCAGCGGCACGGTTTACCTGCGCCGCCGCTAAACCCCACGACCCGAACCCTTTTCTACACCGCGCCGAAAATTTCTTGCCACAAAATATTTCCTCGCGGTGTTTTCATATCAGAGCGGCGGGAAAAGATCGAAAGTGGGTCTTGCGGAGACTAAGGCCCTCGGCGCTGCGAAAACGGTTCTTCATCGGCTTTAAATAAACAGATCAGGAAAAGGGAACGGCGCGGGGCGCGCAAGGTATTAGGGAGGCGTGGGAAGATGAGACACAGGTGGATGGTCATGCTGGTAGTGCTGGTCACGACCATAACGACGGCGCAGGAGGCTCTGAAGCAGTACGACACGCTCCGGGCGCAGGCTCAGGGATGGGCAACGTTAAGGTTATGGACGGGCTTCATCAACACTTACACGCCGCAGGATGAAATGCTCGAAGCAACGGAGGAAGTCGCCTCCTGCCCGGCGAGTCCCGCCGAGGACGAGCATGATCTTCGTCAGGATGCTCCGGCGCAGGCTCAGTCAATAGAAGCCCGCATGACGGGCGGTCAAAAGCACGACGCTGCCGGTCACGTCGCCAGTGTGGAAGCCTCGACCCCCGAACCAGAGCATCACGCCGATTCACAGGAAGCCACTGAAAGCGCGTTCGAGCATACGGGAGAAGTGGCGATGCTGGCCGAGACCGTCGCAGCGATGCCCGTAGAAACAGACGACCGCGAAACGGAACCGGCAGAGCCGCTCGATTCTTCCGACGATAGCGCCGAGGAAATCTCAGCCCTACACTCGTTACGAGAAGTCCGCCTCGCGGGCCGCGACCGGAATCAGGAGTTGGAAGTGATCGCGCCTCAAGCCATCGAAGCGGCGAGCACCGACGCGGCTCTTCATAGAGTCCGCCTCGCTTCTCGCGCAAAGGCTCGGGCGATGAGACGTGCCATAAGGGTTATACAAATCCAGCTTGATAGGGCTGCGAAGGCGGAGTTGAAGACGGATAGAAGAATCTCGGTGGTTGAGCTGCCGAGCGTGATAAATACTATGCAACGCACACACGAAAGCACCGGCAGCATCGCCGCGCTTTATCCGGCTGCGCCGCAGGATGAGTCGGCGCGTCAATGCGCGGCCAGTATGAGCGGCGGCGAATGAGCCGTCGAGTAGCGAGCTTGAGCAGAGACGTTTCATTCGTCCGCGCAGAGTAGGTCGAATCTCAACGCTCAGGCGGGCGAGCACTGTTAACTGAAAACCTGTAACTGAAAATGAGGATGAAGATGAGAAACAGACTGATGATTTCATTCCACAGCGCACTGGCCGCAGCCCTCCTGATCGGAGCGTCAGCCCTGAGCGTGGGCGCGCATGAGCGTGCGCCGCAGGACTTGTCCGCGATCGAAGAGATTCGTCGTAGCTTCCAGCTTGCGCCCGGCACTCTCGTCTCGATCGAGTCCATCCCCGGCCCTGTCGATATTGAGAAGGCCAAAGGCAACACGGCGGAGGTCTACATCGCCCGCTCCGCTCCGACGCAGCACGAGCTTGTCGATTGCTACCGCGCCATCGTCGAGCAAACGAGCGGGGGGCTTTCCATACGCACTGAACAGCATTGCCCCGACGTACAATTCCGCCTGCGCGTGCGGGTCAGCATGCCTGAAAATGTGAACCTGCGTATCCAGTCCGTCAGCGGTAATGTACACGTCGCCGCGATCGACGGGAGCGCACGCCTGAACAGCATCAGCGGCGGAGTCTGGATGGATCAGGTGGGCGGCGACATCGATGTCGGCAGCGTCAGCGGTTCGGTCAATCTCAACGTCACGCGGCTCAACGAGCGCGGCCTGCGCCTGAACAGCATCAGCGGTTCGGTTTCGCTCCGCCTCGCCGAATCGATCAACGCCGATGTCTGGGTCGAAAGCATCTCGGGCCACGTCTCAAGCAAGATTCCCGGCGTCACGATCGACAAGGTCGGCGATTCGGATTTCCGCGCGCAGGTCGGAAGCGGCGGCACGCCCATCAAAGTCTCCAGCATCAGCGGCAGCGTCACGCTGTGGCGCGTCTAGAGAAAGAGCGCGACACACGGAGTTTGCACGCGCCGCGCGCCGTCGCGGTTCCTTTGAGCATGAGCTTATTTAGAAAAGAGCACTACTGATATGTTAACGGGAGAAACCAACAAGATGAGAATTAGAAGAGCCCTGCTGGGCATCGTCGCAAGCCTCAGCCTTCTGGGGCTGGCGGCGAGCGGCGCGCGGACACAGACCAACGAGCAGTTGACGGAGGAGTTTCACCAGAGCTACCCGCTTCCGGCTGACGGTCGCGTGAGCCTTGAGAACATCAACGGCTCCGTGCACATCTCCTCCTGGGATCGCAACGAGGTCAAGGTGGACGCGGTCAAGCGCGCTTACACGCGCGAGCGGCTGGCCGAAGCCAGGATCGAAATCTCTGCCAACGCAAACGGCGTCTACATCAAGACCGAGTACCCGGAAGGCAATCAGACCTTCACCGACGACAGGGATGGACGCCGCAACAACCCCGCGATGGTCGAATATACTTTGACAGTGCCGAGGGGAGCGCGCCTGGATTCGATCGAGTTGATCAACGGCGGGCTGGACATCAGCGGTGTCGCAGGAGATGTCCGCGCCTCGTCCATCAATGGCCGCGTCACTGCGCGCGGGCTCATGGGCGAAGCGAAGCTCTCCACGATCAACGGTCGCCTCGAAGCGGTCTTCGATCGCCTCGACGCCACAAAAACCATCTCGCTCAATTCCGTCAACGGCAGCGTCACCTTGACCATCCCTTCGGATGCCAACGTCGAACTCAAAGCGACGACCGTTCATGGCGGAATCAACAACGATTTCGGCCTGCCCGTCCGGCGCGGCAAATACGTCGGGCGCGACCTGGCCGGAAGACTAGGCCAGGGTGGCCCGCGCATTAAGCTCGATAACGTCAACGGCTCGATCAATATCAATCACGCCGCAGACAATCGCCCGGTCAGCCCAGCGACCAATCTTCTGCCCGCGCAGAGCGATGATGACGCCGATGCTGACGTGGAGATAGAGCGGAGCAGGGACGAGGCCCGGCGTGCTGCGCGCGAGGCGCAGCGTGAGGTGCAGCAGGCGCAGATCGAAATTCAACGCGAAACGCAACGCGAGGCGCGCGAAGCCTTGAGAGAACACGACGATACGATCAGGGAAGTCGCGCGTGAAAGGGCGCGGGCCGCGCGCGAGGTCGAGCGCGAGAAGCGTCGCGCACAGATCGAGGCCCAGCGCGCGGCGCGCGAAGTTGTGCGCGCGCAATCGGCGACCGTCATTAATAACGGCAACTACAGCATGCCGATCGTCAATCGCGAGACGAAGACTTTCAGTGTGAGCGGCGCGCCGCGCGTCATCGTCCAGACTTTCGATGGGCCCGTGATCGTGCGCGCGTGGGACAAGCCGGAGGTCACGATCAACGCCGTCGCGCGCGCCCGCGACGATCAACAGAAGCAGGGCATAAGCGTCAACATGAACCAGCGCGGCTCGGAAGTCTACGCCATCGCGGAATTCGATAAAGCTTACGCGCAGCGCCTTACTTCCGGCGTCACGAACATCAACGCAAGCGTCAGTCTGGAAGTCTACGTCCCGCGCAGCGCAACGCTTCACGCCGTCTCCGGCGATGGACGGATTATCATCGAGGGCGTTCAGGGCGATCTGGATTTACGCACGGGCGATGGGCCCATCGACGTGCAGAACGGGCGCGGCCATCTCAATGCGACGACCGGCGACGGACGCATACGCATCAGCGGCTTTGAGGGGCAGGTCGAGACGCGCACGGGCGACGGCAGCATCAGCCTCGCCGGACGCTTCAATCAGCTTTCGGCGCGCACGGGCGACGGCTCTATCTCGCTCTCGCTTCCCTCCGGCGTCCGCGCCACCATCGAGACCGATGCCGAGTCCGTCATCAACGATGTCGGCGCGGTGGAAGAACAACAGCCAGCTTCGCAACGCGTGCGACGATGGAGAATCGGCGGCGGCGGCCCGCTCTTTCGCCTGCATACGGGCGACGGGCGCATCATCTTGCGAACCTCCGATAGCTTGCCCTAGAGTCCTGCCCCGTCAGATTGAGTGATAACAGCAAACCCGTCTCTTGCGTCTTTATAATTGACAAAGCATTATCATGCTTACCACGGTACGGTTTTCTGAATCTTTTTACAATTTTTACCGAACAGACGGGCGGACGAGCACGTTTAAGCAAGAAATCCTGCGTCCCCGCACATCGAGCATTATCAAAGGGCGACGCGCAATCATTCAGAAAACTTTTCATCAAGGGAGCCAGCCAAGTATGAGACGAGGGGTTATACATGACGCCTCCGCTGTCAATAATCCAGCCGGGGCGCACATCTCGTTGCCCTCGCCTTCATCGCATGAAGTATCAGGCCAGGCTTCTACAGCCATTATGTTGCAGGCCCTCAGAGTCATCCTGATAGTCGCCTCTTTGATCTTTGCGGCGAGCGCCGACTGCTTTGCGCAGAGCGCACAACTAAGCAGCACGGGCAAGCCACGTCACAGCCGCGCGCTGCCCGCCGCACGCCCATTGATAAAACGACTCATGCTCTTGGGCAGCAGTCTTATCAGCGAAGGCTCGCGCGTCCGCATCGCATCCGACCAGGCGCTCAGCGATTATTCCGCGTATCGCAGCGGCGAGCGTTTCTATCTGGTCATCCCGAACGCGAGCGGAGAACATCTGCAAAGCAATCTGAGCGGGCCCGGATTTACTGACACGCGAATCGAGCAGCGCGGCGACGATTGCGTGCTCTCGTTCGGCTTACAGCCGGGCGCGAGCGCGAGCGTTGACCAGAAGTTCAACCGGCTTGACGTAAACTTCGTCGCGCCGGGCGAGGCGCATATCAGCGTGGCGAGCGACACGCCCGCGCCCTTGCCTTCGCCCACGCCGACGCCGACACCCGCGCCTCCATCCATGCCTTCGCCCACGCCCGCTCCGTCCAGCGGCGGGCGCGACGAAACAGGCACGGCGGGCAGCAACACTCCCGCCGCGACCGTGGAATCGACGGCCCCGCCTGTCGTCACGAATGCGACAACGGGAGCCACAGGTGATTCCTCCATCACAGAGGTCACGAATCTCCCGCTCGGCAAAGCGGCGCTCGCGCTGCCGCCCGAGAAGGCCAATCCCGTGCGCGTCCCTCTCTTCGCCAAGCCGCCCGCGATTGACGGTCGCCTTGACGAAGAGGTGTGGAAGGGCGCAGCCGTTCTCAAGAATTTCTATCAAGTCCAGCCCGGCGATAACCTGGCGCCCTCCAAGCCGACCAAAGTTCTGCTCGGCTACGACTCGAAGTTTCTCTACATCGCCTATTACGCCTACGACGAGAGGGACAAGGTGCGCGCCACGATAGCCAAGCGCGACGCCATCTTCGACGACGATTACGTGGGCCTCATGTTCGATACGTTCAACGATAAGCGCAAAGCCTACGAGATGAACTTCAACCCTCTGGGCGTGCAGGCCGACGGCATCACGACCTCGGACGGGAACGAGGATTTCAGCGTTGACATGGTGGTCGAATCCAAGGGCGCGTTGGTAGACGACGGCTATATCGTAGAGATCGCCATTCCCTTCAAGTCGCTGCGCTACGAGGCGGGCAAGGACAAGCTCTGGGGCGTCCATTTCTATCGCCGCATCAAGCGTTTTAATAACGAGCTTGACATGTGGATACCCATCTCGCGCGACGTTTCCAGTTGGTTGGCCCAGGCGGGTCACATCACCGGGCTCGAAGGGCTCTCGACGGAGCGCACGCTGGAGGTCATCCCGTCGTTGACGCTCTCGGAGACTGGCCGCACGACGCGCTCCATTCCGAAGGATGTGCGCCTGGCGAATACATCGCTGGTCGACCCTGGACGCTTCGTCAACGAGCCGCTCAAGTTTGATCCGGGCGTGACCGTCAAGTACGGCATCACTCCGACCGTGACGCTGGATTTCGCCGTCAATCCCGACTTCGCACAGGTCGAAGCAGATCAAACCGTGGTCACGGCCAACCAGCGCTTCCCCATCTTCTTTGAAGAGAAGCGCCCCTTCTTTCTCGAAGGGATAGACATCTTCCGCACGCAAATCTTGGCCGTCCACACGCGCACCATCGTTGACCCTGATGTCGCGGCGAAGCTGACGGGGAAACTCGGGCGCAACAGCTTCGGCCTGCTGCTCGCGTCCGACAATGCGCCCGGCAACTTCTCCGAAGAAGAGATTCAAGACCCTGAGTTCACGAGCGATAATCTGATCGGGAAGAACGCCTACGTAGGCGTGCTCAGATTAAAACGCGACGTGGGCAAGGAGAACAGCATCGGTTTCCTCGCCACGACCTACAATTTTATCCAGAAGCACAATCAACTCGGCGGCTTCGACGGGCGTTTCAAACTTAACAAGACGACGACCTTCGATTTCCAGGTGCTCGGCTCCACTTCGCGTTTCCCCTTCTACGACCCTGACCGGAATGAGAATATCTATCGCACGGGGAACGGCTTTATCTATGCTTACGCGCTCAACGACGACGGACGCCACTTCGGCTATAACTATTCGGGCGTCGGTCGCACGCAGGACTATCGTTCCGACGTGGGCTTCAATCGCCGCGTCAATACGAACGTCCACGAGCTGTTCACGCGCTACAACTCCGAGCCCAACCCGAAGGCGCGGCTCGTCTCATGGCGCGTCTATAACGACATCAATACGAACTTCGACTTTCAGGGACGCATGCAGCGTTGGAACGACGAAGCGCAGATCAGATTCAATTTCCCGCTCCAGAGCTTCTTCGCCGTCGGCGGTCAGGGCGGCTACGAGCGTCTCTTTGAAGAGGAGTTCGGCCCGAGGCGCAACCTGAATCAGCAGGGGCAGTTCGCGGGCGAAGATTCGGAGCGCTCCGCCTATAAGAAAAACATCTACTTTTATGGCGGGACGACGCCGAGCAAAAAATATTCCGTCTTCGTCTTTGTCGGGCGCGATTGGGGGATTTTTGATTTCGACTTCGGCGCGGGCAATCGTTATCCGCGCGTCAGTCCGGGCGCACTCATTAACCCGGACGCGCCGCAAGACCCGGGCGCGGGCAACGGTTGGCACATCGAGACCAACCTCGTCTACCAGCCGACGGGCACGCTGCGTCTCTCGCTCGATTACACCAAGGACATGCTACGGCGCAACGACACCGATCGTGTGGCCTTTGACGAGAACATCTTCGTCCTGCGCGGAACCTACCAGTTCTCGCGCTTCACCTTCGCGCGCGCCCGCATCGATTATGAAACGCTCGGTTCGGACGTGCGCGGCCAGTTCCTTTTAGGCTGGACGCCAAATCCCGGCACGGCCTTCTACATCGGCTACAACGACGACCTCAATCTCAACGGGTACAACCGCTTCTCAGGAGACCTCGAACCAGGCTTTCGCCGCAACGGTCGCACCTTCTTCATCAAGCTGTCATATCTGTTCCGCCGCAGCTTTTAGAGCATAATGACGAAGCCCCGAAGGGGCGCAAGAGTGTAGCCCACGGCGTCAGCCGTGGGTATAGAGCAGACAATAAAGAGAGAGAGCCCCGGAGGGGCGAAAGAAACTCAAGTTGAATTTCTTTCGCCCCTCCGGGGCTTTCGTCTCTCTGCTTAACTTGTTCCCAAGGCTTGCGCCGTGGGTTACATTCCGCTCGCCCCTTGCAGGGGCTCTCTATTACTCGAAGACCTTTTCGATCGGAACGATGAGGACGTTATCCGGCCTGACGTTGATCTTGTAGGCTTCGATGAGCTTGTCTTCGTCCGTGATCTCTTTCGGCTTCGGCGAGACGTAGGTGATGGGCGTCGGCTTGCCGCTCAGGATAGCATCGCGCAAACTTTCGGCGTCCTTTGTCACCATCACGATCTGCATCCGGTCGGACTTGAGATACTTCCGTATGGCGTTGTTGACATCTTCGAGCGTCAACTTTGCGAGTTGTTCGCGCATATAGGCGTTGAAATCCGGGATGCCGTAATAACGACTGTCCAGCGCGTAGCCTAGCTGCGCGTCCTGCGTCTGCGTCAGGATGTTGGTGTACTTGGTCAGGAACTCGCGCGTTGTCTCGAACGTCTCCTTCGACATCCCGTCTCGCACCAGCTTGTCGTACTCGTAGAGCGTGGCCCGCAGCGCGAACATGCCGTTCATGGGCTCGACGGGACGAATCCAGATTTGAAAAATCTGCTGCTGGCGTCCGAGGTTTGGGTCGGGCGTGAACTGGAACATCCCGCGCGGGAAATATTCTATGTAGGCGTAGTCGCCGTAGTTGAGCCCGCGCGCTTCTCTCAGTCGCCCGTAAAGGTAACTGTTCGACGAGCGGTGCTGTCCGAAGTAAGAGGCGACGACGGCGAGCGCGGCCCAGTCCTTATCGCCGCGCCTGACGCTGATCGGAAAGCCCAGAGAGATGGCCGTCGAGCGCGTGTCGCGCTTGATGAGCTGGATGCGCATCCCTTCGGCCACGGTCGGCGCGTTGAATTTCATGCTTGAGGGCTGGCCCGCCGGAAGCTTCGCGAAATCTGTCTCCACCTTCTTCGGAAAACTCGCGGGATAACCGCCCGCCAGGCCAAGCACCATGTTGGCCTGCGTGTAGTTCGCCTTGTAGAAATTGCGCACGTCGTCAAGCGTCAGGCTCTGAAGCGCGCCCAGGCTTCCCATGTTGTGATGGCCGTAAGGATGCCCGGCGTAGATCGTGTTGTAGAGAAACTCTTTGCCCAGCTCCTCGTCGTTGCCTTCGCGCAGCGAGACTTTGAGAAAGTTGATCGCGTCCGTCTTCAGGCGCGTGAAATCATCTTCGCGGAAACCCGGGTCGAGCAGCATCTGGCTGATGATTCCGTAGTAGCGATCAAGATTGTCCAGGTGCGTCGTTCCCGTAAAGACGGTCATCTCCTTGTCTATCTGCCAGTCGAAGGAGGTCGCCATCGGGTAGAACGCCTCTGTGATCTGATCGTAGGACATGGCGCGCGAGCCGCCCTTGGCGAGCATCGCCGCCGTCAGCGCCGCGACTCCCTCTTTGCCTTTCGGGTCGGCAGCCGAGCCGGTCATAAAGAGTATGCGGAAGGTGACGAGCGGCGAGCGGTTCGGTTGAAGCACCGAGGCCATTTTCGCAGGCACAGCAGCAGCACCGCCCCTCTCATTGAGCGCAAACGCCGATAACGAAACAGTCAGAATCAGCAGTGAGATGGTTAGTGTTCGTAACATTATTCTTCGCCCCCTTTGCTTGCAGTGGTGTCCGCCTTCGTCGAGAGCGTGACGATGGTGCGGCGGTTGTCGATGAAATATTTTTGCGCGATTGCGCGTATGTCCTCCGGCGTGATCGTGTCGTAGAGAGCGAAGAGCGTATTGATCGTCTCGGGCGTGCGCCTGAGCGCGATGTAGGGCGCGAGATTGCTGGCGATCGCCTCGGAGCTATTGAAGGAGAGCGCAAAGCCGTAGCGCAGGCGCGAGCGCGTCGCGTCCAGCTTCGCCTGCGGAATCAAGTCCTTCTTATACTGCTCGAAGGTCGCCAGAATCTGATCGCGGACGTAGTTCACGTCCTTCTGATCTTTGATGCGCGAGAAGATGCTGAACAGTTCCGGGTCTATCTGGTCATCGAAGCTTGGGCCCACGAAGTCCACCTTCTGCTCCTTGAGCACGAGCCTTTGATAGAGATCGGAGTTTTCGCCGAAAGCGATCTGCGCCAGCAGGTCTAGCGCGGCTTTGTCCTTCTGCGTGTCGGAGAAAGCGGGCCCGCGAAAACCGACGACGAGATAGGGAAGCGTGGGCGTGGCCCAATCGACATGCGCTGTGCGCGGCGCGGTCTGTTCCGGCTCTTTGGGAATCTGCGGAACGTAATTGCCGCGCTGCCAGTTGCCGAAATACTTCTTGGTCAGCTCAAGCGCCTGCGCCTGCGTCACGTCGCCGACGATGACGATGGTCGTGTATTCGGGGCGATAGTAGCGCTTGTAAAATTCCAGACTGTAGTTGTACTGGTTGGGCATGTCCTCTATATCTTTGATGAAGCCCATGGTGGTATGCGTGTAAGTGTGCGTGCCGAAGGCCGTCTCGCGCAGCTTCTCGTAAAGCTTCGAGCCGGGGTTGGCGCTGTTCTTGTTGTACTCGCCGAGCACGGCGCGCGTCTCCGTCTTGTAGGCCGCCTCCTCGTACTTGAGATGCTGGAAGCGGTCGCCCTCAAGCTTCATCACCTGATCCAGGTCTTCCTTCGAGAAGACTTCGTGATAGACGGTGCGATCGTCCGTCGTATAAGCGTTGGAGGAAGCGCCCGCCCGCTTCAGAATCTCGTCGCGCTGCTCGGATGAATAATTCTCGCTGCCGCGAAACATGAGGTGCTCGAAGAGGTGTGCGTAACCGCTCTTCCCCGCCTCGATTTCATTGCGCGAGCCCGTCGAGACGACGATATAGAGGGCGACGAGATTCGGATAATCCGTCGGGACGGTGACGAGCCGCAATCCGTTCGGCAGATCGTCGATCTTGTAATCATACGGGAACAGCTTGCGCTGCTCGGTTTTGTTTGGCTGCGACGCACCGGCCTGCTGGTTTGCCATCGCACGCCCGTTGCGCGCATTACGCTGCGCTGCAACCGCGAGCGGCAAACACAACAGGAGCGTGCCGAGAATCCATAGTCTCATTTCCAATATTCTCCTGAGAATGTTTTAAACTAGAGTTGGGGACAGCCAAAATTATACACGATCACCAGCCACAGGGCGATGCGAGGACGAAGGCCCAAGCCACCCATCTTGTAAAACTTATCAAGGCCGTTTGAAGCCCCGAAAGGGGCGAGCGGAATGTAGCCCACGGCGTCAGCCGTGGGAATCAAGATCGGTTAAGAGCGAAGCGCCCCGAAGGGGCGAAAGAAATGTGAGTTGAGAATCTTACGCCCCTACGGGGCTGGCAATCATTCTTTCCGTCTATTCCCACGGCTTGCGCCGTGGGCTACACTCTTGCGCCCCTTCGGGGCTGACTTTATTCTGTCGCCCCTCGCGGGGCTCACTTCGTTTGTTGAAGCTCTGCGGATAGCTCGGGCGGGACGTTCAGCACCTCTCGCCAGCCGGAGCGGTCTTGGCGCATCTCTGCCGTCAGGTCGTCGCGCAAGGTGCGTAAGCGGTCGGTGAGCGTGCAGGTGTAGTTGTCTATGTCTGCGAAGCGGGCCCGTTGATCTTCGATGAAAGTCTTCTGCTTAGTGATGGAGGGAATGACTTCATGATAGCCTTTCTCCCAGAAGGGAACGAGCAGGCGCTCGACTTGGCTCGCACCGGGTATCGAGACTTCCTCGTCGTCCAGACCAATACGGTCTGCGACGTAATTGCCCACGGCATCTATCCCGCGAAACACCTGTAGGCGACCGGGCAGCGTTGACTTCTCGGGCGTGTTTGAAGCCTTGAGCGTCGGTCGCCCTTCGATCAAACACTGCTTGAAGATGACACCGGCGACCGTCTTGATCTCGCTTGAGAGTTTAGTGCCGATGCCGAACCCGGCGGCTTCGGGAAATTCCGCGACGATGCGACGCACTTTCTCGACATCCAGATCGCCGGTCAGAATCGGCATCAGTCCGTTGAGGCCGTTGGCTTCAAAGAAGCGCAGACACCACGCGCCGAGCTTCGCCAGGTCGCCCGAATCAACGCGGAATCCCTTGAAGGCTTTGCGGCGACTCTCGTTGGAAGTCGCCGCCATCGCCGCGTGTGCCGCACCCGTGAACACATCTATGGTATCGAGCAGCAGCGTCGTGCCGTTCGGGTTGGCATCGAGCCAGCGCTCGAAGGCGACCTGCTCGAAATGCTTGGGCTGCCCCGTGCGCGGCTCTATCTCCGGCTCGTACATATATTCCAGATAAGACTGCTGCCAGTAGTGCGCCTCCGTTCCGACAGCCGGAATGTCCAGGCGATGCGCCGCCTCCATGTTCGAGGTGTCGTTGAAGCCGCCGATGAAAGCATAGGTCGCGACTTCGACGGCGCGCTCCACGTCACCGTCACGCCGCAAAGAGAAATCCGAGAGCCAGCGCTCGCCTGCCGCCATGCGAAACTGCATCGCCAGGCTCGCCGTCGTCATAGGCAAATCAAAGGCGTGCTCGAACTTTATCTCCTGCGCCTGTGTGAGCGCGAAGTGGCCAGTGATGTCCGCGAAAGGCTCGCCCGCAAAGACGATCGTGCCCGGACGCACGGCGCGCACCATCGCTCCGAAGTGCACGTCTTCGATGGCCCTCGCGAAGAGTTGCAAGCCGCCGCGATCCTGTTCCAGAAAGCGCAGGCGCGGGCGATCCACACGGCTGTCCATGAGCAGGCGCACGAGACGCTCGTGGCCTAGACACGGCGCGAACCTGAGCTTGCGCTGCGTCACATAAAAGGTCGCCATCGCCTCGCTCAAAGGCTTCTCATGAAGACGCGTCGCATCCTTGTACGCCGCATCCCCCATCGCCGCATGATAACGATCAATATTCAGCGTTCCCATAAGAAAACAGTGACAAGTGACGAGTGGTCAGTGACGAGCAAAAACGAAAATGGTGACGAGCGATGCGAGTGATACTGTCTTCAACTCATCACTCATCACTCGTCGCTGTGTTTATTATTTCCACACCGGCCCGCCGCATCTCTTCGATGGCGCGGTCGCCGTCGCCGGGTTGGAGTTCGACGGGGCGCATCGCGTCGGCGACGGCCCTGACCTTGAAGCCTTCGCGCGCGGCGTCGAGCGCCGTCTGCTTGACGCAGTAGTCCGTCGCAAGCCCTCCGACCCAGACCTCCAAGACGCCCTGCTCGCGCAGTAGAGAAGAGAGACCCGTGCCATCGAATGCCGAATACTCGTCGGCGTCCTTTTGTGCTTTGGAGATAACAGTGATCCGGGGGTCGTCAATCAGGCGTGGATGAAACTCCGCGCCATGCGTTCCCTGAACACAGTGCACGGGCCAGGTTCCGCCGAACGCGGCGAAGTGTTTGGTCTGAGCATGATGCCAATCGCGGCTCTTGACGACCACGTCGCCGCGCGCCAGAAATTCACGGGCCAGTGCGTTGAGCGGCTCGACCACCTCGTCGCCATGCGAGACGGCCAGAGAGCCGCCCGGACAGAAATCGTTCTGCACGTCCACGATAATCAGCGCGCGTCTTTTCTGATTGCCGGACATAGCTCACCTTCCAGACAGAGTAAAGTTAAACCGCTTCCAGAGCGTATCCGTGCGTTAGCTTAACTGCTCAGGTGCGCCACAGGCAATCAGCACAAGGCAGCGACGCGTGTGCCCGCTGCTCGTGGAAAAAATGAGCGCCGCGCATACTGCGCACGGCTCACAGCGCTATTAGAGGAGTGTAGTGTGAGATGAAAAGCGTCTTGAGAGCTTAGAGGGCGGTTTCGGAGAAGTCGAAGGGATAGTTGGCGAGCACGGCGCGCATTCTCACCTGGCCGAACAAGGTTTCCAGGTAACAGGCGAAGCGATCGAGCACGGGCGTCAACTCTGCGATGCAGTCTGCCGCCTCAACCTCGTCAACGAAGCGCTCGTAGACCTGCCAGTCCTTGTACATCAGGAAATGCATGCTGCCGTGACGGAAGGTGTCCAGATATTGTATGAAGGCGATGATGGATTCGAGACGGCCCTCCGCTTCGGCCCGGCGCGCAAGCCGCACCAGCGTCCACAGGTCGCGTCTCAGGATGAGAGATTGTTCCACTCTCGTCGGCAGATCGTTGAAAAGATGCGCGCCCGTCAGCGATTGATCGAAGACTTGAGTGAGGATGATGATCGACTGTTGAAAGCAGTTGGTGAGCAGTCCGCGCGCGTGCGTGATCTTGCCTCTGGCTATGCGGTCGGATTCCGCCGCCGTCAATCCGGCCAGCTCATGTTCAAAGACGCGCTTCAGCTCGTGGCCGACGGCAAAGCTGATACCGTCGAGCGCATGGCGCAGGGTCTCGTTGATGCATCCGGCGCGAATCACACGCTTCTCTATGAACTGGCAGAGGGCGAGCGCCTCTTCATGCACGAGCGTAAAGAAGGCCAGGTTCTCAAGCGGCGCGCATTGACCATCGAGCGCCGTTTCCGACATTCGCAGGTAATCGAGCATGCGCACCAGATCGGTAAAGATGCGCAGCATCAGCGCGCGCAGCATCTCCTCGTCTATGTCCTCAAGCAGCGTGCTGACGTGCGCCTGAAGACCCGTCGCGGCAGACTGGTCAACGGCGTATTGGGGAGAGGCATCGTTCATAGAGGAAGAGAACGGCTGGCCCGCCATCGAGCGATGCAAGGGTTGATTCGTTTGGCGAAAGTTGGTTTCCATGTTTCAAATCATTCAGCAGGGAAACTCGTGCAGGAGTTTTGGAGGCTGCCGAATCCTTGAGGGGGCGATCATTCAGGCATCGAAAGAACCCGCGCGCGCTTATCGTTGAAGATAGATGCTGTCGTAGTAGCCGCGCAGCTTGAAGCCGACCTTCTGATATACGGCCTGTGCCTTGCGATTCTGCTCATTAACGAGCAGGCAGATGGAGGACGTGCGCTCCAGTAATCTCTGGCTGAGCTGCGAGAGACAGCGTACGCCATAACCTTTATCTCGCTCTTCTGCGTTGACGTAGATGCCCTCGATATAAGTCGCCTCGGGCGTTTCGGCCACGACCTCTGCTTTGAAGATCAGCCTGCCGCGTTCGATCAGAACCCACGTGCGGCCCTGTTCGATGCGACGCTCGCAGCGCATGCGAAAGCCCATCGGGTCATCCGTCAAAGGATTGACACGGCTCTCTTCAAAAGCCAACTGGGCATGTGCCGGGACGATCAGCTTCAGATCGTCTCTCGTCGCGCGGCGCAGACCTTCTACGGGTTCGCGCACCTCGACGGGCCAGCGCTGCTCGAACAGCAGCTCGCGGCAGAGCATGCGCGGCGATTCTCCGTTCTGCGCGTAGTAGTTCCAGAACTGCTCGATCTCTTCCTGCTCGCCGAGCATCATGTGCGTCGTCGGGACTTCCCGCGCGACACGCGCGAGCGCGACGAGGGCCGCGTCCACGCGCGCCTCGACGAGCGTCGCATGACCGATCAGGGCGATGCCCTTGAGACGGCCCAGGTGATCGCGGCAGCCGTAGAAGTTGCCGCGATTGAGCGGGCTCGCCAATCCGTGGTCGCGTATAAAGCCGGCCATGATCGTCGTGTGAAGGGGACGCTCAGCTAAAAAGGCCAGGGCTTCCTGCTCGTGCTCGCGCGTGAGCTGAAAAGCTACAAGCGAGCTGGAAGAAAGTTGTGAGGACAGCATCGAGCCGCTATCCTTACCCATTGTTGCATGATCTAACACCGCACATCTCCTTACAAAGTACCTTCAACTTGATTCTCATCCAAACAGGGGCTCAGGCTAATCTGTTCTACCGAATTGCGCCGATCGGCAAGGGCGCGCAGCCGCCTGTATCGCAAGCGATGTGCCGTATGCCCGGAATTCAAAAAAGTCTGTTTTTGTTGGGCTTTTGACTCCATATCGGAGCCGGGCGGTCACTGTAAGATTGATGGTCAGGTCAATCTGAAAGGGGAGTGGTCATCCTGACAGGCGGGCAGGGAAGCGTTATCATGGGCGAGCACAATGATGGGCCCGCGAAGTCAATCGTGGGCCCACATGATGCTCGCTTTCAGCTTGTGTTCAGACGCAGAGTCTGGCGAGGTTGTTCGTCCAGTTCGAGAGCACCTCGCTGCCAAACATCTCGCGCTCCTTTTCACGTCTGATCGCGCAGGCTTTGCGCAGTGCGGCTTCTTCGCCGTACTCATCTATGGAAACCCACGTCCGGCAGAGCCTGCCCGGCTCAGGGTTCCACGTCACCTCATAGACATTCTTGGTCAGACGCTCTCCCGTGTCGGTCTTGATAACCTTGGTCTTGCGTTGGACGCCCATGATGCCCGAACGGTTGCGCGGATTCTTTGCGATGACCAGCCTGTCCGTGCGCGGCTTGCCCAAATCATGCTCCGCACGATTGCGGAATTGAACGGCTTGAAGCAGCGCATCTTCGCGGCCTCCGTGCGTCTCGTCGCTGAAGAACTTTGCTCGCTGCGTGCCGTTGAATCTCACCCTCACATACCAGCCGTGGGTTTTTCTCTCCGGCTGATCTATCCGACTGATGCCTTTATGTCCAGACTTCGCCATAGCTATGTTTGACCCAACTTCTCCTTCCACAAATGTTGAGGTGTAAGATGAAACTACAGTGCCCCGTATCATTTGTCAAAGAAGGGCGGCGCGGTCTCGGACGACGAAGCGCAAATTGAGTTGTTAGATGTGCTCCAGCGCCCGGCATGCATGGGAAGTGGCGGGCAGACTTTTGCGCAGAGCGTTTACCGTTCTGCGTTATGACTGCACGAAATGGTGACAGGCTGTAGGCCGGGGACGATACAAGAACAGCTTGAAAACAGGATGAATTCGCTTATTTGAGAGGGCGGCATGATGATTGCTATCCATCATCGGCAAGAAAGGGAGGCACAGATGAACATAAAGAGTTTAAGTAAAAATATCGGTGGGGCAGTCCTGACGCTCGCATTCGTTTGCGGCTTGTATGCTGCTATGAGCGGCACGGCCCAGGCACAGTATCCGTACGGGCGTGATAACTCCACACAGGATCGGCGCGATAGAGATCGTGACCGCGACCGTGATGATCGTGATCGTTATCGTCGCAGCCGTCGTGGGCGCAACTGGGATCGCTATGACAATTATGGCGGCAATTACCAGCTTCGCCAGACAGCCCTTAATGCCGGTTACAATGAAGGCATCAAGGAAGGCCGCAAAGATCGCAATCGTCGCGAACGCTACGACTTCAGCGACTTCAAGTCATATCGTGAGGCGACGAAAGATTACAACTCGCGTCTGGGCGATCGTGAACTGTATCGCCGTTACTTCCGACAGGGTTTCGAGAACGGCTACGCTGACGGCTACAGAGGCTACTAAAACAGAATTGACATCCGATAAGAGGTGAGCGGGAGTGGAGACATTTTGTCCCCACTCCCGCTCCTCTATTTCTGTTAATGGCGGCGGCGATGGTAAGTTGTCGCCGCCGCTGCCCATCAGGCTTATCATCTACTCTTCATTGGTATTCACAATGCCTGGGACACGGTAATGCCTCTCGTCTTGGTCGAGAAACGGGGAAAGCGTGAGGATGAGCAGGATAGCTCCGGTCAGCAGTTGTATGAATTCATGCAACCTGGCAATATCCCGGGCCCGGCGTATTCTTGAAGAATCGAGCGTAAACTTTGCTGAGTAACAATACCAAGTTTGAATCCCAGACTGGGCCCATCGTCCGGCGGGCGACGCCTGCCGACCTGCCGGAGATTGGTCGCCTCGGCGCGCTCCTCATCGAGGAGCATTACGACTTTGACTCACGGCGCTTCCTGGCCGCGAGGCCGGGGACGCCGGAGGGCTATGCGTCCTTCATCGGCACGCAGCTCAAAGACCCGGACAAAGCTGTTCTGGTCGCTGATGATAAAGGGGACGTGATCGGCTACGCGTACGCTGCCGTCGAGGGGTACGACTATATGGCGCTACGCGGGCCGGCGGGCGTCCTGCATGACATCATCGTTGACCCTGAGCATCGTGGCCGAGGTGTTGGCCATCTGCTCATCGACGCCGCGCTGGCGTTCTTCAGGTCGCGCGGCATGCCTCGCGTGGTGCTGTCGACCGCCGAGCAGAACGAGGGGGCGCAGCGTCTCTTCGCGCGCATGGGATTCCGCCGGACGATGATCGAGATGACGCGCGAGCTGGACGACACTGCGTCCTGAGTGTCCGGGCCGCGCGTGGGCCCACCGCATCCGTCATCAGGCGATTGGCTGAATTTTAGTCAATTAAGAAGTGCCCGAGTCGACTGCGCCCTTCAAGGGAATGCTTGCCAGCGCCTTCTCCATCCCGGCCCTGGCTTCGGGGAATTTGTCCGGGACTTCGAGCAGTTTCTCGTAAACGGAGGCGGCCTCCGCCCAGCGCTCGTGCTCGGCGTGGAGGCGCGCAAGCCCCGCGTGGTAGCCGATCCACACCCAGCCGCCTCGACCGCTCTCAAGCTCTGTGTCCGGGACGAGTATCTTCAACTCCTCTTCGGGCGTGGGTAGTTGCTCAACCTCTTGCCTCTTCGCCTCGGCGAGCGACCTCATCTCCGCGAGCAGTCGCCTGGCTTCCTCGCCGTCCGGCCAGGCGAGGGAAGCTTCCTCCACCTCTTTAAAGTCTATCAGCGTGAAGTCGTCGAGTTCGCGGACGTTCCTGGCGAGGTTGATGCCCGCCGTCATGTTCGTCTTCGCGCGTTCGAGGTCGCCCCGCCTGAGGTAACAGAGGCCGAGGTTGCGCCGCGTGTTGCCCTCCGCATCCGGCATCTCTTCAAGGAGCCGGTTCAGAAGCTCTGTGGCCTTCTCCGTCTGGCCGATGCTGTAGGCCGCCCAGGCATATGCCCCCAGGTTGTCCATGTCCAAAGGATCGTACCTCTCAAAGATGGTCTGGTAGCGGCGGCGCGAGTTCTCGCGGTCGCCCATGAGCTGATAGCAGAGCCCGCTTACTTCGTAATACCAAACATCGTTCGGCGAGGTCTCAATGGCGTGGTCGAGTAGCTTAACCGCTTCCTCGTACTTGCCGATGTGCAGAAGCGCGTATGCCTTGAGGGCCTCGGGCCAGGGCGTCCGATCAATCTCCAGGCGTTTGTCTATCAGCTCGATGGCGCGCTCGAACTCGCCGATGTTGGCATAGACCACGCTCAGGTCTTCGAGCGCGATGACACTTCCAGAGTCCAGCGAAAGCGCCTTTTCGCAGTAGCGGATGACGTTCGACGGCGCGTCCAGACGGCTATAGATGCGGCCCAGGCATGCCCAGCGGAAAGCCTCCTCGTTGTACATGAGGAGCGCGCGCTCGATGTACGAGATGGCCTCCCAGTTGAGCGTGCGCCGGTCTGCACCCGGTATGCGCGCCAACTGCTCGTTGATGAGTCCCCGCGAGACATAGACCCAGGAGTCCGCCGCCTCCGGCGTTTTAATTCCGATCCCCTTTTCCCAGAAGTTGAGGCTCTCCGCGATCAACTCCTGATTGACGTAAGGAGGCTGCGTGGTGCTGCTGTTAACACGCACGATGTCGGACAACTCCCAGAGCGTAGGCGCGTGTTCGGGATTCAACGAGTGCGCCTTGCGAAGCAGCTCGGTGGCGGTGGCGGCCTCGTTCTGCCACCCGTAGCGACGGCCTGCATCGTAATAAGCCTCCGCCGCTTCCGACTGCTTGCCGAGTTGTTCGAGGATTTCGCCCTTTAGTTTGTAGCCGAGCCGCTCAGGGTATTCGCCCTGGTCACGTATGCCGATGCTGAGCGCCAGCGTGACGGTCAGCAGGGCGCGCTCCGGGTCATCCTGCTTGAGCTTGCGCGCGAGGTGTAAGTAGAGGTTACCGGGGAGCGGCGCTAAGTGTCTGGTCAGGGAGCCGATGATGTTCGGCGAGCCCTCGACCGTGGCAATCGCCTGCTCGTACCAGTCGTCGGCCTCGTCCCAGAGCGATTCGTCTTCAAAGAACATCCCCATCCCGATATAGCCTTCGGGCTGCTGCGGCGAGAGCGAGATGGCCTCCTGGTACAACTCCCGCGCCTTCTCGCGGTCTCCCTTACAGTAGTTGAAGTAGCCGAGCGCCGCTCGCGGGCGACCATCCTGAGGGGCCAGGCTTTTCGCCTCCTCGAAATTTTTCACGGCGTTCTCCGGGCCTGGGCCCACGACTGAGGGTCGGGCGAGGTAGAGGTAGATCAGCCCGAGGTAAATGTGAAGAATCATGCGTCCGGTTTTGTCCAGCCCGTTCTCATGGGGCGCTGTCGCTAACGGCACATTCTTCAGAAGGTACTCCACCATTTCGGTCGTGCGCGGCCCATAATTCCAGTCTATGATTGTGCTCGTCCCCTCTTGGAAGAGCGTTAGCACCTCCGACTGGGCCACCAACTCAGGCGGCAAGTTGCTGACAAGCTCATTGCAGATGGTTAGCTCCCACTCGACCAGGGCCTCGGCGTAAATCTGTAGCCAGAGCCTCATGCCTTCGTCGAGCCCCCCCTCGAAAGCCTGGACGAGTGATTCGATTCTCCGCACCCACCATGCTTCGTCATGCGTCTGCACGGCCCGCTCGGCCTTAATCGCCTCGATCTGTTTCAGCATCACGCCGAAGACGGCGACGCCTTTTTTCACATCCTCTTCGCGCCGCCGGATGGAGGACTCGACGGTCTCGAAGTCAGAGCCCTGCTCGGCCACGGCGACCACGTTTTTGACGAGCATGTCGAGCGCCTCGATCACCTGCGGGTCGAGTTGCCCGTCTTTGAATACTTCGGCGCGCGCCCTCTCCGCCGCTTCCGCCACGAGGCCACCGAGGGGCGATTCCCGCATCAGGTTCTCTTCAGGAGATGTCATCACTTAACTCCGGCTTCAGGATTTGACTCGGCGGTTTTACTTCTCCAGCGCGCGGAGCATAGCGGCGTAGACGGAAACCATCTGCGCGGACTCGTTCTCCACGATCCGGTGTTTGATCTTCTGTATGATCTCGGACTCATCCTTACCCCAATCCGTCCCTTCAATCTCCGATGCGAGGGCGGCGATGTTGAGCTCCTTCCGCTGGGCCTCATCATAGGCAGCCGACTTCATCTGGGAGATGATCTTCGAGATGTTGGTCGTGGCGGTCAGCTCCTGCGCGCTGATCGGTGTGGCCGTGGTGTCGGTCTTTCCGGGCCTTGAGGGCGTCTGCTGTTGCGACTCGACTAACGGCTGGATGATGCCGTTGAAGCTGCGCATGTACAGGACGGGCGTGCCGAAGATGCGACTATTGTAGGTCTGTGGGTCGTTCATCGTGATCATCCAGCGCCCCTCCTGTACAGCATCATCGACCGGCTTGCCCTCTGCGAGCTTCCTGTAGAACTGTCGGCTGAAGGCGATGGCCGCCTTGTTCGTGATCGGGTACTGCATCGCCACCACCGCCTGAATCTTCGCGCGGATGAGCTTGGGCGCGACTCCCGCGAAGTTGGCGTCGAAGTCCACCTTCCCGCCTTCGCAGAGGTGCAGGAAGACGAGTCGCGGGATCGTTTGCGCGTAAGTGAAGAAGTCTGCGAATTGCTGATCCCCGACCCACGTGACGCTCTTCTCATCCGTGTCGAGCATGGCGATCTCGCCCTTCTTATCGTAGTAGCGCCCGTGCCCGATGAAATGTAAGACGTGC
Organism: Pyrinomonadaceae bacterium; assembly: GCA_036522655.1. Lineage (GTDB taxonomy): Bacteria > Acidobacteriota > Blastocatellia > Pyrinomonadales > Pyrinomonadaceae > DASQYE01. The sequence goes on along the minus strand of DATDFK010000086.1, from coordinate 166,540 downwards.
GGTTTGAATGTCCTCAGCGCTTCGTAGAAGTTGTCAATCGTCGGCTTGTCCAGGACATCGACCTTGACCGCATGACGTTCCGTCAGCTTCTGGATCGCCTCGATCACCGGATCGGCGATGACAGGCCCGAGGGTATCGTCGGTCGGCTTGGACACGGCGATCAGCACGCGCAGCGGACTCTCGTCCGGGGCGAGGCTCTCGCGGTCGTCTTCGAGCGGCATGTAGCGAGAGAGGACTAGGTCTACGTGAGTTGAGAAGAAGAAGCCTTCCCTGACCTGCGTGCCGGGAAAGTAGAGATACTCCCACGGCAGGCTCGCGAGGTCGCTTACGTCGTCGTCGAAGGTGAGTTGCAGACGGAGCCGCTCCCCCTTCGGCACTTTGCCGAGCTGGAGCCGGAAGTACTCCTCGATCTTCCCCTGGAAGAGGACGCTGTAGAGATGCATGCCCAGCACTTCCATCTCTCGCCTCTCGCTGATCTTGCCCGCGACGAGCCACTTCTGGAAAACATCGATGGTGCTCAGCGTCAGCTTGTCGAGGTTCGCAGGCTGCGTATCCCCCTGCCCACCCCCTCTCGTCTGAAGCCTGACGTGTTTATCGTTCTGCACGGTCAGAGTGAGTTCGACTCCCATCACTCACGCTCCCTTCAAATACACTCTCGGCGGGTCAATCGTCCGTCGCAAGGGGGCGGCGCGGCGGCCCCCAAACGTCGGCGTGCGCTGTCGCGCGGGATACGTCTTTAGGACAGGTGATCGAGCTTGTCCAGCTCCTGCGCAATCCGCATGAACTGTTTCTCGTCCCCTCCGACCTCCTTGGGCGCGAGATCACCTTCGAGCGCTGCCTCCTCGCGCCGCTTCTTTAGCTCCTCGAAGTACGCGGCCATCAGCCGCGCGGCGTCGGGCTGCGTGAGGTCTGGGCTTTTGAGGACGCTTCGCTTGAGCGTGTTGAAGTTCGACTTGGCCTCATTCCAGTAGTGCGGCTCGGGGCGCGCGGCCAGGTCACGCGCCGTTTCCCACATCGGGTAAAAAGGCAGCGTCCGCTCGTCCGTGCGCTTCGTCCCCTGCGTGATGCTGAAGAGGACGAAGTCGTTCTCGTTGTAAGGCCGCGCCGATGCGTCGTCGTCGCCGTAGTGGAGGCGGTTGTCGACCACCCAGAACTTGTCCTTATCTACCTCCTGCTCGTCCTCATCAATGATGACGAAGTGGGAGGGGCGGAAGACGGCTCCGGTGTCGGGGTTGATCGTCACACGGTAGCCGATGATCGGGGTCGTCTCGTCCAGGCCGAGGATGGCTTCGACGCCGTCAATCAGCGTCGAGGCCATCGTCAGGTAGCCGGACGAGAGGATGGACGGGCTGAAGGTCGTGGACATCTTCTCGACTACTTTGAGCAGCTTGTCGGCGTTGTTCTCGCGCGCGAGCTTGTTGAGGATGACCGTCAGCGTGAGCGACCCGCCCTGGTACGGATGCATCCCGGAGACGGGCGTGTCCTGAAAGACCATCCCCGTCGGGGCATTCTTCGCGTGCTCCTTAAGTAGAGCGGGGCCGACGACAAAGGGGACGACCTCCTGTCGTGTGTCGTATATGTAGCTGCTGATGACAAAGGTCAAGGGGTCGTAGCGGACAAACCACTCGCGCTCGTCGGCCAGATACATCTGGTTGATGACGATCTGGAAGTAGTGCTGCTTGTCTCTGAACGGCTCGCCCGCCGCGCCGTCTCCGACGACTCGGACGGGGTCAATCGCGAAGTTGGCGCGCGTCTTTGCCGGGGCGGAGACGGCGCTGTCCCAGATGTTTTTCATTCGATCGATGATGGTCGGCATGTGAGTCGTTCTCCGTTAGGTTGGCGTCCGGCGCGTGCGACTCTAGCAACAGGCCCCGCGCGGCGGAATGTCAGGGCCTTTGAAGGATTCGGGCACGAGGCGGCTTGGGACGGCACGAATAACTAGCCGGAAGTTTTGAGGGATGGTGTGCCTTCTATCGGTCTCTGAAAAGGGCACGTGATAAGGCCACCATCTGGGTATAAGAGCAGCATCGAGAGCGGCTGGAATTTAGCACTTATCACAGCCGTTTGCAACCAGGTCTGTGCGACCCGCCACGCACATTTCATGACGCCCGCGCCCGGTAAGTCACCACTCCGGTTTTAGTCATGCAGGTCTTCCCGCCGGTCGTCCTCAAAGCGGGGAAGACACGGCGCAACAACCCCACCTTCGCCGCCGTCGAGCACACCACCTTCGTCCGCCGCCTCCAATATCGGCGACAGTGTGCAGCGGGACGGATGGTTCGGCCCGCGTCGCCGACCCGTGAGCAAGCAGCTGATGAAGAGACTTCACCCGCCAGCATCACGTTACGCCCTGACCCGGATCAATCATACGGACTGCTGTCCCGGGAATAATATCCATCGGCAAACTGCATTTCTAATAAAGTAGTCGAATCATTCTGTGATGATTCTGTCCCAAGGGCGGGCGCGGAGATACCAATAGCCCGGCCAAGCGTTTATCCTGGCCGGGCTAATAAATCAGGAGGGGCGATGGTTCACCCTCTCCGTCCTGTCCGTTAAGCTTCCGGGATATCCAGGTAAAAGTGCTTAACCCCGCCGAGCATAAACGTATCATCGAGAAACTCGACGACGCCTGTTTTGACATCGTAGATGGCCCCGATCAATGCGATCTGCTCTTTTTCGATCATCTCACGCAGGACGATGCTGCGCTCAATGATACTCTCGACACTGCGCTTGACATGAATGCGCGTGACTTTATCGACGAACTCCTGATTGCCTGACGTGCGTTGATCCCGCACCGTTCTTTCTAAATAAACGGAGGGCTGTATCAAATTCAGTATGGTTGTCAAATTACCCAGTTGCACCCCATCGCAGGCCCCTTTGATTGCGCCGCAGTTGGTGTGGCCCAGCACGACCACTAATTTCGAGCCTGCAAGCTTACATCCGAACTCCATGCTCCCGAGCACCGCATCACTCACGACGTTGCCCGCCAGGCGAACACTGAAAATGTCGCCCAAGCCCTGGTCGAAGATTAGTTCCGCTCCTGTCCGGCTGTCTATACAACTCAGAATGGTGGCGAAGGGGAACTGCCCATCGCGCGTTTCGTTGACTTGCTGCAATAAATTGCGGTGCGCTTTCAGGTTATTGACAAAGCGGTAGTTGCCTTCGCGTAGAAACTGTAGCGCCATTCCCGGCGTGGTCGTCGTTTGCGTCTCTTTCGTGTGTGTTTTCATCCCTCTTTATGCTCCTTCCCGGCTGACTTTCTCCTTCGTTAAATCTTCTATTAACTTCTCGTGTCGCCTGCGCACCTCCGGTGACGAGGGCGCATCCGGGGCGACCGTATGTTCGATGTAGACGAGCGGACTTTCGAGCGTGTTCGCGATCTTGTACTTCTCTCTAAACCCGACCAGTTCAAGCCTGATGTTCCGCTCCGGCGCTTTCACCTCGCTGAACTCTTTGATCAACTCTCTGACATCGTGGTCGATGTAGACATTCTCGGAAGCATCGATAATCACGTAGCTTTCCGGCGGCAGATGTTCCAAGGTTAACTTAATGGCAGCTTTATTGAGGAAAGATACTTGCTGCGCGAGGTGTATATGAATGATGTCGCCTTGATGATACTTCTTGCGCTGAAAGAAGTAGGCGCTCCTTTGATTTTCGCGTAGGATAAAACCGACGCTGACGACCAGACCCATCGTGACGCCCGTCAGCAAGTCAGTCAGCACCACGCCGCTCACCGTCACGATGAAGGGGACGAATTGATGCCAGCCATGTCCCCACCAGCGCTTGATGAGAGTCGGATTCGCCAGCTTATAGCCCGTCAAGATCAAGATCGCAGCAAGCACGGCGAGCGGGATTTTGTTGAGCAGAAACGGAATCGCTGCCGCACACACGAGCAGCAAAACGCCGTGGGCGATACACGACAGCTTGGTCTGTGCGCCTGCATTAACATTTGCCGAAGAACGAACGATGACGGAAGTGATGGGCAGACCGCCAACCAGTCCGTTCAAAATATTTCCGACACCCTGCGCTTTGAGTTCATGATTCGGGGGCGTGTACCTTTTGTGCGGGTCGAGTGTATCAACCGCTTCGATGCACAGCAGGGTTTCGATTGAGGCGACGACGGCAATTGTGAAGCCATAGACCCAGACCTTCCGGCTCGTAAAGCCGCTGAAGTCCGGCACTTGAAACTGGGCGAAGAATTCACCGCCACCGTCGCTCGCAGGTAAACTGACCAGATGCTCTTGGTTAATCGCCAGGCTTGAGCCAGTGGCGATAAAGATTTCATTCAAGATCACTCCGCAGACCACCGCGACCAAAGGCGCGGGCAGGATTTTAATCTTCTTCAGCGCGGGAACTCGTTCCCACACTTTCATGATAAGGATGGAAAGGAGGGCGATCACGACGGCTCCGAGCGTGAAGTAGCCGAGCGCTTGAGTGAGAGCGGTGAAAGTGTTTCCGCCCGACGTATCGAGAAAAGAGAAGTTACCTGCGGCATCCCTGTCGAACCCGACCGCGTGCGGGAGTTGCTTCAGGATGATGATGACGCCGATGCCTGCGAGCATTCCCTCTATGACATTCGACGGTAGATAGTTGGCGATGCTCCCGGCTTTCAGGAAGCCCAGGCCGAGTTGAATCACTCCGGCGATCAGGATAGCGCACAGAAAGATATTGAACGCGCCGAGTTCGGTGATGGCCGTAAGCACAATGGCGGACAGACCGGCAGCCGGGCCGCTCACACTCAAGTGCGATTTGCTGAGGATACCGACAACGATCCCGCCGATGATGCCGGCAATCAGACCTGCGAACAACGGCGCGCCGGACGCTAAAGCAATTCCCAGACAAAGTGGGAGAGCGACGAAAAAGACCACCAGCCCGGCAGCCAGATCGCCGCTCACATTCGAAGCAATGTTCGTCTCTGCTTTCACTTCAACCTTATCCCCCGCCACAACGCTGAGGCTCAGTTATGGCAAAAATAAAACCGTTGATGATTGGGACTACCCGCGTGAAGGCATAACTCCCTTCGGCGCAGTAAAGCATGCCGGGCACACTCCCGCGTCGCGATGCTTGTCAGGCTGCGATGAATGAAGCTATTTCGACAGGTAGCGTTTTTAATTCTGCGATCAGGTTTATGAAGGCATGATGGAAGGGGGAGGCCCCCGGCGTCTGTACGTGCGTGCGTTCCAGCACAAAGCGATGGTGGAGCGTCGCTCATCGACGCGCAGGAAAACGGCCCGGTTAATGCTGCGAGTGAGCGTCAGCAGACGTTGATGCAGCGCCTTTCGTTTGGATGCTGCGACCATCTCAAACTTTTTGACGTTGCCTTCGTGAGTCTCCTCGCTGCCTGACTCCTGCTCAGTCTGCTCCGGCAGAAGTTGATTACCGCGCGTCGTGAGTTGATGGGTCGTAACGCAAAAGAGACATACCAGCAGACACGCAAACATGACGCGCAGTTTGTCTCCCGCTCGCGGTGACAGTCTCCGATAGTTGGTTTGGCTTGTGATGTCTCGCAACTCTTTTACTGTACTACGGGCGACAAATTTGCCGTCAAGCACTAAACGCATGCTTTTTTTGAATCGGATTTTTATTAAAAACCGGCTAACTGTCAAGGGTTCCGCCCCTGGCCTCAATTACTCTGAGGCGGGAAGAGGCCCCATCCCGTATGCTCCGGGCGCAGATTCAATCCCGTCTCTCGCGCCGCTTAGCGATTCCACTCCAAGCCTGACAACTCATTGAACCTGATGCCTCGATAGCATCCCCTTCATCGTTATGTGGTATCTTTCGGCCGGGATGCTTTATGCTCAGCGCGGGTTGATTCCGTCGTTGGGCTCCTACTCATTAAATGTTTGAGATGAACACTGACATGACTTTATTAAAAGCCTTCTTAATTGCATTGTTATGCTTATCTTCATCAGGCTGTGATGTCGTATTTCTCAGTCCTTTGATAGACCCCAAAGATGCTACTGTCGATACACGCCTCGTCGGCAGATGGAGTGTCCCCGACAGCCGACTTCACGGAAAGGGCTATATCGACATTAAACAGTCGGGTCAGAAATTGATAATTGCATCCGTCACATCTAAAACACTAAAAGATAAATTAATGAAGGAGTTTTATACCATCTCATGCAATGAGAAGACTTTTATTGTCGCAGCTTACACGGGAAGGGTAGAAAAGAAAGAGCAAAAAGGAAACCTGGTCATTAGATATAAAATTGAGAATGACACATTGACCGTGTGGCTCGCCGTCCCTGCAATGTTCAAAACAGCAATTAAAGAAGGTAGACTGCATGGTAAAGCGGGCGAGGCATTCGATTCGACGATCATCGTTGACCCTACGAGTGAGGCGTTGCGGTTCATATGCTCATCGGATGATCAAATGTTTGACTATCTGGGCGAGGTAAAAAGAGTTGATTGATTTTGCCGTAAGCTGAGCCCGACAAATTGAACCCGACTGCTCGATAGCATGTCATATGCATACCAGCCCTACACGTGCTCAGAATGCCAATCAGCAAAGTCTGGCGCGGGTGCTATGGTTGCTGCCCGTCGTTTTTATTATCCACGATGGCGAGGAACTTCTGACCATGCCGGGCTGGGTTGTCAGGCATCGGCGAGAACTCGATCAGCTTGCTCGGATGAATGAAACGGCGGCAGAGATGGTACGCTCGCTGCCCACGACCACCTCACAGGTCGCCATTGCTATCGGATTCATACTGCTTCTGTTTGTGGTGGTCACAGCCGGCGCGTCCATGTCTGGCAAACGCGGGTTCTGGCTCTACGCTTATGCCAGCTTACTTGGAGTCCTGTTCCTGCACGTGTTCACTCACATCGCGCAGGCCATTCTGATCGGGGGATATGCGCCGGGTGTCATCGGTGCGGTTGTGGCAATTATTCCCGGTTCACTCTATCTTTATAAGAGGCTCTTTGAGGTGAAGTTGTTGACGTTGAAGTCAGCAATAGTGACCGCGCTTGTTGGCTTTGCTTTGTTCGTTCCGGGTGCGATGCTGGCGCATCAGGTCGGGCGGATGCTCGGCAGCGGGTAGCCGTCATCTGAAACTCATTAAACCGGAGCGGCAACAGCATTGATTTCATGCGCGAGACTTGATTATTTGTTTAGGCAAGTGCCGCCCGGTTAATTCGGGCGCTAGGCCGCACACGAGTCGGCACTTGCCCTCGTCGTTACCGAGACAGCTGGTGATCCATGTTCAAGAAACTACTTGACCGCTTAACAGGCAGTTCGCTCCCGTCAGCACTCAGGTCGGCTGACCCTGAACGTTGGGAAGCCGAACTCCTTCAAAGGATCAGCGAGATGTCCGGCGATGACCCGCTCATAGGGGCCAAGATAGGCGGCAAAGAGCTTGCGCAGCGTATGATGGCGGCGATGAAAACCGAGCGCGGCATCCACATCGAGTCGCTCCTCGGCGCGCTCGGCTCCCTCGCTGGCTACTCCTGCCAGGCGAGTGTGCGTGCTCTATCGCGCGCTCAAAACCTTGACGAGACGGCCCACTTCGTACGGGCTGAAGGGGCCGACGGCAAGGTCTACTTCTTCGGTGACGCGCTCAACAAGCCGCTCGCCGAAGATCAATACTCTGTCTGGAGCCTCGCCGCGGGCGGGGCGCAGGCGGCCGGATGCGTGGAGCTTCCTGAGCCGAACGACGTGTTTGAACACGTCGCCGGAACCGTAGGCTCTGCGGAGTTCGGGCTCCCGCGCCTGCCCCCTGAGCATCCGATGCATGACACGCCGTTGAACTACGTCATGGCCTTGTGGCCCAAACTCTTCCCCATGATTTCGAAGTTCTGCCCAGACCCTGCACACTGGCCCATACTGCTGGGCCTCGCCATACAGGACATCATGAGCCAGGGCAGGAATGCCCTCGACCCCTGCCTCGCCCTCAAAATAGTCATGGAGTGTGCCGTCCCCATGTCGAAAGTCGACCTTGATGCGGGCACAACATGAAGATAGATTACGGGTTGACGACGAGCCGAACCTGTTGCGGGCGGTTGAAGCCTGCCTGCGTGCCGAAGGGTTCGATGTCACCACCGCGAGAAGCGGCGCGGAGGCGCTCGTGCGTGTCGCGTGAAGCGTCCCCGATCTCGTCGTGAGCGACATACGCATGCCCGGCATGGACGGCTACACGCTGGCACGACAGCTTCGTGCATCGTGCCCAGCTACAGCAAACTTCAACCTTAACAGCTAATCAACAGTCCATGTTGTTCCTCACGTCTCTAACTTCATTATTATCACTCACGCAGTCTTTCCTGCGAGTGATGAAGCCGAGTACATGACGGGCCGCACCTATTATGTTGACGGCGGGCTGACGCAGCAGGTCACTCGGTACTAAGATTACCTGTTCAGCCAGTGGTACGAACTCCAGGGGACAGATGATGATCGGCGTACACGACGAGGACTACCGGCCCTTGCGCGACTATGCGCTTATAGGCGACGCACACACTGCTGCTCTCGTTTCCAGCGATGGCTCCGTTGACTGGTTGTGCTGGCCGCGCTTCGACAGCGCAGCGGTCTTCTGCCGTTTGCTGGACAGTCACCTCGGCGGATACTTCCGCGTCGGCCCCGCCAGCCCTCATGCCGCCTCCACACGCTCTTACGTAGAGAACACGAATGTTCTAGCGACCATTTTTTCGACCGGCACGGGCCGTTTCCGCCTGACCGATCTGATGCCCGTGGAGCGATTGACCGAGACGCATGAGCGGGAAGATATAGCCTCAAGCTACCGCGTCCTCAGGCTGGTCGAAGGCATTGAAGGCGAAGCGGAGGTCGAAATCAGCTTTCGCCCGACATTCGATTACGCGCGGGCTGAGGCTTCTTTCGATCTGAGAGAGGGCGGTGTTGTAGCTTACGCCGGGCGCGAAGCGCTCGTGCTCACGTGCCCCGCGAAGTTCGAGCGAGACGAACGGGGCGCGCTTCGTTGCCGCTTCAAAATTAAAGCCGGTGAGCGACGGTGGCTTACGCTCACCTATTTTGGCGACCGGGACAGCATGTCCGTCGCTCTGCCGACCATTGATGCGGACGCCGAGTTGCAGCGCACGCTCTCGTACTGGCGCGAGTGGTCTGGCTGCTGCATGTACACAGGCCCTTACGAGAGACTGGTGCGCCGCAGCGCGCTCGTCCTCAAACTGCTCACCTATGAGCCGACGGGCGCACTGGTGGCCGCACCCACGACTTCCTTACCGGAAGAGATCGGCGGCGTGCGCAACTGGGACTACCGCTTCACATGGCTTCGGGATTCATCACTGATCCTTTACAGTCTGCAACTGCTCGGCTACTACGAAGAGGCGGCGGACTTCTTCGACTGGCTCGACGCTCTGTGTATCCCCTGCGGGCGCGAGCTACAGATCATGTACAGGATAGATGGCGAGCCTCACTTGCCCGAACGCACGCTCGATCATCTAGAGGGCTATCGCGGATCGCGGCCCGTGCGTATCGGCAACGCGGCTTTCGAGCAGAAGCAGTTGGATATTTACGGGGAAGTGATTGACGCCGCCTATCTCTGTCACGAGCACATCCGGCGGCCCATCAGCGCCGACATGTGGGAGATGCTACGCTACATGGCTGACCGGACAGCAGAGAGATGGCGCGAACCGGACAGAGGGATTTGGGAGGTGCGCGGGGGCCCACGCCACTTTCTCTACTCCAAGCTGATGTGTTGGGTCGCGCTCGACCGCGCGCTGCGTCTCTCAGAGAGAGGTGGGCTAACAGGCAACGTGGCGACGTGGGAGAAAGAGCGCGAAGCGATTCGCCGGGAAATTCTCACCGAAGGCTATAACGAGAAGATTGGCGCGTTCACACAAGCTTTAGGCGAGACGGCACTGGACGCAAGCGCACTCACAATTCCGCAAGTAGGCTTTCTCCCGGCCACCGATCCGCGCGTCACGTCAACCATCAATAGAATACAGGAGCGATTGACTTCTCACGGCCTGGTCTACCGCTACCTGTCCGATGACGCGCTGCCCGGCGCTGAAGCCACTTTCGCGCTCTGTAGTTTCTGGCTGGTGGACTGCCTTGCTCAGTGCGGGCGCGTGGACGAAGCCTGCGCGCTATTTGAACGCGTCACAGCTTATGCTAACGACCTCGGCCTTCTGAGTGAAGAGATAGACCCCGTGAGCCGCGAGCTTTGGGGAAACTACCCGCAGGGCTTCACACACCTCGGACTCATCCGCTCTGCGCTGAACATCGCCAAGGCTGAATCGCTGGGCGCGGAGGAACGACCCGAAAATCAGGCCGAGCGTGCCGGAAAGATGGCGCGCACCGGACAGCTAACCGGCCATCGGGCTGCTCACGCTAAAATAAGTCGAAAGCACAGTAAAGGCGGACGTTCGTATTGAAAAAAATATTGATGTCTGCCAAGCAACCAACTGTTAATGATTCTTCATCTCACCCGGCTTCATCCATTCCCCCATTTGACTTATCTTCCCGCACTATCTTTAATACTTAAACGAAACTGCTCCGGGTGGTTTTCTCATAGCATAGGTTTGATGCCTGCCTGTTTGCGCGACTAACACTCCTCGCCCGTGGGCTTATTTTATTACTCATCGGAGAACCGAAATGCCTCGAAAAATTAAGAACCGACCGCGTCTGAACACCCGTCTTAAGACCTCTGTGTTTTTGCTATTCATACTTTTGTGCGGGCTTAGTTCCGGCTCTGCGCAGAGCGGAGGCGAGCCGGAGATTGGTCGCGGACGGGCGATGCTGAGCGAGATCAAGGGCGAAATCAAAGAACATTACTATGACCCTGGCTTTCACAGCATGGATGTCGATGCCCGTTTCAAGGCTGCCGAAGAGAAGCTCAAGCAATCAACCTCCCTCGGGCAGACGTTCAGTATCATCGCGCAAGCCGTCGCTGACCTCAACGATTCACACACCTTCTTTATCCCGCCCTCAAGAGCTATCCGCACCGAATACGGATGGCAGATGCGCATGTACGGGGACAAGTGTTTCGTCGTCGCGGTTAAGCCCGGAAGCGATGCCGAGGCGAAAGGAGTCAAGGTCGGCGACGAGGTGACGGCCGTCAATGGTATCGGCCTGACCCGAGAGACCTTTTCAAAGCTCCAATATCTTTACCACATGCTGAGACCTCAGCCCGGCCTGCGGGTTGACCTGAGAAGTCCGGCCGGAGAGGAACGCCAGCTTGAGGTCATGGCTAAGGTCGTGAATCTGGATAAGGTGATTCTTCACCCGGGCATTATCTTCTACTCGTTTGGTGAAGCCGCCTCTGACGGGCTGCTGCGGACGGAAAATTTCCAGGAAATCAGCAGCACCGCGATCGTCTGGCAGTTGCCCAGCTTCTCCGTGCCCGAAGATAAAATGGATGAGGCAATGAAAAGGGTTGGGAAGTACAGGACGCTCATTATCGACCTGCGAGACAATCCGGGCGGTTATATTAAAACCCTGGAACAACTCGCCGGCTACTTCTTCGATAAGGATGTACAGATTGCGGAACGCAAGGGACGCAAAAAGATGGAGCCGATGGTGGCGCAAGCACATAAGGATCGAAAGTTCAACGGTAAAATCGTTGTGTTAGTGGACAGTGAATCCGCTTCGTGCTCCGAGTTATTCGCCCGCCTCATGCAATTGGAAAAGCGCGGCGTCGTGATTGGTGATGTGACAGCCGGGGCGGTGATGCAAAGTTCGGTTCATAATCTTCGCTATGGAGGTCTGACTTCGATCTTCTACGGGGCAAGTATTACTAACGCTGATGTGATTATGTCAGACGGGAAAAGCCTGGAGCGGGTCGGAGTCATACCGGATGAATTGCTGCTGCCGACGGCGGCTGACCTGGCTCAGGGGCGTGACCCTATGCTCGCGCGAGCCGCAGCCCTTGCGGGAGTCACTCTTGAACCCGAAAAAGCCGGGGCGCTGTTTCCTATCAAGTGGAAAAAATGATGCTAAGCTCCACGAACGTCTTTGGCCCGGTCGAACTATATCTTCGGCCTTCTCGTGCGTGGCCCGAAGTGGACGAAAGAGGAGACCGGGGCGACGAAGAAAATTCAGGAGGGGCATCTGGCGAACATCAACAGGCTCGCGGAGGCGGGTAAACTCGTGCTCGCCGGGCCGTTCGAGAACGGCTGGGAGAGACGCGGCATATTCATCTTCAAAGTTGACTCGCTTGAAGAAGCGCAGGCATTGACTGACACCGATCCAGCCGTCATGGCGGGCAGGTTGAAGATCGAACTGCACCGCCGGTCAGCGCCGAAGGGGGGCAGAGAAATTAATGAACGATAAAGTTCTCCCTGAATTATTGAATACTATATAATCACTATCGTCATGCAAGGAGCAGCGCATATGTTCAATTGTGATTTAAGAATGAACCTCTAAATTTATTCATAGTCCGTTCTATGGATTATTCAGTGTTAGTGTCCTTTTGGTTATTCTAAATAGTAAGCGTATTAAAGTAATGAATCCAATTGAGAAACGAGCGGAGGATTTACGGTCGTTGCTTCATTACGACTTGACTGTGTATGCAAAGGTTTTCTCGACGGATTTCTTGGGGCAAATTTCATCAGAACAATTAGCTTCAATCTTCGCCTCTTATAGTGGGCTTGGTGCTTGTACCGGGATCGAGTCGGTTGGGCTGAAAAGTCCAAGCGCAGGACAATTTAATTTAATTTTCGAGGGGAATTTGAGCGTGCCCGTCGATATGGCTGTGGATGAGTCGCCGCCGCACCGTATAACTCATCTCAGGATGGGCGCTCCCATAAGTTTGGCTGTTTCGTTTGAAGAAATACTGCATGAATTTAACAGCCTGCCTGGACAATCAGCTTTATGTATAGCCGGAATTCTCGCAGATAAGCTCGATGTTCTTGTCGCCCATAATCACAATCTCCAACTGGCAATCGGGTCGACATTCAAGCTGTACATTCTAAGCGAACTCCTGAGATCGATCGACAATGGGGAACATCGGTGGGAGGAAATTACTACCCTTGATCCGAGGCTTAGGTCGCTCCCAACCGGCATCCTACAGCAATGGCCCGCCGGTGCACCTCTAACTCTGCATACGCTCGCTGCCCTAATGATCTCGCAAAGTGATAATACAGCAGCAGATCATTTGCTATTCCTCTTAGGGCGTAAGCGCATTGAAAGGATGCTACATATTACGGGACATTCCACCCCGGATTTAAATGTACCTTTCCTCTCTACAATCGAAAAGTTTCGACAGGATAAGGCGGTAGAAGGAAGAGATATCGATCAGCGGGCATCAAGCCATGGCGAAGAGCCTGGTGCCGCAAGTGGTGAAAGTGATGTTGAAGTTGACAGAGACATGATATCTGTTCCTGAGCGAATACAGGGCAATGGACAGGCAGAATGGTTCGCATCCGTAATCGATCTATGCCATCTGGTAAAATGGATCAGAGACAATAGCGCTTTAGAGCCGGATCAGAAGGTTCTCAAACTCTTGGCAATTAATCCCGGCCTCGCTAACCCGAGCGGTAAGTGGCAGTATATAGGATTTAAAGGTGGTGCTGATACCGGGGTTATGAACATGACCTATCTCTTACAGTCCACGAATGGTAGTTGGTATTCATTGTCTGGAGGATGGAATTGTCCCAACAACATGCTGGATAAAAATAAATTTGTGGGATTGATAAACCGGGCAGCGCAACTTATTTATTGAGCTTCAGGGATAAATTCCTTAACTCTATACCGTCCAGAAATGCGAATGCCGCCAGACATAATTAATAACCTCAAACTTATCAAGCGAGCTTCGAGCGTTGTTTATTATTATAAGATAAGAATATAAGTGTGTTGCTCGCTGCTTTTCATAATGGTTTGAAAAAGCCTGAATCAAGTCGCAGTAGGGGAGATTATTAAATGCAGCGGCAGTGCTAACCAGGGCATGAAGCATTCTGCTTCCTTTTCGTAACGGTTCGCGGCCAATAAGAATAATCCGCGCTGTCAATTCATATTCCTTTGCTAGATATGAGAGGGGGTCTAAGAAGGGTTCTTTCTCTGTGCCCAATACTGTTCCGATTGCTCTACAACTTCCTTTATAGCTAAGACATTTGGCCGAAATCGGGAAGAGTTCCTTGATTATCAAAAGCCCATCTATACCACCATCACCAACCGTCGGATAAAGAACCTCATTCGGTACAGGTAGCAGCGGAGGGTTACAGCAAATGTAATCAAAGCTATTAGCTCCAAGATCAGCGTTTCTGATATCACTGAGCTGTAGATTCACCTTATCATAGACATCATTAAGGGCAGCATTTACCCAAAAGAGGTATGCGCATCTATATTCTGCCTCTACAGAAGTGACTCGCTTAGATGTCTTAGCACATAAAATTCCTTGGGTTCCAACACCAGCGCACAAATCTAAGACAGTGCCGTTCGCTCCTAAGAGCGCTCGCCCCAGCGCAAGTGAATCTTCACCATAGTACAAATGCGCCGTTTTCATTTTAGGTTGACAAAAAACGAAGACGCCTAAATGATAAACCAAACGTAAACCTACTAGTCTTACTCTTCCTTCCATCTCCTCGGCTATACCTAAATTTTTAAGGGTTTCAAGGCAATTCTCCGGTATGAAGGCTAATAAATTAGCCCGATCAATATCTTCACTAAAAAGCGTAAATTGAAGAAGGGGCCTGAGACTGGAAGGGATAAGACTTAAATCAAACTGTAGAGCTGATAGGCGGTCGTAATCAAACCCATATATTGAAAAAAAGTCCGGCAGCCCTGACCGTAACAATGTGCGTCCCAATTCGGAAAGAGTCTCAATCTGCCCTGGGGATAAACTGCCTTCCATGTCGAGTTATCAATTCAATCAGCGGCAGATCGATGCAGTGACTTGATCCTTTGATCCATTAAATGTCCGGCAAGCCCTGCAAGATAAAGCTGAGTTATCTTTGATTCCACCTCACGATAGTTTTTACGGAGCACATCTTTAGCTTGCTCATCATTATAAAGGTGACTGCAAGTTTGACATGGATGGACAAATTCAACAGGTAATCTGTAGCTAGGCAAATGTGACTTTACAAACTCAAGGATTCTTTCCGGGCCTTCAATATGGATCCAGATTTTTAGAAAGTCATCTGGAGTATTATTGAGTATATACTCAATTGAGTGGGTTGCTACAGACCCCAGATGTAAATCGGGAATTTGCTCCATCGTGAGGCCACAACAAGCCACCAGATGCTGATCTGGGGTAATAGCTATCACGTTCATAGCCGTCGTGCATCCCGTTTTATTTTGTTCGTTGAAACGTGTGTGTTCTTTAGCATGGGTGATCTGGACAAGCCCATTGTTCTGCATCCAAACATTGCGCTGTAACTTTACTTTATGACTTTTGATCATCTCCGATAATTTCGGATGCTCTGTTAGATCTTCAATTCGGAATGATGTTTCTTTAAAGATTTCGGCATTTATCAACGTCGTTATGTTAGCTTCACCGCAGGCACACGCAGCGTTGATAATTCGCTCCACAGGTACATATTGAGCGTGGAAAGTTCCTGTACTAAGATTAATTTCCTTTAAACCTGCCTTAACCAGACGTTCTACCCGACGACTAGCTGCGGACTCGCTCGTCGCCCAATATCCGTTAGTAACACATCTAGTAATAAAACCATGGCTAGTCGCATGACGGATTAGTTCATCTAACTTATCTCCCAGTAAGAAACATTCTCCGCCGGTAAAAACGACCACACGAATACTCTCAATATTTGTAGCCTCGTCAATAAGGGTGAACAATCTGGGAATAGGAATGCTTTTAGTTATTTGGGGAGTACAGTCGAAACAGCAGTGGTCACAGGCAGCAGTGCATTTGTGAGTTGTGATAAGCGAGAGTGTGTGTGGCCTAATTAACATAATAGTTAATGTGAACTACACATCATCCTTTCTCAGTAGGAATAACCTCATAAATACCCGGAATGATACAGGGGCTTAAAAACTCCTCAATCTATTTAGCACTCGGAATCGGCGAAAGTTATTTATGATAATGGTTACAAGTAAATGTAGTAGAAGGGATGAAGAAGAAGATTTCACCTGCTTCCTCATCCCTCGTCATTGCCTGGTTCAAGACACCTAGATGACGAAAACGCCCACCACAATAACGGCTACGGCAGCTACAGCCACTTGAGTTACTGCTGCTGCGTTTGCCCATACGGCGGCATTAACTACGGCTTCGACATTCGCCGCCACGTCAGCCCTTGCCTCCGAAGCCATCGCGTTGATGTTTAATTGTTTTGGTATGGCTTTGTTGCCATACTCCTCAAGCAGTTGAAAGCCGTCAGGGTATCTTTCAATGGTATAAGTATGAAGCCTTTTCCCCGCCTCTTTCAATGTTTCAATACGGGTTGTACCCTTGAGCAGTGATGTGTATAGGGAAGCCACCTCTAGGGCCTGAGAAAGAAATTCTTCGTCCTCAGACATTCTAATAACTTCTGAAACACCTTTTGGGAGGTCTTCTCTATTACTACTCAGTCCAGAACGCACTCTCTCGTCTCCCAAAGCATTAATGAAAATTTTAAACTGCTGCTCGCTATCTAAGTTGAGGGGCAGGTTGATCGATGTTGGCATAACAGTGATCCTCCGAACTCTATAAGTATGGGAAAGTCTGCATCTATGTAGACTGGAAGATTCCCGGAATCTTCTTTGAAGAACGAGGTGCTGTGCAGCCTTAATTACTTCAAATCTTTTAAAGAGTCAAGCTTTTTATGCCTTGCCGCATATAGGTAGCGACCTCGTTACATTGGGGATTGAAAAAGGAAGGCAAAGTGTGGAAATTGTCGGCCGTCATGGCTCGACACAGAATCCACCATGCTCCGCCTTTCCTGCGCTGCCCTTCTTGCAAAGGGCAAGCGCGTGATCTGTTTTATCCCATTACCTACAGAACGCGCGCCGGGCCGCGTCTCTTATGGCAGTGTCGTCTCTGCGGTAGGTGTTTGAGTGAGCGCAGAGGCACAGCTTTCTTCAACTTGAAAACTGCTGAAGTAGAGAGTGCGCGATCCCCGCCGTAGGGCGTAATCAAAACGGCTTTCGACTACTTCAGTTAAAGCCTTTATTGTCAGAGGAAGTTGTTTGAGTTGGGTATGTTTAATAAGGGAGCTAAGTTGATCAATGTTTTTGGCTATTCGGTTTCTCGTTATTCGTTTCAAGCAGGAAGAATCGTTCCTCAAGTTCAGCGCCGTCAGGAGTACTTTTTCTGAGAGCTTATGATCAAGGCTATACCAATCGATCTTTCGAGCCTTGCCAATCCACTTTTGTGGGGGAGGCAATTGAGAATATAGGCAATCTTTATCATGGTCATTCAGCCAACAATAACCCTTGGAGAATAGTTCGAGTCGTATTTGCGAGCGAGTAGCTTCAGGATGCTTTTTTCGAAGTAAAAGGAGCTGCTTTCTGTAAGTGCTGCGGACTTTATTATGTGAGGGTGTTAGCCGTGGCGTAGTCGGGCATATACGTTTTGACTGTGTCATCCCGAATGGGTTGGTACTACTTACAGGAAGGGAAAACTTAGAAGAAGTACGTTGCTCGAAAAATGATTCAGGGGTATGGCCGAGAAGGCGGAGCAACAACAACTGCTTCAAAGGGGGAAGTGCTCCTTCGGGTGCCTTCAACAAGTTAGAGAGCCACATACGAAGGTTATTCTACTATAGGCCAAGAATAGGGATGAATAATAAAGTTCTTCCCTAGAAGTCTATTCTGCCATAAGCCCGGAAAATGAGTGATCAATAAAGGTCTTCCCTAAATTACCTCACTCCTATTAGAATACCAACACCCACTGAAGCGGAATGAGCGGTGCTTTGTTCATGCCTTCTGGTTCTTACAGGATTTTTCGTAGATCAAATTCCCTTTAGCGTTCTTGCTTCCGAAAAAGGCTCACGTTAATGATCGGGCAAACTATTTCTCACTATCGCATTCTTAGAAAACTTGGCGCGGGCGCTATGAGCATCGTTTATGTTGCTGAAGATGTAGTCTTAAAAAGACAGGTTGCATTAAAAGTGCTCATTGCTGAGCGTAACAATCAGCACTTTCATCAGCGTATGTTACGCGAAGCCCGCGCAATCTCATCTTTAAATCACCGGAATATTGCCACTATTCATGAATATGGGGAGACTTCAGATGGTATTCCTTATATAGTTATGGAGTTGGTTGACGGGCAGACGCTGAGCGATCTCATCTCCGGCGGATCGCTGACGCTGACGCGAGTGCTAGAAATCATCGAAGCCGTAGCCGAAGGACTTGCCGAGGCCCACCACCATAAAATTGTACATCGTGATATCAAGCCTTCTAACATCGCTATCAATGAACGCGGTGAGGTTAAGATACTTGATTTTGGTTTAGCCAAAAGGCTGATTTCCGACCACGATGTCATCGATGAATTTGTGCAGAGGGATTTGCTGGCGACACAGACACGCGAGGGAGTAATTATCGGTACGCCTATGTACCTGTCGCCGGAGCAGGCATTAGGAGTAAGGGCCGATGCTCGCAGCGACCTCTTTTCTCTTGGCGCGGTGCTCTATGAATGCATTGCCGGACGCCCTGCTTTCGATGGCAAAAGCGCTATCGAAATTTGCGCTAAAGTGGCGCGCGACGATCCGCCGCCGCCATCTCGATTTAATAAGCTCGTGCCGCGCAGCCTGGACGAGATGACGCTGAAAGCCCTGGCTAAAAAGGCGGAAGATCGCTATCAATCAGCCGAAGATATGCTGAGAGACTTGCGCGCCATCCGTCTGGCCTTACCGAAGAGCGCGGATGCGCCTCCTGCTCAGAATGACATAGGACTAGGCCACGCTCCGCGCGCAAGTCTAATTACCACGCTCACAGACTCCCTGCGTCGGCCACGTCTCTATGTAGGCGCGTTCGTGCTTTCTCTTTGTCTGGCTCTGCTCACTTTCGGTATTGTGAGCATGTTCCATCGCAAGAACGAGAGTCGTACGCCCTCGGTCGAGGCGATGAATTACTACAGAGATGGCACGAACGCCTTGCGTGACGGAACCTACCTGAAGGCAGTGCGTGCGCTCGAACAGGCCGTTAAGCTGGCCGATGACTTCCCGCCGGCACGTGTCCGGCTGGCCGAAGCCTATGCCGAGCTGGACTATACCGACAAGGCGAAGAATGAGTTGTTGCGTGTCAACGCGCCGGGCGCTGAGCTGTCCGCGCTCCAGCCGCTCGACGCGCTTTACTTGCAAGCAATCCGTTTCAAGTTGGGCGGGAACTCCGGTGAAGCCATCAAAAAGTATAACGAGATCGTGCAGCAAGCGCCCGACTCCGAAAAGGCCGCCGCATACGTTGATTTGGGGCGCGCCTATGAAAGGGATGGGAACAGCAAAAAAGCCACCGAAAGTTACGAGGAAGCTCATCGCCTCGACCCGCAGTTCACGGCTGCTTCCATGCATCTGGGAGTGCTGCATGGGCGCAATCGCGGCCAAGAAGAAACACGGGCCGCATTGTCAGCCTTCCAGGACGCCGAACGGCGCTATCAAATACTCAACGACGTGGAGGGGCAGGCCGAAGTCTTATACGAGCGGGGAGTCTTTTACATGGCTGCGAGTCAATATAGTGATGCGCGCGAACAACTGGCGCAGTCTCGTCTCAAGTCCGAAGCCATCGATAACAAGTATCAGCAAATCAAGATCAGGCTCCAGTTGAGCACTCTCTTCTGTATCTCCGGCGACACAGAGAAAGCTGCGCGCGAAGCGGAGGACGTGCTTGCATTCGCCAAAGAGAATGGTCTGGAAAATCTGACGGCGAATGGCCTGATAAATCTCGGCAACGCATTTGCGGCGAGCGGTGAGGCTGAGCAAGCAGAAAAATATCTGAAACAAGCTTTAGAGGTCGCGCAGTATTACAAAGCTCGCCGCAGCGAAGGGAAAGCCTTGCTGGCGCTCGCAAGCTTCTACACAGGACATCAGGGTAAAGCCGACAGGATTCGAGAACTGGTTGAGCGGGCGGCTTCCATCAATGAGCAGGAGGGCTATCGTAAATACGCCATGCAATCGCAAGCTATCCTGGGACAAGCTTATGTGCAGCAAGGAAATTATCCCGCTGCACTCAGCGCCTTTGCCCAACAGCTTGCGCTGGCTGAACAGATGGATAATCAGGAACAGGAGGGGCTTGCACATGAAGGCTTCGGAATCACGCTGGCATATCAAGAGGACTATCCGAAGGCGTTAGATCATCTTAAGGAGGATGTCAGAATCAGCAAGTCCCTCGAAAAGTTGAAGCCTAACGTCGCGCATGCATTGCTGAATCAGGGGAATGTCCTCTGGCAGTTGGGGCGCTACCCTGAGGCGAAGGCGGCCCTCACCGAAGCCATTCGATTGGCGAATGACTCGGAGAAGCCCGATCAGGAATTTGTGGCCTCGCACCATCTCATCATGGCGCAGCTCTGGCTGAGCCAGCACGAATTTGCCTCGGCCCAGGGAGAGGGCATACTTGCTCTCAGAGGCTCCGAAAAAAACCGGTATGACGAAGTTACTGCTGAGGCGAAATATACTTTGGGCCTGGCGAAAACTCTCGCTGGTTTTCCACGCGCCGGTCAAAAGCTATGTGATGATGCGTTAGATATAGCCACCCGTATTGGGAATCAACGGCTGATTTACGGGGCGACGCTGGCCCGTTCCTTGGCGCTGCTTGAAGCCGGAGATGCGCCTGCTGCGCTGGAGGCGGCGCTCAAAGCGCAGGAAGGTTTCGCGCGCTCGGGACAGCGAGATTCAGAGTGGCACGCGTGGCTCGTCGCAGCGCGAGCCGCCGAGCGTCAAAGGGATACTGTCAAGTCGCCTGAGTTTGCGAGGCATGCTTCCGTGTTGTTAGCCGATCTTGAGAGCAAATGGCCGCCTGTCGATTTCAGGGATTATAACGCGCGCCTCGACGTTCAGTATTTTCGCAAACAGCTTGAAGGGCTGCTTGTGCGCCCTTAGTATTGGACAGAAGCCCGCGTGGCGCTATCAATGACGATCAAAAATCTTGATGGTGCATACTCCACCTGAAGGGGCGGGGAAAGTCTGCCGCCTTCCGCCCGGATTGTCGTCCTTAATCTCGATCTCGGTGATTTGGCGTTCACGAGCGAAATGACTGCCCACACCGGCCTGTGCAGCGGGCCGATACTCACCATGCTCAAACGATAGCTTCAAATCGGTGGCCCCTGAAACAGTGATATTGCTCTCCGGCCTGCCATTCCTCTGACAGTGGATCGTGACCGTGCATCGTCCATTATGGGGAATTTCGGGACACGGGAATTTAGTGCCGTTTATGTCATCTATAATGTCCACTCTTGCCACAGAGCTATTGCGGTGAGTGTGCGTTTTCTCAGCCGGATTGCTGGAATTAGGAGGATAGTCTGAAGGCTCAAAGAGTATCTTTACTGAGCCTCCGCCGCTGATAATGATCGGCGTATGGGTTCTAATATCTTGCCGCTGTGAGTTAGTTGAGGTTTCCGGTTGCGCCGCCTCGGGTTTCTTCTGATTCATGGCAATGCTCCTTTGAGGAAGGGAATCGATGAAGATTCATTTCAGCCGTCGTTATAATATAGCCCGAATCTTTTAGCCACAGTAAAGGGCAGCCGGAGCCGCATGGTCGAAGCATGTCCGAGATGAAGCTCAGACCATGCGGCCTTATTGCCCGGCCAGCGAAGGTGGTGATGGTGCTCAACGCTCAACATGCGGGTCATTAATCGTAATCGTGCGTTCCGTGCCATTAAATACCAGATCGCAATCGTGTATCAGATTCCCCAGGCTGTCTCTGATAGTCATGGCGGTGATCTGCCGATTCGGATTGCGATGATGGGCGCGCGCCACGTCATTCGGGTGTGTCTCACGATACTCTGTGCTGTCGAACTCTATTTCGACGAAATCTCCGCCCCGAATGACAAAATTTTTGTCCTCGGAGCCGACCCGGCTACAGATCACAGTAATCTCGCAGGTCTCGCCCGACGAGACCTGATGGCACACATGCGCGCCTAACGACGAGTCCACGAAGACTGACCTCAGACGGAGGTCATCGGCGGTGCGGCTGCCATTGACGGACATCTGGGCGTACTCTTGCTTGTCAAAATCAATCGAAGCCGATCCATCGCCGATAATAATCGGCGTGTGTGTGACTTCAATATCATCTGGAAGAATATCGGTAGCGATATTCTCGTCCAGGCTCTCTACGCTCAACTGATTATTCCGCTTGGTCATGGTTATTGTACTCCTTCATTTGGGATAAGATGGCTCACACGGAGCACGTGTCTTTGATTTACGGTTGAAGCCCCGCCTCCTGTTAAGGCTGCCCCGGCATTTGTCGCTGGGGTGGCGCTTGCAGGCAGGGGCGGGGTGGCCGGGTTAATCTGGGTGAGGACAGTTGCTATCGCGTCAACCCGGCCAAATCCATAGCGTGAGTCCCAGGGGAGATTCGAGGGTGGGTCTTTGCGGGCGCTGTCGATTACTGCGTCGCGGATTTGTTTTGTCGTTAACGGGACAGGACTGGCCTGCATCAGCATGGCGATTATTCCTGTCACATGGGCCGCCGACGCGCTCGTGCCGGAGCTTCTTAGGAAACTCTGTGTCAGAGAGCGTGCGGCCCTCACCCAAACTCCGGGCGCGCTGACCTCTGGCTTTCGTTTGGCGTCGCGGGTAGGGCCCTGCGATGAATCTTCTGCTAAGTTTTGGTTTAGTGCTGCATACGAGCCGACGGTGATAGTAGAGACGCCGCAGGCAATAGACCCGATGGTGAAAGCTCTGTCCACATCTGCGGGGGCGAAGAAAGACTGTCCCGGAGTGCCGCGCTCAATCCAAGCATGAAACTCAACCTCTTGTTGCTCGGACGAGGATAGAGAGACGCCCCACGTGCCGGCGGGCATGGTGGGAAGAAACAAGATAAAGACTTGATTGTCGTTATTGTTCGGGTCTCGAAGCCTGTGAAACACGCGGGCGACTTCAATGCCTTGACGAAAAATGCGCTGCGTTTCGCCGAGCGGGAATGTGCCCAGCACTTCTCCTTCAGGTGTGATGAGGGTTACTTCAAGGCGGTGCGCTCCACCGTACCAGACCTCCAGCTTGTTGTCGGTCTTATCGTTAGCGGTTATGACCCAATGTAAAACGCGCGGCTGCTCGTGATTGACCGTTCCCGAAGCATGACCACCCTGCGTCAAAGTATTACCGGCAGCGACGACGATGGCGCGACCGTCGGAGCGGAGTAATTCATCGAAAGCCCGCTCGACGGGCGTCGAGCCATCGTGTGGCCCGCCATTGGCATTCAGGCTCACGTTGACGACAGCCGACCGTTTTAATTTATCCGCCTTATCGAAGATGTACTTGACAGCGTCCAGCAGACGCCGGGAGTCTCCCAAAGACCCCGGCTCGGACGCGGCCCCCTGCTTGAGTTCGACAAAAATAATATCAGCCTGCGGAGCGACACCCGGAAGCTTCGTGGCCATCCCGTTGCCAGCGGCAATATCAAGCACGAAAGTGCCATGAGCATCATCGCCGACTCTGTATCCCAATTGCTGATGAGCTGTCTCTGCGTCCGGTGCGGCCAGCGCCTTGTTAATCTCTTCGGAGTCGAACTCTTTACCGTAGGGACAATCATCCGTGGAAGCGGCCTCACTCTGCTGATTCTGATCCCATAAGAAAAGCAGCCTGGTCGTGCCGTCTGCATTTCTCAGATTCCGATGCACGAAATCGCAGCCATGATCTACTACGCCGACGATCACGCCGGAGCCGTTGACCGGCAGTGAATTGACGGCCAGGGCCGTGTTGAGCTGCTCTTGCGAGGCGCGGATTTCGGGAACCGAATCTCCGAGGCTTCGGTAGAGCTTTTTCGCGCTCTTTAAGCTGAAGACGTTCGAACGAACAGTTGCGATGTCCGCGACCTTGACTGTGCCGGTGACGTAGCGACCTATGTGCTGCACCTTATTAAGTCCGGGCACTGCGACCTGCGGGTCTTTCAGGATGGCCGTCACGCTCACTTCATCCGCGCCGTTCGTTAATCCGGCCTCGCAATCTATGAGGGCGTTCTGAAGCTCCGGGTCGAGGTACGTCGGCAGCCCGAACACTCTTTTGACCTCGTACTGGCTGGCATCTTTCTCATTGCTCATTTGATCCTCCATCACGTCGCCATAGATGCTGGCTTATTTCAGGTTAATGCCTTCCAGCGCCTTATCCGGCCCTGGCGCTCCCGGCCCGGCATTCTTCGGATTGCTACTGGCGGCATCGTTCTTCTTATCTTCCTTGCTGTACTTCAGGAACTTCAGGATCGAGTTCAAACCTTCAGTTCCGGCGCTGAGTATGAGGCCGGTCACAGGCACGTCAACGTAGGCTTTAATGTCTGGAACTACGGTTGTGACTTTGCCCGCGCTATCCGTGACCGAGTGGGTGAGGAGTATTTTTAAGACCCGCAAGTCATCGAGCCACGCGACCAGAAGGCAGCCGACTATGGCACCGAGCATTCCAAGAATAACTTTCTTGAACTGCTGGGATTTCTCACCGCCAAAAATATCGATCAATGTCCCGGGTATTTCCAGAAGTTGCTGGATAGCAAATCCAGTGGCGAAAACCGGTGCTAAGGCCATGATTATCTTATCCATGAGATAGCCTCCTCGTCTTTTGTTGTCTGCTCCGCGCAGAGCTTGCGATTACTTCTTAGTCAGCAGCTTGCTAAGGTCAAAGGTGAACCCGAAGTGGCCGCGCACCTTAGACTCGTTGATCAGCTCTCGACGGCTGGCGAACGAAACCGAGATCGGGAGGGACAGTCCGTTATAAATCGGGATCGTGAGCTTCGCTTGAAAGGTATAAGCTGGCTTGGCGCCGGTCATCCATTTGCTTTCGCCCGCGAGACTCAGAAGGTAGGGGTCTTTGTCTTCAAAGATGTTCTTCTCCGGGTTGAGGCGGAAGTTGCCTTCACCCGCGAGTCGTCCGCCACGCTGGTCGCCGCCGATTATCTTGCGGTCTTTGTAATCGAAGGTTCCGTTGAGCGTCAGGTTCATTCGCCCGTAGACGCCCTTGTCATAGGTCAGACCCGCGCGGTACTCGTCGTCCTCCATGCCCTTGCGCTGCTTGGATTGAAAGAGGAACGAAACCTGCGGCTTGCGACGTATGGTCTCGAAGGTTCGGTGAATCTCTTCCTGCAAGTCGACGATTGTTTCGACGTTTCTTTTGATGATGTTGTCAATCTCCTCCATTTGCCGGGGGGATAACAGAGCTAACGTGGCTGTCATGTCGCCCTGGTTTTCCAGATGCGCCTCGACGAACTTCAGAATGTCTTCATTGGAAGGCGGCATTTTCAGCCCGAGCGGCGTGGCCAATTCGCTATACAGATACTGCCGGACTGTTAAAGCAATTCGGTTGGTTGCCACTACTGCCTTCTGGTTGCGCATGGAAATGGCTTGAAAGAGCTTTCGGTTGCTGGCGAGGCTGGCGTCGCGCTTGTTGAGCAAGAGATATTTGAAGCCCACGACCGTAGCCGTCTTCTGATCGTTGGCGGCCTTCTCTCCGTCGGAATCCTGACCCAAAGTAAACGAGAAGCGACGAAGGTCAGGGTGCCGGATGTAGAAATCCGGGTCGAGCGGGTCGCGCTGCAAGGCGGCGGCATATAAGGCGTAAGCCGTCGTCGTAAATGACATGGCGGGGCTGCTCTCGTTGCCGTTTGATTTATTGCTCAACCCGGCGAGATTGAGGCCGACGCCAAGCAGGTCGGGAGCCTCGCTCTGATCTACGAGCGAGGTGGTGTTCTCCGCGATGCTAGGCACCTCTACCTCTTTAGTTATCCCACGCTGATTCATTTGCGCTGTTGATATTTTCTGAATTCGGCAGTTGACCCATTGCGCGAAGTCCTGCGGAGCACCGCACTCCTCCATCAGCGATTGCGGAGCCGCTGTGGCTTGCGCATGCGCGTCATGCGTGGCCAAAAGTACGAGCAGTAAAAGTGTCAGGATGTTGAGAAGGTTTCTCGGTCGCATGGTTGTTTCCTCCGGCCTGCCGGAATTAGTGGAGCCTCAGGCGTTACGCCTTATTCGGCTAAGATTTCAATGATTTCCGTGAAATTGTCCTCGGGAGCTTGGCTCTCGTAATCAATGTCCTTCAGAACCTTGATGAGTTTGGAGTCTTTGTTTCGGTGTTCGAGCAGGAGCGTGTATTTGACGGCAGTCAGGAATATCATCGCGACGCCGTACATGTCGTCAGCGTTGTCGATGTCACCTGCGGCAAGCCCCCAATCCCATTCGTAGACTTTTTTCGGATGTCCGGCAAACTCGTGTTCAGAAAGTAACGAGCGATCAGCGCATCCGAAGGTGAAGATCGGCTCTGCACCTTGTACGGTGAGTCTGAAATGAAGGTGTTCGCCTTGCTTGAAGCGAACAATTGCCGCTGCCTTAAAGACCCGGACGGTTCTCTTGCCAGCTGTGCCAAAGTCTGCCATGTTAGCTCTCCTTGTTCAGTTGTCAGGTAAGTCGTGAAAAACTATTTCTGTCGAGACACGGAACCTCATTGCTAGGCTCGTGCCACTTGACGCGTGAGGCTCTCACTGATAATTCGACTCACCATAACTATCTGATCTGGTTTAACATTGGCGGCGAACGGCTGGCTGCCCGGACGCCCGTAGTCAACAGCTTTGCGACTTACGAACTAGCAGAATTGCTAGTTTGTGCTAGCAGTTCTGCTAGCGCGGGGTAAACATAAAACTCTGCGGCGGGCGACACTGGGGCGAGAACTCCTGGGCGCAGGCGCGATTTTTTTACCGTTTGCGGTGAAAGTGAGGAGGAACTTGTGCTCGTATGACCCCTGAACTGGTAATCATAAATGGGCCGTTGAAAGGCACGATTTTCGCTTTATCTCAGGACGAGATTTCCATCGGGCGCGAATCGTCCAACCAGCTCTGCATACCCGCCCTTTCCGTCTCGCGGCGGCACTGCATGATTATGAGGAAATCGGAGCAGTGCCAGATTATCGACCTCAACAGCTTCAACGGAACGCTCGTCAACGGAATCCCGATCATGCAGCAACCCCTTAGACATGGGGATCAAATTTCCATCGGAGATATTCTTCTGATCTTCCTTGCCAAAGAGGGCGTGTCGAACACGGTCGGAGATCCCGTGCATCTGGACGAGGGGCAAATGGTGGCCGGGTCAACTCTTCGGCTGCATCGAGAGCAGGCGATATACCTGGACGATGCGAAAGCGATACGTCCACTGCTGCCGAGCGACCGCACGCTGCGCGACCTGAACGCCTTGCTTAAGATTAGTAGTGTCATTAACTCGATCCGGGATTTGGGACAACTTCAGCGTCATTTGCTTGACCTGCTTTTCGAGGTCGTGCCCGCCGAGAGTGGCGCGATTCTTCTGGTCGGCAAAAATTTCGACGAGATGATCTCTGCGTCTGGCGGTAACAGAGAATCCTGCACCGGGCGTCCGGTCAGGGTGAGCCGCACGATTATCACGAGAGTCTTGCAGGAAGGAACCGCGATCCTGGCTAATGACGTTAAGGAAGACCAGGCGCTCGGCAATGTTGAGAGTCTGGTCGCTTCTCAGGCTTGTTCACTGCTCTGCGCTCCGCTGGAGTTCTTCGGGAGCACTATCGGCGTACTATATCTCACCGCAAGCGACCCCCTCTTCAAGTTTGATGAGCATCACCTACAGTTGACAGTCGCCGTCGCCAACATCGCGGCTGTAGCCATCGAAAACACGATGCATCTGGAATGGGTGGAGAGCGAAAATCGGCAACTCCAGGCGGAAATTCAAATCAAGCATAATATGATTGGCAATAGTCCGAGCATGGGTAAGGTCTATCATGCGATAGCACAGGTTGCGCCGACCGACTTGACCGTCTTGATCCGGGGAGAAAGCGGCACGGGCAAGGAACTGGCC
The DNA here is from genome assembly GCA_036522655.1 of Pyrinomonadaceae bacterium. Classification (GTDB taxonomy): domain Bacteria; phylum Acidobacteriota; class Blastocatellia; order Pyrinomonadales; family Pyrinomonadaceae; genus DASQYE01. Next base: position 138,755 of record DATDFK010000086.1, on the reverse strand, counting down.
GCCCACGCGATCCACTTCAATAGTCGGCGCGCTGATAATCCTTTCGTCACCATCAACTGCGCCACTCTCAAGGAGGAGTTGGTCGAAAGTGAGCTGTTCGGTCATGAGCGGGGGGCGTTCACCACTGCTGTGGCGCAAAAGAAGGGACTGCTGGAGATCGCTAACGGGGGCACGGTCTTTCTAGATGAGATAGGGGAGCTGGCCCCCGCCCTACAGGCTAAGCTATTGCGCGTGTTAGAGGAAGGAGAAATCAAGAGAGTCGGCGGCACCCAGCCAATTAAGGTCGATGTGCGGTTGATTGCCGCAACAAATAAGAACCTTGAGGCGGCCATTGATCAAGGGGCGTTTCGGGAAGACCTTTTTTATCGTATCAATGTTCTTTCGCTCGTGATGCCTCCGCTTAGAGAGCGCGGCGATGATATAACGCTGCTCGCCAGCTATTTTGTCACAGCGTATAGCAAAAAACATGGACGACAAGTATTAGGCATAACCTCGGAGGGACGCGCCCGCCTCAAGACTTACTGGTGGCCGGGCAATGTTCGTGAATTGAAGAATACGATAGAGCGCGCCATCGTGATGAGTACAAGTGAGCTATTGACAGCAGACCTTCTACCCGTGGGCACTTCGCAGGTCGAATCACCCAAACAACCAGTGGTGATTAATATTTACGATGCGGTTAAAGATGCCCAGAAGCAGGCGATCATTAATGCCTATCAACAAGCAAACGGAAATTATACTGAAGCGGCCCGGATACTTGGCGTGCATCCGAATCATTTACATCGCCTAATCAGGGTATTAGGTATCAAGTCCGTTCTAGGGATGGTCTAGTCGGGGCTCAGCAGGCGACGACAAACAGCAAAGAGCAGTTCGCCCTTGGTGATTTTCACGATGTGATGATGGACGCCGTCATAGAAGGATTGGACAACTACCAGTCTATGGCAGATCAGGTATTGAATAATGAGCAGGTACAGAAGGGCTTTTGCATCCTTGCTTCTTGATCTGGTTTACCAAGCCTTCCAGAAGCCGCCCAATGACAAGCAAGACAGCAAGTAATCCTCACTTCCAACAGTGCTCCAAGAATGACACCCCTATCAAAGCGAAGATAGCCTAACATCCAGCGCGTTTAGCAAAGAACATTGTTACTACTGCAAAGAACATTATTGTCCGTGAACAAGCTCCTCGTTTCTAGAACAACTCGAACTTGACGGTCAGATATTTTTTCGGGTTCTGACGGAAATCGTAGATGAGTTTGACTCCTTCGGAGGAGAGTTGGTTGACGTTGGAGTAGAGCTGGTCGTCGGTGAGGAGTTTGCCGACGGTTCCTTCGCCGCGCTGGGCGCTGGCGACGACGTTGTCGATGCGTTCGGCGGTGGTGTTGAAGCGGGCGATGGCGGCGCGCGCGTCGTTGTAGATGGCTTCGTCTGTGAGCAGCTTGCCGACCGTGCCGCGTCCGGCTCGCACGTCCGCGAGGACGGAGGTGATTTGGTCTGTCGCCTGGTCGAGACGCGCGATGGCTGAGCTGGCACGATTGTAAAGCTCTTCGTCTGTGAGAAGCTTGCCCGCAGTGCCGCGCCCGCGTCGCAGGTCGGCGGCAATCTCGCGTAGTTGGACGGCGATCTCGTTGGCGTTGTTGTAGAGCGCGGGGTCGTTGACGAATCGACCGGCGGAGCCCTGTCCTGATCTGATCTGGCGCATCACGTCTTCGGTCTCGCGAATCGTCGCGTTCAGGTTGTTATAGAGCGCTTCGTCGTTGACGACGCGGCCCAGTGTGCCCTGGCCCTCGTTGATCTTGCGGACGATGTCGTTGACCTGATCGGAGACTTTGCTGAGGCGCTGGACGAGATCGTTGCCGGAGGTGGCGAGGTCGTTGAAGGAGTTCGCAGACTGCGAGGGGAGAATGAAGTCTTCCGTGACGGGCTGGCCGACGGCTGTGCCGGGAGTGATGTTGATGAGCTTTTCATTGCCGAGAAGACCGGGCGATGCCAGTTGGGCCTGCGAGTCCGTGCGGATGCGATCGGTGGCGGGGCGGCCATCGATCTTATTATCGATGGCGAGACGCGCTTCGACTTTCGGCGCGTTCGGATCGTCGGTCGGCGGCATAAGCTTGATGCTCTCAACCTTGCCGACACGCACCCCAGCCAGTCTCACGTCGGAGCCTTCGCGCAAGCCTTCGGCACTGGCGAAACGCGCCTTGACGTGCAGCTTCTTCGAGAAGGGATTGATGTCGCCCGTCGCGTTCAAGATCAGGAAGATCAAGACCGCGATGGAGACGATGACGAGAAGGCCGACGCGCAACTCGCTCAGGCCGATGGTCTTTTTGGCTGGAGGCATAATTAGAATCAAGGATGAAGGCGGAAGGCGGAAGGATGAAAGAAGAGCTTCAACATCTTGAGTGCTTTTACTTCATCGTTGCCGCCTTCAGCCTTCATCCTTGCCTTTCAGTGTCCGCGAAGGAATTTATTAATGTAGGGGTCTTCGGCTTTGCGTAAAGTTTCGTCCGTCCCGCTGAAGATCACGCGCCCCTCGCGCATCATCAGAACCTTGGTGTTAATCAGGCACAGCCGCTCGCCCTCACGCTCGAAGACGACTTCGCCCGCTTCGTTGACGACGGCATATTCCGAGCTGAGGTAATCCAGATTGTTCATCTCGTGCGTGACGAAGATGGAAGAAACATCTTCAAGATCGCGCAGCTTCATGGCCAGCTCGCAGATGGTGCGCGCCGTCGGCGGGTCAAGCCCTGCCGTGGGCTCATCGAACATGACGATTTTAGGATCGCCGACCAGCGCGCGGGCAATCCCGACGCGGCGACGCATACCGCCCGAAAGCTCTATCGGCATCTTATCGATGGCATCTTCGAGATTGACGAAACGCAGCATGCGGCGCACTTCCGGCTCGACTTCCTCTTCGGGCACGCCCTGCTCGTGCAGGCGAAAGGCGACGTTATCGTAGACCGACAGGGAATCAAAAAGCGCGCCCTCCTGAAAGATCATGCCGATCTTTTTGCGCACGACCATCATCTGCTCTTCGTCGTAGTTGGTGATGTCTTCGCCGTCGACGAGAATCTGGCCGGAGTCCGGCTTGAGCAGTCCGAGCACGAGTTTGATGGTCGTGGATTTGCCGCAGCCGGAGCCGCCGAGAATGATCTTCGTCTCGCCCTTCATCACTTTGAAGCTCAAGCCGTCGAGCACCTTGCGGTCGGCGAATCCGAGATGCACGTCGCGGAATTCGATGGCCGGGATGGCGCGCTCGCGGTCGTCAACCTCTGCGAAGGTTGATTCGGCGGCATTCTCGCTGACCTGACCGTCGAGGACGCCAGGCATCGTCTCCTGTAAAACTTCTCTATTCGTTGTCGCCATAAAAATTCTATGCGGGGCGGCTCAGGTCGTTGGCATTCCGAGAACGGCCTGAAGCGCGCGTGCGAGAAAGAAGTCGGCGATGATGACGACGATGGATGCCGCCACGACGGCCTTCGTCGTCGAACGCCCGACGCCCACCGTGCCCCCTTCCGTTTCCAGTCCTTTATAGCATGCAATAGTCCCAATAATAAGCGCGAAGACGATGGGCTTGACGACGCCTCCGATAATATCGTCCTGCGTGATGCCGTCGCGCACGGAAGTCAGAAACGTGCCCGAAGCCATGCCGAAGAGGCCGGTGGCGACCGTCCAGCCGCCGCCGATGCCGAGTACGTCCGCGAGCACGGTCAAAAGCGGCAGCGTGATCACGAGCGCGATCATGCGCGGGGCGACGAGCTTGCGGACGGGGTCTGTGCCGAGCGCGCGCATGGCGTCTATCTGCTGCGAGACGGTCATCGAGCCGAGTTCCGCAGAGATGGCCGAGCCGACGCGGCCCGTGACCATCAGGGCCGTCAGCACTGGCCCCAACTCGCGCACCAATGATAACGCCACGAGACGGCCCGTCTGATCCTGCGCACCATAATACTGTAGCGTCGGAAAGGTTTGCAGCGTCAGGACGCCGCCCGTGAAAAAACCCGTCAGGATAATAATGGTGAGAGAGCCGACGCCGATGGCATCCATCTGCGCGATGGTTTCCGGGATATACCTCGGTCGGCGGAACAGACCGCGCGCAGCACGCGCCGCCAGCAACGTCGTCTCCTGCAATTCGAGCACAGCGCGCGTAGCAAAGTTCATTCGTGGGTCAAGTCGGAAACGGGCCTCGCCTCAAAGGGGCGAGCGCGTTCTCAAAATGGCGTTAGCATCCCCGGGAATAAAAGGAAACTCCTGCCGGAAAGTAGAGCGTAGGATCGGTCGCCCCGCACCTTTTAAAATCCGAAGGGCGCTTCCCACACTGGTTAAGCACGAGCGGCATATGATGCGCAAAATATAGCGTAGGCGTCAAGCGTTAATTGCGGGCGGGCGTTCGGCGCAAGCCCGGCCCGATGGAAAATCAGCCACGGATGGTCTTCAATTCTCAACGCGCGGGTCAGGAAAAGGGAAAGCCGGTCAGCATATAACTGACCGGCCTTCAGGGCTGTCTTCGTGAAAATGTCAGGAGGGCTAAGGTCGCCGTCCTCCGGGTTGCAGCGCTCCGTCATCGCGTTGGCCCAGGCGGTCGCGGCGCGGGGGGCGCTGGCCGAAGCCGTTCTCTCTAGTCCCACCGCGCTCGGCGGCGCGTGCTTCGCGGCGCATGGTACGCATAGTGTTCAGTTGTTCCGGCGTGAGCACGCGGCGAATCTTCAACTCCGTCAGAGAACGCATCCGTGCAATCTCGGCCTGGGCCATGCCCACTTCGCGCGCGCGTTCCGTAATCAGAGCCTCGTTGACGTTATCGGCATAAATAGCCTCGTCCAGCGCGACGTACGCCTGGGCCAGCCTGTCCCTGATCGCACGCCATTCATCTTTGCTCTCTTCGCGGATGGCCCTGATCTGCTGAATCTGGTCAACCGTCAGATTAAGGGCGCGCAACGGGTCGCGCCGCACCCTGTTGCGCACGTTCGCGCGGCGCTCGTCTTCGTTAGGCTGCGGAGCATCGACGCCCTGGGCCCGTACCCTTACGCCGGAGAAAATTAGCAAGAGAAGAGACAATGCGACCCAGGCCAGAGCCGCTGCCCACTGTTTGCCGAAAGCTTTATTCATACCTGATATGCCTTTCAATTCTGCCGCGCAGATGTCCACTCAGTTGGCTTCGTCCATCAGATCGATGAGACGCGGCAAGTCTTCTTCATCACGAGTCGGAATAAGCTGCAAATCTCTGGCGATCTGTTCCGATTCCTGCGTCGAGACCTGAACGGGCGCGCGCCTGCTCGCGCTCGCCTGCGTTAGGATAGGAGCAGGACGGCTCCTGCGCGTTCGTGCGCTCAGGGAATCTCTCTGAGCGCTGACGTTTGTGACGAGTTGCTGCTGCTGTTCGACGGGCGCGCTCTCGCGCTGATCTCTGAAGGCCAACTCTTCACGAACCTTCTTATCCACGAGCGCATTGACTTCCGCCTGCGACGGGCCCTTCTCGACAACTTTCTCCATAACCACAACGCGCGGCTCTTCGATCAGGCGAACGGCGGCGAAGACGACGAGCGCGCAGACGGCCAGCCCGGCGAAGGCCGTCGCCCCGCGCATCCATAGGGGCGAGAGCGCAAAGAACTCTCGCAGGGCGGCGAGCGCCGAAGGCTTGCGCGCGCGCGTTCCGGCAGAGTCTCGGTCAGGCGCGAGCGCGGTCACTGCAACGGGAGACGCGATCGAGCCAATGGTCTGACTGCGCCACTCGCCGATGGAGGCGCGGACGTGGCCGAAGGCTTCGGCCTCCGCCGCGCAGGACTCGCAGCCTCGCATGTGACTCTCGAAGGCCAGGGCTTCCGGCTCGCTCGCTTCGCCATAAAGATAGGCGACGAGGTCGTCAGCCCTTGCGCATAGGTTTGTTTCTGCCTGGTCTCTCATTTTGATCTCTTTCCAGATTGCCTTCAGGAAACCTCCGACGCGACCGATTGCAGCCGCATCTGTAGTTGACGGAGCGCCGTATAGAGCCTGCTTTTGACCGTGCTCAGCGGCAAGTCGAGCGCCTCGGCTATCTCCTGAAACGTCAGCTCTTCAAACTCCTTCATGACGACCACCTGCCTGAGTTCTACCGGAAGAGAGCCGACCGCCTTTCTCACCAACTCCGTCCTCTGGCGGCTCTCGGCGGCGCGGGCAGGGGATTCGTGCGCGGGCGCGAGAAAGGGCGCAGCCGCCGTCTCCAACTCATCTTCGAGCGCCGTTTCGCCACGCACCTTGGCACGCCGCTGCCGCGTAATACACTGGTTGATAGCGATGCGGTGCAGCCACGAAGAGACTTTGGCTTCGCCGCGAAACCCGCGCAGGTTGCGAAAGGCCGAGAGAAAAGTCTCCTGCGTCGCATCGCGCGCATCCTCTTCGCGCCCGAGCATGCCGTAGGCGAGCGCGTAGATACGGCGCTCCCAGCGGCGCACAATCTCACCGAAAGCATCCGCATCGCCAGCCAGGGCGCGCTTTACCATCTGCTCGTCGCTCGTAACCGTCTCCATGATCCCCCGACGCTATCCGGGCCAGCGCGAGGCGCGCTCCGTTACGGTTCCTCTTCCGGCAAGCGCACAAGCCCTCTGGCTCTATGCACTCAAACACTTAGACGCCCCGCCCGGCCTTTCGGTCTGTAAAAGTATCTTAAAACGGAAGCTCGCGCCAACTGCCTCGCCGCCGGACGCGTGCGCCGCTCAAGCCGCCACGCTGCGGTAGGTAGAACCGGCATGCTCCTTCAGAGTATTTGATGCAACCACGCCCGCCTGGGTTTAGCTTAATTATTTCAGCAGTTAAAAATCGGCCAAACCATTGACAGCCCCGTTTGAGGTTGCGTAGTATGAGTGTTAGCGGTTCTCCCTCGCGTTGCAAACGCCGCCGCTGACCATTTTCTTCTCGTCCTGCCCCAAAGCTTTTTTCCGTGGACAAAATCACCTGACACGCACCGAGACTGAGATAGCCGTTACAGGATCACCAATGCAAGAATCTTCCAGGCGTGTGCGCCTGCTTTACATAGTGCTCGGGGTGCTGCTCGTCGTCGGTCTCTTTCCCTTGGGACTGGCGGGGTGGCTGCTGTCTGAGCGTAGTGCCGATGCGCTCAGGTCTGTAGAGGGGCGCTACCAGGCGCAGCTTGTTCAGGACAAGGCGCGGCAGATAGAGCTGTACGGCCAGCGTTACCGCGATGTCGTGACGGGGCTGGCGCGCGCCTTCGAGCTTGCGGGCGGCGTCAGCGTGATGGGCGAGGGCGGCGCGGACGCGCGCTTGCAGAAGACCTTACAGGACGACCCGAACCTGATCGCCCTTTCGATCGAGCCCGTACAGGGCGAGCCGCACAGGGCTTTCCAGCCGGACGTGATCAAGCGCGCGGAGGTGGACGAGCGCGTCGGAGAAGTGCTGGCGCGTATTTCTGGTCGCGGGCTGGTCGTCAGTCGCCCGCACATCATACGCTCCGGCCAGGAGATGGCCCTGACCATCGCCGCGCCCGTGATGGGCGGAACGGGAGGCGACGAAGTAGTCGCGGCAGTGGTCGCGGTCATCTCGTTTCAGGAAGTGCTCGAAGCCGTGCAGCAGAAGTCGTCAAGGAGCGAGCGAGAAATGCTGGACGCGGGGCTCCCGGTGGTCTTCGTCGTCGATCGTGAAGGACGCGCCGTGGCCCACCCGGACGAGCGCGTGGCTTTTACCGAACGACCCATGACAGACCTCAAGGTCGTGCAGGACTGGCAGGAGACAGGCGCGCAGGTTCAGTCCGCCCTCGCTCCGTTTACAGCCGAGCGCGACGGGCGAAGAGTGGAGATGCTGGGCTCTTATGCGACCGCAGAGCTTGACGGCGAGTCGCGCCTGGGCGTGATCGCCATTCAGGATGAGCACGCGGCGCTCGCCTCCGTCTCGGACATGCGCCGCCAGACGCTTTACATCAGCCTGCTGGCGGCCATCTTCGCGCTCCTGATCGGATACTACTTCGCCAAGAAGCTGACGCAGCCCGTGCGTGAACTGGCCGCCGGAGCGCATCGCATCGCGAGCGGAGACTTTTCACAGCGCATCAGCGTCAAGAGCCACACGGAGCTTGGCGACCTCGGCGCTTCCTTCAATCTCATGACCGATCAGGTAGAGCGTTTCATCAGCGATTTGCAACGCTCCGCGACGGAGAACCGCGAGCTGTTCCTCGGCACGGTCAAAGCGCTCGCCGCCGCCATCGACGGCAAAGACCCTTACACACGGGGCCACTCGGAGCGCGTCGCGCGTTTCTCCATCGCCATCGCACAGGGCCTCGACATCCCCGATGAAGAGATCGAAAAGATCAGGATCAGCGCGCTCCTGCATGATGTCGGCAAGATCGGGATTGATGATAATATCCTGAAGAAGCCAGCCGCTCTGACCGACGAAGAATTCACCATCATGAAGGAGCATCCGAAGAAGGGCTACAAGATCATGTCGCAGATTCCGGCGATGCGAGAGTTTCTGCCGGGCATGTACATGCATCACGAGATGGTCAACGGCGGCGGATACCCGCAGGGGCTCAAGGGCGACGAGATTCCCATGATGGCCCGCATAGTGGCGGTCGCCGATACCTTCGACGCGATGACGACCGATCGTCCTTACCAGCGTGCGATGAACTTCGACGACGCCGTGTCGCGCATCAAGAGCTTTGTCGGCACGCGCTACGATGAGCGCGTCGTCGCCTCGCTCGTCGCCGCCTGCGAATCGGGCCAGATACGCCCCGGCTCCGTGCGCCTCAAGCGCCGCGTCAATGACGCTACTAAAGCCGCCGGGCCCAACGTGACTACGCAGCCTTCAAAGACGCCGGAGAGCGCCTCCGTTACCTGACGGTTAAGTTGCGAAGACGCGCTCGCGGCAAGCCCGGAGAGAGTATTCATCATGAGACGTTGCCAGATAATGAGAGCTGTATCCGGTTCCGGCATATTGACGAGCGCGCTTCTTCTATTGTCAGTATTAATGCCGCTCACGGCGGCCTACGGCCAGACGCTCAACTCGCGCTCGTTCGATACCCCTGTTGCAGTTCAAAATGACCCGGCCCAAAGCGGTTCCGTCGCGCAGACGGGCGCTTGGGTGAAAGTCGCGCCCGTCGGCGAAGAGTTCACAGTCCTGATGCCGAGCATGCCCAGATCGCGTACGGAGGGCGGCTCGAACGTATCCGCGAGGGCCGTTAATTTCTACAGCACGCTCACCGAGAGCGATATGTACATTGTTAGCTCTTCGCCGAAAGCTGGCGGCGAGGGCGAGAGCGTGCAGGCGATGCTCAATCCTCTCGCGGGCGAATACCAGCATCCGTTCTTCAAACAGATTCGTGAGCAGGGCGGGCAGGTGATTGTGAAAGGACAAAGAGACCTCGCGCTGAGGGGCCACACGGGGCGGGAGTATCGCCTGGCTGTGGGCGGCGACGGCATTCCCTGTGTGACTCGCGTATATCTGACCGGGCGCAGGGTCTACACACTCATCTGGCTAAACAATCGCGTGGATTCCACGGCGGGCCAACCACGCCAGGAAAAATTCCTGGAATCCTTCATGCTTGGGCCAATCAACGGCGATGCTGCGGCGAGCAACGTCATTGTTGGAGATGAGCGCGTCTCGGAAGAGGGAATCGGCGTCGGTACTGGAACCAGCGCGGGCTTTGGGGTTGGTGGCGCGATCGTCAGCCCGAACACTGGCGGGGGCGAGGTTGATGGAAGCATGCCGGGGAGAGAGCCCGGTGGGGAGAAAATCTACAGCCCGCGTGATGCGATACAGAAGGCGCGTATACTGTCGAAGCCGGTCGCGGAGTACACGGAACTGGCGCGTCAACATAATGTCAGTGGCACAGTTCTATTAAAATTGGTGCTGGCCGCCGACGGGACGGTAAAAAATATAAGGGCCGTGGCGGGCCTCCCCTACGGGCTGACGGAGAGGGCCATCGATGCGGCGCGTCGCATCAGGTTCGTGCCCGCAATGAAGGACGGACAGCCCGTCTCGCAATACGCAGTGCTCGAATATGGCTTCAATCTTTATTGAAGCCTTTCCCTCATCAATCGTCGCTTAATCCAAATCCACGAAGTCATCGGCAGCTTGTTATCGCACAGGATTCAAGCTGCCGTATTATTATGCTTTTGATTCGGCTCACCCGTTTGGCGTTATCGATAAAGGGCGTGTATATTAACGCCCATAACTTCAATTCTTCATTGAGAACATCGGAAAGCGGTAATCAGAGGAGCTTATTATGAATGTGAATCAAGGACAGGGAAGAGCATCGGACGAAGATCAGAAACCGAAAGTCGAAGAGAGCCCCAGCGAGAAGCTGGAAAAAGAGAAGCCGACGGGCTCGCTCATACCGGGCGCGGAAAACCCCGAGAGCGACGAGATCAAGCAAGAGAAGAATCTGAACACGGAATAGCGTGCACCCGAAGCTCGTCTCCTATAGCTCGCTTCGCATCTCCAGACTCAAAACGCCTGCGCATCTTATCAATGCGCAGGCGTCAACGCTTTTGTCGTGCTGCGGCAGTTGCGCTTATAATCAAACGTTTACAAATTCAACTCAGGATTCATAAGGGTATAAGACTTCATCAATGGCATTCTGGAAACGCAAAAATAAAGAACGCTTCGTCACGCTGGGCTTAAACGAGCCGCCAGCGCGTCCTGCCGCCGCCGCCGTCGAACAGCAAGCGACACAGCCCGCAGAGGCCGTGGATGCGACGCTTCAAACGCCAGCCGCTCCGTTTCAACCTGAGAGGCCACAGCCGCTGGGCCCAACCGTGGCGCTTGAGCCTGCGGCGACCGGTGCAGCGCCGACACCTCCGCCCACACGCGAGACTCAATCGGTGACGGAGAGCCCGCGTCCCGTCGCTTCCGCGTCCGTGAACAGGCGCGCCGAAGCAGAGCCCTTGAAGCCAGCCGCCGAGCAGAAGGCCGTGCCGTCGCGCTCGACTTTTACGACCTCCATTCTCGGGCTCGATCGTTCTATCGAAGAGCTGCAAGCGCAGGAAGCGGCGCTCGAACAGGAATTCAGCGCGCGATTTCGCCGCGCCGTCGCCGCCACGCGCGAATCGCTCTCGGACAAGATCGACACGGTCTTTCAGGGACGCAAGCAGATTGACGCGCAGCTTTTGGATGAGCTGGAAGAGGTGCTCATCGCCGCCGACATCGGCGTGCCGACGACCCTGCACATACTTGAAACCGTGCGGCGCGGCATAGCCCGCCAGCAGATCAACGACATCGCCGCCTTGAAGCAGGCGATCAAGAGTGAACTGCTGACGATCCTACAGGCGTCCGAGCGTCAGGGCGTCGCTTCAGAGACGAGCGTGCCGCTAACGGTCGTGCCGTACGTGATGATGATCGTCGGCGTCAACGGCGTCGGTAAGACGACGACGATCGGAAAGCTCGCGCAGCGTATCAAGGCCGAAGGCAACGATGTCCTGATCTGTGCGGCGGATACTTTTCGCGCCGCCGCCTCAGACCAGTTGGCGATCTGGGCCGAGCGCACGGGCGTCCCGCTCATCCAGCAGAAGCAGGGCACAGACCCGGCAGCCGTCCTCTTCGATTCGCTGAAAGCCGCCAAGGCGCGCAACTCCGATGTCCTGATCGTTGATACCGCCGGGCGCCTTCACAACAAGTCGAACCTCATGGCCGAGCTGGAAAAGATGAAGCGCATCGCGGGCCGGGAAGTGGAAGGCGCGCCGCACGAGACGCTACTCGTCGTGGATGCCGTGACGGGACAGAACGGGCTTGAGCAGGCCAGGCAGTTTTTGAAGGTCGCGGGCGTGACCGGGATAGTCCTGACCAAGCTCGACGGCACGGCCAAGGGAGGCATCGCCGTCGCCATCGCCAAAGAGCTTAATCTGCCGATTCGTTATGCAGGGATTGGCGAGAAGGTGGACGACCTCGTTGTGTTCGACCCCGAACAGTATGTCAATAGCCTGTTTGAATAAGAGGGACTATTGAGGACGGATGAAGCCCCGACAGTGAGCGAAAAGTTAGATGCCTGGAGCGAGCTAGACCGGCAGATGATGTATCGCGCGCTGGAACTAGCTTCGCGCGGGCAGGGGCAGGTCAGTCCGAGCCCGCTCGTCGGCTGCGTGATCGTCGGTGCGGGTGGGTCAATCGTCGGCGAGGGCTTCTATCTTTACGAACAGCTGAAGCACGCGGAGACGCTCGCGCTCGAAGAGGCTGGCGAGAAGGCCAAGGGCGCGACCGCTTACGTCTCCCTTGAGCCGCACGCGCATCATGGACGAACTCCGCCCTGCACGGATGCTCTCATACGCGCGGGCATCACTCGCGTCGTCGCGCCCATCGAAGACCCTAACCCGAAAGTCTCAGGCAAAGGGTTCGCGCACCTGCGCGCCGCAGGCATCACTGTTCACACAGGGCTGTTGGCCCGTGAGGCCACACGTCTCAACGAAAAATATATTCACTCGATACGCGAGGCGCGGCCCTTCCTTCATCTCAAGCTCGCCTGCTCGCTCGATGGACGCATCGCCACGCGCACGGGCGACTCGCGTTGGATTACCGGCGAGCAGTCGCGCGCGCGCGTCCACCGGCTTCGTCACGAATACGACGCCATCCTCGTCGGCTCGGGGACGGCCATCGCCGATAATCCTTTGCTCACAGATCGCTCTGGCCGCGCCCGCCGTCTTCCCCTCAAGCGCATAGTGCTTGACCCGACCCTGCGCCTGTCTCCCGATTCGCAACTCGCAATGACCGCGCGCGATGCGCCCGTCCTCGTCTTTACCTCCGAGAGCGCGGATGCTTCCCGGCTCAAAGCACTTGAACAGCGCGGCGTGGAAGTCATAAGAGATGTTGATGGTCGTAATCTCAGAAACATGCTTGCGAAACTCAATGAGCGTTCCATTCAGAGCGTGCTTATAGAGGGAGGCGCAAACGTCGCGGGCGCATTTCTCGATGCCGGGCTCGTCGATAAGGTGAGCTTCTTCATCGCGCCCCTGATAATCGGAGGCTGCGATGCGCCCCCCGCCATCGGCGGCACAGGCCCCGCGACCATCGCCGACGCCCTGCGCCTCCACGACGTAGTCTTTCAACAGCATGGGCCCGACATAGAAATCACCGGCTACATAAAAACAGTCACAAGTGACGAGTGACAAGTTAGAAAGAAAGCGACAAGCGACGAGTTAAAAGCTTGTCTCTCTTGCTCGTCATTCGTCACTGCTCTCTTATGGTTCGCGCGAAAAAGAGTCTGGGTCAGAATTTTCTTGAGGATGAGCGTGTGGTCGAGCGCATCGTCGAGGCGCTGGGCCCGCGCGCGGATGAGACGATTATAGAGATAGGGCCCGGGCGCGGGGCTTTGACTTCGCGGTTGGTTGAGATGGCCGGACGCCTCGTCGCCATCGAGCTTGATCGCGAGCTTGCCGGTCTTCTGCGCGAGCGTTTCGGCGCGCGCGCGAATTTTCAGATCGTCGAAGGTGATGCTCTAGATGCTGATTTATGCTCGCTCGTCGCGCCCGAGGGGAGAGCGCGGGTCGTCGCCAATCTTCCTTACTACATCTCAACGGCCATCCTGCAACGATTGATCGAGCAGCGTCGATGCATCACGGGGATGGTCTTGATGCTGCAACGCGAAGTCGTGGAGCGCATCACCGCGCCGCCAGCTTCAAGCGAGCGCGGCTATCTGTCCGTGATGGTCGAAGCCTATGCTTCGGCTGAGACTCTCTTTGATGTCTCGCCCGCCTCGTTTCGCCCCGTGCCGAAAGTGTGGAGTACGGTCGTGCGCCTTAGTATGAGGCCGCGCATGGGTGTGCCGGTGGAAGACGAAGCGCTTTTTCGTCAACTGGTCAGCGCCGGATTCGCGCAGCGGCGTAAGACTATCCTTAATAATCTGCGCGGCGCGCCGGATGCTCTTCGTTTGCGTATTGAAGAGGCCGGGGGCGCTGGGCCTTTGCTCGAAGCCGCAGGGGTCGCACCCGTTCGACGCGCAGAGACCCTGACGCTCGAAGAATGGGCGCGCGTGGCGCGTATCATCGAGGGCACGAGCGCGGGGCTTTGAGCCGTCGAGCTATGAAGAGGCTCGTCCTGTGTTATACTGTCAGGCTTAATTCCGCCCGGCGAAAGCGATCTGAATTGGCTATTCGTCGGGCTCTTTTGGAGAGTAGAGTAAAGAAAAAAAGTGGGTAATGTTTTAGAGATCATCCCGCTCGGCGGCATCGGCGAGTTCGGGATGAATTGTATGGCCGTGCGGTACGACGATGAGATGCTCATCCTCGACGCCGGTATGGGTTTCCCCGAAGAGACCGCCTATGGCGTGGACGTGTCCGTTCCCGACTTCGATTTCCTGGAAGAGTACAGGGAGCAGATCACGGCCATCATCCTGACACACGGGCACGAAGACCACCTCGGCGCGCTGCCTTATATCCTCAAGAAGTTCAACGTCCCCGTTTACGCTTCGCACTTCACGATCGGTCTGGCCGAAAGCAAGCTCGAAGAGCATGACCTGCTCGGCGATGTGTTGATTCATCGCGTCGAGCCGCGCGATACGGTCGAGCTTGGGCCCTTTAAGATCGAGTTCATACGCGTCTCGCACTCGCTGGTTGATTGTTTCTCGCTGGCGATCACGACGCCTGTCGGCACGATCATTCACACGGGCGATTACAAGGTCGATGAGACGCCCGTTATCGGCGAGCCGATTGACCTGCGCACGTTGCGACGCTACGGGCAGGAGGGCGTGCTGGCGCTGCTCTCGGATTCGACCAACGCGACCGTGCCCGGGCGAACGCCGTCGGAGCGCGCCGTGATACCGGCTTTCGAGGAGATTTTCGCCGAAGCAACCGGGCGCATCGTCGTCGCGGCCTTCGCCTCTTCGATTCATCGCTTGCAGATCGTCCTTGACGTGGCGCAGCAGTACGGGCGAAAGGTCTGCGTGCTGGGCCGCTCGATGCAGAAGAACGTCGAGATCGCTGATCGCTTAGGGTATCTGGACATCCCTGACGGTTTGATGGTCTCGCTCAACGAGACGAAGCGTATGGACGATAGCGAGATCGTCTTTCTGGTGACGGGCTCGCAGGGAGAGCCGCGCGCCGCGCTCTCGCAGATGGCGACGCAGAGTTACAAGGGCCTGACCATAGAGGAGGGCGACACGGTGGTGCTCTCGGCGCGAATCATTCCGGGCAACGAGCGCTCTATCTCGCGCCTCATCGGTTGTATCTACAAGCGCGGCGCAAACATCATCGAAGAGAAGCGCCGGTTGATTCACGTCAGCGGCCACGCCTCGCAGGAAGACATCAAGATCATGACCGAGGCCGTGCGGCCCAAATTCGTCGTCCCGATTCACGGCGAGTACCGGATGCTCTTCCGTCACAAGGAGTTCATCAAGAACCATCTCGGCTACGCCGAAGAGAACATCGTCCTGATCGAAAACGGCGACGTGCTTGAGCTGGACGGCGAGCGCGCCACGGTCGTCGACAAGCGCGAAGTCGGACGAACCTTCATCGACGATTCCGGCTTTGAAGAGATCGACCGCGAGACCGTGCGCGAGCGCCGACAGATCGCCTACGACGGCATCGTCACCCTCGTCATCAAGATCAACGAGGAGACGGGCGAATTGGAAGCTCCGGCGGAGATAGTGGCGCGCGGCGTCATCGGTCTGGAGGGCGCGAACGGTTATCACAAAGAAGCCCAGCGCATCATCAGCGAGGCGATTTCAAACGCCAGCCTGACCGAGCGCGAGGACTTGAGCCTGCTCAAGGAGCGCATCAGGCTCGATGTCAAACGCTTTCTACAGAAGCAGACCGGCGCGAAGCCCGTCATCACGCCCGTCCTGGTTCAGGTGTAAGTCTGGAAGCGGGCCAGGTGCGCGCGCGCAGAGCGACTCCGGTTGAGATGATGGAAAAGGCCAGCGGGGTACAAAAAGCGGAGGCGGCGGAACTGCTCAGCCGAACCAGGGTCGAGGTCGCACCCGGCACTTACTTTGTGATCGGCCTGCGACATGAAGAATGGACGCGCCTGCTTGAGAACCCGGAGCTGAGCCCGCGTGGCGATGCTCCCTTCATGCTCCTGCGCGACGAGAGGGAAGTGACGCTGCTGCTTGATGAAACGGACTGGCGCGCGATGCGACACGCGGCCCGCGACGCGCGCGTCGAAGGCGGCTTTCGTCTCGTCACGCTCGACATCGAACTCGGCTGGACGGTCGTCGGCTACCTGGCGCGCGTCACGGAACTGCTCTCGCAGGCGGGCATAAGCTGTGGCGCGCTCTCCTCCTTCTCGCGCGATCACCTACTCATCAAGCAAGACGATCTGGCGGCGGCCCTGCGCGCGCTCGGCCCGCACGTCGCCGAGCTGTGTTGACGTACTCCGATGACCGACTGGCGAAAAAAAGTAGTGCTTATCACGGGCGCATCGAGCGGCATCGGTCGCGCGTTGAGTGTTGAGCTTGGGCGACGCGGGGCGAATCTGGGACTGCTGGCGCGACGCGCCGACGCGCTGGAAGAGCTGGTCATGGAAGTGGAGAGCGCGGGCGGGCATGCGCTGGCGCTTCAGGCTGATGTCAGGGACGCTGATGCCGTGCGCTCGGTTGCCGACACGCTGCGCGAGAGGTTCGGGCCGATAGACGTGCTCATCGCCAATGCCGGAGTGGGCGCGACGACGCATGCCATGAATTTGCGCGCCGCTGATGTGGCCGAGGTCATCAATATCAATCTGCTCGGCGCGGTCAATAGCGTGACGGCTGTATTGCCCGAGATGGTCTCGCGCGGGCAGGGCCAACTGGTCGCCATCTCTTCGCTCGCGGCCTATCGCGGGCTCGTCAAGTCGGGCGCATACTGTGCGAGCAAGGCCGGGCTCTCGGCCTTCTTCGAGAGCCTGCGGCTGGACTTGCGCGGCACGGGCGTTGACGTGACGATCATTCATCCCGGCTTTATCAAGACGGCTCTGACCGCCGGGCGTCACGCGCAGATGCCTTACCTGATGGAGCTGCAAGACGCGACGCGCAAGATCGTCCATGCCATCGAGGCGCGGAAAACGTCTTATGCTTTTCCCTGGCAGCTTGCCAGCATCGTTCGTGCCTGTTTGCTCATGCCGAATTTCCTGTATGATTGGATTGCTGTCAGAAACTCATTCCGCGAATAGCTCAATTTTGGATTTTAGATTTTGGATTGGCGGGTTCCGAAAGTTGAAAGCTCCGTCCCAAAATTCAAGACGCGGGAAGCGTTAATCTAAAATCCAGAATCTAAAATCCAAAATTATTATGTCCATTCTCCAAGCCATCATCCTAGGCATCGTTCAAGGTCTCACGGAATTTATCCCCATCAGCTCGACGGCGCACCTGATTTTCGCCAGTCGCGCCCTTGGCTTATACGGCGGCGCTGAGCAGACCGCGCGCGCGGAGTTGACGACGGCCACCATCGCCGTCATCCAACTGGGCACGCTGCTGGCCGTCCTCATCTATTTCGCGCGCGACATCTGGAACATCTCTTTCGCTTTCGTGCGCGATCACCTGGCGCTCCTGCGCGGCCGGAAGAGCGAGGCGGCGATGGAGATGACGATGGTGGGCCAACGCCAGTCGCGGCTCTCGCAGGAAGCATGGCTCGGCTGGCTGGTGATTATCGGCTCCATTCCGATCGGCACTATCGGGCTGCTCTTAAAGAAGCTGATCGAAGGGCCGCTGACGAAGAATCTCTGGCTCATCGCGACGATGATGATCGTCGTCGCCATCGGATTAGGCATTGCGGAACTGGTCGGCAAGCGCAAGCGCGGGATGGAAGAGTTGGGCGTGCTCGATGCGCTGGCGGTCGGCGGCGCGCAGGTACTCTCGCTGATGCCGGGCGCGAGCCGTTCGGGTTCGACGATCATGGGCGGCCTCTTCGCCGGAGAGACGCGCGAGACAGCCGCGCGCTTCTCCTTCCTGCTCTCGATTCCGGCCATCGCCGCCAGCGGTCTGCTCGAATTGAAGGAGGCTGTCACGAAGCTGCCTTCGGACAGTTACGTCTCGCTGGCTGTGGCGACCATCGTTTCCGGTGTCGTCGGTTATGCCTCAATCTGGTTTCTCCTGCGCTTCCTGCGCACGCATTCGACGGGCATCTTCATCGGCTATCGAATCGTCGTCGGCTTTACGGTGCTGGCCCTGCTGTTCGCTGGCGTCCTCAATGCCACGGACGCCGGAGCGCAGCCGGGGACGACCAACGGACAGCAGGAACAAACTTTGCCGACCGGCATCACTCCGACGCCAAATAATAACCAGAGCACTAACAATCGGCGGCAAAATTCGGTAAACTCATCTCGCCCCACCTCAAGGAGAGCAAGAAGCTGGAATGAAAATAAATGAGAGGGGCTGAAGTTGTGAGTTATGAATAATGAAATGAACCGCGAAGAGGATGCTGTGGGCCAGCGACCGCGCAGCCCGCGCGTGCCCGTCGATTTCGCCGTCGAGCTGGAAGGCCGCACGCCCGAGGGTAAGCCTTTTCAGGTGCAGGCCGAAGCCGTCAGGGTCAGTCGTGGCGGGGCGACGCTGATCACAGACGCGCGCGTTGAACTCGGAACAGTGGTGCGCCTCACGCCGCCGTTCGGACGCCCGATCGACGCCGAAGTCAACGGCGTGTGGACGGACGAAGCGGACGGCAAACAACGCATCGGCGTCAAGCTGCTTGATGCCAACGGCTGGTTCGCCGAGTAAATCCTCTTA
The DNA here is from genome assembly GCA_036522655.1 of Pyrinomonadaceae bacterium. GTDB lineage: Bacteria > Acidobacteriota > Blastocatellia > Pyrinomonadales > Pyrinomonadaceae > DASQYE01. The sequence continues at coordinate 120,164 of DATDFK010000086.1, read as the reverse complement.
TGACGATGGACGCCAAACGCTGGATCGTGCGCGAGCACGATTCGCATCAATCGAACGCGCTCGCGCGCTCCCTCGGCGTCTCTGAAATCGTGGCCCGTCTACTCCTCGCGCGCGGCGTCGGGGATGAACAGGCGGCGAAGCGTTTTCTCCATCCATCACACGACCAGCTTCATGACCCGCTGTTGATGCTAGACATGCGACGGGCCGTCGATCGTCTGCTCGCGGCGATCGAACGGGGCGAGCGCGTGCTCATCTACGGCGACTATGACGTGGACGGGACGACGGGCACGGTCGTCCTGCGCCGTGCGCTCGACCTGCTCGGCGCGCGCACGGGCTATCACGTCCCGCACCGTTTCACGGAAGGCTACGGCATTCAGCAGGCGGCGCTGGAAAAAGCCCTGGCCGACGGCTACTCGCTGGTTGTCAGCGTGGATTGCGGCATACGCGCGCACGAGCCGCTCATCTGGGCCCGCGCGCACGGGCTGGACGTGATCGTCACAGATCATCACCTGCCGGACGAAGGCGAGGGCGCGCCGCCAGCCTACGCCGTGCTCAATCCGAACCAGCGCGGGTGCAGCTACCCAGACAAGAATCTGGCGGGCGTGGGCGTTGCCTTCAAGTTGGCCCACGCGCTCTTTCGCGAGCGCGGGCGCGAGTCACAGATCGGCGGGTTCCTGAAGATGGTCGCCATCGGCACGGTCGCAGATGTCGCGCAACTGACGGGTGAAAACAGGACTATCGTCGCGCTCGGGCTGGCGGACTTGCCGAAGGCGACAAATCCGGGTCTTCGCGCTTTGATGGAGGTCTCCGGCTGTAACGACCGCATGACCGCTTACGATCTGGGCTTTCGCATTGGCCCAAGGATTAACGCGGCGGGCCGTATGGAGGCCGCGCGCGCCATTATAGAGTTGTTCGAGACGACCGATGCGGAAGAGGCGCGACGACTGGCGACGCACCTTGACGCTCTCAACCGCCAGCGCCAGACCGTGCAGAGCGAGATTACAAAGCATGCGCTCGTGGCGCTCTCCGTCGAGCCGGACGCGGCGCATGTGGCCGTCGTCGCGGGCGACGGCTGGCACAGGGGCGTGATCGGCATCGCCGCCTCAAAGGTCGCTGAAAAACTGAATCGCCCGTGCATCGTTATCTCGCTCGAAGACGACCTGGGCCACGGCTCCGCGCGCAGCATAGATGCCTATCACCTGCTCAACGGACTGACGGCCTGCGCCGATCTGTTCGAGAAGTTCGGCGGCCATTCGCACGCCGCCGGTCTGACGATCAGGCGCGACCGCATCCCTGAATTGCGCCGCCGCCTAAACGAGCATGCCGCCAGTCGCCTGAGCGATCAAGACCTCCTGCCGGTGCTCCACGTTGATGCCGAATTGCCTCCCTCTGCGCTCTCGCTCGCGCTCACGGAAGAGTTGCGTCGGCTTGAGCCCTTCGGGGCCGGCAATCGCCGACCAGTCTTTATGACGCGCGACATGCGCCTTGCCGCCGCGCCGCGCATCATAAAAGAACGGCATTTGAAAATGAGCGTCGCCTGCGAGGACGGTCGCACACACGACGCCATCTGGTGGAACGGCGTGGAAGAAACACGCGGGCGAACGCTGAAGCCCCACGACCGCATCGAAATGGCTTACACCGTCGAGCCCAACACTTGGCAGGGCGTCACGCGCTTACAGCTATGCGTCCAAGACATGAAGAGCAGATGACAGATGCCGGATGTTGGTCAAAGCCTTTTACTGACATCTGACATCTGTATTTAGTATGCAGGAGATCAGACGAAAAAGAGCGATTGCGGTCGGGCTGCGGGCGCGCATGCCTCTGGTGACGCGTGCGCTGGCGCTCTTCGTCATCGTGGCGGGCATTATCTTCGTCGGCATCTCTTATTATCGTTTGCGCCATAACGAGCCTTTTCGCCTGCGCTCGGAAACGCCCGAGCTGTCGAAGCAGGTAACGAGTGTCGTCGAGGGCTACGAGCGACGTGTGACGGAGGGCGACCGCCTGCGGCTCCTGCTGCGAGCGGCGCGCGACATCACTTACGCCGATAATCATCATGAGCTGGAAGAGGTGCATCTGGAGGTCTATTCGCCGGAAGGGAATAAGCCCGACCAGATCACGGCGCGCCGCTCCATCTATGACCCGGAGAAGGGCATCATCTCCTTTAACGGCGATGTCAACATAGAGACGCGCGACTTCCTCAAGGCGAAGACGGAACTCTTCATCTATAACCAGCAGGCCGAGACGGCGGATACAGACCAGCCCATCACCTTCTCGCGCGAGAATGTTTCCGGGCACGCGACGGGCGCTTTTCTCGATGCCAAGAATAAGCGGCTCGAATTGCGCAACAACGTCGAGATCACGGTCGCGCCGGAAGTGAAGGCGGGCGCGAAGCCAAACCCGCGTGCGCGTCCCGTTACGATTCGCTCGGCCCAAGCCTCCTTCGATCAGGCCCATCTTCATCTGGCTTTCACGGGCGGCGCGACAGCCGAGCAGGAGCGCGACATCATGAGCGGCGAGACGCTCACCGCCACGCTCAACGAACAAAAGCATCTTCAGAAGGTCGAAGCGCGCGGTAACTCCTACCTGCGCTCGATGACCGAAGGGCGCGCCGCCGAAGTCCATTCCGCCGACATGGACTTCTTCCTTGATAAAGACCAGCAGCTTGAGCGTGCCCTCGCCACGCGCGACGTGCGTATGCAGAGCCTCGATGCAGATTCCGAGATGCAGTTGACGGGCCCGAATCTTCTTGAAGTCAGCTTTCAACCGCAGGGCGAGCGCAGCCTCCTGAAGGAGATGCGAACCGAAGGGCGCTCGGTCGTTACTTTGGCGGCCCCAAAGTCACGCATGAGCGACCCGCGTGCCGCCAACAAACGGCTGACGGCTGATAGCGTCAAGCTCTCCTGGCGCACGACCGGACGCGACCTCGAACGCGCCGAGGCAGTCGGCAACGCGGAGCTGTTCGTCGAGCCGGTACAGAAATCCGCGACCGCCGATCGCAAGACTTTAACGGCCTCGCGCTTCGACGGTGATTTTTACGAGACGGGGAATCTCGCGCGCTCATTCACCTCGACGGGCGATTCCAAAGTCGTCATCGACCCCCTTGAGCCGAACGAGCAAAGGGCCCAGCGCACGATCACTGCGCAGAAGATGTTGGCGCTCTTCGTCCGCGACACGCAGGACATAGAGCGGCTGGACGCGCAGGGCGACGCCAAGTTCAACGAGCTTGACCGCAACGGGCGGGCGGCCAACGCTTCCTACACGGCTGCGGACGAGACCGTGAGATTGCGCGGCGGCGAGCCCGTCGTCTGGGATTCGCGCGCTCGCACCAAGGCGCAGGAGATAGATTCCGACACGCGCAACGACATTTCCTATAGCCGTGGCAAGACGGCGACGACCTATTACAGCCAGGAACAGACCAACGGCGCGACCCCTTTCAGTAAAGTCAAAAGCCCCGTCTACATCGTCTCCGATCGCGCGGAGTTCAGGCACGTACAGGGCATCGCCGTTTATACGGGCGGCGCGCGCGCATGGCAGGACGACAATTTCGTGCGCGGAGACAAATTGACGATCTATCGCGAGAACAAGCGTATGGATGCCGACGGGCATGTGCAGAGCGCGCTCTATCAGGCGCGACGCAGGGCCCAGAACGGCGGCGGTGAAGTCGTGCCCGTCTTTGCGACCGCCGATCGCATGACATACTCAGACACCGATCGCCTGCTTCATTACGAAGGCAACGTTGACATCAAACAGGCCACAGACCGCATCACGAGCGCCGTCGCCGATGTCTATCTCCTGAAAGACAGCAATGAGGTCGAGCGCACACTGGCCCAGCGCGATGTCGTCCTGACCCAGCCCGGTCGGCGCGGCACGGGCGATTCCGGGCAGTACACGGCAGCCGACGAGACAGTGATTCTCAAAGGCAACCCGGCGCGCGTCGAGGATACGGAACAGGGAACGACCGAAGGGGGGCGTTTGACTGTCTATTTACGCGATAGTAGAGTTGTCGCCGACGATTCCAGAGGAGCACAGTCGCCGGGTCGCGTGCGTTCGACGCACAAGATCAAAAAGCAGTGACGAGTGACAGGTGGCAGGTGACGAGCAGCAGCAGAAGCTTTTCAACTTGCCACACGTCGCTTGTCGCTGATCAGTGATTTGATGATGATCGAGGAGCGAGAAGAGGGTGGAGCGGTGGCCACTGTTCCGGCGCGCGCCGAGGCGGCGGCGCGTGGGCTTGATAGTCATAGAGCTGTGCCGTCGAAGCGGGCTCTGGCCTCAGTGGGTTTGCAGAAGTCTTATGGCAGGCGGCGCGTGGTTGATAATGTCAGCCTGCACGTCGAGCCGGGCGAGGTCGTGGGCCTGCTCGGAGCCAACGGCGCGGGCAAGACTACGACCTTTTACATGATCATCGGTCTGGAGCAGCCCGATCGCGGTCTGATCCGCCTCGGCGAGCGCGACATCACGCGGCTTCCGATGTACCTGCGGGCGCGTTTAGGCGTCGGCTACCTGCCGCAGGAGCCCTCAGTGTTCCGGCGTATGACGGCGGCGCAGAATATTCTGGCCGTGCTGGAGACCCTGGGCCTGCGTCGGCGCGAGCGCTTCAAGAGATTGGAAGAGCTGCTCGAAGAGTTCGGCATCGCGCACGTGCGTAATACTCGCGGCGATGCGCTCTCGGGCGGCGAACGCCGCCGAACAGAGATCGCCCGCGCCCTCGCCACCGAGCCGCAGTTCATCCTCCTCGATGAGCCGTTCGCAGGGATTGACCCCAAGGCGGTCGACGATATTCAGAACATGATTCTTTACCTCAGGGGGCGCGGCATTGGTATACTCATCACAGATCATAACGTGCGCGAAACCCTTGGCGTGACGGATCGCGCTTATATCATGGCCGACGGGCGCATCTTCCGCACGGGTGCGCCGCAGGAATTGACGGACGACGCCGAAGTGCGGCGGCTCTACCTCGGCGACAAGTTCCGGCTGTAGGATTGAAAGTAGCCAGGCCATCCGGCGATCAGTACTCGGTGAAACGGCGCTTGACTTTATCGTATTGGTTTGGGCACATTCATTCCGATACTCAAATATTTTTTTCGCTGATCTGACTACTGATTACTGACTACTGCTTACTTTTTCAGTTATAATCTCCCTCGCGCATGTCTGGCGCTGATTTCAAAAACATAAGAGACACGAGTAACCAAGGGTAGTCATTCAAGCAGGTATGTCCGTTAAGCTTACAACCAGTCTTTCACAACGTCTCGTGCTGACGCCGCAGTTGCGCCAGCGCATAGAGATGTTGCAGATGACCACGCTCGAACTCACCGACCTGATTCAGCAACAGCTTCTAGAGAATCCGGTGTTGGAGGAAGTCGCCTCGCACGAAGAGACGCAGGAGCTGGCCGAAAAAATCCTCGATCAACTGGCGAGCGGCGATGCCGCGAGTAGTTTTGACGCGACGGTCGCAGACCCTACGGGCACTGACCTCAACGGAGCATCGGCAAACGGCTCGGGCGAAGCGGACGACGTTGGGATGTATGCTGAGGCTCAGGGCATCGAGGCTGCTGAGAGTCTCGCGGCGGGCGAGGCGGGCGAAGAGGCGGGCGCGGACGAGGCCACACGCGACCCCTTTGAAGAGATAGATTTCGGGCGCGAGTTCCAAGACTACCTAGACCCCGGCTACAAGACGCAGGAGTTCGAGTACAAGGAAGACACCCCGACCTTCGAGCAGTTTTTGACGCGCCCTCCCTCGCTTTCCGAGCATCTCGAATGGCAGCTTCACATGAGCCCGATCAAGGGCGCTGTGTGTGACGCCGCCATCTGCGTGATCGGAAATCTGGACAGCGACGGTCGCCTTAACGCGACCAACGAAGAGATAGCCGAGATGGGCCCATGGCCCCTGGAAGTGGTTGAAGAGGCGCGCCAGTCCGTGATGCGTCTGGAGCCGGTGGGCTGCGGCGCGCGCGACGTGCGCGAGTGCCTGCTCGTTCAGCTTGAGACGCGCGGCGAAAGCGATCGTCTCGCCGCACGCCTCGTCGGCGAGCATCTCAACGATTTGCAGCAACACAAGCTGCCGAACCTCTCCAAGCAGATCGGCGTGGATGTCGAGACGCTGCTCGCAGAGCTTCAGGTCATCCGCACGCTTGACCCTTATCCGGGCCGCGCCTATTCGTCGGACGAACCCGTTCTCATCACGCCCGAAATCTATATTGAGAAGCTGGACGAGTTGGATGACGACGACGAGCTGGGCGGCTATGTCATCTACTTTGCGGACGACGGCAGCCCGCGCCTGCGCATTAGCCAGAACTATCAGCAGATGCTCGGCCAGCAGACGACGACCAAGGAGACGCGCGACTTTATCCGCGATAAGATGCGCTCGGCGGTCGACCTGCTGCGCAACATTGAGCACCGTCGGCAGACCATCTATAAAGTGGTCGAGTCGATCGTCAAACGCCAGCGCGAATTTCTCGACAAGGGCGTGCAATACATCAAGCCGATGATGCTCAAGGACATCGCCGAAGACATAGGGATGCATCTCTCGACCGTTTCGCGCGTCGTCAATCGCAAGTACGCGCACACGCCGCAGGGCGTCATCGAACTGCGCCGCTTCTTCACAGAAGGCATGATGAACGAAGAGGGCGAAGAGGTTTCGACCCGTATCATCAAGCTGAGAATCAAGAAGCTGATCGAAGAAGAGGATTCGCACAACCCGATCACGGACGATCAGGTGGTCAAGATTCTGACCAAGGAAGGCATCAAGCTGTCGCGTCGCACGGTCGCCAAGTACCGCGACCAGATGCAGATTCCGGGCTCGCGCGAGCGCCGCGCCGTCACCTGATGGTGAACGTTGCCTGTGATGCAGGCGCGCTTGTCCCGTTCGCTGCGGGCGTGCGCCGCACGAAAAAGTTTAGCTTTAGAACTTAGTTAAAACATCAGCATCCGACCGCATGGGGCCGCCGAAGACGTGTCCCCACGCGCCGCATGCCCTGTGCTGAAGCAAGGCGAGGAGGGAGAGTCCTGATGGAATTTGAATACACGGGTCGTCACGTCGAGGTGACGCCTGCGCTGCGTTCTCACGTCGAAGATCATTTCCAGAAGATCGAACATATTTTTAGCGACTCGACGGCGCGCGCGCATGTCATCATAGATGTCGAGAAGAATCGCCAGATCGGAGAAATCCTCGTCCACTGGCGCGAGCATACCCTGACGGCCAGGGACACCAACGCCGATATGTACCAGGCTTTGACGCGCGCCATCGCGAAGATCGAAAAGCAGGCGCTCAAGCTCAAGAAGAAGATCATCGACGGCAAGCAGAGAGCCAAACCCACTGCGTCGGTTGCGCCGCCGCCGGACGGCGATGTCGTCGCCAGCCCGCGACCGCCGCGCATCATCGCCGCCCGTCGCTATAACGTCAAGCCGATGACGGCAGAGGAGGCTGCGATGCGTCTCTCCGGTGAAGACGATCAGTTCCTCGTTTTCCGCGATGCCGATACCAATCGCATCGGCGTCATATACAAACGTAGCGACGGTAACTACGGCTTGATCGAGCCTTAAAGATAGTGACGAGTGACGAGAGCGAAGCTGTCTTTAACTTGTCACTCGTCACTGCTTTCTTATGGTTGATTACCCGTCGATCACGATCAGCGAGTTTCTGGCGCATGCTCCGCCGCAGCTTGAACTCGGTGTGCTGGCCGGGGCGACGGGCGCGCCGACGCATCGCATCGATAACGCGCGCATTCAGAAGCTTGGGCTGGCACTGGCTGGCTTCACACACTACATACATCCGGGCCGCCTACAGATCGTGGGCCAGAGTGAAATCTGGTATCTGTCCCAGCTTGAGCCCGACAAACGCCGCGCCGCTATCGAGAACCTCTCGCTCAATAACATCTCCTGCGTCCTCGTCACAAAAAATCTCAATCCGCCCGTCGAGTTGATCGCAGCGGCGGACGAAGCGCAACTGCCTCTGCTCAAAACGCCGCTCCTGAGTTCGGTCGCCGTCAACGTCGTGACCGAATACTTGCAGGAGATGCTCGCGCCGCTCGTCGTGCGCCACGGTGTGCTGCTGGATATTTACGGGGTTGGAGTCCTGCTCGAAGGCTGTTCGGGGATAGGCAAATCGGAATGCGCGCTCGACCTGATAGCGCGCGGGCATCGCCTGGTCTCTGATGACGTGGTCGAGGTCAGACGCATCGGCTCCGATCGCCTGATCGGCTCTGCGCCGGAACTCCTTCACGCTCATCTGGAGATTCGCGGGCTGGGCATCATCAATATACGCGACCTCTTCGGCGTCTCGGCCATCAGCTCAGCGAAGACCGTCGATCTCTGCATCAGGTTCGAGCGTTGGGATCAGGCGCTTGAGGTTGACCGCCTCGGCATCGATACGCGGGCGGCGGAGATTCTGGGCGTCAATCTCCCGCAGGTCTTGATACCTGTGAGCCCAGGCCGTAATCTCTCAACACTGGTTGAGACGGCTGTGCGCGTCCAGCTATTGAGGATGGGCGGGTACGACGCGGCGGGCGTCTTCGTCGAGCGCCATGCGCGTATGCTTTCGGAGGCGGACGAAACAAACGCCGAGACACGAAGCGGGAGGCAACCGGCGGCTGGCAGTAACAGTAGTGCTGCCGACGCCTTAACGGCTGGTGATGTCGAATAAAAAAGAGCTGGACGGTGCGGGCGGCAACGCGCCCGATATAGTCATCATCACGGGCCTCAGCGGCTCGGGCATGTCATCAGCCACCAACGCCTTTGAAGACCTCGGCTACTTCTGCGTTGATAATCTGCCGATCACGCTCCTGCCGACCTTTGCCCGTCTCGTCGAAAGCGGCGAGGACGATCACGCCTCCATAGAGCACGCCGCGCTCGTCATCAACATACGCGAGGGCCACTTCCTGCACGAGTTCGATGCCAAGCTCAAAGCCCTGCGCAGTCGCGGCCTCAAAGTCTTTATCCTCTTCCTTGAAGCTTCCGACAGTGTGTTGCAGCGCCGTTTCTCCGAGACGCGCCGCCCGCATCCGGCTGACACGGGCGACGGCCTTATGGAGGCGATACGGCAGGAGCGCGCCGCGATGGAGGGCATACGCGCTCACGCCGATCACATCATCGACACCTCTGAGCATACAGTTCACACCCTGCGCGCCCTCCTCGTCGAGCGCTTCAGCCCCGAAGCTGGCGGCACGCCGATGCGCGTTCAAGTCCTGAGCTTCGGCCACAAGTACGGCAACCCGCGTGACATGGAACTGTTATTCGACGTGCGACATCTGCCCAACCCGCACTTCGTACCCGAGCTGCGCGAGCTTTCGGGCCACGACAGCCGCGTGGTTCAATTCCTGAAATCCAAGCCGGACGTGGAAGAGACCATCTCGCGTTTCTACGATCTGCTCGACTATCTACTGCCGCTTTACAAGCGCGAGGGAAAGTCGTATGTCACGGTCGGCATCGGCTGCACGGGCGGTCGCCATCGTTCGGTGATGGTCGCCAACTCGCTCGCACGCCGGTTGCGCCGCGCAGGCTTTGACGCGCAAGCCATTCATCGCGACGTGAGAAAAGTAAAACGTCGCCAGAGAAAGGAGAAATGATGAGGCCATTTAAGATTTCAGATTTCGGATTTAAGATTTCGGATTAATGCTTCATCATCTTGAATTTTGGAAGCGAGCTGTCAAGTTCCGTAGCTCAACAATCTACAATCTAAAATCTACAATCTAAAATCTGAAATCTGAAATGGTCTCATTGATCGCTTCTGTTATGACAGAGAATCCTGATAAGAAAGATGCTGCTGCGAGCCCGAGGCGGTTTGTCGCGGGCGTGGTAGTGACGCACGGACACCTCGCCAACGAATTGCTGGCGGCGGCCGAGATGATCGTCGGCGCGGTCTCGCACATCACGTCCGTCTCTATCGGCTGGCATGATGATGTCGACGCGGCGCATGCGGAGGTCGAACGTGCCATTCGACAGGTCTCACAGGGACGGGGCGTGCTGCTGCTGACGGACATGTTCGGAGGCACGCCGACAAACATCGGCGCGATGTTTCTCGCCGAAGGCGAAGTCGAGGTGGTGACGGGCGTCAATCTGCCGATGGTCATTAAGCTGGCGAGCCAGTCGGACGAAGAATCGCTCGCCGATGTCGCGCGGCGCGTGCGCGATCAGGGTCGTGAGGGAATCTATCTCGCGGGCGATCTGCTGGCCCCGCATAAGAAGAGCTGAATGGTCGAAGAGAGAGTCCGCATTATCAATCGCCTTGGCCTGCACGCGCGCGCGGCGGCGCAGTTGGTCAGGACTGCCAACGGCTACCAGAGCATGCTGCGGCTGGAACGCATTGACGGCAGCGCGATCGCCGACGCCAAATCAATCCTCAGCGTCTTGATGCTCGCGGCCTCGCGCGGCACGGAACTGCTTTTGGCCGCCGAGGGCACGGATGAAAGAGAGGCCGCGCGAGCCCTGTGCGAGCTGATCGCCTGCGGTTTCGGAGAGACCGAAACATGAGTGAGCGTGCGCGTAGTGCGAAGAAGGAGCAGCGCTGGAGCGGCCTCAGCGTGTCGGACGGCGTCGGCGTCGGCCACGTCCTACGCATCCATACGGGCGCGCGGCAGGTCTATCGTACATCGCTCGATGAAACGGATGTGACGCGAGAGCTCAGACGCTTTCGCGCCGCCGTGCGCCTTGCGCGCAGGCAACTGCTGGCCGTCAAGGCCCGCGCCGAAAAAGAGCTCGGCGCGGATCATGCTTATATCTTTGACGCTCATCTGTTAATGCTCGAAGACCGCAAGCTGCTGGATGAAGTCGAGGAGTGTATCCGTCTCGAACGCGCGAACGCGGAGTGGGCCGTCAAGGTCGTCTCAGATCGCCTTCTGTCCGTCTACAGCGAGATCAAGGATGATTACCTGCGCGAGCGCGGCTCCGATATAGAGGACGTGGCCCAACGCCTGCTGGTCGCTTTGAGCGGCGAGCGTCCTGACTATCGCCAGCTCACGGAGGATGCCGTCATCGTCGCCGAAGACCTCCTGCCTTCCGCTATGGCCGAGCTCGATCTGGGCCACGCGCGGGCCATCGCCACGGATGGCGGCGGGTGGACATCGCACATGGCGATCATCGCGCGCGGCTTGGGCATCCCGGCCGTCGTCGGCCTGCGCGATCTCTATCGCCGCGCGCGCACGGGCGACGTGATCGTGGTTGACGCGCTGCGCGGAGAGATTCTGCTTCATCCCTCACAGCAGACGATAGAGTCGTTTCAAACCATCGCCACGCGCAACCAGCTTGCGCGCGCCGCCCCCACAGATGAGGGGCGCGGTTCTCTACGCACGCTCGACGGTGTCGAGATCGTGCTGCGCGCCAACATAGAGCTGCCAGCCGAATACGAGGGCGTGCGTAAGTTCGGCGCGCGCGGCGTCGGTCTCTATCGCTCCGAATTCCTGATGACGCAGCGCGATGTGATGCCTTCCGAAGATGAGCAGGCGGACGCTTATCTGGAAGTCGCAAGCCTGGCGGGCGAAGACGGAGCGACTGTCCGCCTCTTCGATCTGGGCGGCGATAAGATGGGCGGCCTCTCTTCGGAAACCGAGCGCAACCCGGCGCTGGGCTTGCGGGCAATTCGCTTCAGCCTGGTTCACGAGGATGTTTTGCGCTCGCAGGCGCGCGCGGTGCTTCGCGCGGCGGCAAAGGGGCGGCTGGATATAGTGCTGCCCATGATCTCGGATGTCACGGATGTCAGGCGAGCGCGCCGCATTATCGACGAAGAGCGAGAGAAACTCTTAAGGGAGGGACGCGAGGTTGGGCCCATTAAGGTCGGGGCGATGATCGAAGTCCCGTCGGCTGTGTGGATCGCAGACCGCCTCGCGCGCGAAGTCGATTTCTTCAGTCTGGGTACGAACGATCTGGTTCAATACCTGCTGGCCGTCGATCGCGGCAACGATGAGGTGGCGGGTTGGTTTCGCTCGCTGCATCCGGCAGTCCTCGAAAGCATCTCGCATACGATCGAGGCGGCGCGCGCGGCTTCGATTCCGGCGGTCGTCTGCGGCGAGATGGCCGCAACCCCGACGTACGCCGTGCTGCTCGTCGGGCTGGGCGCGACCATCCTCAGCATGATTCCCGCATCCATCCCGCGCGTCCGGCGCACGATCGCGGCGATCAATTACAGGGATGCACAGGAGATTGCCCGAAAATCTCTCACCTGCGAATCGGCTGACGAGGTTGAAGAGCTTGTCCGTGTGAGCTTCAGTAGTCGCTGGCCGCATCTTTTTCCGCCAGAAACCTTGCCAGCGCCTAAGACTAAAGAGTAAAATCAATGCGCAGTTAAGCTCCGTTTGCCCCTGAGTTTAACTTGCCGCCAGCACATCAGGAGTGGTCAGACTGCTTTGGGGTGGAAAGACCGCAACCAGAAGAGCCCTTCACAAGCGATCATGGCCCCGGCTTCTACCACATCAATTGCAGGCCGGGCCGGAACGTGACGTTTCCTCTAATCTAGTGCCACGCGAGGATGCGATTCTTTGAACCGTTGATGGGAAGAGTATTCTTCCATACATCGGGTGGACGGTTATGCTAAATCGCTTATACCAAATGACAGGCGGACACGCGCGTCGTCACTGGCTTGCCGGTGTCGCCTGCATGTTCTCGCTGCTGGTCGTCTGCTTCTTCGCTTATGCCTGGGTGGCTGAGCCTGCGGGCGAAGCTGCCGATAACACTTTGCAGTTGGTACGGCTCAACGTCAGCACCGACGCGGGCATGGTGCGCATAGAGATTACCGCCGACGGCTCTTTAAGCGATGCGACGATCGAACAGTCAACGCGCGGAGACAAGACCATCATACGCATCCGTGGGGCTAAGTCTCTGCTTAGATCAAACTACACGATTGACGACCCCGTCGCGAGCGGCGTTCGCACCATCGCGGGCGAGCAGGCCGGTGAGCCATACGTCGATGTCGTGATCGCGCGCGGCGAGGGCGGAACCGTCGCACAGCGCGTCAACTTCAACCGGCTCGTGATAGCCATCGCCTCGGACTTTGCGCGCCTGCGTCGTCGTGCCGCTCAGACAAATGGTGCGGAACAGGCTCGCGCGACACAGCCCGCCAAGCCGCGCAATTCAGAAGCGGCCTCGGCCCCGACTATTAAGCCTGAGACGCTTGCCAGAACAGATCAGGCGAGAGCGGCAGGCGCGCAAGCCAGGGACGGCGCTACTAACCAGGCGCGGGCCAATGAGACGCTCATTGCGACGACGACTGAGCCGTCGGCAGCTTTGGTCGCCTCGTCCAACGAGCCGACCTTCGCTTTTCGCGGTCGCACAATCTGGAACAGGCTGCCGACCGATTACACGCGCTACTCTCGCTTGAGCACGAGGGGTATCCTTCCGATGTTCTGGCAAACCCCTACGGCGAGCCTGAGCGCGCCCGTCGCTCCCATACAGAGTTTCATGCAGATGACCCTGGATGCTCCGGGCGCGAGGCCGGGCGTGTGGGTTCCGGGCACGACCGCCGCCGCCACAGACGAGATCGGCGGGCACATCCTGGGGCCGGGCGTGCTGCGCCCGTCGTTTCTCTTCGGCGCGCGCTACGACGACAACCTGTTCTATCGCTCCGCCGACGGCAGAGATGTCGTCACCTTCACGGTCGCTCCGCGTCTTGAGTATGAGATACCGGGCGTCAGTCGCGCCATGCGCATCGCCTATGAGGGCCGTTATCGTCGTCTCTCCTTAGGCGAGTGGGCTAACGGACATTTTCTGGATTTCGATACGCGGCTTAACCTCTCCAGCCATTTTAACGTCGCCTTTCGCAATCACTTCGCCCACTCGGCCTTAGACCCGCGCGAATACGACCCGGCGGACGAGGTCTATATCGTCGGCGATACTTTCACGCGCAACGATGCGAGCACGCGCCTTGAGTATGCGATCAACGACCGGACGCGCATGGACTTTGATCTCGGCTACAATATAGTCCGCTGGGCTGATCGCCATATCAATAGTGCGCCGCTCTTCCTCAATTACGATATACTGTCTTCAGCCGCCAGTCTTGAGCGGGACATCTCGCCGGAGACGACGCTGCTGGGCACAGTCTTTTTTGATAACACGAACACCTCCGTCCCCCTGCGTCCGCAGTTCGCGGGCTTCAACGACAATTATCGTTACGGCTTCCTGGTTGGCGGGCGCTCGCAGACTTCCGAGACGGGCGGTATCGCCATGCGCGTCGGCTACGAGCAGAGCGAATATCGCCACGCGCCGAAGAACAATAACCTGCGAACGATGATCTTCGACATGCAGTACAGATTAAATTTTCGACAAAATTCGAGTTTAGAGCTTGCGGCTCTGCGAAAAACGCAGGTTTCGATATTTAATCTAGAGGGGGGCAATGCCAGGCTCAATACGACAGGCATTTCCGGTCGGGTGGAAAATTCGCCGATGGAGGCGCTGAAACTGGGCTTAACTCTTAATTATCAACGTTTAGGGTATCCGCTCAGTGTTGTCCCGACTACGACGGCATCGGGCGGCGTCCTGGTTGGCAACTTCGCCGGCGCACGTCGCGGCGAGCATCTATATGGTTTCTCGGTCGAAGCGGGCTATCGTTGGAGCGAGCTTTTGCGTGGCCGACTGGTCTACAGTTTTATGAGGCGGGATTCAAATATTCCCATCTTTACCTTTAACCGGAACCAGGTTTCGCTGGTTTTTGAGTGGGGACGGCGCAACGATACGCGCGGTCGCCCGTTCTAAGCACGGTCGCCGTCCGGGGCCGTACATGCGAAGAGCGCGAGCCATTGCCCGGCCTCGTCGCCTTTCGCTTTAACCCAAAGGGGATCGGAAGTAGAGTGCTTTATGAAGAAATTTTTACCGGCCATCGCCATTGTGCTGGCTATGGCAGCCCAGCACACGGCTGTGCAAGCCCAAAACAATGATGCCCACGCTGCTGCGGCGGCGGAAAATGGCAGCGCCGGCAGCACGACGGCCCCTGAGGCTGCGCCGAAGACGGACAGGGGAGCGCCGGAAAAGACCGATGACGCGCACAAGTCTTCGCCACCGTCGCCCACGACGGCTGCGGCTGCGACGCCTTCTCCCTCAACCGGCGGCGCTACTACTACTCCGGCTGCTACGACGACCGCGACAAATCCGCCAGCCAATTCCGTGACCACAACCACAGCGCCGGTCACCGCGCCTGCGGCAACCAACACGGCGTCGGCGAGCGCTTCGACGGCTGCTCTGCCGACCTCGATTTACAAGGTCGGCGTCGGCGATGTGCTCGACATACGCCTTCTCAATTCCAGCAGGAGCGAATCGACGCTCTTCACCGTCATGGAGGGCGGTCTGCTGGAATACCCGCTCGCGGGCGACCCCTTACAGGTCGCCGGTATGACGACCGAAGAGATCGGCGCGAGCCTCATCTCCAAGGTCAAGATTTATGATAAGCCGCAGGTGGTCGTCAGCGTGCGACAGTATGGCAGTCACAACGTTATTGTGACTGGCCTCGTCAATGAACCCGGCACGAAGACGCTGCGCAGAGAGGCCGTGCCGCTCTACGTGCTGCTCGCCGAAGCGCAGCCGAGACCCGAAGCCGGACAGGCCACGATCATGCGCGCCGGAAGCCAGGGCATCACGATTGATCTGACGAATTCGACGGCCTCCTCCACGCTCGTCTATCCGGGCGACGTGATCACATTATCGGTGGCTCCGCCCGCGCCGCCACAGTTCTTCTTTATCGGCGGGCAGATCAATTCGCCGGGCCAGAAAAATTTCCACGCAGGTCTTACCCTGACGCAGGCCATTCTCGCCTCCGGCGGCACATCGCGCTTTGCCGGAAGCAAGGTCAAGGTCTTGCGGCAGGGGCCGGACGGGCGACTGATGACGACCGAGTACAATCTGAAACAGATAGAGAACGGAAAAGTTCCAGACCCGCAATTACAGCCCGGCGACCGCGTCGAGATCGCTCGCGGAGGCTGGTAAAAGAGATTCAAGTACAGAGAAGAAATGAAGAGACGGAAGGGACGCCGAAAAGAGATCGAGCGGCGACGGCTTTCAAGTTTGCCACAGCCTTACCCCTTCTTTATCTTGTCGCTTGAAGTGTGAATATGTATGATGTCTAAAGTGTCGAAGCATCCGACACTTTATCGGTCGGCGGTCAAAGGCCCGAGCCAAGCGCGCCGTGCTCGATAACTTTCATTAAGACATCTCACGAAAAAGATTGCCCCTACCTGCCGGAGGTTGATGACCTTGAGTACCCGAAACAAAATAGGCGCAGCAGCGTTGGCGGCGGCGCTGCTGTTCGCCCCTTTTACACCGATCATGGAAGCCCGAGCGGCGGCGGCCAGCGCCATCCTGCAAGACGGCGATATTCCAAGCGACGCCGAACAGGCCATGTTTACTAAAGGCCAGAACCTTTACAACCAGGGCCGCTACGATCAGGCTGCGACTGTTCTGCAAGATTTCCTGAAGACGTACCCGAACAGTATCATCACCGATCTGACGCTGCTCTGGCTGGGCCGCTCCTACATGCAGATGGGCAAGCTGGACGACGCCCAGCAGGTCGGTCAACGTCTGCGCGGCATAAAAGACACGCCCTTCGCAGACATCTACGAGAGCGAGTTGATGAGCGCGCGGCGCGAGACTACGGCGCGCACGACCGAGCCCAAACCGAGCGCAGTGGTCGCCACGGCCACGCCCTCTCCGACGCCCGCGCGCTCGCAGCCCGTCAACACCGCCAGACTCATCAAGCCGCCAACGCCCAATGCTCCGAGCACGACCACCGCTTCAACCACGACGGCGACAAGCAATCCTACGGTTAACCCGCGACCGCGACAAATCACCGGCAATCCGACGACGGAGATTGCCGGTACCAAACCCGCAACCGAGATCACGCCGCCCGTGAACAATCCGCGCGGGGGACGCACCGGGCGCAGAGGAGCAAACAACCGTAGAGGCCAGCAGACGGCGACGCAGAACACCACCGCGAGCACGACGACGCCTCCGGTGGCCACGACTACGACGACGACCAAACCCCCGACCGTCAAGCCGACGCCCCATAATACGCAGTTGGCCACGACCACACAGCCGCGCACTAGAACGCAGCGTCCGGCCGCCACGACTACCACGACGACTTCCGCTTCGTCTCCAACGATGACGCCCGTCGTCACTACTCCGCCGCGTACGGCCCCGTCTCCATCAATTACGGAGCCGAGATCGAATACGGAGATGAGCAGTGCTGTCGAAACAACTACTGCGGCTCCCGTGACGACTACCGCTCCCGTGTCGGCGCAGAGCACGGGCGGCTTGAGCCTGACGGTCACACACGTACCGAACCTCGCCTTGGCCCTGCGTAATTCTGCCGAGTCGGCTTCGCCTGGCCAGAGCGTGCAACTGCCGCTCACCATCACCAACACCGGAAACAAGAAGGATCAGTTCCGCCTTGATACAGACCTACCGGCGGAGTTCCAGCCAAGCTTCAGCCTCGCACAGACGGGCTCCGATACCGGGCTTCCCACGCTGGTCACACCAGAGATCGAGCGCGGCTCGTCCATCGAAGTGATGCTCAATCTGCGTGTTCCCGAGACGGCCATCGACGGGCAGCAGCGGCGCTTCTTCGTCAAGGCCGCTTCGCTATCGGATTATCAGGTTCTGCAAACCAAGGACGGGACGATCAGCGTCGTGGCCGCCGCCTTGAGCGCCGTCTCGAACGTCTCTGACTCATCCGTGATGCCGGGCGAGACCTTCACGCAGGTCATCACGGTGCGCAATTCCGGCAGCTCTGCCGCGCAGAGGGCGCGCGCCGATTTCGTCTTCGACCCGAACTTCGAGCTGGTCAACGCCAGCCCGAGCCCTGTCGCCTACGATCGTCCGTCGCGCACGGCCATCTGGAGTCTTGGCGATCTAAGTGCGCGCGGTTCTCGTGAGATCACCGTCACGCTGCGCGCCGTCCCGAACGCGCTCGCGGCGACGAACACTCTCGGGCGAGGCATGCTGCGCACGCCGTCTCTGCCAACGCCGTCGAACTTCGATAGTCCGAGCATCACGATTGGCCGCGTTCCGCGCGCGGAGATAGGGGCCGTCTCCGTCGGCCTGACCTCCACGCCGGGCGACACGCTCTACGTCCCGTTCGTCGTGCGTAATCCGGGTAATAGCCCGGACGCGTACGAGTTGAGAGTCGTCGCTCCGGGCGCGCCGACCGGCACGATCTACGCCGATTCCAACGGCGACGGTCAACATCAGGAGAGCGAGCCCGTCATCACACAGACCTCGCCGATCGACGCGCAGGGCGGTCAGTTCCCAATGCTTCTGCAAGTACGCATCCCGGCCAGCACGCCTGACCGCCAGCAGTTCTCTTACAACATCGTCGCGCGCTCTCTGGCGAGCAATCGCGTTGCGAGCGAAGCCAGCACGGTGCTGACGGTGGCGACGCCTCGCGTGCGCGTTCGTACAGAGCAGGTGTCTGTCACGAACGAGCCCGGCGATTCGATCTTCTATCGCCTGGTGCTCGTCAACGAGGGCAGCGGTCTGGCGAAGAACCTGGTGGTCACGGAGCTTCTTCCAGACGCCTTGCAGTTCGTCAATTCCGATCCGTCACTGAGCACGCAGGATGCGCCCGGCAATTCGCAGCGCTTCACCTGGCGGGTCGCGGAGCTTGCGCCCGGTGATACGGCTGTGTTGCGCGTGGCCGTGCGCCTGCGCCCGAACCTTGCCGCCGACGCACGCCTGACGACGAGCCATACGCTTACTTATCAGGACACCAACGGCAACTCTTATCAGGGCCAGTGACTCTGCGCCGACAACACCGGACGGGATAGTTACAAGGGGCGGCTTCCGAAACGAGGCCGCCTCTTCCGTTTGGCATATCCGAAGAGAGATGACACGACGGGGAAGAGAGGCTTTACCTGAAGCGATGATTCGCGCGCTCAGGCTCGGTCGGCGCTGGGCCCACATAGGGCTTACGCCCTTTGACTATCTCTGGCGTGCGCTCAATGATAAAAGGGAACTACCGCCGCTGTACTTGAGAAGGCACGTGGGCCCGCTCCGCAGCTTCGAGACCTCGGGCGCTGAGTTCATGGCTTACCTGCGCCTGCTGTGTCGCCTACAGCCCGTGGAGCGAGTGCTGGACATAGGCTGCGGCTGCGGCCAGATGGCGCTGCAACTGCTCGACTACCTTAACGCGCAGGGCCTCTACGTCGGCCTGGATGTTCACCAGCCGTCAATCAATTGGTGCTCAAGAGAGATCGGAAGCCGCCGCGCGAACTTTAAGTTTCAATACATGGATGTTGAGAGCGATGCTTATAATCCGCACGGGCGGCACGGCGCTGATAGCTTCAGCTTTCCGTTCGACGATCGAGCGTTCGACGTGATCTTGCTGAAGTCCGTCCTGACGCACATGCGCCCGCAGGGTGTTGATAACTATCTGGGGGAAATCTCGCGTCTGCTCTCAAAGGATGGGCGTTGTCTGGCGACGCTCTTTCTGATGAATGAGCAGCAGAGGCGACTGGCCGCAGAGGGGCTTAATCAACTGGATTTCGCTTTCGGCGATGACAACTCGCGCTGGGTCTACAAACATAGTCCCGAGAGTGCGGTAGCATATGAAGAAGGCTTCATCATGGAGCTTCTGGAAAAGCATGGTCTGGCGCTCAAACAGCCAGTCCTTTATGGTAGCTGGTCGGGCCTCGCCGACGGGCTCTCGTATCAGGATATACTCCTGCTTGAGAGACGATAGAGGGGAAGGCCAGCTTGTATGACATCGACAGTCGAAGCCTGATGATCGAAGAACAGGTCGAACTTAACAAGACCGCCGCTACGAGCGAGGCGTATGACAGGTCAGCACGCAGGGGAGCGCGCGCGGCGCGGGCGAGCTTGACCAATCTGCTCATCGGCAAGGCGATCGCCGAGGCCGTGCTTGTCGCCGCGCTCGCGCTCTTCTTCTACTTCACGGCTTTTCCTCCATACTATCGCGGTTGGGGCGAAGCCACGCGCCAGGGCATTCAGGGTTGGGCCGTCAACAATGCTTCGCCCTGGGACAGGGTTGAGGTTCAACTCTATATTGACGGTCGTTTTGTCGCACGGCAGACGGCGAACCTCTCTCGCCCGGATGTCGCCTCCGCCGGGTACGCCAAGGATGAATGGCATGGCTACGCCTTCGATCTCCCGTCGCTCGAAGCGGGAGAACACGAGGCGAGCGTCTATGCCCTGCACGCAAGCAAAGACGGCGCGCGCCTTACCTTGCAGCTACTGGGCAAGCCCGTTCGCTTTCGCCTCGAAGCGGGTACAGTCGTGCCTTTATCTAACAGCCATATGAATTGAGACGAGATCAGGATAGCCGGGGAGAAGATGAGCGACGAGCCAGTGCCGGAAGATAATGGATACGATGGAGCGATAGATGACTTGGCGCGCGATAGGGCGCTGGCGGGCTGGGAAATCGTTTCCGTCGCCAGCTCGTTTCTGATCGCGGCGTGGCTCATTCTGCCCTTCGTCGGCAATGACAAGGTGATCTGGGCCATACCCGTCGCGTTGGCTTTCGTGCTGATGCTCGGCTCGCATCGCGCGCGCGGCGAGACGGCGCGAGAGATAGGCTGGCGCACGGACAACTTTTTCGAGGCCGTGCGCCTGCTCATCCTGCCCGTGCTTGGCGTGATAGTCGTCGTCCTCGTCACCGGATGGCTGCTGGGAAGCCTGCGCCTGGAGGGGTCGCAGTTGAGGCCGAGATTTTTGTGGCTGCCGCTCTGGGGGCTGATGCAACAGTACGTCATGCAGGGGTTCGTCAACCGCCGGGCGCAAATAATCTGGGGGAGAGGATGGCGAAGCCTCCTTCTGGTCGCCCTCATATTCGGCCTTTTGCACCTGCCGAATCTCTGGCTGACGGTCGCAACCTTCACCGGGGGCCTGATTCTGGCCTACGTTTACCAGCGCGCGCCCAATCTTCCGGCCCTTGCTCTCGCACACGGGCTGGTCTCGCTGCTGATGGTCTCCACACTGCCCACGACCGCCCTGCATAGCATGCGCGTCGGCTTCAAGTACTTTGAATAAAGGATTTAAGTCGCGCCGCCTGGGTCACGGCCGTGTCTTCTTAACGGGTCGGGCGGGACTCTCGGGCCCTGATTCTTTTTGTACTGTCTTGTTGAACAATGATTTGCTATAATCCGTCTCGCCTTGCAAGAGAGCAAGTCGGGCGGTCGCTGCTTCGCCTTCAGGGGTGAAGGAGAGGAAAGTCCGAACACTACAGGGCAGCGAGCCCGCTAACGGCGGGGCGTCGGGGCCGGACGTGGCCTGGGAGCGGTGTACTTTGCATCGCCGCCCGGTCAAAGAGGCTCTGGCGACGACAAGTGCAACAGAAAAGAGACCAGCCAGCGGACAGCCGCGCGTGCTTTCCAAGCGCGCGTGGCCGTTGCGGGTGATGGGTGAAACGGTGCGGCCCCTCGCGGGGCTTAATGTAAGAGCGCACCGGCGCGTGTGGTGACACTACGCGGCCAGGCAAACTCCTCGCAGTGCAAGACCAAATAGGGAGGCGTCAAACAGGGCTGCCCGCCCGAAGCCGCGCATGCCGCAAGGCGTGCACGGCTCACGACCTCCGGGTAGGTCGCTCGATCCATTTGGCAACAAATGGGCTAGATGAATGATCGCCGCTCCGGCCCTCGTGCCGGAGAACAGAATTCGGCTTACAGACTTGCTCTCAAATTGCATGGCGCTGACTTTACGGAACAAGGCGGGTAAGCTAAGGAGTCTTTCACCTGATCGGTAACACAATCTCGATCGAGAGGCACAGGAAAGATGGCAAACCGAAAAGGGGTGTTCATTGGGGCTTATGTGCCGAATGAGCTCAAAGAGTCTTTGCGCCGTCGCGCTGCGGCAGAGCATCGCACGCTGTCGCAGGAAATCACACGCATTTTAACTGAAGCCATACACGGGCGGGGGCTTCCGCCGGGAAGCATCGACCGGCGCAAGATGGAATCCACGCCCAGGCGACGCTCGACAGACCCCGCGCCCCGCCGCCGCGCTCATGATGTGCCTTACATCTCGCCGGATAGCTCGTCCGGCGACGACTGATCGGTCTTCAACGTTCGGGTCAGAGCCCCATGCTGGTAAACGGGTATCAGGTGCGAAGCCTCGCGCGCTCTTTCTCCGAGCTATAGAGAGACAGCCCGCGCCTCATTCAACGCAATCCGCCGAAACGCGCGCAACGCTTCGATAAAGGAAGCTGCGCGCGTCGCCTTTTATAACTGCTTTTGCTACACTCTAACTTCGTGCATAACTAAACCCCGGGCGCGTATCAATCAGTGAGCAAGCATAATCTTCTCTACTCCATCATCGGCCTTCTCTTAGGCTTCATCATCGGTTTCATCTTCGCCAACCAGACAAACCGTGGGCCTGTGGATAGCGCGCGCCCCGCAGATGAGCGGACGCGTTCGGCTGCGACACAGCCGGGCCCAGCACATCCAGAGAATGCTAACGCCAGTGCGCCGAACTCGCCCACGGAAGCCGAGATAAGAGATGCGATAGCGAAGGCCGACGCGCGCGCCGACGATGTTGCCTTGCAGCGTAATTTCGGTATGGTGCTTTACCGTTACGCTAACCAGACGCGTAACGCAAGCCTTCTTCCAGATGTGGCGAGGATGCTCAAACGGGCTTACGACGCCAATCCTAAAGACCGCGAGCTGGCGGTCTCTTTGGGTAATGTGCTTTTCGACATCGGGCAGGCGACAGACCCGGCACGCTTTACGGAAGCGCGTGAGTATTACGCGAAGGCACTTGAGATAAAGCCGGATGACGCGAACGTGCGTACAGACCTCGGCCTGACCTACTACTTCGGCCAGCCGTCAGACCCGCAGCGCGCCATCGCGGAATATCGTAAGTCCCTGGCCATTGACCCGCGCCACGAACCGACGCTGCAAAATCTGGCAACGGCGCTGATGGCCGTTGGCAAGACCGACGAGGCGCAGAAGATCATTGATCAGCTCAGCAGCCTGAATCCGTCGAACCCCGCGCTCTCGGATTTGCGCGCACAAATGGCGCAAAGCAGGAATAAGACACAGGAGTAAAGTTGAAGCTCTTAATCTTCCTGATAATCATGGGCCTCGTTTTGACGTTCCTTTACTGGCGTCTGCGGCCCTACATCGCTGCGGCGCGGCGCATGCTGGGCATGGTGCGCGACATACGCGCCATGAGCGCGCCGGAGCATGGCGTCCCTGTCAATCGCTCGCCGCAATCGAGCGAGAAGCTGGTTCGCTGCCAGTCATGCGGAACCTGGACGCCAGCCGCGCGCGCCATCTCCCTGCGTGGGCCCAACAACAACTACTACTGCTCGCACGCCTGTCTAGAACATTCCGCCGAGCGCAGCCGTCCCAGAGCCGCTGGCCGAAACCGGCGATAGCTTCTCTAACGAACACACAAAGAAGCCCCGCGAGGGGCGCAAGAATGTAGCCCATGACGCAAGTCATGGGTATAGAGCAGAGAATAAAGAGAGCCCCGGAGGGGCGAAAGAAATTCAACTTGAGAATCTTACGCCCCTCCGGGGCTTATCTTCGTTTGGCTGTGAATTCCCACGGCTTGCGCCGTGGGCTACATTCTTCCGCCCCTCGCGGGTCTAAACATGCTGCTGTTATATCCTGCTTTTTCTCTTTCTCTCTCTTTCGGCTTCTTCGGGCAGCGCGTTACCGGCTTCGTGGACGGCACGGTCTGTGTTGGTGAAGAACAGTATGAGCATCCCGGCGATGAAGAAGAAGATCAGCGAGAGGACTGCCTGCCGGTATGAGCCTGTGCGCGCGACGACGATGCTGAAGACGAGCGGGCCGATCCAGGACGTGCCGCGCTCTGAGATTTCGTAGATGCCGAAGAAGGATGCCTCGCGTCCCTTGGGAATCATTCTTGAAAAGAGCGAGCGCGAGAGCGCCTGCGAGCCGCCGAGCACGATGGCGATCATCCCCGCCATGACCCACGCCTGCGTCATGGTTTGCAGGAAGCCGTAAGCGTACACGACAATCCCAGACCAGATCAGGAGCGCGATCAGTATGGCGTTCTTAGTGCCCGCCGCATTCGCCACTCTCTCGAAGATCAGCGCGCCGCCGAAGGCTATGAATTGAACCATCAGGAAGATGCCGAGCAGAAAAGATTGCGGCGCTTCCATCCCGCGCGCGACGAACATCTCCTGGGCCAGGAAAACAGACGCCGCGCCGATGACGGTTTGAATGCCGTCATTGTAGAGCAGGTAGCCGATCAGGTATTGAAGTGTAAAGCGCAGGCGTATCAGCTCGCGAAACGTCGAGCCGATTTCCGTAAAGCCGATGGTGAGAAAGCTCTGGCCTGCGGGCAACGGGCGCGCCGCCGCGCGCACTTTCAAATTTCTGAAAGTGATGATGGCGAAGCCGCCCCACCACACACCGGCAGAGAGCAGCGAGAGCCTGACCGCCATCCCCGTCGAGACTCCGATGCGCGGCGCGATGCTGACAAAAATAAAGTTGAGAGCGAGCAGCAGTCCTCCGCCCAGGTAGCCGAGCGCGAAGCCGCGACTGGACACCTTATCGCGTTGATCTTCGGTCGTGATCTCGGGGAGGAAAGCGTTGTAGAAGACGACGGATGCGCCGTAGCTGAGATTGGCTATGATGAACAGCAACGCGCCCAACATGTAGAGATTTCCGGCGACGAAGAAGAGCAGGCAATTGGCCGTCACGGCGATGTAGCAGAAGACGGCCATCAAGCGTTTCTTGACGTGCGAGTAATCGGCGATGGCTCCCAGTATGGGTAAGAAGAAGACCTGCGAGAAGACGGCGACGGAGATGCTGAAGGTCGAGAGCGATTTGGCCGTGACCGCGCCGAAGAAGCCGAGGTCTAAGACCGTGCCGTTCTCGCCGACGGCGGCCTGCGCCAGCCTCGTCAGGTATGGGCCAAAGAGCGCGCCGACCACGGTGGTATAAAAGGCTGAGTTGGCCCAATCGTACATCATCCAGCCGAAAACCTCGCGCGGATTATTCTTCTCGCCGTCTGTCAAAGCTTTCGCCGGAGCGTTCATCTGTTTACCCTTCGGTCTCCTCTTTGAGAACTTCGATGATGGCGGGCGTAATATCCGCGAGGCTGCGCACGCGACGCGCCACCTGCGCGCGCGCTCGGCCCCACACGAGCGTCGGCACTTCATTGCGCGTATGATTACGCGCCTCTAAATCTTCTATATTGCCGTGATCGCTTGTCAGCAGCACGGTCGTCTGTGAGAGGTCTAGGCGCGCGAGCACGGCGCGCAGGTATCGCGCGAGACTCGGGAGATAAGCGCGCGCGGCCAGCATATCCTGCGCGTGGCCTATCTTGTCCGTGATGAAATATTCATAGAGGGTAAAGCGATGCCGGGCGACGATGCTGGCGAGCACCTCTCCGGCCTCTTCCGGCGTCCGAGGGTCAACGTCTTCGCCGCGCTCGATGAGGAAAGCGTTGGTGAAATCCATGAAGACTGCGCGCCCGGCCTTTAAGTCTTCGAGAGTGCGAAAGCTCATCCCGGCGGCCTCGACGGCGGCGGTCGTGGCAGAGACCCAGCGCGGGCGCGTCTCGAAAAATTTTTGGGTATAAGCGTTGGCGAAGGCGTTGGGCCCAACGCCCGCGCGCTTGAGCTGTAGAAAGATGGAATGCTCGTTGATGATCTCGCGGAGCGCTTGGTTGGGGAAGCCTTGCTTGTGATAGCCGAGCTGGGCCGGTGCATTGATGCCCGTCAGGATAGTCGTCTGGCCGGAGGCGCTCTGGGGGCGTCCCTCGACGCCGAGGCAGGCATCGGTGCGAACGAGCAAGCCGTCATGAATGAGCGACGGCTCTTCGTCCTGAAAGATGGCGAGCGGCGCGGCCCCGTCCAGACCATCCAAGGGATTGAATGGCCCACGCGCTCCGATACCTAATCCGTCGACGAAGAAGAGCAGAACGGGCATGCTCGGCGATGAATAACATCCCGCAGCCATCGAGCGCAAGGCTGGAGAGAAGAAGTTTTACAGAGCAGGACAGAAAAGCCACGAAGGCGCGCGCGGAATGTAGCTCCTTCGGGGCTTTTGATATGTTTATTCGGCGGGCTCGTCACCCACGCTCATCTGCTCTCTGTGGCGTGTCGTTCGGACGAGCGCGCAACTTATCGCCTTCCTGTAGCTGCCCTCGATCACGATAGAGGCGCAGCTTGTTGTGCAGGGTCTTGAGGCTGATGCCTAAAAGCTCTGCGGCGCGCGTCTTGTTATTATCGGTCTTTTGTAGTGTGCGCAGAATCATCTGGCGTTCCATCTCTTCGATGGGTGTGCCGACGGGCAGCGAGATGGTGTCCTCCTGGCGGACGCGCTCGCGCTGCTCCACAGGATAAGGCGCGAGGTGATGACGTTCGACCTCTTCGCCGGAACAGATGATGACGGCGCGCTCGACCACGTTGCGCAGCTCGCGCACATTGCCGGGCCAGTAGTGAGAGCGCAGCGCTTCGAGCGCGGCCTGTGAGAAGAAGCGTGCAGGCCGACCGTGTCTCTCCGCAAGCTGCGAGACGAGGTGCTGGACGAGCAGCGGCAGATCGCTCTTACGCTCGCGCAGCGGCGGCATCTCGATCGTAATGACGTTCAGGCGGTAGAGCAGGTCTTCGCGAAACTGGCCCGCCCTGACAGCCTCGTGCGGGTTTTTGTTGGTGGCGGCGAGCAGTCGCACGTCGACAGGTATCTCGTGTGTGCTGCCGAGACGGCGGACGGTGCGTTCTTCAAGGACGCGCAGCAGCTTGGCTTGCAGGAGCGTAGGCATCTCGCCGATCTCGTCCAGCAGGAGCGTGCCGCCGTTGGCAAGCTCGAAGCATCCCTCACGCCGCACGCTCGCGCCCGTGAAAGCGCCTTTCTCGTGACCGAACAGTTCCGATTCCATCAGGGTCTCGGGAATCGCAGAGCAGTTGATGGCGACGAAGTGTCCATTCTTGCGCGGGCTCAGGTTGTGTATGGTGCGCGCGACCAATTCCTTGCCCGTGCCGGATTCGCCAGTGATGAGAACGGAGGCTGTGGACGGGGCGACCTGTTCGATCAAGGCGTAAATTTTGCGCATGGAGTCGGAGTCGCCGACCAGTTCGCCGAACGCGCCACGGTCGCGCAGTTGACGCCGCAATGCCTCATTCTCGCGCCGCGTCTCGCCATACTCCATCGCGTGCTCGACGATGATGCGCAGCTTGTACATGTCGATCGGTTTTTCAAAGTAATGATACGCGCCCTCGTCCTGTATGGCCCGCAGCGCCATCTCGACGGAGCCCTGCCCGGTCAGCAGGATGACGGCCATCTCCGGGTAACGCTCGCGCAGCTTGCGCAGCAGACCGAAGCCGTCAAGGTGCGGCATCAAAACATCCGTGATAACGACGGTGGGCAGGAATTCGGCGGCGCGCCTGAGCCCCGCCATCCCGTCCGCTTCGCTCACGGCTTCGTAGCCCCACACCTGCATCTGCTCGCGCAGGACATCGGCCACGACAGGCTCATCATCGACAATCAGAATGCGTCCCTTCGCCATAATCGAAGTTTAGCATAACGCGAAAGGATGAAGGCGGAAGGATGAAGGATGAAAGGAATGCTCCTGGGAGTATGTCCAGCAAGCCCCTGAAAGGGGCGACAAAGTGTAGCCCAGGGCGCAAGCCCTGGGACAAACAGATCAAGAGATATATCAAAGCCCCGGAGGGGCGAAAGAAACTCAACTTGAATTTCTTTCGCCCCTCCGGGGCTTGCTTCTTTCTTCTTAACCTGTCCCCACGACTTGCGTCGTGGGCTACACTCTGCGCGCCCCTTTCAGGGGCTCAACATTCCTTTCATCCTTCCGCCTTGGTTTGCGCGTAATGGTCAGCGATGGCGCGGGCGAGTGCGGGGATGGTGTATTCGTCGGGCTGAATGTCTGTGCGCAGGCCGTAGCGTGCGGCGGTGGATGCCGTGATGTCGCCGATGCAGGCGACCGTCACGCCTTCCAGCAGCTCGCTCAAATCCGTGGTATCGAACATTTGCGCGAAGTTGGTGACGGTGGAAGAGCTGGTGAAGGTGATGCAATCAACCGCGCCGCCCGTGAGCATCGCTTCGACGCGGCCACGCTCGGTGGAATGAGGCTGGACTGTTCGATAGGCGGGTACGACATCGGCCCGAGCGCCCGCCGCAGCAAGCGCGCGCGGCAGGTAATCACGCGCGACGGCGGCGCGGGGAATGAGAAAATTCTGACCGCGCAGTTGCTCGTACCCGCCGAGGAAAAGCTCCAGCGCGGCGAAGACTCCCTCGGCCTTAAACTGGTCTGGGATGACATCGACGTGAACCTGAGCTTCGCGCAGACGCTCGGCGGTCGCTTCGCCGATAGCGCACACGCGAAGCTCATCAAGCTCGCTCGCGTCGTGCCCGCGCGCGGCGAGGCGACGCAGGAAATGCTCTACGCCGTTGACGCTCGTGAACACGAGCCAATCGTAGCCGTAAAGATTTTCAATCGCATCATCGAGCGGCTGGTAGCTCTCAGGCTCGACAATCTCGATGGTCGGACAGGCGATAACGCGTGCACCGTAGCGCTCAAGCTCGGCGGCGAATTCAGCCGACTGAGCGCGTGCGCGAGTGATGACGACGGTGCGGCCCGCCAGCGGATACGCTGCGCGCCCCTCAATCGCGTCTGAAGTTTTCGTCGTGCCTTTAGCCATCGCCGTTTGTGCTACATCGTCAAGCCGTCGAGCAGAGAGCTTGCGCCGCGTTCGAGCAGTCTGGCAGCCAGGGTTTCTCCCAACCGCGCGGCATCGGACGCCGCGCCTTCCAAAGCTTCACGAATGACCCGCTCGCCGGAGAGCGCGGCGGCCAAGCCTTCGAGCCGCATACGGTCTCCGCTGACGACCGCATACGCCGCAATCGGAAGCTGGCATCCGCCGCCCAGACCGCGCAGCATGGCGCGTTCGGCCTCGCAGGCCAGGCGTGTCTGTGCGTGATCGAGCGGCGCCAGCAGTTCTCTCGTTCGCGCGTCGCCCGCGCGCGTCTCAAGCCCGAGCGCTCCCTGCGAGACAGCCGGAAGTATCTCGTCGGTTGCAATCGGCGCGCTGATGCGATGGGCCAAGCCCAACCGTCGCAGCCCGGCGGAAGCAAGTATCAACGCATCGTAATCGCCCGCGTCAAGCTTGCGCAGCCGCGTGTCCACGTTGCCGCGCAGGTCTTTAATCTCCAGGTCGGTTCTCAGATGCTTCAGTTGGGCCAACCGGCGCAGAGACGAAGTGCCGACGACGGCTCCTTCCGGCAGGCTTTGAATTGACGGATGGGCCAGAGACAGATCGGCGCGCAGCACGAGCGCGTCGCGCGCATCCTCTCGCTCGGGGATGACTGCGATGCAGAGACCTTCCGGCAGCAAAGTCGGCAGGTCTTTCAGCGAGTGAACGGCCAGGTCTATGCGCTCCTGTAGCAGTGCTTCTTCGATCTCCCTGGTAAATACGCCCTTGCCGCCGATGACTGAGAGCGGCGCATCCTTGATCACGTCGCCGGTGGTCTTGATAATCTCGATGTGAACCTCTAGCTGCGGGTGGAGCGCGACGAGACTTGAGCGAACCCACTCCGACTGCCAGAGCGCGAGCTTCGATCCGCGTGAGCCGATGACGAGGCGATTTTTCATCTGATTGAAAAGGGCGTCTTATTGTTCGGGTTCGTCAGGGGCCTGCTCTACGGTTTTGTCGTCGTCCTCAAGGCCGAAGATTTCGCGCCAGGCACGTATGTTTTCTTCTTCGCCCGTGTCGTAGGAGCGGCGCATGCGATGAATGACGGGATGAGAGATTTTATTGACGGTCGCGACGAGCAAAGATTCGATGGCGCGCTCCTGCTCTTCGGAGAGTTGGCCCAGACGATGCCGCTGGCGCTTCAATTCATCGCGCGCGATGTCCTGTAGCTTCTGTCGCAGCGCGCCGAGCGTCGGGCCAATGTCGAGGGCGCGAAGCGCCTGCTGAAACTGCATCACTTCGGATTCGACGATCAGCTCGGCGCGTTCGGCCTCGCGCTCGCGCTCGCGTATGTTGGACGCGATGAAGGCTTCGAGGTCGTCTATGTCGAAGACGAAAAGATTGCTGATCTCGCCGACAGCCGGGTCAATGTTGCGCGGGACGGAGATGTCGATCAGGAATGCCGGACGATTGCGTCGTCGCTCCAGTGCCTCGCGGGCCATCCTTGGTGTCAGCACGTACTCGGTCGCGCCCGTCGAGCAGATAACGATGTCTGCTTCGGCCAGACGAGAGGTAAGCTGCGCGAAATCGACCGCCTCGCCGCCGAATTCTGCGGCCAGCTTCTGCGCCGTCTCGTTCGTCCGGTTGGCGACCATCACGCGCGCCGCCCCCGCGTTGACGAGATGACGCGCGGCCAGCTCGGCCATCTCGCCCGCGCCGATCAACAGCACTGTCTGACCCTTGAGCGAGCCGAAAATCTTGCGCCCCAGCTCGACTGCCATATAACTGATGGAGACAGCCGAGGCAGCAATGCCCGTCTCGGAGCGCACGCGCTTGGCGACGTGGAAGGCGTGATGCACGAGGCGATTGAGGACGCGCCCTGCCGTGCCGGATTCGACGGCCAATGAGTAGGCGCGTCGCACCTGTCCGAGGACTTGCGGCTCGCCGACGACCATCGAATCGAGCGATGAGGTGACGCGAAAGACGTGGCGCACGGCTTCGTCGTCCGCGTGTGTGTACAGGTGCTTGTTGATGTCCTCGTACGGGATCGAGCGAATCTCGCTCAGGAATCTGGTGATGCGCTCCGTGCCCTCGCGTGCGTGCTGCGTGCCCGTGGCCGTCAGCACCTCCACGCGATTACAGGTCGAGACGATCAATCCTTCGCGCACGACTTCGCCGTCGACGAGCGCGCGCAAGCCCTCTGCGCACGCCTCATCTGAGAAAGCGAGCCGCTCGCGCACCGCCACCGGCGCTGTCTTATGATTGACCCCGACAAGCACTATGGACATAACAATTTTGGATTTTAGATTTTGGATTTTAGATTAACGCTTCGTAAACCTTGAATTTTGGATGAAAGCTCTCAAGCTGCCTTGCGCGCCAATCCAAAATCCAGAATCTAAAATCCAAAATTGAATCATCCGAACACGTGATAGCTTCCGATCAGGCGTGCGCCGAGGAACGTACAGAGCACCAGGGCGAAACCGGCGACGCCCATCCATGCTGCCCTGCGCCCGCGCCAGCCCGCCGTGGAGCGATAAAGAATCAGCGCCAGGTAGAGCAGCCACGTCAGGGCCGCGAAAATCTCTTTCGGATCATTGTGCCACAATCGGCCGTCGCGCGACGAAGACCAGAGCATCCCCGTCGCGATGCCGAGCGTCAGGAGCGTGAGCCCTATGCCAGCCGCGTGCGTGGCGATCTCGTTGACGGTCGAAAGCGACGGCAGACGATGAAAAAAAGCGCCGAAGGTTTTGAGCTTCAACTCGCGCTCCTGTACCAGGTACATCACGCTTGCGATAAAGACGACGAAGAACGAGGCGTAAGCGAAGAGCAGCGCCGTCGTGTGAACGGGAAAGAGCCAGGCCGCGCCGCTGCCGGTCACTGCGCCGCGCGTCCCGTCGTGGTCGCGCACCACCGTCGCGATGAAGGTCAGCACGGCCACCAGCGGGATAGTGAAACTGCCCAAGGCCATCGTGCGGTAGCGACTCAAGGTCAACAGATAGGCGATCACAAGCGTCCATGCGAGGAAGGAGAATGTCTCGCGTAGATCGAAAAGCGGATAATGTCCCTCCTGTGTCCAATCCATGACGAGTGATGCCGTGTGTATCAAGAGGCCGACGGCGAGAGAGAGAAAGGCCACGCGCTCGACCGCGCGACGCTTATTGACGAACGCCAGTACATAATGAATCGCCGCCACAACGTAAGCGGCCAGAACTATCAGCAGCAGAACTTTCATCGCTCGCGCACCAATTCTCTCAGCACAGACCTCATTCTAATTGATAAGCAAAACGGGCGGCAAGCTGGCGGCCACGCCTCGCCAGCTTGTTCATCTCTCGCCACCCGTGCTAGTTTCAGTGCAAAAAGGAGCGGCACTTGTAGTGGATTTTGAGCTTTCCGAAGAGCAGCGGATGGTACAGGCTTCTGTGCGCGAGTTCGTCGCCGCCGAAGTCGCCCCGCGCGCGCGCGAATACGACGAGCAGGCACGCTTTCCCCGCGAGCAATTGAAGGGACTGGCCGAGATGGGCCTGCTCGGAATGATTATCCCCGAAGAGTGGGGCGGGGCGGGATTCGACACGATTGCCTACGCGCTCGCCCTGGAAGAGATAGCGCGCGCCGATGCGTCCGTCTGCGTCATCGTCGGCGTCACAAACTCCGTCTGTTGCTATCCCATCCTGAGCTACGGCACAGACGAGCAGAAGAAGAAATATCTTATCCCGCTCGCACGCGGCGAAACCCTTGGCGCATTCTGTCTCTCGGAACCGCAGGCCGGTTCGGACGCGACCAACCTCCGCACGCGAGCCGTTCGCGACGGCGATTCTTACATCATCAACGGCACAAAGTCCTGGGTTTCGAGCGGCGGCGAGGCGCAGACCTACATCGTGATGGCCGTGACCGGGCGCGAGGATGGCAAATCGAGCGTGACGACTTTCATCGTTGAAGGCGACACGCCCGGTCTCACCGTGTCATCCATCGAGCACAAGATGGGCCAACGTGCCTCGCAGACCGCAGAGATGAGCTTTGTGGATGTGCGTGTGCCCGCAGAGAACGTGCTCGGCGGCGAAGGCAACGGATTGAGAGTCGCCTTCAACAGTCTCGATAACGGGCGGATAGGAATCGGCGCTCTCTCGACAGGAATCGCGCAGGGCGCGCTCACAGAATCTTTGAAGTATGCCAAAGATCGTCAGGCTTTCGGCCAGCCTATCGCGGAGTTTCAGGCGATTCAATTCAAGCTCGCCAACATGGCGACGGAGACCGAGGCCGCGCGTCTGCTTACGCTTCGAGCCGCCGCGTTGAAGGATGCGGGACACAAGCGCGCGGGCTACTACGCCGCGATGGCCAAGCTGTTCGCCTCGGAGACGGCCAACCGCGTCTGCGCCGATGCCGTGCAGATTCACGGCGGCAACGGCTACTCGCGCGACTATCCGGTCGAGAGAATGTACCGCGACGCGCGCGTCACAACCATCTACGAGGGAACCAGCGAGATTCAACGCATAGTCATCTCGCGGGGAATACTGAAGGATGGATGAAAGAAGAAGTTAACCGGCGCGGCCTAGCCGACGTTGTGTCTCGGGGCGGGCTCTGTGCCGGGCGCTGGCTTTGAGAGCAGTATCGTGCCGAGAAGTAGAACGGTCAGAGTCAGGACGGCGGAGAGCAGCACGGTCAGCACGGCCTGAATCTGCCGCCGTCGCGCCGTGTGGCGATAGACGAAGAAACTCGCCGCCATGATCGCCGCCGCCGGGATGAGCAGTGTGCTGAAGATGAAGATTCCGGGATCACTGAAGCGGTCGTGCAGGTTGGGGAAGCCAAGGACGATGCAGAGCGGCGCGCCTGCTCCGACAATGGTGGCCAGGAGCGAGGCGATCAGTAGTAGCTTCCAGCGCATGGGGGATCTCTGGTTTCGACGGCGGGGCAGTCACCCCGACCGCGCTCTTCCTTACTGATAGATAACCCGTTGATGACGAGCGCCGCCAAGCATACCACAGCAGCGACGAGTGACAAGATGTTTAGCGACGAGAAAATGAAAGGTAAAGTTTGATCGGTGCGCGGCGACAGGGAAGAAGGGAAGACGTAATTTCCTCGTCAACTGTCACGCGTCACTTATCACCGAGCTAAAATGGTAACGAGAAACGCGCTGCTATATCTGTCGCGCCGTGAAGGGCTCAAGGATTTCGCGACCCGCTTTCCTCCGTTCAAGAAGCTGACCACGCGTTTTGTGGCCGGAGAAGATATTGAAGAGGCCGTCGCCGCCATTCGCGAGATAAACGCCAAAGGCTGCACAGCCTCCTTTGATCATCTCAACGAATCGGTTGCCAACGCCTCCGAGACCGAAGCGGAGGTGCGGGAGTATCTGAACATCCTCGCGCGCATAGACGAGACGGGCATCCGCTCGAACGTCTCGATCAAGCTCACGCAGTTCGGTCTTGAGATCGACCCGGAGATGACCTATCGCAACGCCCGCGCCGTGGTCGCCGAAGCGGCGCGGCGCGGCAACTTCGTGCGCGTGGACATGGAGGGCTCGAACGTCACGCAATTGACGATAGATATTTTCAAGCGTCTGCGGGCGGAGTTCGGCTTGAATGATGTCGGCATAGTGCTGCAATCATACCTGCGCCGCACCTACGACGATGCCGTCGAGCTATTGAAGATTCCCGCACGCATACGCATCTGCAAGGGCGCTTACAACGAGGGGCCGGACGTTGCCTTCCCTGATAAAAGGGATGTTGACGACAACTACGTGCGCGTGATGAAGCTGCTGCTCAAGTCCGGCACGTATCACGGCATCGCGACGCATGACCCGAACATGATCAACGAGACGATACGCTTCATGCGCAGCGAAGGCATCAGCAAGGACGCTTTCGAGTTTCAGATGCTCTACGGCGTGCGGCGCGACTTGCAGGAGAGGCTGGCGCGCGACGGCTACAATATGCGCGTCTACGTGCCCTACGGGAAACACTGGTATCCGTACTTCATGCGACGGCTGGCCGAGCGGCCCGCCAATATCTGGTTCGTCATGAAGAACATGTTCAAGGGGTAAACTCGTATGCGCTGGTGTGCATGCTTATAGGAAGCCGAGATGAATAACGTAGCCTGGATTTTATGGACTGTGCTCGGCGTCGTCCTGATCATCGCCGAAGTTTTCACGCCCGGATTCGTCCTCCTTTGGTTTGGCATCGGCGCGCTCGTCGCCGCCTTCGCGGGAATCGTCGGCGTTGACAGCCTGTTGCTGCAATTTCTGATCTTCGCCGTCATCTCTGTGTCGCTCACCGCCGCGTCGCGCACCATCTTCGTCAACTATTTCTCGCGCGAAAAGCACGGCACAGACCTCAAGTCGGGCGTTGACGGGCTGCCGGGAAAGATCGGCACAGTGGTCTCTTCAAGTCGCGGGGCGCTCAACGAAGGTGCGGTCAAAGTCTTCGGCTCGACGTGGACGGCTTATCCGGCGGAAGGCGAAGAACCGCTCGAAGCCGGAGAGCGCGTCGAAGTGATGAGAGTCCAGGGCGCATCCATCTATGTCCGAAGAGTCGAACAGGGGCGCGACTGGCGACAACCTTCCCTGCCGGAAAAGAAAGAGCAAGCCTGACGAGAATGCCGGAAGCGCACTTATAATCGCAGCCCCTTGAGGGGCGCGCAGAATGTAGCCCATGACGCAAGTCATGGGTATAGAGCAGACAAGAAAGAGAGAGCCCCGGAGGGGCGTAAGATTCTCGACTCGAATTTCTTACGCCCCTCCGGGGCTTCTCTATGTTCGGCTACGAATGCCCACTGCCCCAGCGCCGTGGGCTACATTCCGTCGCCCCTTCGGGACTTAGTGTGTTGCCGAGATGGTAAAGGTCGCGGCGGGGACGGCTGTTTGCAGGTCGTAGCTGTCGATCGTCAGATCGGCGAGGCGCTGGCCCTGCAACTTGGTGACGATGCGGAAGGGAAGCATCATGCAGCTAACCCTGCGATAGTCGCTGCGATCCTCTTCGACGAGGACGCGGCTGTTGTAGCGCGTCTGGACGCGGCTCGTCAAAAACGTGTCCTTGTTAATCCAGAAGCGAATCGTGTCGGTCGGATTGAACTTGACCTCAACGACGTAGTTATTGCCCTCGTCGCGTTGACGTGCGGTCAGGAGTTGACCCTGAACGGCGCGATTGAGCGTGCCGAAGCCCATCAGCGCCCATTGACGCGAGGCCGCCACTTCCGAGACGCGGAAGGGATTGCCCGAGAACATACCGCCGCCCTCTGTGCCCGTGTAGACGAGGAAGGTGGGCCCGGCGATGATGCCTCCGGCAGGCGCTATGTCGAGGCGACGGCGCAGGTCTCGATCCTGATAGTCCGTGACGTTGAGCCGAAGCTCGACCATACCGGCGACGGCTGTCGCGCCGGGCGTAGCGATAGCGGCAACGTTGACGAAACCGGCGCTGCGCGCCGTCACATACTGCAAATTGGCGTATTCACTTCCGCCCTGAGCGACGCGCGTGACGCTCAAAAGCTCGCGTCCCGTCAGATCGTCCGCCGAGCTGGGACGGGTCGAGATGGGAACGGCCAGCGCGGTGACAGCAGCACCGATGGCCGCCAGGAAAACAATCTTCTTTTTAATCAAACGTCGAAACATGGTGTGGAAATCCTCCTCCTAAGCTTTCTGGGCGCGTGGCCGCTGCTCCGCAAAGTGAGCCCTGTGGGGCTTTTGTGCGACGCGGGACGCGCACCTGGGGATTCGGGTTGGGGCGCAACCCGAAATTCTGCCGCCTCGGACAGAGCGCGGTCGTTAACCGGACACGCTCGTGCGAGGCGAGACGCGTCTATGAGATTGATCATGCGATGCGGGCCATCCTGAAAGGGAAGTAGTGTACTTCGATTAAAGGCATGTCGCTTTGTCAGATAGTGCCCCACCGATTGGAGCCGAAAGAACACCCTAGGCGGGGCTTTGGATGCGCAGCCTTCCCCTTCGGGGCAGGTGCGCCGTGTGATAGATCAAAAATTCGAGCTACCAGCTCATGATCTGTAAATATAGAGCGCAAAGAAAGACGCTCGATTTGGCGCTTCAGATTGAGAAACGAAACGGATGTTACCGATGGCTGGCCCACTTGTCAATATTTATGGATGTTTAATCGGAAAAGTGTAGATCAGGGAATCTCCGTCGGCGCTTCCGAAAGGGACGCTTCCGTGTCGCCGAGCGTGGTGTCTTCCTCCATCGGAGGCAGTTCGATTGTGATGCGGGCGGAGGTCGGCTCTTCCAGGTCATCGCCCGTAAAGCGCGCGAGCACGACAGTGATATTGTCTTCGCCGCCGCGATGATTGGCTTCGTCAACGAGCGCGGCGCAGGCCGCCTCCAGATCGCCCTTCGCTTCCGTCACAATCCGCAGCATGTCTTCCGCGCGCAGCTTCCCCGATAGCCCGTCGCTGCACATCAGCAGCATGTCGTCGCGCCGTATGCGTATCCGCCCGGAGACGGGAGCAAGCTCGTTCTGGGCGCCGAGGGCTTGAAGGATGACATTGCGGAACATATGCGTCTCGGCTTCTTCTTCGCTGATCTGGCCCACGTCGACAAGCTGTTGGACGAGCGATTGATCCTTGGTGGCGAGACGAATCTGATCGCCTCTGAGCACGTAAGCGCGGCTGTCGCCGACCTGCACCAGGTCTAGCACGTCGTTTTTGACGGCGGCCCCGGTAAAGGTCGCGCCCATCCCGCTGCAACGCGTATCCTCCTGGCTACGGTGATGGATGGCCAGGTTGGCGTAGACGGTCGCGTTGCGCAGGCATTCGACCAGCGGCGTCTCGGCATCGCAGCCGTCTTCGTCGTCGCTTCCGACCAGCATCTCGCGCACGGTCTCGACGGCCATGCGGCTCGCCACGTCGCCCGCGAGCGCGCCGCCCATCCCGTCGGAGACGACAAAGACTATACCTTTCTCGCCCAGCTCGATATTGCGTAAATCAAGGGGAGGCTCCGCGCCCTCCGAGCCAGTCCAGGTCTTGCCGCTAGAGAGATCAAGCAGCAGATAGTTGTCTTCGTTTCCACGCCGCACACGACCTACGTCAGATTTCGCGTGAAGTTTTATGATCATAAGAAACCAGTGATGAGCGACGAGCGACGGGTGACGAGCAGGGGAAAAGCTTTCAACTTGTCACTCGTCACTTGCCGCTTGTTACTCTATTTTATTCAGCGCTTGATCCAAATCCGCAATGATGTCATCCGTATCTTCTATGCCGACGGAGATGCGTACGAGCCCTGGGGTTATGCCGAGCCTCATGCGCGTCTCCGGCAGGACGGACGCGTGGGTCATCGTCTCCGGGTGCGAGATCAGCGTCTCGACTCCGCCGAGGCTTTCGGCCAGCGTGCATAGCTTAACAGATTCGAGCACGGTGCGCGCAGCCTCAAGCGAGCCGACATCGAATGAGACCATCCCGCCGAAACCCTTCTGCTGGCGCTTCGCCAGATCGTGCTGGCGATGCGAGAGCGAGCCCGGGTAGTAAATCTTCTGCACCTTCGGGTGTTCTTCGAGGAACGCCGCGACGGCGCGGCCCGAGCGATCATGCTGCTCCATCCTCAGCGCCAGTGTTTTCGTGCCCCGCAGCACGAGGAACGAATCGAACGGCGAGAGAATCGCCCCGGCGCTATTCTGAATAAAGCCTATCCACTCGGCATCCTTCTCGTCGTTTAAGACGACGATGCCGCCCACCCCGTCCGAATGTCCGTTCAGATATTTAGTCGTGGAATGCACCACGATGTCAACACCAAAATCGAGCGGGCGCTGCAAATAGGGCGACATAAACGTATTATCGCAGACCACGCGCGCCCCGACCCTGTGCGCCACGTCCGAGACCGCCTGAAGGTCTGTGACGATCATCACGGGGTTGGTCGGCGTTTCCAGA
The DNA here is from genome assembly GCA_036522655.1 of Pyrinomonadaceae bacterium. GTDB lineage: Bacteria > Acidobacteriota > Blastocatellia > Pyrinomonadales > Pyrinomonadaceae > DASQYE01. The sequence continues at coordinate 81,766 of DATDFK010000086.1, read as the reverse complement.
AAGACCATCCGCGTATTCTCTTTGATGGCGGCCTCGACGTTGGCGGCGTCCGAAGTGTCGACGAAATCGAACTCGATATTGTAATTAGCGAGCACGCGCGAGAAGAGACGGAACGTGCCGCCGTAGGTGTTGTCGGAAACGACGACGTGATCGCCTGCCTTGACGAGCCTCAGCGTGGCGTCTATGGCCGCCATGCCGGAGGCGAAGGCGTAGCCGAAGCGCGCGCCCTCAAGCGCAGCGATATTGCGTTCCAGGGCCATCCGGGTCGGGTTCTGCGTGCGCGCATACTCGAAGCCCTTGTGACGGCCCAAGCCCTCTTGCTGGTAAGTTGACGTTTGATAGATCGGAACAGTGACGGAGCCCGTCGCGGGGTCTTTCTCATCCTGTCCGGCATGAATGGCTGTCGTTGCGAAACCCATATTTAAAAGCACTCACTGGCCAGTCATCAGTAGTTCGGTTTTGAGCGCCCGGCCGGTGGCTGATTGCCGACTGCCCGATAACTGATTGCTCATCATGAAATAGAATGACCGGCTAATCAACAGGGAAATGAACTTCCAAGAGCACCGAAATCTGTCAGGTCTGCTAAAGCAGGCATGGTAGCCCGCAGGCGCGGCGCTGTCAAACAAGGGAAAGGATGAAGGATGAAGGATGAAGGATGAAGTAAAAGCACTGAAGGACGAAAAGCATTCTTCTCATCCTTCATCCTTCCGCCTTCATCCTTGCTTTCCATTGACACCCGCTCGCGCCGCGAGATACATTGTTGCCCCGTGAATCACACGGCCTCAGACCCCAGACCAAACGCCGTCGCCATTATCCCAGCACGCTACGCATCGACGCGCCTGCCCGGCAAACCGCTTCTTGATCTTGACGGAAGCCCGATGATTATTCACGTCGCGCGCCGCGCTCTGTCCGCTCGCAATATAGAGCGTGCCATCGTTGCGACCGACGATCGGCGCATCCTCGACACGGTCAGGGAAGCGGGTTTCGAGGCCGTCATGACGAGAGCCGATCATGCGAGCGGCAGCGACCGCCTGGCAGAAGTGGCCGCCGCGCTCGACGATGCGGACGTGATCGTCAACATACAGGGCGACGAGCCTTTGATCTCGCCGCAGACGATCGAGCGTGCGGTGGATGAGCTGGTTAATGATGATGAGGCGTCGATCGTGACCGTCTGCGAGGCGATCACGGATGCGGCTGATGTGCTGAGCGCGGATGTCGTCAAAGTGTTGACGGACAAGGCCGGGCGCGCGCTCTATTTCTCGCGCTCTCCGATTCCTTACGCGCGCGATGCCGTGCGTCGTCACGGTACGCTCGAAGCGGCGCTCGCACAGGAGCCGTCGCTGCTCAACCTGTTTCGCAAGCACACGGGGCTTTATGCTTACCGCCGCGCCTTTTTGCTAAAATACACGGGCTGGCCTCCGACCGTGCTGGAAACGACCGAAGCTCTCGAACAGCTGCGCGCCCTTGAACGCGGCGTCACGATCAGGGTATTTGAAACCGACACGCCCTCCATCGGCGTCGATACGGCAGAGGATTTGGAGCGCGTGCGCGAGCTCATAAGGCAAAAGTGAGGCGGAGAATACTTTTACGGAAGAGAGCACTTTTACAGAAAAGGCCATTTGCTTTTGCCCTGACTTTTTCCTTTTACCTGTTACCTTTTTCCTTCCTACGAGGTGATGATGCCTAAATATATTTTCGTAACTGGCGGCGTGGTTTCGAGCCTCGGCAAGGGGCTCGCCGCGTCTTCGATCGGGTGTTTGCTGGAGACGCGCGGCCTGCGCGTGGCGCTCATGAAGCTAGACCCTTATATCAACGTTGACCCGGGCACGATGTCGCCTTTCCAGCACGGCGAAGTGTTCGTCACGGACGACGGCGCGGAGACCGATCTAGACCTCGGCCACTACGAGCGTTTCACGAGCGCGCGTCTTTCGCAGAAGAACAACTGGACGACCGGACGAATCTACCTCTCCGTCATCGAGAAGGAGCGGCGCGGCGATTACCTTGGCAAGACCATTCAGGTCATCCCGCACATCACCAACGAGATTAAAGATGCCGTCCGCGCCGTAGCCCTTCAGGACGAGCCCGATGTCGTGATCGTCGAGATCGGCGGGACTGTCGGCGACATCGAATCTCTCCCGTTTCTGGAAGCGATTCGCCAGATGGGAAATGAAGAGGGGCACGGCAACGCCATCTACATACACCTGACGCTCGTGCCGTACATCGCCGCCGCAGGCGAGCTTAAGACCAAGCCGACACAGCATTCCGTGCGCGACCTGATGCAGATAGGTATCGCGCCCGACATCCTTTTGTGCAGAAGCGACCGCGTGCTCTCGCGCGAGCTGCGCTCCAAGATCGCGCTCTTCTGTAACGTCAAGGAGAGCGCCGTCATCACCGCGCAGGATGTCGATACTATCTACGACGTGCCGCTCGCATTTCACGAGCAGGGCCTCGACGAGTTGATCGTCACGCTCTTGCAGATGACAGATCGCGCCGGTCATTCCGATCTCACGCGCTGGCGCAACCTGGTCTCGACGATCAGAGAGCCGCTGACGGGACAGACCTCGATCGGCATCGTCGGCAAGTACGTCGAGCTTGAGGATTCCTACAAATCTTTGCGCGAAGCCTTAACGCACGGCGGCGTAGCGAATAATCTGCGCGTCGATATTCGCTGGATCGAATCGGAAGAATTGATGGAGGATGATTACGAAGCCCGCCTGCGAGACTTCGATGCGATTCTGGTTCCGGGCGGATTCGGCAAGCGCGGTGTCGCCGGAATGATCAAGGCCATCGCTTACGCCAGAAAGAGCAAGACTCCGTACTTCGGCATCTGTCTGGGGATGCAAACGGCCTGCATCGAATACGCGCGCAACGTCTGCGGTCTGAAGGACGCCGACTCCACCGAGTTTGACCCGAACACCGTCTACCCAGTGATCTTCAAGCTGCGTGATCTGATCAACGTCGAAGAGATGGGCGGCACGATGAGGCTCGGCGCGTACCCTTGCCGGTTGGCTGCCGGCTCGCTGGCGCGCGAAGTCTACGACGGACAGGCGGAGATCAGCGAACGACATCGCCACCGCTACGAGTTTAACCCGGAATTTCGCGAGACGCTTGAGCGCGCGGGCCTGGTCTTTAGCGGCATCTCGCCCGACGGAAAGTTCATCGAGATGGTCGAGCTTCCAGTGGAAGTCCATCCGTGGTTTCTGGGCTGCCAGTTTCACCCGGAGTACAAATCGAAACCGCTCAGCGCCCATCCTCTGTTCGCCTCGTTCGTCCGCGCTGCTTACGAGAATCGCTTGCGCAACGAGACTTCATTGGAAAAGAGCGGAGTGGAAATCATCGCACACGAGCGTGCGGGTGTGGCTGGCGACGACTAAAAAAAAGAGAGACAAATGGATATGACTGAGATCGAGACCTCACGACTGCGCCTACGTATGTTTACGCCGGACGACCTGGACGACCTGGCCCTCATCACTTCAGACCCGGAGGTGATGAAGTACCTGGGAATGAACGGCGTGCGTACGAAAGAGAAGACCAAAAACACCATCGACGCGATCCTTCGCCACTGGGCCCAGCACGGCTTCGGCATCTGGGCCGTCGATCACAAAGCCGATCGCAAATTGATCGGCTGGTGTGGGCTACAGAAGCTCGAAAAGACGCCCGAGGTCGAGGTCGCCTACCTGCTCGCCAAAGAATACTGGAAACAGGGTCTCGCGACAGAGGCGGCGCGGGCTGCCCTCGAATTCGGCTTCGACGGATTAAAGCTCGAACGCATCGTCGCCATCGCGCGCCCGGAGAACGTCGGCTCATATCGCGTCATGGAGAAGCTCGGCATGAAGTACGAAAAGGACGCGCACTACTACAACGTAGACGTGGTGTACTATGCTATCGAGCGCCATCAACTCGTCTCTTAAAGAGCAACGGATAAGAGTTGCGAGGCGAACAATCCCCGGCCCCGGCATAGCCTCCAATCGCATCAACCGATCTATAAAAACCGAATGGTAGAAAGATGACGCCTCCCAAGACCTCACGCAAAAGAAGGAAAAGCCCGCGCGGGTTCAAACTGCTCCACACTCTTAAGGGGCATACCAAATGGATCAACGAGATCGCCTGGTCGCCGGACGGTAAATTTCTCGCCTCGGGTTCCGGTGATAAAACCGTTCGCGTCTGGGATGCTGAGACCGGCGAGTTGCACAAGTTGCTTGAGGGGCATCGAGAGTTCGTCGGTTGTGTCGCATGGTCTCCTGTCGGCCAAAAACTAGCATCGGGAGATGGTGATGGCAGTGTCCGCATTTGGGATGTAGAGAGGGGCATACGGAATCAAACACTCGTGATTCCAAAGGAACGAATCGAATGGGTTTTCGTAACAGGTTTAGCTTGGTCGCCGGATGGACTGACGCTTGCTTCGGGTTATTCTAACGGTGCTATCTGTTTATGGAGCACTCAAAGTGGTGAATTACGTAGAATGATTAGGCATACATTCGAGCGTGAGTTTACACCGTTAGCATGGTCACCGAACGGACTGATGTTTGCTTCGGGCTCTAACAATCATTCAATCCTGTTTTGGAATGCTCAAGAGGGCGTGCTGGTCAAAATACTTGAGCTTCCAGATAAGGCTCAACCTCGCGCTATAAGTGGTTCCCCGGTAATCTCCTGGTCGTCGGACGGGCGATTTCTTGCCTCAAGCGCGCCGGACAGAACAATTCGGCTCTGGGAGGTAAAGAGCGGTCAACAGGTAGGCATTCTCGAAGGCCACACGGACGAAATCCACTGGCTTAGTTTCTCATCAGATGGGCGTCTGCTCGCTTCTTCTTCAAAAGACGGGACTGTACGCATCTGGCTTTGCGACACTTGGGAGCGGGTGGCTGTTCTCAGAGACCGCATGAAATCTATCTATTGGGGCGGACTTGCTTTTCATCCGAAAGACTCTATTTTGGCTACCCGTGGTGAAACCGACGATGTCATAGAAATCTGGAGCATGAACTTTGACTCACGGGCGCGCAAGTTACCGGACGCTGCTTCAATACATTACGTCAATGCGAAGGTCGTCTTGATCGGCGATAGTGGTGTGGGCAAGTCAGGGCTCGGATTGGTGCTGGCCGGGGAGCAGTGGGTAGAGACGGGCTCGACGCATGGCCGCCGGGTGTGGACTTTGGATAGCAATGAGGTCGTGCGCGAGGATGGATTGAAGGAGATTCACGAAATACTGCTCTGGGATTTGGCGGGGCAGCCCGACTATCGCATCATTCATCAATTGCATTTGACGGAAGTGGCGATCGCGCTGGTGGTTTTCGATTCGCGGAGCCAGACAGACCCTTTCGCGGGGGTACGGCATTGGGACAAGGCGCTGCGTCAGGCCGAGCGCATTCAGGAAGAGCTCAAACTCTCGATCGTTAAATTTCTCGTCGCGGCCCGCGTGGATGTCGGGCGACTGGGCGTCAGTTCCGAGCGCATTCAACTGCTGCTGCGAGAGTTGAGCTTTGATAAGTTTTTTGAGACGAGCGCCAAAGAGAGCTGGGGCGTCGGCGATTTGGGGGCGGCGATCCGCGCCGCTATCGATTGGGGAAAACTACCGTCGGTCAGTTCCACTCAACTCTTCCAAAGTATCAAGACATTTTTAGTGGCGGAGAAAGAAGCCGGGCGATTGCTCTCGACCATTGACGATCTTTACCGCGCTTATCAATCCACGGTTAAATCTCCCGGCGACATCCCAGACCTACGCGAACAGTTTGAAACCTGTATCGGGCGCGTCGAGTCCAGAGGGCTCATCCAGCGTCTCAGTTTCGGAGACCTTGTTCTGCTCCAACCGGAGTTGCGCGACGCGTATGCTTCGGCGCTCATCAACGCGGCGAAAGACGAGCCTGACGGCCTCGGGTGCATCGTCGAAGGCAAGGCCAGGAGCGGCGACTTCAGATTTTCCGAGAGCGAGCGTATTAAGAATAAAGAACAGGAAAGACTGCTTCTAATATCCACGATCGAAGAACTGCTGCATCACGAGATCGCTTTGCGCGAGCAGGGAGATGACGGAGTCTTCCTCGTTTTTCCTTCTCAGCTCACGCGTGAAAACCCAGACCTGCCCGACCCGGAGACGAAGACCGTCATCTTCAACTTTGAAGGGCCGGTGATGAATATTTATGCGACGCTGGTCGTGCGCCTTTCGCATAGCGGGATATTCAAGAATCAAGAGATGTGGAAGAACGCGGCGACCTTCATCGCAAAGGTGGGCGGCACTTGCGGCATGTTCCTGCGTGAAACAGGAGAAGGGAGCGGCGAGTTGACACTGTTCTTCGATACGACGGCGAGCGAAGAGACCTGTTTCCAATTTGAAGAGTTTATCCATACGCACCTACAGCGCCGTGCGCTGCCGGAAAGGGTTCAGCGGCGGCGGGTCTTTTTGTGCCCGGAGTGCGGCACGCCTGTTTCCGATCTCGCCGTCAGGCGTCGTCGAGAGCGTAATCTCGATTGGATTAGCTGTAACGTCTGCGACCCGCCGCCGCCGCGTATCCTGCTGCTTGATCGTCAGGAGCGTTTGAGCGCCGTGCGCCTGTCGAGCGTGCCGGATATGAATCGTGCGGCTGATAACCAACGCGAGCGCGAGACGGCGGCCTCTATGTTGCAAGGTAAGATTGCGACCAAAGATTTCGATGTCTTCCTTTGCCACAACAGCGCGGATAAAGCCGAGGTGAAAAAGATAGGCGAACAATTGAAAGAGCATGGAATACTGCCCTGGCTCGATGAGTGGGAATTGCAGCCGGGCCTGCCCTGGCAGCGATTGTTGGAAGAACAAATGGAGCATATCAAGTCGGCGGCGGTCTTTGTCGGGACTAAGGGGATAGGGCCCTGGCAACGACAGGAGCTGGACGCGTTCCTGCGTGAGTTTGCCGACAGGAATTGTCCTGTCATTCCGGTGCTTCTTGCAAGCGCTCCGAAGAAACCCCAACTTCCCATCTTCCTCAAGGGCATGACGTGGGTGGACTTTCGCAGTCAGGAGGGCGATCCCCTGAAACGTTTGATCTGGGGAGTCACGGGCGAACGTAATCTATTATTGGAATATCAAGGCAAAACGACGGGTTAAAGATTCCGGTGTCTTCATTCTATCGTTTGATAACCTTCCGGGTGATGGTCTACGGCGCAGATCAGTTCGACGCCGCTCCGGTCGCCGCGCAACGACGATGATCGTGCCTGTTCATCTCGCTTCATACATTTGCAAGATGTGTAATATGCTATAGAACGTATGGTGGCCCGCAAGGCCAGGTCTTTATCGACTGAAAGAGTTTGGCCTGGCGCGCGCGGCTCCCGGCTCGTAAGAACAGTTATGCTTCATTGCCCTAAATGCGGTCTCGGTTATGCCGACGAGGTGAAGGTGTGCCCGGATGACGGCGTGCCGCTGCGCGCAGACGATACGGTGGCGGCAGCGATACCGATTGACCCACTGGTCGGCCTGACACTCGACGGCAAGTACAGGCTTGACGAGCGTTTGGGCAAGGGCGGCATGGGCACAGTCTATCGCGCGACGCATCTACTGATTGAGCGGCCCGTCGCGATCAAAGTTCTCAACCCGCATTTCGTGGAAGACGAAGAGGCGCAGGAGCGTTTCCGTCGTGAAGCACGCGCCGCCGGGCGCTTACAGCATCAGAACGTCGCCGCCGTGACGGACTTCGGGCGCACGGAGGACGGGCTGGTCTACATCGTGATGGAGCTTTTGGAAGGGCGCTCGTTGCGCGATGTGCTCGCGCGCGAAGCCCCTCTGGATGCCGCGCGCGCAGTCTCTCTGATGCTGCAAATCTCTGCGGCGGTCGCGGCGGCGCACGAAGCCAGGGTGATTCATCGCGATCTGAAGCCGGGCAATATCTTCGTCGTCCAGCGCAAGCACGCGCCGCCCGTCGTCAAGGTGCTGGACTTCGGCATCGCCAAGCTGGCCGCCGACGCCCTCGAAGAAGACGAGGAAGACCAGCAGACTTTAACCAAGGTGGGCGTGATGATCGGCACGCCGCGCTACATGTCGCCCGAGCAATGTGACGGCGGAAAAATGACGCCCGCCTCGGACGTGTACAGCCTCGGGATCATTCTCTACGAGATGCTCACGGGGACGACTCCATTTTCGGGTTCGTCCGCGCTCGCCATCGCGATGAAGCATTCCAGCGAAACGCCGCGACTGCCGCGCGAGTTCGTCTCTTCGATTCCCATCCCGCTCGAAGATGTCGTCCTGCATGCTCTGGAAAAGAGTCCCGGCGATAGACCTGCGGACGCGGGCGCTTTTCGTCGCGAGCTGTATGCGACAGCCGAGCGGCTCGGGCTTGAGCATGCGAGCGGGCATAGCGCGCCGACGATTGAGAGCCTGCGCGGGGCCGGAACTGAAACGCCCTCGGGCCGCCTCGTCGTAGACATGGTTAGAGTGCGCGAGCACCGCGCCTCAATCACCTCCGGCGAAGCCTTGAGGAGCGCCGACATCGCGAAGGAAATTTCAGCGCCGCCGCCTGCACCCGAGCGCGCTCCCGATACGGAGTCTAACGCGTCACCGGCGACAGCCGCCCTGCTCATCCCGCGTCCACCGGCGTTCTCCAAGCTGCGCATCATGTTCGAGCGCCCGGAAGTCTGGCTTCGCTGGCTGCGGAATCCCGTCGCGCTGACGTGCCTTAGCCTTGGCGTGTTGATGCTGATCGTCGTCGCCTTCGCGCTTGTCGCGACGCGCTCTTCGGGCGACTCAAAGCCGACCGCGAACAATACTGTGGAGGCGGCGAACGCTTCGCCCACAGGCAATAAACAACTGTCCGCCGTCCCGTCTCCGTCGCCGGACGCTTCGCCGGGCACAGACACGGGCGAGGTCACCAACAGAGCCTCGCAGCCGTCTCGCAACAACCCGCCGCGCCGAAGATCAGGCAACACCGTGCAGAGGAGACAGCCGCCGAAGGGCAATGGGTTCTGGAATAAGCTCAAGCGCAAGATCAATCCGTTCTAGCCTCAGATAAGAGCAAGAGGGCAATAGATGACGAAAAGTGTCGGGAAAGAATTGAGCGGAGCGTTCAGCGTCGGCAGCGCGACCTTCGGCGACGGACGCCTGAGTGTCATCGCCGGGCCGTGCGTCATCGAATCAGGCGAGCACGCGTTGATGATGGCGCGCGAGTGCGCCGCGAGAGCGCGCGCCGCCGGGCTGGACTACGTTTTCAAATCATCATTTGATAAGGCCAATCGGTCTTCCATAGAGAGTTTTCGCGGGCCCGGTATGCGCGAAGGGCTGGACATACTGCGGCGCGTTAAGGAAGAGGTCGGCGTCAGCGTGGTCACGGACATTCACGACGTAGCGCAGGTCGAGGAGGTCGCAGAGGTCGCAGACATTCTTCAAATCCCGGCTTTTCTTTGTCGCCAGACGGATTTGATCATCGCGGCTGTCAGGACAGGGCGCGCCGTCAACGTCAAAAAGGGACAGTTTCTCGCTCCCTCGGATGCGCGCAACATTGTAGAGAAGGCGCGGCGCGCCGGGTGCGAGAAGCTGCTGTTGACGGAGCGTGGCGCAAGCTTCGGCTACAATAATCTGGTGGTTGACATGCGCTCGTTTCCGATCATGCGTAAGTTCGGCGCGCCCGTCGTCTTCGATGTCACGCACTCGCTGCAACTGCCCGGCGGCCTGGGCCATGCAACGGGCGGACAGTCGCAATACATCGAAGCGCTCGCGCGTGCCGGAGTCGCTTGCGGCGTCGATGCCGTCTTTATGGAAGTGCATGACCACCCGGAAGTCGCTCCCTCCGATGGCCCGAACATGCTTCATCTTGAGCGACTGGGCCCACTGCTGTTGATGCTGCGTGATATTCACGAGCTCGTCGGGCGCGGCTGAGAGCAAGGCTTGAGGATGAGAGCCGTAGCCTTGACGGTTGAATCGCCGGGCTGACATTCGCTGTGCTTTCATCCTTCATGTGTGCTCTTCTGGAGAAGTGACCGAAAGTCTATAAACAACAACTCATGAACAAGCTCTATTCTTTTCTCTTACTCTGTCTACTGGCGCTCGGCTTCGGCCCCGCGCCCGCTCTCGCGCAGGACGAGGCGCGTGCCGCATGGCAGGTGACGCGCTTTGATATAACCGTCAGCGCGCCGCCCACCGATCGCGCCATCAGCGCACGCGCGCTCATCAGGGCGCGCAACGTCGGGCGCGGCGCGGGCCAGACCATCTCGCTGCGCCTCAGCATCAAAGCCGAGATTAAAGCGGCCAGCGTTAACGATGCGACCGCGACCTTTCGCTCCGCCAACGAATCGCGCGGCAATCTGCAACGCGTGACCATCAATCTTCCAACGTCCGTCGCTCCCGGCGCTGTGGCGAACATCGCTCTCGATTACCGCTTCCCGGTCGAAGCGAACGGCGGGCTCGCGTCGATCTCGCCAAACGGAACGCAGTTTCTTCCCGTCTCATTGTGGTATCCGGCGGCCAACGCTCTGTTCGCCCTGCGCGGCGCAGACACGGCCCCCTATCGCCTGACCGTCAACGGAGCGCCCGGCGAGCTGATCGTCTCTTCGGGCAAAGCCACCTCGGCCACAACCTTCGAGCAAACGCTCAACGCGCAGCCGTTCTTTCTGGCGGGCGCATGGGATTTGAGCGAGGGGACGGGCGCGGCTGCGGGCGTGAGCGCCTGGATGCCGAAGGGTGCGGGCGCGGATGAGCGTAAGCAGGCCGATGCGTTGATGGCGCTGGCGGCTGCGGCGCGCTCCTACTACGCAGGGCTCTTCGGCACGACGCCTGATAGCCCCATCAGGCTGGTCGCCGTCGATCGCGGCGCTGGCTTCAGCGAGGCTGGAACAGTGCTTCTGGACTCGGCGGCGTTTCGTCGCGGGAAGGTTGATTCGACCTCCGCGCTCCAGATCGCCGAAGCGGTCGCGCGCCTCTGGATTGGCGGGGCGACAGCCGTACGCGGCGAGGGCTCCGGCGTGCTGCGCGAGGGTCTCTCGCGCTATCTGGCGGCGCTCTTTTTCGAGAAGCAGTACGGGGCGGAGACAGCCGACGCCGAACGTATGCGCGAGCGCATAGCCTACACGGCCATCGCCAAGCGCGAATCGCCGCTCGCGCTCGCCACGCCGCTCGATGATACCTACTACACCTCCGTCACGAATAAGGGCGCGATGATCTGGCGACTGGTCGATCGCGCGATGGGGCGCGACGCCTTCATCACACAGCTGCGCGCGGCGCTGCAAGCAGGGGCGAGCGATGAGGGCGGATTGACGCTCGCCTCCATGCGGGCGGCGTTAGCCCAGCAGGGTGGAGCAGGCGTCAAAGCGATTCTCGATCAGGGATTGGATCAGCCGACAGACATTGACCTGCTGGTCGGGTTGCCGCAGCAACGCGGCGGGCAATGGGTCTCCGCGATTCGTAACACGGGCTCAATAGACGTGACGGTCAAGGTTCTCGCGACGACCGATCGCGGCGAGCGTTTGTTGACCGATGCGACTATCCCTGCGCGTGATTTCGGCGAAGCTGTGTTTAAGACGGCCTCGCGTATCGTGCGCGTCGAGATCGACCCGGACAAGTTGTACCCGCAGCTCGATTACGCCAATGACATCGTTCCGCGTAAGGAGTTGAGTGAGAATGCGCTGGCCGAAGCATCGCTGGCCTTCGTCCGGCAGGAGTACGCGCGCTCCGAAAGCATTGCGCGCGAGTTGCTCTCGGCTGCGCCTCGCATGCAGGAGGCGCGCATTCTGCTGGCGCGCTCATTGCTCGCGCAGAATAAGATCGACGATGCGGAGAAAGAGTTTCGCGCGGTTCTGGACGAAAGCCTGCCGACGCCGTTCGCGCTCGCCTGGGCCAACATCGGTCTCGGCGAGATAGCCACGCGCAGGGGTCAGCCGCAGGACGCCGCACGTCGCTACAACGACGCCGTGCGTGCCGGGGGCGAATACGCCTCGACGCTGGCCGCGCGGCTGGCGCGCATCAAGGCCGAAGCTGCTGCGAAGAGCGCGCCGCCCATGGACGATTCCGTGCAGAAATTCATCGCGCAACTTGATCAGGTGATCAGGAGCGGCAGGAAGGCAGACATCGAAGCGCAGATCGTGCCGGGCGAGCTTGTTTCCTTCGTCAAGGGCATCGTCAGCAGCCAGCCGGAAATATGGCAAACCACGGTCGTCCGTACGGAACAGCTTGACGCCAATCGCGTCGCCGTCGATGTGACGCTCAACGTCAAGGAGCTTGGGCAGGAGCAGTCCGGCACAGCCGTCTTTGTGCTGACGCGCGCCGGGGGCTCATGGAAGCTCGCCGACATACAGTTCTTCGAGGTGCGATAGAGAAGCGGGTTATGAATGAGCTTGCCGAGATAGAGCGCCGCGCGGCGCGCATCAAGCTGCTGCTGATGGATTGCGACGGCGTCCTGACGGACGGGCGCGTTCAACTCCTCGGAGACGAAGACGAATTGAAAAGCTTCCACACGCGCGACGGACACGGGCTCGTGCTCTTTCATCGCGCCGGACTCAGCACAGGGATCATCTCCGGTCGCACCTCAAGCGCCGTCTCGCGTCGTGCGCGCGAGCTTGGCATCACCTATCTGCGGCAGGGCGCAGAGGACAAGATCAAAGATTTCGAGGAGCTGCTCGTCGAAGCCGAATTGGAAGAATCCGATGTCGCCTTCATCGGCGATGATGTGACGGACATTCCGCTGATGGAGCGCGCGGAATTGGCCGTCGCCGTCGCCGACGCCACGCGCGAGACGCGCCACGCCGCACACTACGTCACGCAACTGCCCGGCGGCTACGGCGCAGTCCGCGAAGTCGCCGAAATAATCCTCAAAGCACAGGGCCACTGGGACGACCTCATGAAAAGCTACATAAAATTTTGACGCGCCTTATGGCAATCCTCCTATTTGACAGCCGGGCGCAAGGTTGATTATCTTTGCGCCAGCGCAGAAAAAGATGAAGTCAGTATAGAAGCATAATCTTTATCCTTCATGTTAATGCACGAGTAGCTCAATGGTAGAGCATCGGCTTCCCAAGCCGAGGGTTGCGGGTTCGATCCCCGTCTCGTGCTTTCATTCTTCGTTAAAGATTGCTAGTTCCGTCCGCATCTCCGATTAACAAGATTTCCAGACGTTTCCTCACTGAAAAATCATCGTATCGTAAGAAAACGCAAGCCGCCCGTAGCGTATGCTTTTGTGCTTTGGGGGCGGCTTTTGGCCGTCATAATCGCCGTTTTTCCGGCTCGAATGCTGGCACGATGGTTGCCCGTATGGAGTGGCTTAACGCTCTAAAAACTTACGGGAGGATAATGGCCGTGCGTATTAAGTTAATGATTATGGTGGGCGTGCTCGGGTTGGCCGGTCTGGCTGTTGGTTGCTCCAATTCAGAAACGTCGAACGCGAATGCGAACGCCAACACGACGGTTGCGACGACTACTACCAGCACGACGACCGCGCAGCAAACGACCCCGGCTCCGGGCGACTCCGAGATCACCACTTCGACGGATGCCAGCGGGGTCAAAACCGAGACGCGTACTTTTAAGAATAACACGCGCGTCTCGCGTGTCGTGGTGACGACCACGCGCGAAGGCAAGCGCACCGCGAAGGTTTATCCGGTCACGGGCGAGCCCAGGGAATTGCCCGAAGACAAGGTGGCGACCGCACTCAACGATACGGGCGATGCCATCGCGGATGCCGCCGGGTTCGTCGTAGATAAGACTAAGGACGCTGCCGCCACTGCGAAAGAGGGCGCGACGGCGGTCGGCGAGCGCGCAGCCGATGCTGGCAGAACTGTGGCCGACAAGACAACCGAAGGCGCTAAGACCGTCGGCGAAAAGACTGCTGAAGGCGCGAGGACGGTCGGCGAAAAGACAGCCGAGGGTGCGAAGACCGTCGGAAGCAAGACCGCGCAGGGAGCCAAGCGGGCCGGCAAAGCTGTCAAGGATGCCGTTACGCCTTAACCTCTGACATTCAACTGCGAGAACTAACGGGACGGGTGGCCCTTTCAAACGGGGCCGCCCGTTTTCTTTTACGCTCACGCGCCGCTCATTCGTCTGCTCGCCGTCACATTCCAAAGATGCCTCGATTCCATCGGATTCGAGTTTGCGCCGCCGCCTTGTTATACTGGCAGCGCCCGTCTTCGTCATCACTAAACGACAGCGGCGAGACGGGAGTTACGCAGATAAGAGAGGAGTATGGTCATGGTCGAGAGATCGCGTTTCACAATCATTTGCCCTTGCTGCGAGGCGACGCTCAAGGTCGACGCGCAGACGGGCGCGCTCATTTCCCACGAGGAGAAGTCGAAACCCCTGGCCTCTTTCGACGAGATGCTGAAAGGGTTGGACAAGCAGAAACAGCAGCGCGAGCAGATTTTTCAACAGGAACTGGGCTCGCTCAAAGACCGCGAGCGGCTGCTGGAAGAGAAGTTTCGCGAGGCCATGAAGAAGGCTGAGAAGGATAAGGACAAGCCTTACATCAACCCGCTCGACATCGATTAGCCGAAGCGTGCAGGCCCGGCAAAAGGTGAAACATATTCCCACAGTCTACGTAAACGGGGGTGGCGGCGTGCAACATCCCTTCGCGAAAGTCGCATCCAAACACACGAGACCGGGATGCCGCGCGCGACCGCGATTCGAGACCGCTCGCGTTCGTCCATTCAAAATTTCGGAGCAAACCATCATGCGTCGTCTATACCCTGTCCTGCTCATCCTGTGTGCGATAGCCCTGACGAGTAATCAACTGATTCAGACCTCTCTCGCGCAAACAACCATGCCGCCACTCAAGTTTAAAGAGCGCAGCCTCGCCAACGGCTTGAAGGTTTACACCCTGGAAGACCACACCAGCCCGACCGTCGCCATACAGGTCTGGTATCACGTCGGCTCGAAGGACGACCCCGAGGGCCGCAGCGGATTCGCGCATCTCTTCGAGCACATCATGTTCAAGAGCACTAAGAACATGAAGTCCGAGATGATGGATCGCCTGACGGAAGATGTGGGCGGCTACAACAACGCCTTTACCGCCGACGACGTGACGGTCTATCACGAGGTCGTGCCGTCGAATTATCTTGAGACGCTCGTCTGGGCCGAAGCCGACAGGCTGAGCGGCCTGAACGTTGACGAGCCCAACTTCAAGTCCGAGCGCGCGGTCGTGGAGGAGGAGTTTCGCCAGAGCTACGTCGCTCCGCCCTACGGTAAGCTCAACTTGCTCATCGAGCAGAAATCATGGACGACGCATCCTTACAGGCGACCCGGCATTGGCAATATCGAAGAGCTGGAAGCCGCCACGCTGGAGAACGTACGCGCCTTCCACTCGACCTATTACAGGCCCGACAACGCGACGCTCGTCATCGCCGGAGACTTCGATCAAAAACAACTGGACGCCTGGATTGATAAATACTTCGGGCGGATTCCGAAGCCGAACACGCCGCTGCCTCGCGTCATGACGAAAGAGCCCGCGCGCACTGCCGAAAAGCGTTTCACCGAATACGGCACGAACGTTCCGCTTCCGGCCATCGCCGTGACCTACTTAGTTCCGCCCGCCTCCAGCCCCGACGGCATAGTGCTTCAGGTGGCCGACGCTCTACTGTCCGGCGGAACCTCTTCGCGTCTCTACCAGGCGCTCGTCTACAAGCAGCAACTCGCGCAGGACGCGACCTCTTACACAGACCTGCGCGAAGACGCCAGCCTCTTCGGCCTGCGCGTGACGCTCGCCAGCGATAAGAAGCCGGAAGACGCCGAACGCTCTCTCTTCACGGAGGTCAAGCGCTTGCAGGACGAAGCCGTCAGCAAGGCGGAACTGGACAAGGCCAAGAATCTGCTCATCACACAACAGCTACGCCAGCGCGAGAAGAATGAGGATAAGGCTTTGGCGATAGGCAATGCCGCCGTGCTGCTCGGCGACCCGAATCGCGCCAACACGGACATCGGGCGTCTTCAGGCCGTGACGGCGCAAGACGTACAGCGCGTCATGAAAAAGTATTTCACCGATACCAATCGCGTCGTCATCACGTACCTGCCTGAGTCGATGAAGCCGGGCGCGTCCTCCGCCAAAGCCTCTAACAGGACGAAGCAGCCGCGCGGGACGGCATCTAAAACCGGAGCGCGCTCATAGTGCGATGCATGAGAGGAGAAGAACCGAAGATGATAATCAAAACTTTCCGCCGCACTAATGTCACGTATGCCGCGCTCGTCGCGTTGATGATAACTATCATGCCTCTTCGTTCATTGGCCCAACAGGAAACACCGCCGCCGCCTTCGGCCCCGCGCTCGGTCACGCTTCCCAAACCCGTCGAGAAGACTCTCAAGAACGGCTTGCGCGTGATCGTCATCGAGCGCGGCGAAGTGCCGCTCGCCGCCGCACAACTTCTGATCAAGACCGGAGGCGAGGCAGACCCACCGGAGTTGGCCGGGCTCGCCAACCTGACCGCAGACCTCCTGACCGAAGGAACGGCCACGCGCACCGCTCCGCAAATCGCGGAGGCCGTAGAGATGCTCGGCGGCTCGATCGAATCCGGCGGTTTGTGGGACGCTTCGGCGGCGAGAGTCGGCGTGATGTCCGAGAAACTAGACCCGGCGATGGCCATCCTCGCAGACATCGTTCGTAACCCCTCGTTCAAAGATGAAGAGATAGAGCGCCAGCGCCAGCAATTGCTCGACCAGCTTTCCGTCGATATGAGCAATCCGGGACGCCTCGCGCGCTTCGTCGCTTCGCGCGTCGTCTTTGGCTCATCGCCTTACGGACATCTGCTCTCGGGCACGCCGGAAACCATCGCGCGCATCGACCGCAACGCCATAGTCAAGTTTCACCAGACTTTCTACAGGCCGGACAACGCGATACTCGTCATCGGCGGCCACATCAAGCCGGACGCGGCTTTCAGCCTCGCGGAAAAAATGTTCGGCGACTGGGCCAGGCCCGCCGCGCCGCTGCCGACCGCAACGATAAAAGATACCGCGATTCAGACGCCGCAAGCGCCGCGCGTCCTCGTCATAGACAAGCCGGACGCGGGCCAGGCGGCGGTCGTCCTCGTCCGCACCGGGCTCAAGCGCACAGACCCGGACTATTATCGCGGCATCGTCACCAACTCCGTCCTGACGGGATATTCGGGGCGGCTCAATCAGGAGATACGCATCAAGCGGGGCTTGAGCTACGGCGCGCGCAGCTCGCTCGACGTGCGTCGTGACGTGGGCCCATTCATCGCCGAAACGCAGACCAAGAATCCGACCGGCGCGCAGGTCGCGTCCCTGCTCGTCAGCGAGCTTGGCCGTCTCTCAAGCGAAGCGATCACCGATACCGAGCTTGTGCCGCGCAAGGCCGTGCTGATCGGCAACTTCGGGCGCAGCCTTGAAACCGTCGGCGGCCTCGTCACGCAGATCGGCTCGCTCGCGCTCTACGGGCTGAGTCTTGACGAGATCAACCGCTACATCAGTAACGTGCAGGCGATCACGGCGGGCGACATACAGAAGTTTGCGGGCGCGCGCCTCGGCGCGAAGGATGCTTCGATCATCATCGTCGGCAAGGCGAGCGATTTTATAGAAGAGCTTCGCAAGCAGTTCCCCAACGTCGAAGTGATACGCGAATCCGAGCTTGATCTCAACGCCGCGAGCTTGAAGAAGAAGCAGGAGACGGGCGCGGTCAATAAATAGCGGCGACGCACGCCCAAGGCGATCGTGGAACGGGGTGTCAACGCGATGAATTATGACAAACCTCCGGCTGGCATTAAGCCGCTCGTGCTGCTGCTGGCGCTTCTATGTTTGAGCGCGGGCTCTACGTTGCGTGCTCAATCCGACCCCGGTGAGGATGACACGACCTCTACTGCTCGATCGTCGGCGATGGTTGCGGGACGCTTAGCGAGCCGCGACCCACTTGAGCGTCAGCATGCCGCCGAAGAGTTGGCGCGCACGGGTGCGACCGAACAGCTCAGGCTCGTCTCGGGATACCGTTTGCAGGAAAGGGACGCGCGCGTGCGCTTGGCGCTGGATTGGGCCCTCTATCGCATGGGCAAGACGGAGACGCTCTTTGCCATCGTCCGCAATCTTGATAGCTCGCGCCGCAATCAGGCGGCCAACTACCTCGCACAACTCGAAGGCCCGGAGCCTCTATATATTTTCCTTGAGCGGGTCAACGACAATACGAAGATTCAACTGCTCGAAGTCCTGGCCCGCCTCGGCGACGAGAAGACCATCGATCGTATCAACCCTTACACCTCATCCTATGACGCACGCATCGCCAACGCCGCGCAGTTCGCCGTACGCGAAATCAACCGCCGCCAATCGCAGCCCGCGCAGGCCACACGCCCAAGACAGACGGGAAACACCGCAGAGACAGAGGAAGAAGATCAAACAGAGCCTTGAGGGAGAATAACTGTTAGCCCCTGAAAGGGGCGACAGAATGTAGCCCACGGCGCGAGCCGTGGGAAGACAATAACCAAACGTCTTGAAGCCCCGGAGGGGCGAAAGAAATGCGAGTTGAGTTTCTTTCGCCCCTCCGGGGCTTTCCATTCCTTACTTGTGCGTGTGCCCATGACTTACGTCATGGGCTACATTCCGCTCGCCCCTTTCAGGGGCTGGCGTTGTAGCTGCCTGCGATTATTCACCCCGGCATCTCATCGAAATCCACTCTCAAGGGTTATACTGTCGTCTCTGAAACCATGCATCCTAACTTACGTTCATTTCTCGATCTGCTGGAACGCGACAACGACATCGTCACCATTCGGGCGGAAGTTGACCCCTATCTGGAGCTGGCGGAGGTTCATCGCCGTGTGATTGCGCGGGGCGGCCCGGCGCTTCTCTTCAAGCGAGTGAAGGGAAGCCGCTACCCTGTGGTGACAAACCTTTTCGGAACAGAGCGGCGCATCGAGCGCGCCTTTGGCCCAAAGCCGGAGGCGCTCGTTCGTCAGGCCGTAGAGGTCGCAGAGTTGCTTCTGCCGCCGCGCCCGGCTGCGCTCTGGCAGCATCGCGCTCTCGCGCTGGAGGCTCTCAGGCTCGGCACGCGCAACACGCGACGCGCGCCCGTCACACAAGTCCTGGATCGTCCGGCGCGATTGGACGAGCTGCCCGTGCTGACCACGTGGCAGGAAGACGGCGGGCCATTCTTCACCCTCCCGCTCGTCTATACGGAACATCCCGTCACGGGCAAACACAATCTGGGCATGTATCGCATGCAGCGATACGACGCGCACACGACCGGCCTGCACTGGCAGATACACAAGGGCGGAGGCTTTCATTATCACGAGGCGGAAGCGATGAATCGTGCGCTGCCCGTGACGATGTTTCTCGGCGGGCCTCCTGCGCTCATACTGGCGGCGATCGCGCCCCTGCCGGAGGACGTGCCTGAGCTTGTGCTCGCTTCCGTGATGGCGGGCGCTAAGATAGGGATGGTGAAGAATCCGCTGGCGGAAGGTCATAGAAGGCTAGTGGCGGAAGCGGAGTTCGCCCTCATGGGCCACGTTCCTCCGCACGAGAGGCGAGCGGAAGGGCCTTTCGGCGATCACTACGGTTACTATTCCCTGCAACACGATTACCCCGTCTTCAACGTCGAGGCCGTCTTTCATCGCCGCGATGCCATCTATCCCGCGACGGTCGTGGGCAAGCCGCGCCAGGAAGATTTCTTCATCGGCGATTATCTACAGAAACTCCTGTCGCCGCTCTTTCCTCTGGTCATGCCGAGCGTGCGCGACCTCTGGACGTACGGCGAGACGGGATTCCACTCGCTCTGCGCGGCGGTCGTGCGCGAACGCTACGCGCGCGAAGCTCTCGTCTCGGGCTTTCGCATCCTGGGCGAAGGCCAGCTCTCGCTCACGAAATTCCTGATGCTCACCGACACGCCGCAAGACCTGCGAGACTTTCGCGGCCTCCTGGAGCATGTGCTGGCGCGCGTGCGCTGGGAGTCAGACCTGTTTATCTTCTCGAACGTCTCGATGGATACGCTCGATTACACGAGCGGCGTGGTCAATCGTGGGAGTAAGGCTATACTGCTGGGATTGGGAGACGCCGTGCGCGATCTGCCGCGTGAATTTCAGGGGACGTTGCCGCGCGACATTTCACGGGCCGAAGTCTTCTGCGGCGGCTGCCTCGTCGTTCAGGGCTCGCCTTACTCGCAAGACCCGGAGCAGGCCGCACGCCTCGCGCGCGCAGAGGCGTTTGCCGGGTGGCCGCTCGTCGTCCTGCACGATGACGCGAGCGTCGCACAGAGCGCGCCGGATTTTCTCTGGGCCACCTGGACGCGCTTCGAGCCCGCTTCCGACATCTATGCTGCCGAAACGTCCCTGCATCATCATCACCTCTCTTATCGCGCCCCCATCGTCATCGATGCGCGGATGAAGCCGGCCTACCCGGCGGAGCTGATCGTGCGCCCAGACATCGCCGCGCTCGTCGACAGGCGCTGGCCGGAATATTTTCGTGGGACGTGGTATGAAGGGTTAAGCTGAACCTGGAAACCGATGATGGCAGCTATCCTGTTGGCGCTCACGTCTGGCTGAGAACGTCTATGATCCTCGGGATGTCATTGCTCTCGCGAAGGCGTATGACCCACAGGGCCAAGTTGATGAGCCAGCCTGCTGGGCGACGTATCAAGGTTCCGAACGCGGCGACGGCACTGTCCAGTATCTCAAGCTTGACGGCTTGCTCGGCGGGGCTGGATGAAGCGAGCATGGTGGCGACTAGCCATGCGCTCATGCGCGCCTTGTTCAGGCTGAAGTTGATGATCTTGTCCTCGGTCGCCGGGTCAATACGGTCGATCAGCTTAATCCAGGGCGAGAGCTCGGAAATGTTTTCTCTGACCTTCAAGACCATGCTGCCGAGAACCATGTTGATGCGGTCGAAGTCTGTCTTTAAGGTGGTCAGTTGATCGCCGGGGCAGGTCTCGGCGGCGGCGATGCCGAGGTCGAAGTTGATGTGCGCGTTCATCCCCAGAAGCAGATGTTGCAGGATGAGAGGCGGCCAGTCGGCAGCGGCCTCGAAAGAGACGCGCCAGCATTCGGTCGGCTGCCGGCCGCTGCGATAGCTTTCGAGCGCCGCAATGTAGCGATTGGCGAAAGCCACATCGAGCCGCTCCATCCGTGGGCCGTCCTCAAAGAAACCGGCGTTGATGCCTTCCTTCACCTTGAGCGTGACGTTGCGATAGAGCACGGCGAAGAAACCAAGACGGCTCCGTTCAAGACGGGCGCGTGCGATGATCTCGTCCAGTTGAACGATGACTTCATCAATGTTTCGCGCGGGCATGAGAATTCCTCTTGATAGAGCAAGCGCCAATCCTTACTTCTCATAGCGGGAGGCGAATGCTGAAGACAGCGCCACCTGCGGGCGCATTCGCCGCCGAGAGCGTGCCGCCGTGATCCGTGATGACGCGATGCGCAAGTGCGAGGCCGACGCCGTGCCCCTTCGATTTGGTGGTGAAGAAGGGGATGAAGATGCGTTGCAGATCAGACTCCGCGAGCCCGCCGCCGGTATCGCTGATCTCTATGCCGGCCCACTGTTCGGCGCTCGCCTCTTGAATACGCGCGCCGCGAACCGTGACGCGCCGCGCAGCTTGCTCGTCGTCTATGGCTTCGGCGGCATTGCGCAGAAGGTTAAGGAGCGCTTGTCGCAGCATGGTCTCGTCGGCCTGAATAGAGGGGAAGTCGCCTTCTGTGATCAGCGTAATGCGGCGCTCATCGTAAAGCGTCTTTAGCTCAAGCGCGCAGTCGGAAATGAGTTCGCTTAAAGATACGTCCGTGAGGTCTAGGGGCTGAGGGCGCGCGAAGTTGAGAAAAGCCGTGACCATCGCGGAGAGGTTGCGTACTTCTTGCAGCAGAGAAGAGGCTGCGGATTGCCCGCGCTCGTCCAGCTTGAGATTCTGCATCAACTGCGCGTAGCCGTGAAGCGTCGCCAGCGCGTTCTTGAACTCGTGGGCCAACCCTGCCGACATCTCGCCCAGGCTCTCAAGACTCTTTTTGAGCGCGACCTGCTCGCGCAACTGCGTCACCTCCGTTATATCGACCAGCAGACAGAGCGCGCCGCCAGAGCCCTGATCGGGCGTCGGGTCGATCGGCGCGACCGTCGCGCCGAGACGACGCTTGCGGCCATCGCTTGCGGTCGCCGACACCTCTTCGCGACGATATAGATTGCCGGTCTGAAGACAACGCTCGACCATCTCGGCCAGTTCCGGCGTGTTGCGTAGCAGAAGACGTAGATGCTGGCCTTCGGGCGCGCCGTCCGCGCCGATCAGGGCTCGCGCAGGTGCGTTGACGACCGTCGCTCGCCCGCGCGCATCGAAGGCGACGAGGCCAGAAGGGACGCTGGCGACGATGCGCTCGCTAAACTTTTCGGCGGAATCCGCACGCTCGCTGGCGCGCGCCGTCAGCATCTCAAGCTCGCGGCGCTGGGCCTGTAGCTGCGCGACGACGGATTGAAAAGTCTCAAGCACGAACTCTGCTTCGTCGCGCGCCTTGCCCGAACGCGCCGCGACGGGCGCGCGCTCCGCTTCGCCCACCAACTGGCGATAGGGGCGCAGCAGCCAGCGCAGCAACAGCACCAGACAGAGCAGGCTGACGATCAGCGTGACGACCAGAATCGTGAGCAGCACGGGCCCACGCGCCGCCTGCGCCGCAGGCGCACGAGCAATCAGCATCACGGCAAACAGATTGGCCAGCAAAAAAAGGCCGACCAGCACCGCCAGCACCAACTGCACACGACTTCGATAACGCGGCAACATAATGAAAGCGGTGACGAGTGGCGAGTGACAAGCTAAAACCAAAAGCTCAACGCTCAGGGGCCAGTCACTTATTCCTGCTCGTCACTTGTCACTCGTCACTGAAACTTGGCTGCGTACCAGGCGACGATGTAGCCGCCGACGAGCAGGGAGATGATCGCGCCAGCGCCGAGGAAGATGCCGAAGGGTAAGAGCATCTGCATATCTCGCTGGCCGCGCCTGAGCATCAGCGCGATGCCCGTCAGCGAGCCCGTCAGGACGGCCAGGAAGATCGTCACCGTCGTCAGCCGCCAGCCCAGGTATGCGCCGACCATGAACATCATCTTGACATCACCGAGGCCCATCGCCTCGACCCCGCGCAGTCTCTCCCAGAGCCAGCCCATCAACCATAAAGACCCGCCACCGGCCAGCGCCCCGACGCCAGCGCCCACGAGCGAGGCAGCCCACATGGGCCAACCGGCGGGAGCGCCCGTCATGTGCGCTTCCAGGTCATCGAAAAAAGGTCTGCCCATCAGGTAGGGAATAATCAAGCGTGCCAGAATCGCAAAGATGATGCCGGGATAGGTGATCGCGTTGGGCAGAATCATGTGCTCCGCGTCGATGAAGATGAGCGCGACGAGAGCGGTCGTGAACAGGAGATCGAAGGGGAGCGCGGGCGTGGCTCCGTCCCGAAGAAAGACGGCGACGTAAAGGAGCGCCGTGAAGGCTTCCACCGCCGGATAGCGCGCCGAGATGGACGCGCCGCATGCCCGGCAGCGCCCGCGCAAGATCAGATAGCTGATGACGGGTATGTTATCGTAAGGTTTGATGGCCGTACCGCAATGAGGACAGCGCGAGTTGGGAAAGACGATGGACTCTTCGCGCGGCAGGCGGTGGACGATGACGTTGAGAAAGCTGCCGATGATCGCGCCGAGCATGGCGATAAAGGCGCACGCCAGCCAGAGCGGCAGCCCGAGCGTGGCTTCCGTGAGCAGGAGGTTGTAAAGGAGCATCATGCCGGGTTATCGATTTCCGATGCCGGTTCGCGTCGCAGGCCGCGCCGGGCGGTTGAGCATATACAGGAGATTCATTCCGAAGTCACAGCCGTCGCACGCGTCTTCATGGGCCCTCTCAGCAGACTTGACGCGCGCCGCGACCTTTACGCATGATACGGCTTCCGCGTGCGTTTGCGAAAGACATAAATGAGCCGGAGGTAAAGTTTGAATCGTCGCCAGCCAATCATAGTGATGCTCATCGTCGGCATCATTGTTATCTTCGTGCTCAGCCTCATCCCCTACTCACTGGCGCGCAACCCGCTCGCGCAACTCAGCCGGACATTAAAGCCCGGGCCGGGCCCGATCACGGAAGCCGTCGCGCCGAAGCACCTCACCGCCGACCCGCTCTTTGATGTCGCCACCTGGTACGCAGAGCGCGGCGAGCAGCCGGAAACGCACGGCGTCCTGATCGAAAGCCTCGCGGGTGATCGCACCTTCGCCTCGCATAACGTGGACGAGGCTTTCAACCCGGCCTCGCTCATCAAGCTCGGCACGTCGCTCGTCGCCCTGCGAAAGCTCGGCGCGGACTTTCGTTTTCAGATACGCGTTTACGCCGACGGCGAGACGGATTCGACCGGCACGCTGCGCGGAAGCCTCTACGTCATCGGGTCAGACCCGACCTTCGGCGACATCGGCGCTCATCTGATCGCAAAGGAACTGCAATCGCGTGGTATCAAGCGCGTCAGCGAGGGGCTCATCGTCTCGCCCGATTTCTGCTTCAACTTCAGCGAGTCGGCGGAGGATTCGGCGGCGCGCCTGTCGAAAGCCCTCAACGTGGGCCAACCGAAGATCGCTGTCGCCGATCAGCCTGCGGGGCGCGTCCTCTTCCAGTTCAACTCCTATGCGTTGCGCGACGTGCTGCTCTACATGAACGCGCACTCAAGCAATTTCGTCGCCGAAAGAATCGGCGCGCTCGTCGGTGGGCCCACGGGCGTCCAGCAGTTTCTCGTCGAGCAGCTTCCGCTTCCGGCAAACGAGGTGACGATCTCGCGCGTTTCCGGGCGCGAGCATAATCACATGACGGCGCGCGGGCTGGTAAAGGTGATTCGCGCGCTCGTCGAAGAGACGCGGCGGCAGGGGATGGAGCCGACGGATATTATGCCCGTGGCGAGCGACGATGCGGGCACGCTCCGGCGCAGACTTGCGGGAACGGGACTGGAGGGCGCGGTGGTCGGAAAGACCGGGACGCTCACTTCCGAGGTGGACGGCGGGATGTCCAGCCTCGCCGGTCTGGTCTATACGCAGGATGCCGGTATCCTCGTCTTCGCTATCCTTGATCAGGGCAACCGCGTCTGGGAGCACAGGCAGATGGAAGATCAACTGCTCGCCGACGCGATCAAATCGCAGGCAACACCGCTTGCCGTCGCCTCTCCCACACCGCGTCAACTGCTGCCCGCTTCCAACCTCAAAATCACGAGCGAGCAGGGCGAGTAGCGTTCGAGACTCGTCAACGTTCACTCGTCACTACCATTTTGCATTTCCCAGAGCAGGAGATGTTTGAGGAAAGCGTGATGCGCGGCGAAGCGGGCGATCGAGTATCCGGCGAGCCCATCACGAAAGCCGCCCTTGAGTAGAAAGCTGCGTATGAAAGCCGCCGGGCCTGCGGTGGCGATGCGCGCCCGCGTCGTGCGACGGCCCTCTTCAAACATCTGTCGCGCGGCGAGCGGCGCATAACGTTCCCCGATCATGCGATGATGCTCGGCCCCGCCGCCACGGTTCGTATAGTGCAGGATGTCGCCCTTCAAAGTCTCTACGCGCGCGCCGCTCTCCATCCTGACCGATTCGTGTATGTGCGCGCCACGCCACTGCCCGCGCGATCTCTTGTACAGGCGTAGCTGGTAATCTGGATACCAGCCCCCGCCGCGTATCCAGCGTCCCATGTAAAAGGTGCGGCGCGCGATGCGATAGCCGTCGGCGAGCCTGGCTTCGCTCGTATAAAGCAGGTCTTCGAGGCGCGCGCGAAGCTCGTCCGACACGCGCTCGTCCGCATCCAGGCTGAATATCCACTCGTGCGTCGCTTCGTCTGCCGCGAACTGCTTCTGCGCGGCAAAGCCCGGCCAGGGACGATTGATAACCCGCGCGCCGCAACTCTCCGCGATCTCTCGCGTAGAGTCCGTCGACTCCGAATCGACCACCAGAATCTCGTTGGCCCAGGCGACAGACTCGCAGGCATCGCGGATATTCTCCGCCTCGTTGAAAGTGATGATGGTCGCGGTGATCTTCATGATGAGGAATGAAGGCGGAAGGCGGAAGGATGAAAGAAATGCTTAAAAGCGTTTCCTTCATCGTTGCCGCCTTCATCCTTCATCCTTGCTTATAAGAGCGCGAGCGGCGCACCGTCAACTAAAAACGGTGTCGCCGCTCGCTCGTACTACGCCCCGGAATGGCAGTCGGAAAGTTATGGGACTGTGGGACTATCAACGATCACGTTGTTGGCGCGCAAGGTCGTCGAGGTCGCACGCTGAAGGTCTGCCAGCGCCTTGTTGTAATCCGTCTCGGCGCGCAGCTCAAGGTTACGCGCGTTGTTGAGCGTGTTTTCGCGCTGGAAGAGAAGGAAGGTCGTCGAGCGCCCGACGGCGTAGAGACGCTGCTCGCCCTGTAACTGTAGCTCTGCGTTCTGTCGCGCGGCGCGGGCAGAGAGCACACGGCGGCGCGACGTTTCCACAGCCTGCGCGGCGTTGCGCACTTCGACTTCGACGCTCTGCTCCTGCAAGCGCGTGGAGGCTTCGAGCTGCGTGCGTTGAATGCGCGCGCCCGCCAGATTCGCCTCAGCCGTTCGGTTGCGTAATGGAATCTGTATGGCGACGCCAACGACGATGTTACGCGTCTCGAAGCTGAAGAGGTTTTTGATCGTGCGCCCGTAGCCGCCGATCAGGTTCTCCGGCACAGTGCTGACCCCCGAGCCGATGGCCGTCACTGGTGAGCCAGCGAGCCCCGTCGTCGCCAGCGTAGCTTGAAGGTCAATGCGTGGGCGCGTCTGATTCTTGAAGAATTTAAGGTCGATGTCGCTGATGTCGCGTTGCAGGCGCAGACGGCTCAATTCGGGACGATTGGCACGCGCCTCCGTCATCGCATCCTGTAGGTTAAGCGGCGTAGCATCAAACGTCGGCTGATCGGTCGGCGTGATCTGCGCAGACCATTCGGGCGCGCTCGGGTCACGAATGATCAGTTGCTTGAGATTGTTCTCGGCAATCGAGACGCTCTGCGTGGCTTGCAGCAGCGCCGACTCTCGATTGGCAAGCTCCGTCTGTACCTCCGCGCGTTCGAGCGGCGCGCTTGCTCCCGCCGCCACACGCGCTTCCGTCTGGCGGAAAAGTTCTCTGGAGAGATTCAGGTTGGCGATCAGGTTCTGCTGGTCGCGCAGCGTGAAGACCAAGTCCCAGTAGGCGCGTTGTACCTGCGCGATCACGTCAATGGTCTGGCGGCGAAAGTCCGCGTCGGATTGTTCGAGCCGCTTGCGCTGGATGCGTATGTCGCGGCGATTGCGATCAATGGAGCGGTCACGCAGCAAGGGTTGCGTGAAGGTCACGCCGAGACTGGACGAATAGACAGGGTTGAGCGCGTTGAAGGTATTGTTAGTCGTCCGGCGATTGTTGTTGAAGAAAAAGCTGTACTGGCCGCCGCCCTTGCTGAAAAACTTATCAACGGACGTATTGCCCGACAGGTCTGTGGTCGTCACGGTCGAGCCGCCGCCGAGCGTGCTCTGCTGCGACTGCACCTGATTGTTGATCACCGGGTTGAAATTTAAGACCGGGTCGTAAAAACCTTCGAGCGAGCGCAGCGTAGTCTCGTTGAAACGCACGTCGTTGCGCGCCACCTCGATGTTGTTGTTGTTTTCCAGCGCGCGACGGATGGCGTCGTTGAGCGAGAGCGGCAGCATGTTGTCGCTCGTGACGCCGAGCCTGCTCAGGTTCGGCAGAGGCGGCACGGGACGCGCCTGTTCGTTCGGAGATGTCAGGTCGCGCAGCTCCAGTCTGTCGCCGGGCGTCTGCGTGCCATCGCCCGTCGTCGTTGTCGGCAGCGGCGTCGTCGTAGTCGTCCCGGTCGTAGGATCGGTCGTGACATTGGGCTGCGCGGGCGTCGTTGTCGGCAGGCCGGGCGCTGGCCCAACGCTCGTCCCAGGAGGCGCTTGCGGGTCTGGGCGCGTGGTTCCGGGGGGCGCGGTCGGGTCTTGGGTCGTCGGGCGTGCCTGTTCCGGGACAGGTTGATTGCGCTCCGTGCCGGGCGGACGCGTGGCATCTCGCTGGGCAGGACTAGTGGGCGGCGTGGCCGTCGGCGTTTGCGCGCGAGCGACAGCACCCGAGAGGGCCAGTGATAGAAAGGACGCCTGTATAATCCGGCGCACGACGTAGATAGACATTAAACCGAAAGCTCCTTGAATTATTGACTAGGAAATTGCGCCGCTGCTTTTGCTGGCACTCGCGCCCGACTGGATAAAACGCGGCAAGTCACTAGCTTACTACGTTATAGCCGAACGCTCGGTTTCAACAAATGAGCGGCATGAGGGCGTCTCCGACGAGTAAGAGATGAAGCGCCCGCCCGCAGGCGCTCTCCTTGGGGGATTAGAATACGGCTTGCGAAGGCTGTCGTCTACGGGAGAGTGGCTTGACAGTTGAGCTAGGCGCACATTATCTTCGCCTTTCTTTCTTAAGCAAAGCGTATTCCTGAATACTATAGTTCGGGACATCCCCAAAGGGAAGGGTGCGCGATCAAGGGGAGCACCCGCTTTTTTCCACATATGGGATTCCCGCTTCCCAAAAATGCAAGGCTAGGAGGCTCTAAAGAAATGGCAGTAAAAGTCGGCATCAACGGTTTCGGGCGCATCGGGCGCAACGTGTTGCGCGCATCGCTCGGCGACTCGGACATAGATTTCGTCGCCGTCAACGACCTGACAGACACGCGCACGCTCGCGCATCTTCTCAAATACGATTCCGTGCTCGGCAATCTGGATCACGAAATCTCCGCCACCGAGAACGGCATCAAGGTCGGCGAGGACGAGTTTCGCGTCTTTTCCGAGAAAGACCCGGCGGCGATCGATTGGGGGTCGGTCGGCGCAGAGATCGTGATCGAATCCACGGGGCGCTTCACCAACGCCGAAGATGCCAGGAAGCACATACGCGGCACGGTCAAGAAGGTCATCATCTCCGCGCCCGCCAAGAATGAAGACATCACCATCGTTCTCGGCGTCAACGAAGAGAACTATGACGCGCGCGAGCATAACGTGATCTCCAACGCTTCCTGTACGACCAACTGCCTCGCGCCTGTCGCCAAAGTGATGCACGAACGATTCGGCATTCGCTCGGCGCAGATGACGACGATTCACTCCTACACCAACGACCAGCAACTTCTTGACCTGCCGCACAAAGACTTGAGGCGCGCGCGCGCCGCCGCCCTCTCGATGATTCCGACCTCGACGGGCGCGGCTAAGGCCGTCGCGCTCGTGCTGCCGGAATTGAAGGGCAAGTTTGACGGTATCAGCGTGAGAGTTCCGACGCCGAACGTCTCGCTCGTCGATGTGGTCATGGAACTGGAAAAAGAGACGACGAGCGAAGATGTCAACAAGGCTCTCAAGGATGCTGCGAATGAAGAGTTGAGCGGCATCCTGGCCTTCTCCGAAGAGCCGCTCGTCTCCTCGGATTTTCGCAAGAACCCCAACTCGTCCATCGTTGACGCGGAGTACACGAAAGTCATCGGCGGCAACATGGTCAAGATACTCTCCTGGTACGATAACGAATGGGGCTACTCATGCCGCGTCCGCGACCTCGTCAAGTTCATCGCACAAAAAGGATTGTAAAATAAGGGGAACAGGGGTCGGGGGCCGGTTCTGTACCAGCTTTCACCCGGCCCCAGGCCCCTGACCTCCGGCCCCTTTTATGAACAAACTTTCGATCAAAGACCTTGAGTTAAAGGGCAAGCGTGTTTTCGTGCGCGTGGATTTCAACGTGCCGGTCAAGGACGGCGTGGTTGAGGATGATACGCGGATACGCGCGTCGCTGCCGACGATTCAGTACGCGACAGAGCAGGGGGGGCGCGTGATTCTCGCTTCTCATTTGGGAAGGCCCAAGGGCGAGCGCGTGGAAAAATACAGCCTGCGGCCCGTGGCGGAGCATTTGTCCCGTTTGCTCGGAAAGCCCGTCGCCTTCGCCGAAGATTGCATCGGTGATGAGGCGAAAGCGAAAGTGGATGCGCTCAAAGATGGCGACGTGCTGCTGCTTGAAAACCTGCGCTTCCATCCAGAGGAAGAGAAGAACGACGACGGCTTCGCGCGCGAGCTTGCGAGCCTCTGCGACCTCTACGTCAACGACGCCTTCGGCGCGGCGCATCGCGCTCATGCTTCGACCGCCGGAATCACAAAGCATGTCAGTCAGGCGGCGGCTGGCCTCTTGATGGAGAAAGAGCTTGCCTACCTTGGCCGCGTCATCAGTCAGCCGGAGCATCCTTTCGTCGCCATCCTCGGCGGCGCTAAAGTCTCCGATAAGATTCCCGTCATCAACGCCCTGATCGAGCGCAAAGTGGATAAACTCCTGATCGGCGGCGCGATGGCCTACACCTTCTTCAAGGCCGAAGGCTTCACGGTCGGCAAATCGCTCGTCGAGAATGATATGCTGGACACGGCGCGCGAGATCAAGCGCCGCGCCGAGGAAGCCAAAGTAGAGCTACTGCTGCCGACCGATCATCAGGTCGTGGACAGCTACGACCCGCTCAAGAGCCGCAAGACGATACCCATCGAATTCACAAACGCCGGTCTGGTCGGCCTCGACATAGGCGTGGAGACCGTCGCGCTCTTCGCCGATGCTTTGAAGGACGCGAAGACTATTATCTGGAACGGGCCGATGGGCGTCTTCGAGGAAGAGCATTTCGATCAGGGCACGATCGGCATCGCACACGCCGTCGCCGAAGCCGCAGACCGTGGCGCGACCGTGATCGTCGGCGGAGGCGATTCGGTCGCCGCCATCACAAAGGCGGGCGTCGCAGACCGCATCACGCATATCTCTACGGGCGGCGGCGCAACGCTCGAATTTCTGGCTGGCGACGAACTGCCCGGCGTCGCAGCACTAAACAACAAGGATGAAGGATGAAGGCGGCAACGATGAAGTGAAAGCTTTCAAGCAATTACAGCATCCCTTTCATCCTTCATCCTTACTTTTATGCGAAAACCTGTCATCGCTGGAAATTGGAAGATGTACAAGACGGTCTCGGAATCGGTCGAGACCGCGCTGGCGCTCAAGCCGCTGGTTGCCAACGCGAACCATTGCGAGGTCGTGATCGCGCCCGTCTTCACGTCGCTCAAGACGGTCGCCGACCGGCTCGAAGGCTCTAACATAGGTGTTGCGGGCCAGAATTGTTCGACCGAAGTCGAGCACGGCGCGCACACGGGGGAGATTGCCGCCGATATGCTGCGCGATGTCGGGTGCGCGTATGTCATCGTCGGCCATTCCGAAAGACGGCAATACTATTTCGAGACGGATGCGATGGTCAGCCGCAAGGCGCAGGCCGGATTGGCCGCTGGCCTGAGCATCATTCTGTGCGTCGGCGAAACGCTCGCGCAGCGCGATCAGGGCAACGCCGAGCGGGTCGTCAGCGGCCAGTTGAGCGGAGGTCTTAGCGGGTTGACAGCCTCTGATCTGGCCCGTATTATCGTTGCCTATGAGCCCGTCTGGGCAATCGGTACGGGACGCACCGCGACGCCGGAGCAAGCGCAGGAGATGCATGCGTTTATCCGGCGCGTTTTCGCGGAAAAATACTCCGAAGAGATCGCCAAGGCAGTCCGCATACTGTACGGCGGCTCGGTCAAGCCCGACAACATCGCCGGATTGATGGCGCAAGCGGACATAGACGGCGCGCTCGTCGGCGGCGCGAGCCTCAAGGCGGAGACGTTCGCGCAGATCGTGAATTACAATAGATAGAGTTAAAGGACGACTGGATTTTGGTTACTTACGTTTTATACGGTCTTTTCATCTTGACCTGCATCGTGCTGGTCGTCGCAGTGTTATTACAACCGGGCAAGGCTGATGCCGGTGCGCTCTTCTCCAGCAGCGTTTCCAGCACGGCCTTCGGGCCGCGCGGCACGCAGACGATTCTGGCCAAGCTGACCATCGGCGCGGCGGCGCTCTTCATGCTGATCGCCCTGGTACTATCTCTGCCGATATTCGGCACGCGCTCCGTGTTGCAGTCAGCGCCCGACGAATCTCAGCCTGCGGCGTCGCCCGCACCGCAGCAGCAGCCATCGCCCGCAGCAACGACCGCTCCATCCGGCGCTGCTTCACCGGCAGGGCAGGGCAGCGGAACCGCTCCGGCCAGCACCACGACGCCAGCGCCTGCGAGCACGACGCCTGCGACGAGCCCTCAAGCTCCGGCCTCGTCGCCCGCCAAATAGCCCGGGCGGGGCTCTCTGGCTGTAGTTGAAAATTTGTAAGTGAGCATCACGCCGTCCAAAGATCAATAAGCCGAAGTGGCGGAACTGGTAGACGCGCACGTTTGAGGGGCGTGTGAGGTAACTCGTGGGGGTTCGAGTCCCCCCTTCGGCATCAAGCTCTTATTCCGAGACCGCATCCCTAAGCTCTTTAGAGATGCGGTCTTATTAGATTGCAGCCCCGGAGGGGCGCAAGAAATTCAAGCTGAGTTTCTTACGCCCCTTCGGGGCTTCGCTTCTTTGCCGAGCGGCACATCCATGACTTACGTCAGGGGCTACATTCCGCTCGCCCCTTTGGGGCTTTTATGTCTTTACTGAGCGGCTGCGGGTTTGGGGGCTGGCTTCAGGGCTTCAAGGTTCAGGTTGATTGTGACCTCGTTGCCGACATCGAATCCGCCGCCTGAGAGCGCGTTGCCGTAGTTGATGCCGAAGTCACGGCGGTTGATCTTCGTCTGGGCGTTGATGCCGAAGCGCGTGTTGCCGCGCGGGTCTTTAACCGCGCCGGTGATGGTGAAGGGCAGCGCGACGGGCTTGGTCACGCCCTTGAGCGTCAAGTCGCCGTGCAGCACATAGCTGTCTTTCCCCTTGCGCTCTACCCTCGTGCTCTTGAAGGTCATCTCCGGGTACTTCGCCGCCTCGAAGAAGTCCGCCGTCCGCAGGTGCTTGTCCCGAGGCTCTATGCCGGTGTCTATGCTCTCGACCTTGGCCGTGAACTCGACTGAAGATTTCGTGATGTCCGACTCGTCGTAATGTATCGTCCCGGTAAAATCCTTGAAGCGTCCCTCAATCCAGTTGATCTCCATGTGGCGGATGGCAAAGCCTATGATGCTGTGCGCGGGGTCTATCCTGTAATCGCCGCCGGTGATGGGCTCGTAGCTGACCTTCGTCGCCTGGGCCTGCGCCATGACTGCCGGGGTCGTAGCAAAGCCCCCGGCAAACGACAGCACGGCGAACGCCGTCAATGCGGCGACCAGTATTGCGTTTCCAAACTTTCTCATCTGTGTCTCCTAAAAAATATCAGTAGTTAAGGTGGGCCCGGAGCGCCCTTGTGACTTTCCTTGAAACCAAGATACTTGAATTCAGGATAATTGTTGAGCGGGCGCGGTGCGAGTTGACCTTGCGGCGTGTTAATTGGCTGCGGTTGTGCCCTTGATGATTATGTTGTATGAAACTTGACGCGAGGGATGATCACACGGAGCCTTCATGAAGATTAACGCGGTGGAACTGAGGACAGTCAAAGCAACGCGATACGTAACCCCGCTACGGGAGGGCGGCTCGCTTCCGGCCATCGTGGAGGCGGACGACGACGGCCTCTACGTTCTGAAATTTCGCGGGGCCGGACAAGGCCCGAAGGCGCTCATCGCCGAGCTGGTCGTGGGCGAGCTTGGGCGCGCTCTCGGCCTGCCTGTTCCAGAGATCGTCTTCGTCGAGCTGGACGCGACCCTGGCGCGCACGGAGCCAGACCCGGAGATACAGGATTTGATCAGGGCGAGCGACGGGCTTAACCTCGCGCTAGACTACCTGCCGGGCGTGATCGCCTTCGACCCGGTGGTGGACAAGCCCGAGTCCACGCTCGCCTCGCAGGTCGTCTGGTTGGACGCTTACACGACGAATGTTGACCGCACGCCGCGTAATACAAACCTGCTCGTCTGGCACGGCAAGCTCTGGCTGATAGATCACGGCGCGGCGCTCTATTTCCATCACGATTGGACGAACTATCAAGCTCGCAGCCGGAGCGCGTTTCCACAGATCAAAGATCACGTTCTGTTGCCGCGCGCCGCCTCGCTGGAGGAGGCCGATGCGCTCTTGAGCCAGCGTGTTACGCCGCAACTTCTGCGCGACATCCTGAGCCTTGTGCCGGACGATTGGCTCACGTTCGATTCGCGGTTTGCAGATGTCGGCGAGCACAGGGCAGCTTACCTGGAATATTTTCTCAAGCGGTTGGAGCCGCCGCGCGACTTCCTGAAGGAGGCGGTCAATGCCCGAGCTGTATCCGTTTGACTACGCCGTCATCCGAGTCGTCCCGCGCGTCGAGCGTGAAGAGTTTATCAACGTCGGCGTGATCGTCTCCTGCCCGGACAGGAAATACCTGAACGCCGGATACGAGTTGAAGCCTGAGCGGCTCGCCGCGCTCGATCCCACGCTCGACCCGGCGCTCATCGACCAGCACCTCGAAGCGATCTTAGCGATCTGCAAGGGTGGAGCGCAGGCCGGGCCCATCGGGAAGCTGTCGCCGCGCGCTCGCTTCCACTGGCTCGTGGCTCCGCGCAGCACTGTTATCCAGACCTCGCCAGTCCACACGGGCCTCTGCGGCGACGGCGACGTGATGCTCGAACATCTGCTCGATACGATGGTTCGACAGGGGCATGAGCCAGCTTCGTCGCGCGCAGAAGAGTTATCAGGCGGGCTCTATCATGATTGAGCTTTTCACGTGTCCGAACGGATGGGAATGATCGTGGCAGAAGGAACGGAAGAGTTACATAATGAGATTGCTTCGCACGCGTCCGAGATGAGCGCGAAGAAAGAGTTAGACCTCTCCGGCCGACAACTGGCTTCGCTGCCCGCGCCGGTCGAGCAGTTAATCACGCTCGAAGAATTGGATGCGGATAGAAACCTTTTGACCTCGCTGCCGGAATGGATTGGCGCGCTGACGCGCCTGAAATCTTTGAGCCTCTACAGTAATCGCTTGACGACACTGCCCGAGACGGTCTGGACGTTGACCCGCCTTCAGACTTTGAATCTTGCTGACAATCGTTTTTCTTCTCTCTCCGAGGGCATCGGGAATCTGACCAACCTTCGGATGCTCGACCTGGGCCATAACGAACTGAATGCTCTGCCCCGTGCGATCGGCAATCTGCGCAGCCTCTCTTTCCTCTACCTGAGCAATAATCGCCTGGCTTTTGTACCCGACACGTTCGGGAATCTGAGCGGTCTGATTTATTTGAACATCACGGACAACATGCTGGCTTCACTCCCGGAGCTGATCGGGAGCCTGACCCGCCTGATAGAGTTGCGGCTCTACAATAATCAGATTTCTTCCCTCCCGGAAACATTCGGTCAACTCGGAGAGTTGCGAGAGTTGCATTTGATGAACAACGCGCTGGCATCCCTGCCGGATTCGATCGGCGATATGGCGGGGCTGAAGAAATTGGACTTGCAGGACAACAGGCTGACGCAACTCCCGGAGTCGATCGGCAATCTAACGAGTCTGACGGATTTGAGTTTGAGAAATAATAGGCTGGCGGCGCTCCCCGAATCGGTCGGCCAGTTGAGGAACCTGCGGTATCTGGATTTGAGAGCGAACAGGTCGATTCGTCTGCCAGAGAGCCTGGGAGAGTTGACGCAGCTTGAGAAACTGGACTTGAGATGGACGAAGCTGTCGCCTCTGCCCGCTTGGCTCGGGCGGCTGGAGCAGCGCGGGTGCGCCGTCTTTACGTAGAAAGGGCGCGCCACAGACCATTTCTTTTTCGAGGCGGAAGCGGCCCATATCGAATTAAGTCAAAGATGAAATACCTGCGACCTTTGAGAGGCCGGATGATACCGGCGCTGTTGCTGCTGTGCGCGGCATGTTGCGGCGCGGCGCGGGCAGGGACGCTGGAAGAAAAGCTGTTGACGCCGACCGCATATGTGCCGCAGGCCACAGGGCCAGTGGAGCGATTGATCGAGGTGGCGCAGAAGTTCAAGCTGCCGATGGCAGTGGAATGGGTGGAGAGGGCGGGGACTATCACGCCCGAGACTGCGGCGCTGCCCGCGCGCGGAAGAAGTTTGAAGGAGTTGCTGCTTGCGATCGTGAGCGTCTCGCCCGAGCACAAGATAGAGATCGAAGGCGGGTTCGTACGCGTTTACTCGCCGGTCGCATCCGTGCATCCTTTCAATTTTCTGAACGTCCGTCTGAAGAGTTATGACGTGAAGGATGGCGACATTTTCGCGGCTGAAGATCAACTGCGCTGGGCCATCCGGTTTACGCTTGAGCCTGAGAAGTACAGGGACGGATACGCGGGCGGTCACGGTCATGGCTCGGGCTCTGTTTTCGAGATGCCGCGCTTCACGCTCTCCGGCTCAGACCTGACGATTCGTGAAGTCCTCAATCGAATCGCTCTGGCACAGGGTAATGCGTTGTGGGTCGCGACGATCAGGGGCGACGATTTAGACGGCGCTAAGCCGTACTGGAAGAGAAAGGCGCTGGACGGTGAAGACGCGGGCGAGGTGCATGGCTGGCGTTTTATTCCTCTCGCGGGCATACGGGAGCTCGCCAAAGAAGAGGTCGCCGTAGACGTGTTTGTGGAGGGATTGCTGGACAAGCGTATGAGCACGATTCCGGTCGTGCTCGAATACGGCTTGACGGCGGATTCCGAAGGAGCGACGGGCGGCTTTACATCGGACGGCGAGTCGTACTTTTATAGCGCCGGCGTCGAGAAGGTCGGCAGAGAGTCCGTGACGCTCTCCGTTCATCTTACGGTCACGCGCAGGGGCGAAGTTGAGCGCAAGTTTGACAGAAAGCTTCAGGTGACGAGGGGCCGTGTGACGGAGTTCAGGCCGGAGCGGCGAGTCGCGATCAAGGCTTATTTTGAGCCGCGCGGAGAAATGACGGACGAGCATGAATAGAGGCTCGGCGGCGCGCCGCATACTTTTCTACAGTTAAATCTGCTAACCTTTAAGACGCCGGCAATTTTATCGAGGGGCGTCGGTCTAATCGCGCCGGCAACCCAACTTCGCGAAAGAGTCTCGCTTGTTTTAAGGTACACCACATGAAAGATTCCAGACACGCTCCGCTTTTGTTTGCCGGGACGACGGGTGTGATCTCGGCTGCGCTCGTCCTGTTGCTGCTGACGGCGTCGACGGCCGCCGCGCAGTCCGTGGACATAGCCTTCCCGACTCCCGTCAGCACAAACCAGATCAGCGGCACGATCGTCGCCAGGGACATCGGCGATGCGCGCCTGACGCGCCACTTCTATATTTTATCCGGCACACCCGGCGACCTGATCTTTACCGTCACGAGCAATAATCTGAATGGCGATGTCGATCTCTTCACGGCGGGCAGCCTGCGCCCGCTCGGAAAGATCAGCGTGTACGCGGGCTCCGGCCCGTCAACCGCCAGTAAGACGGTTTTTCTCAGACAGCGCGAATCGCTCATCCTGCGCGTCGAAGCCCGCAGCGCCAACGACAACGAGGGCACGTACAGTATTAGCTTCGCCGGAACGTTCGAGCCGGTGATGGCTGCGGCAACGCCAGCCGAAGAGACGGGCGCGACCCCGACTGCTTCCGAGCGCACGGAGAGGGGCGTCCGGCGAGTCACTTCATCAGGCGCTCGCATCGATGAACCCGAACCGGAGATTTCGGCACGCACGGAGACGACGACCGAGACGACCGCTACGACAGAGACCGAATCGAGAACTGAAACAGCCGCGCCCGCCCCGCGCCCGGAGCCCACGGCGAGAACGACGCGGCCGACTCGCCCCAGAGGACGACGCCGCAACACGAGGGTGACGCCACAGCCGCAGCCACAGCCCCAGCCGAGCGAGCCTTCAACCGAGAGCGCGACGACGACGAACCCGTCAACGTCTGAGACGAATCCGTCAACGTCTGAGCCCGCGCTTAATCCAAGGCTGATTATCGAGACCAGGGACGGCATGAGAACCGAGCGATTCATGAGCACTGTGCGGAGCGTGACGGTTCAGAACGGCCAGATCGTGATCGTCTCCTCCAACGGAAGAAGAATCGAGAGAATCTCGCTGGCGAGGATAC
Source organism: Pyrinomonadaceae bacterium (assembly GCA_036522655.1). Lineage (GTDB taxonomy): Bacteria > Acidobacteriota > Blastocatellia > Pyrinomonadales > Pyrinomonadaceae > DASQYE01. Next base: position 43,967 of record DATDFK010000086.1, on the reverse strand, counting down.
TCAAGATGTCCATCGAGCCGTAAGCGTGCTCTGCTCGCGGCGAACAGTCGCCTCTTTAATCTTTGCGGGCCCGTCGAAATTCTGCGGGCCCGGGCCGGTCGTATTCGCAGTTTAAATTTCACAGTTGGGCGGAGGCTTGATAAAAAGCGTGGACGGCGAAGCCTTCGGGCATCCGGGCATAGAGCCGAGGTGGACTTCAAGCTCAAAGGAGGGGGTCGGCACGGCCCTGAGCGATGCTTCGCCCGTCTGGTTCACACTCGCCTACGGTATTCTCAACGAGATTTATTACCCGCGCGTGGACTCCGCCAACACGCGCGACGCGCAATACCTCGTGACGGATGGCCGCACCTTCTTTCACGAAGAGAAGCGCGATCTTGAGCACCGGCTGGAATACTCAGACCCGCACGCATTGGCTTTCCGCCAGACCAACAGCGACCGCGCCGGGCGCTACCGCATCACGAAAGAGACGATCACAGACCCGCGCGCTCCCGTCGTGCTCGTGCACACTCTTTACGAAGCTCTTCAACCCGCAGCCGCGCTCTATCAACTCTTCGTGCTGCTCGCTCCTCATCTTGGCAATCAGGGGATGCAGAACAGTGGCCGCGCGACGAGTGTGGACGGGCGCGCGTGTCTCGTCGCGGAGCGGTCGGGCACAGCGCTGGCGATCGTCGCCTCCATCCCTTATCTCAAGCGCTCCTGCGGCTTCGTCGGCGCAAGCGACGGCTGGACGGACTTACATCAGAACCTCTCTATGGATTGGCAGTGGGAGACGGCCACCGACGGCAACATAGCGCTCATGGGCCAGCTTGATATTTCCGCGCAGCGCGAGTGGACGCTCGCCATAGGCTTCGGCCAGAGCGGCGAAGAAGCCGCGCGCACGGCCTTCGCTTCTCTCGAACGCGGATGGGAAGCGGCGCGCGCCGAGTACGTTGACGAGTGGCATGCTTACTGTGATCGTTTGACGGACTTGAGCGCTATGAGCGGCGATGGTGGCAGAACTTACCTGACGAGCGCGATGATCGTGCGCGCTCACGAGGACAGGCAACACCCCGGCGCGTTGTGCGCGTCGCTCTCGATACCCTGGGGCGAGATTCACGGCGACCAGGACATAGGCGGATATCATCTGGTCTGGCCGCGCGACCTGTGCCAGTCGGCCAGCGCCGCCCTCGCCGCAGGGATAAAGGGACTGCCCCTGCGCGTGCTGCGTTATCTGGCCTCGATTCAATTCCCGGATGGAGGCATGCCGCAGAACTGCTGGGTGGATGGACGCCCTTACTGGTCTGGCGTGCAGTTGGACGAAGTCGCCTTTCCCATCATTCTCGCGTGGCGTCTCTATGATGCAGGACTGCTCGACGGCTTCGACCCTTACCCGTTGGTTTTAGGCGCGGCTTCCTACATCATCAAACGTGGGCCCGCCTCGCCGCAGGAGCGCTGGGAAGAGGACGCGGGCATCTCTCCCTCGACGCTCGCGGCGGAGATCGCAGCGCTCGTCTGTGCGGCGGAGATGGCGTACTCGCGCGATGATGAAAAGACGGCGCGGCTCTGTTTGAAGGCGGCGGACTACTGGGCTTCAAACATAGAGCGCTGGACTTACACGACGCGCGGCACGCTCGGCGGTCAGAGTGAGTATTACGTGCGCCTGGATTCGCTCGACCCCGAGACGCTCGAAACTGACGACGACCCGAACACGGGCTGCATCTTTATCAACAACATCCCCGCCGAGCAATCCGGCTTTCCCGTGTACGACATCATCGACGGCGGCTTTCTTGAGCTGGTTCGTTACGGTCTGCGCGCCGCCAACGACCATCATGTCCTGCGCACGCTCGCGGTCTATGACGCGGTGCTTAAAGTCGAGACCCCGTGCGGGCCATCCTGGCGTCGTTACAATCACGATGGCTACGGGCAGAAGGCCAACGGCGACGCCTTTGACGGCACGGGCGTCGGGCGCGCCTGGCCGCTATTGACCGGAGAACGCGCCGCTTATGAGGTAGCCTCCGGTCAGGATGTGACGGTGTATATCAAGGCCCTGGAGTGTTTCGCAAACGCCGGGGCGATGCTGCCCGAACAGGTCTGGGACACCCTGGACATACCGGAGAAGCAGATGTTCTGCGGACGACCGACGGGCTCGGCGATGCCGCTCGTCTGGGCCCACGCGGAGTATATCAAGCTCCTGCGCTCGGCGCGTGATCGCGCGGTCTTCGATCTCGTAGAGCCCGTGCGCCGTCGCTATATAGAGCAGAACGTCACGAGCGACCTGCAAGCGTGGCTCTTCAATCACAAGCTCAGAGCAGCTTATGGCGACAGGCCCTTGCGCATAGAGGCGAATGGTCGCGCCCGTCTGCACTGGACGGTCAACGAATGGGTGAGCGTCAACGATACGGAACTGGCGGACGAGGGCTTGGGCATCTACGCTCAAGAGTTTGCGCCGGGAGAACTCAACGCCGGTGAAGTCCTGAAGTTCACCTTTTACTGGATTGACAGCGGGCGCTGGGAAGGCAGGGACTTTGCGATCGCCATTCAGTAAGGAAGCGTTGACGCAGGCTGTCAATTCACAATTCGATTCAAGGGGGAGAAGGTTATGGACGAGAATCAAGGGCAGGCGAGTCGCCGTCGCCTTGAAGGCAGACGCGCGCTGGTGACGGGAGCCAACAGCGGCATCGGTCGCGGGATTGCCCTGCGTCTGGCGCGCGAAGGCGCAAACGTTGTCGTCAACTACATCAAGCACCCGGAAGAGGCGGAGAAGGTCGTCGCCGAGATTAAGGAGACGGGCGCTGCGGGCTTGTCGATCAGGGCGGATGTCTCGGATGAAGGCGAGGTTGAAGAGATGTTCGGGCAGGCGGCAGAGGCGCTCGGCGGGCTGGACATTCTGATCAACAATGCCGGGATGGAGATGCATCGCCCTTTTCTTGAGATGCCGCTGGCGGATTGGCGCAAGGTGATCGATGTCGATCTGACGGGCCCGTTCCTGTGCGCACAGCGCGCCGCGCGTTTGATGGTAGCGGCGGGCGCGGGCGGCTCGATCGTCAATATCACGAGCGTACACCAGCGTATCCCTTGGGGCGGCTACGCGCACTACTGCGCGGCGAAGGCAGGGCTCGAAATGCTGACGAAGACCATCGCGCTCGAACTGGCAACCGAGCGCGTGCGCGTCAACTCGGTCGCGCCGGGAGCCATCGCGACGCCAATCAACAGGGATGTATGGAGCGACCCTGAAATGATGCGCGACCTGATGGATAAGATTCCCGTGCGGCGCGTCGGCGAAGTTGAAGAGATAGCCTCGGTCGTCGCTTTCCTCTGCTCCGACGAGGCCAGCTACATGACGGGCTCGACCGTCTACGTCGACGGCGGAATGACGCTCTACCCGGCTTTTATTCGCGGCGGGTGAGACTTGGTAGCTCGCTACCTGCGGCCTCTTCTTTGTGGGGCTTGCGGCTTTGCGGGCGCGGCAGTCTGCGTGCCGGATTGGGATTTCAGCGCATCAAGGTCGGAGCGGAGCTTTGAGATTGCTTCATTGGACGGGTTGACTTCCTGTAGGCGTGTGAGCGTCTCCTCCGCTTCGCGCGCGTTGCCGCTGCGCGTCAAAGCGACGACGAGATTCTGTAGAGATTGTTCATGTCGCGGGTCGCGCTGAAGCGAGCCCTTGTATTCCTTGATGGCGCGCTCGTAGTCTGGAGGCTCGCGCAGGAAGAACGTCAGCCCCAGATCGGTGCGCACGTTTATATCTTCGGGATTCTTGAGCAGCGCCGCCGTGTACCATTTCTCGGCCGTCTCGTAAGCGCCGGTCTCAAAGTTCGCGTTGCCGAGCTTCACGATCGTTCCGTAATCATCAGGACGTAGCTGGTTGGCCTTGAGCAGAAACTCGATCGCCTGATCAAAGCGGTGTATCTGATAGTAAAGGTCTGCCGCCTTCACCTGCGCGTCGAAATTGTTGGGCTCGTTGCGCGCCTGTTGAATCTGCTCCGTCACCTGCGCCTGCATTCCTTCCTGGTCGGCGACGGCGTTTGAAGGGACAGCCGGATGATCGGGCGGAAGGTTGGAGTTCTGGCGCGCGCCGCCGGTTGCAGCAGGCGGCGGCGGCCCCGTCGAGAGGCCACGCTGGTTGACCGAGTTCGCAAAGATAAACCCGATGATGCATCCGAGCAGCAGCCCGATGATGGAGAATAAGACGTTCTCTTTATTCATAAGTAAATAGCGATGAGTGATGAGTTAAATGCAATTGCTCATCACTCATCACTCTCGATTCGTCGCTTTGTCTCAGGCGTATGAATGCAGTCCGGGGAGAAGATAGCTGACGCCCAGGTACGTAAAGATCACGAGAAGAAAGCCGATCAGGGCGAAGTAAGCGGAGCTTCTTCCAGACCAGCCGCGCGAGATTCGCGTATGCAGGAAGGCCGCGTAAGTGAGCCATGCGACGAGCGCGCCCGTCTCCTTTGAGTCCCATCCCCAATACCTGCCCCAACTTTCATTGGCCCACACAGCGCCCGTGATCAGGAGCATCGCAAGCATCGCGAAGGCGACGCTCGCGGTCTTGTACATCAGGCTGTCGAGCTTCTCCTTTGAGGGAAGCGAGGCGCGAAGTCGTTCAGTGCGGAAGCTGAAGATGATGACGAAGAGTGTGGCGGCGAAGGCCGTGATCAGCGCGGCCAGCTCCACAGGGTTGGCATTCATGCTCAGGAAAAGCTTCGGGCTGCTTTGCTCGACGAACTGGCGCGCCACATCTTCGAGCCGTCCGGCCGGAAGCTGCGCGATCTGGTCAGGCTTCATGCCTTCCTGTTCGGCCATCCAACGTCCGAGGCGCTCGTAACCGAGCGGGTCGGCGGCGAGCTTCTGTAGCACGCGTGGGCCCACGTCCGTTAAGGTCTTGATCTGCGAGACGAGAAACGCTATCGCGGCTGCCTGCATGACGAGCGAGAGCTTTAAGAGGCGATGCCCCCACGCGCGCGCCTTCAAATCATTTTTTGAGAGGTAGATGCCAAAGGCTATGATCGTGCCGACGAGCAGGAGCCCGGAGAGCGCCAGCATTGGGCCCACCCACGGGATATCCACGCGCAGAGGGATGGGCCTGCGCCCGCCCGTCGCGGTCTGCAAGAACGTCGAGGCGCTGTAGGTCAGGCCGGTGAAGACTGAATACTTACTGACGGTCGCAAACACGGCGAGCGAAAAGATGCCAGCCCAAATGGCCATCGTCTCCGTCTTAACGCCGTCTTTTAAGAGATAGAGGACGGCGACGGCGAAGCAGACCAGCGCCACTCCGTAAGAGAGCGAAGCGATGCCGACGTGAATCGGTCGCCAGTAGGAATCTAAGATCGGCGGCAGGTCTATGAACTCGTCGCCGATGAAACGCGCCAGCAACAAGATCAGAGAGGCCATCGGCAAAGTCACAGCGCCGAGCGAGCGAAAGCTCTTGCGATGCGCGATCAGGAGCGTCGTAATGCCAGCGCCGAAGGCGAAAGCGAGGCTCAGGTCATAGAGATTGGCAAACGGGATGTAACGAAAGAACCAGGGCATCTGCTCCGGCCCGTAGCCGTTCTTCGTCAGTATCGCAAGCTCGCGGTCATGCGCCGCTATCCAGCGCACGCCCCAGCTTGAAAGATTGAAGAAGACACCGGCGGTCGCCGTCCACAGCCCGACTTTCTGCGCCATCTCCGAAGGCGCGTAGAGATTCATCAGGTGAAAGACGGCTGCGGTCAGATAACAGGCGAGCGCGAGCATCATCAACGCACCGTCCGAGATGAAATGACCGCCGCCCAGCTTGACCCTGAGCCCGACCATCAGGAGCGCGCCCGCGACCGCCAGGATGGCAGGCAGAAAGGAGCGCAAGCGCGAACTCCCCTCCGTGTCGGGAAGCGCGGCCAGCGTTTGTTGATCTAGAACTTCACTCATTATTGCTGTACCTCATGATTAATGCGTTGCGCCGATGGCGGCGACCAGTCTCTTAAAGCGATCTTCAAACCCCAGCTTGTTGCGATTGCTGTTGCCGCCGAGCACGACTTCGTAGCCGCCCTCTGCACGCTTCTCAACCAGCGCCCAGACTCTCTGGTGCGAGAAGAAGAAGACAGCGCCGAGCGTCAGGATGAGCATCAACCCGCCGACGTAGAAGGGAATCTTGCCGGGGTCTTTCTGAATCGCAAGCACGTGCTGGAGCGGAACCTTCTCGAAATCCACGAGGCGATATTTATAGCCGCCGAAGGGCGCTCCGACCGGAGCCCCTGAAGGCAACTCCATCGCGAAGGCGTAGACGGTCTTCTGTTCGCCCGTGGGCGTTGTGACCTGCAAGATGGCCGCCGGATTGTTGTAATCGCCGCTGTTGGAATCAGGCTTGCCGCCGGGGCCGATGGTGAAATCGGGCTGGAAATTCTCGAAATCAATACGGGTTCCGTCGGCGAGCGTGGTCGTGCCGTTGCGCGGGATGCTGACTTCAAAGGGCGCGCTTCCGTCCTGCGGGGTGAGACGCAGAGTGATGTTTCGTGCCTGTCCGAAGGCCGTAAAACTCGCCTGAAAGAAACGATAGCCGCGATAGTCGTAAGGCTCGTTGAGATGCACCAGCGCCTCGCGCTCGCCCGTCTCATCCTTGATCTTGATGCGCGTCAGCCAGTCGATCGTGTTGTTGGCCATGATCGAGCCGTCCTTCTTAATCAGCTTCTGCTGAATGTCCGTGCAGGTCACGGTGAAGGGCAGCGGTACGGGTGTGCGCGAAACCTGATCGAGCTGAAAGTTGAGATTCGTCATCTCGCTGGCGGAGTCGCCGGGCATCAAAGGCATCTGCCCGTCGCGGCTGAATTGCGCCGTCAGGAAACCGCCCGTGAAGATCGTCAGCAGCGCGACGTGCACGGCCAGATAACCCATCCGATTCCAAGCGCCGCGCTCGCCGAAGACGTAAGCGCGGCCCTGCTTTTCCGTCACGGTGGCGCGCAGTCCAGCGCCGCGCAAAGCTCGGCCGACACGCTCGGCGACCTCCTTTGCGCTCTCTCCCTCGACAACCAGCGCGGCGTGATGCTGCTGCCCCTGGAGCCACTTTCGCCCGGCTTCAAGCTTGCGCCGCGAGACGACTTTCCAGGTCTTCGGAAAGCGGTCGATCGAGGCGAGAATGATGTTGAGCGAGAGTACCAGGAGCAGCGCGTTGAAGTACCACGTGTGGTAAATATCAAAGAAGCCCAGGCTCCCGTAAAGCAGCTTCTGCGAGGGCGTGAGCGCAGCGTAGTATTTGTCGAAATCCTCGATGTTCTGCTGCATGATGAGCATCCCCGTCATGCTCGCGGCGACGAGCAGGATGAGCAGCACCACACCGAAGCGGACGGAACTCAGCAGGTTGAGCAGCCACGTCAGGGGTGAAAGCGCGGACGCCCTTTTCCCGGCCCCGACCCCCTGCTGCACAGCAGTATCTTTTTTGGTTTCTTCAATGGCAGACATTAATTTTGTAGTACGGAATGAAAGCTATTGGGACGTGCCAGTTAGATGAATGTGTTGGCCTCGCCGCCTGCGCTTTGACCTTCTATAGATGCCCCGCATCATAGCCGAGATAAAATTATTTGTCATCCATCCCTTCCGGTCGATGCTTGCTGAGCTTTTGCTTTTCGGTTAAAAGATAAACGAGTCGTCGCGCGCAAACCCCCTGGCCGGACGGTCAAAACAATGATACCGTCCGAAAAGGTACGAGCAAGCGCGTGCTACATAACAGTGCAGCCCGGCACGCGAAAAATACTGTTCGCCAGCATAGCTTGGTTGTCAGTACCGCCTGCGGTAGCGGGCGGGTCTCTATGCCGCCACATACCCGCCCGCTACCGCAGGCGGTACTGACACACATGAACCGCCGCCAAGCCTCTTTATCCCGGAAGACGCAAGACCAGCGCTCGCCGCCGCCCGTCTATCCTTTCACGGCCATCGTCGGGCAGGAAGAGATGAAGCTCGCACTGCTGCTGAACACGATAGACCGTAGCATCGGCGGCGTGCTCGTGATGGGCCATCGCGGGACGGGGAAGTCCACGGCTGTGCGTGCGCTGGCAGACCTCCTGCCGCACGTCTCAAGGGTGCGCGATTGCCCTTTCGGCTGCGACCCGAAAGACACGAGCGCTCTCTGCGACGATTGCCAAGCGCGTTTGAGCGCGGGCGTTAAGCTCAGGGGCGAGCGTTCGGTTGTGCCTGTCGTCGAGCTGCCGCTCGGAGCGACGGAAGACCGCGTTTGCGGCACGATCAATATCGAACGCGCGATCAGGGAGGGCGTGAAGGCGTTCGAGGCGGGCTTGCTGGCGCGGGCCAATCGCGGCTTTCTCTACATTGATGAAGTCAACCTGCTCGAAGACCATCTGGTTGATCTGCTGCTGGACGTGGCCGTGACGGGACGCAATGTCGTCGAGCGTGAAGGCATCTCTATCGAGCACCCGTCGCGCTTCGTGCTCGTCGGCTCCGGCAACCCGGAAGAGGGTGAACTGCGGCCCCAACTGCTAGACCGTTTCGGCCTGCACGTCGAAGTCAGGACGCTTGACGATCTCGAACGGCGCGTCGAGATCATGGAGCGCCGGGAGCTTTTCGAGCGCGACGCCGCGCTCTTTCGCGCCGGGGCTGAACCCGAGCAGGAAAGACTGCGGCGCAGGCTCGTCGCCGCGCGCAAGACTTTGACGACGGTGACCATCGGTCGCCCGCTTCTTCGACGCATCGCAGAGCTTTGCTTGCAGCTCAAAGTGGACGGGCACAGGGGCGAGTTAACGATCGCGCGCGCCGCCCGCGCGCTCGCAGCCTTAGAGGGGCGGCGTGAAGCGTCTGACAGCGACGTGCGCCGCGTGGCCTTGATGGCCCTGCGTCATCGCCTGCGCCGCGACCCGCTTGAGCAGACGAGCAGTTCCGCGCGCATACAGGACGCGCTCGATCAACTGTTCCCGACAACCTCGCCTGATACGCAACCGGCGCGGGCCGAGGACGGGCATACGGACGGTGAGTCAAGCCCGAAGAGAGCGGGCACGGAGCGCGGCGGCTCGAACAAGGGAGGCGGCGGAGAGACGGGTAATGGCGCAAGCGGGGCGCGCGACGGAGGCCCGAGCAAGGCTGTCTCAACATCACTCGGAGCGAGGCTGCCCGAAGGCGCGCTCGATGAGGGGACGTTCGCGCAGCGGAAAAGCGTGAGGTCATGGGCCCACTCCGCGCAGCAGCGGGGAAACGGCGGGCGCAGCTCTTACAATTCGCTGAGCGGGCGTTATGCGCGAGCCGTCATGGATGCATCCGGCACGAGGAAGATCGCACTTGACGCGACGCTGCGCGTGGCTGCCCAAAGGGGCGCGGCCGTAAAGCATGATGCGGGGAATATCAAAGACAAGCTTTCTAAAAAGGGTGTGGGCCCACAATCGCCGCTTGCGATTGACAAAGAGGCGTTGCGATACAAACGTTTCAAGCGAAAGACGGGCACGCTCTTTATCCTGGCCATCGACGCGTCCGGGAGCATGGCCTTGAATCGCATCGGACAGGCAAAGGGCGCGCTCGGACTGCTGCTACAGCAATCCTATGTACGGCGCGATCGCGTGGCGCTCGTCAGCTTTCGCGGGCAAACGGCCTCGCTGCTTTTGCCTCCCTGTCAGAGCATGGCGCGCGCCAAACGCCTCCTCGACGCGCTTTCGGTCGGCGGCGCAACGCCTCTTTCAGCCGGGCTCATGACTTCGATCGAAGTGGCCCGTCGTGCCGCACAGCAGGGAGTTCAGGAGATCGTCCTCTTGATCTTCACGGACGGGCGCGCCAACGTCTCTTTGAGCGGGGGCGAGACGTTTGACAGGGCGACGCGCCAGCGTGTCATCGACGGGGAACTGGTCAGGCTCGGCGCGTTGCTCAGGCAGGCGGGCGTGAAGATCGTTGTGGTCGATACGCAGAACCGTTTTATCTCTCACGGCGAGGCGCGATCCCTGGCCGAGACGCTCGGCGGGCGGCACACGTCTCTTTCAATAAATCCATCGCGGGCTTCGGTACTCGCTTGAGGCGAACAGTGGAAACGGCAACAGACAAGGCGAAAAAGATTTCGCAGGCGGAGCGCGACCGCCGCGTGCTGGCTCTCTGCGAGCAGGTGTCGGAAATCGAAGAGCGCCTGATCCCGACGGGGCTGCACGTGTTCGGGCGCGTGCCGGAGACGAATGCGCGCGCCGATATGCTGCGGATGGTGGCGTCGTTCGATAGACCGGAGGCAGGCACGCGCGCCCTTCCTGATCTGGTCGCGGAAGGGATTGGGCTGGGCCCATACGAGGGTTTGCTTCAAGCCTCGCGTGCATCCGAGACGGGACTATTGGAGCGCGAGCGTGTTGACGAGGTCGTTGCACAATCAATCGGCCTCTTCATCTCAAGCGGTGTGGAGGAGGCCGTCAACTGGCTTGAGGAAACAGCGCGCGTCTCGCCAAAATTGTCGCGCCCGGTCTTCGCGCTGCTCGAAACCATCTCGAAGCAGTTGGAGAGTAATAACGAGTTGGACGCGCTCGCTCGCGCGCTGCGCGGAGAGTACATAGAACCCGGCCCCGGCGCAGACATCGTGCAGAATCCCGGCATCCTGCCGACGGGGCGCAATACTCACGCCGTCAATCCTTACACAGTGCCGTCGAAGATCGCCTACGCGCGTGCCGAACGCGTCGTTAATTCTTTGCTTGAGCGACACGTCGCGGAGCACAATCGCTATCCGCGCTCGATGGCGCTCGTCCTCTGGGGCCTGGACAATATCAAGACGCAGGGGGAAGGCGTGGCCCAGGCTTTGTGGCTGCTCGGCGTGCGCCCGCGCCGCGATCAATTGAATCGCGCCACAGAGGTCGAAGCCATCCCGCTCGAACAGTTGAAGCGCCCGCGCATTGATGTCGTGATGACCGTCTCCGGCATCTTCCGCGATCTGTTCGGCGCGACGATGGCGCTCTTAGACAAAGCCGTCAGGTGCGTCGCCGCTCTGGACGAACCCGCAGAGATGAACTACCTGCGCCATCACGTGACGGAACAGATGAGCGCCGACCGTTGCTCATTTGACGAAGCGGCCGTGCGCGTCTTCTCCAACGCGCCGGGCAATTACGGAACCAACGTCAATTTCATGATCATGGACTCGCAGTGGGAGCGCGAAGAGACGCTCGGCGACCTCTTCGTCACGCGCAAGTGTTTCGCCTACGGGCGCGACGCCGAAGGCCGTCATATAGAAGGACGCGAGGCCAGGCGTGCGATGGATCGCGCCCTCTCTCGCGTCGAGGCCGCGTACCAGAACATAGACACCTTCGAGATAGGCATCACGGACGTAGACCACTACTTTGAATACCTCGGCGGCGTGGCGAAGGCGGTCGAGAAGAGGGCCAGCGCGCGCCCCGCCATCTATCTTTCCGACGCGCTCTCGCGCGATGCCCGCATACGCTCTCTGGAAGAGACCGTACGCCTTGAGACGCGCGCCAAGACTCTCAACCCAAAGTGGTACGAAGGGATGCTCAAGCACGGTTTTCGCGGCGTCGCCGAAATTGAAAGCCACGTCGCCAACACTTTCGGCTGGAGCGCGACCGCCGATGCCGTGGACGATTGGGTCTACACCGAAGTCGCCAAAACCTTCATCCTCGACGAAGAGATGCTCAAACGCCTCAGAACCCTCAACCCTCATTCGGCGCGCTCGCTCGTCGGGCGTCTCCTTGAAGCCGAAGGGCGCGGCTACTGGGAAGCAGAAGCCGAAATTGTTGATCGCCTGCGCGACATCTTCGCCGGGCTCGAAGATCAAATCGAAGGCGTGGCTTAAAAGCCCGCTCGTCTTATCAAAGGATAGTCGGTTGAACGTTACAGTCCTTTATGTCGGGTCAAGCTTACTTGCGCCGCTCAGGCAGGCGGAGCAGGAGATTAATCGCGTCCATCGTTTAGACCTGCGCGTTGCGGCTTATAACTTCGGGATGGCCCTGACGGATAGCGAGTGGCGGGAGGTTGAGCGCGACCTGAGCGGCGCGGATGTGGTCTTCGTCATACATGTGATGGATGGGGAGAATGCGACGCGGCTGCTCGCGGCGCTTGAGCGGTACAGGGCGCGGCACAGTGCTGTGGTCGTCATCAATTGTATGCCGGATTTGATGCGTCGGACGCGTATGGGCCAACTTGATTTCGGGCAGTTGTTCCGTTCGTTGAAAGCGGGCGCGCAAGGCAGCGAGGCTGAGGGGAATTCGACGGGCGAAGGGCCGGGGGCGGGACGGGCCAGCCGGTTGGTCGGCAAGGTCGGCTCGTGGATGGGCGATCAGGCGCGGGCCCATAGGGCCAGTAAGCCGCCGAAGCATACGCAGTATCTCAAGCTGGTCGATCGTCTGCCGGGCCTGCTGCGTTTCGTGCCTTCAAGGGGAAAGCTGCGCGACATCAAACACTACCTCTACCTGTTCTGTTATTTCCTGCAACCGACGCCCGCGAACATTCGCTCGATGGTGCTTTATGCGATCAAGCATTATTGCCGCGACGAGCGCTTGAAGAATGACGACATACAAGTGCCGCCGCCTGAGCGCATGCCCGCCGTCGCCATCTATCACCCGGACGCGCCCGCGTTGTTTGAATCTTTCGAGGCGTATCGTAAGTGGAGCGAGCGGCGGGCAGGGAAGCGCAGTAGCAGCGGCAACGCGCGCGTGCTCGTGCCGGAAGAGACGATCGGTCTGCTATTGATGCGCCCGCAGATCGTGAGCGGAACGAGACAACATTACGACGGATTGATTCGCGCCATAGAGGCAGAGGGGCTCTCGGTTGTGCCTGCCATCTCGACGCTGATGGACAATCGCGAGGCATGCGAGAAATTCTTTGTCGAGGGGGAAGAGAAAAGAGGCGGGAGAGGTAAAGCTAAAGGGAAGACGACGGCTGGGCCCAGTGGCGGTGTGTTGGCTCAGCGGTCGCGTGTGAGCCAGATCGTGTCGCTCACGGGCTTTAGTTTCGTCGGCGGCCCGGCGATGAATGACAGCGAGGCGGCGGCACGTTTCCTCTCAGACCTGAATCGACCTTTTCGCTCCGCCGTCAGTCTTGACGTGCAGACCATCGAAGCCTGGGAGCAGTCTGGAACGGGACTCAATCCCGTGCAGGCAGGGATGCAGATCAGTATTCCAGAGATAGACGGCGCGACGGAGCCTTTCGTCTACGGCGGCATACACGCGGGGGGCGCTGCGCCTGTGCCGCTCGAAGATCGCTGTCGCCGTGTGGCGCGTCGTCTGAGTCGGTGGAATAAGCTGCGTAACTCGAATCGCGCCGAGTTGCGATTGGGCTTGCTGGTCTTCTGCTTTCCACCCAATAAGGGCAACATCGGAACGGCGGCTGAACTGGATGTCTTCCCGAGCGCGTGGGAGATGCTGCGACGTTTAGAGGCGGACGGCTATACGGTCACGGTTCCTTCGAGCCCGGATGCGTTGAGAGAGATGCTGCTCGGCGGCAATTCCGAAGAGGTCGGCGCGACGGCTAACATCGCGTACCGGATGACGACGGACGAGTACAGGCGTTTGTGCCCGTACGTCTCGGAGATTGAGAGCGAGTGGGGTGCTGCGCCCGGCCAGATCAATTCATTCGGCGGCGAGCTTTTGATTCAGGGCATACATCTGGGCAACGTCTTCCTCGGCGTGCAGCCGACCTTCGGATATGAAGGCGACCCGATGCGTCTGCTGATGGCGCGAAGCGGAGCGCCGCATCACGGCTTCATGGCGCTCTACACGTATCTCGAAAAAGTTTTTCGCGCGGATGCCCTCGTGCATGTCGGCACGCATGGCGCGCTGGAATTCATGCCGGGCAAACAGGTCGGGCTGTCGGACAAGTGCTGGCCTGATCGCCTGACGGGAGAGTTGCCGCACATCTACGTTTACAGCGTCAACAATCCGTCCGAAGGCTCCATCGCCAAGCGAAGGTCTTACGCGGAGTTGATCTCGTATCTCACGCCGCCGATCGAAAACGCGGGGCTCTACAAGGAGTTGTCCGCGCTCAAAGAGTTGCTGACGGCTTACCGGCAGACCAGTGATGAGATGGAGCGCGAGCAGCTTTTCGCGGCGATTGAAGAGACGGCGCGCTCAGCCAATTTCAAGCTTGAAGACGAAGCCTCGGCGCTCGCCATTCAAAGTCAATGAGCGGCGTGAAGCGATAAGGAAGCAGCCGTCCGTGCACGATGTAATTTTTTTAGCTGGCAAACGCGTAGGAACTCTCCTAGAATAGCGGCGCGCCCCAAAACTCCCCACAAAACGTCAGGTGAAAGTCCCCGCTTTCAACTATCAAGCAGCGAGTTGAAACTGCGGCGAAGTGTTTATAGTCAAGGGTGTCATCATGGTGTTGTTGAATTGCTCTGGTAAGAACCGTGTGCGAGGTGAAAAGGGTGGGCGACGATACGTATGTTTGACGCCGAGACGTTTGGCGCTCGCGGCAAGCTTTGCCCTCATCATCACGATTTCACAGCTACCGGCCAGGGCCGCGACGCTTCCCACGGGTTTCACGGAGACGCTGGTGGCGAGCGGGTTGACGAACCCGACGGCGATGGCCTTTGCGCCCGATGGGCGTCTCTTCGTCTGCGAGCAGGGCGGGCAGTTGCGCGTGATTAAGAACGGCGCGCTGCTCGCCACTCCTTTCTTGAGCGTGACTGTCAACTCTTCGGGCGAGCGCGGGCTCCTGGGCATCGCCTTTGACCCGAACTTTGCGGCGAACAGTTTTCTGTACGTCTATTACACGGCCACTACTCCGACCATTCACAATCGCGTCAGTCGTTTCACGGCCAATGGCGACGTGAGCATTCCCGGCAGTGAAGTCGTCCTGCTGGATTTGAACAATCTGGGCGCGACGAATCATAACGGCGGAGCGATGCACTTCGGCCCGGACGGCAAGCTCTACATCGCGGTCGGCGAAAACGCCAACGGGAGTAATTCGCAAACGCTGACTAATCTGCTGGGAAAAATTCTTCGCCTCAACTCGGACGGCACGATCCCTGCCGACAATCCTTTCTTCGGCACGGCGACGGGTAACAACCGCGCTATCTGGGCCCTGGGCCTGCGGAACCCTTACACGTTCGCGTTTCAGCCCGGCACAGGGCGCATGTTCATCAACGATGTCGGCGAAGTTACACGCGAAGAGATCAACGACGGGATAGCCGGGTCGAATTACGGCTGGCCTACCTGCGAGGGCACGTGCTCCAATCCAAATTTCCGCAACCCGCTTTTTACGTACGGGCACGGCTCAAGCAGCACGACGGGCTGCGCGATTACGGGCGGGGCTTTCTACAACCCGCCGGTCACGCAGTTTCCGAGCGACTATCAGGGCAAATATTTCTTCGCGGATTTTTGCAGCGGATGGATACGCAGGCTCAACCCTGCCGATAATACGGCGACAGACTTTGCGACCGGCATCGCAAATCCTGTGGACTTGCAGGTCGCATCCGATGGCAGTCTCTATTATCTGGCGAGAGGCGCGGGTTCTGTCTTTCGTGTCCAGTATCCGGCGAACCAGACGCCGCCCGTCATCACCGCTCATCCCTCAAATCAGGTGGTTGCGGTCGGAGAGACGGCGACCTTCAGCGTCACCGCGACGAGTAATCATCCGCTCAGCTATCAATGGCAGAAGAACGGCGTCAACATCGGCGGCGCAACCTCGCCCACGTACACGACGCCGCCCACGACCGCCGCCGATAACGGCGCGCAATTTCGCTGCATCGTCTCGAACGCGTTCGGAAGTGTGACGAGCAACAGCGCGACACTGACGGTCGCGGCCAACACAGTGCAACTCGGCCAGAGCAGTTACAGTCTGTCGGAAGGCGTCGGCTCTTTCAACGTCACAGTGGTACGCAACGGCAACTCCGGCACGCCCATCACCGTCAGTTACGCCTCTTCCGACACGTCGGCTCTGGCCAACTGCAATCCGGCTTTCAGCGGCATCACAGGCATCGCTTCCTCGCGCTGCGATTACATCACGGCGGTCGGAACACTGCGCTTCGCCGCCGGAGAGACGACGAAGACGATACCGCTGATCGTCGTCGACGACGTGCACATAGAAGGCCCGGAGACTTTCAGTATCGCTTTGAGCAATCCGACGGGCGGGGTGTTTCTAGGCAATCAAACGAGCGCGAGCGTCACGATCACGGATAACGGCAATGATCTGTCGGGCGCGGCCAATCCGATCGATGGGACTGACTTCTTCGTCCGCCAGCATTATCTAGATTTCCTCAATCGCGAGCCTGACCCCAACGGCTTCACACACTTTCGCGACACCATCAATAACTGTCAGCCCGTTCAAGAGACCTGTGATCGCATCGAAGTTTCAAGAGCAATCTTCGTCTCGCCGGAGTTCAGGGACAGGGGCTACTTCGTCTACAAATTCTATGCTGGAAGCCTGGCCAGATTCCCGCACTACGATGAGTTCATGGTGGATCGAGCACGCGTCAGCGGCTTCCAGACCGCCGCTGAAATAGAGCAGAGCAAGCTGGACTTCATCGCAGACTTTATGAGTCGGCAGGAGTTTAGAAATGTGTACGATGCACAGGCCACAGCACAGGCTTTCGTCGATACCATTTTGTCCAAGGCCGGAGTGACCGTCCCTAATCGTCAGGACATTATCAACCGGCTACAGGGGGGCAGATTACAAGGGCGCAAGCTCTGCGTGAGATCATCGAAAGCCCGGAGGTGGATGCGAAGTTCTTCAACGAGGCGACCATCGTGCTGCACTACTTCGGATACCTGCGGCGCGACCCTGACGCTCTGTACCAGCACTGGATTGATGTTTTGCGAGACACGGGAAGCTTCCGCACGATCACGAACGGGTTCGTCAACTCGGCTGAGTACCGTTTTCGTTTCGGAAGCCAGTGAGGAGTATGGCGCGGCGCTCGCCGTCCCTGTGCGGGTAGCTGATGAAGGCATCGAAGGCGGCATAGGCTGCGCGGCTGCGGCCTCTTTCTCCTTTCCAGGTTCAGTTGGCTCCATGTGCTCTCCCGGAACTGCCCAGACGGATGAGCCTGGTCTTGAACTCCTCGGCGGTGAGGCGGTATTTGAAGGCTTTGATGCCGTTGATGGTGACGACGGGGATTTCCCAGCCGTAAAGCTCCGCGAGCGCCGGGTCGTCGTCGATATTGATCTCTTCAAGCTCGTACAGGTCGCCGCAACCGGCGGCCATGATCTCCCGCTTGGCCTCTTCGCAGAGGTGGCAGCCCGGTCTGGTGTAGAGCAGAACGCGCGTCCTCGTTTTCATTTGCTGTCAGCTTTCTCCAACCAAACTACGGCTTTAGCGCGGGGGCGAGACCCTTGTGCGGCGAGCCCCGGTCGGTTCTCCAAAGTAAAATTTAAATCTTGCCACATTCTTGTGAAAAGAGTATAAAGTATGGCAACCGAGCCAATTAATAATATCATTCTGGCGCGGCGCTCTTCATGATAACGCATAGAGTTCCGAAGACGGTCGCAGAGAGTCTTTCCCTGTGAAAGCGGGGAACTGTATAATCGGCAATCATCTTGACAGTCGCGGTCTATCGCCAGCCCGGCGCTGACTTTTAAGCCATAATACGCAAGTTTTCAGATGGAGGTTTGCGGCGTGGGTACTGAAGAAAATCCCAATCAGTCCACCGAGAGCGTCAAAGATTCCACTCCGGCAAAGGAGCAAAGCGGGGAAGCTTCTACCAGGGAGCAGGGCGGGGAAGCCTCTACCACGAAGGAGACCATTGAGGTCAGCCCGGCTACTCCGCCGCCGCCGAGTGTCCCGAAGAAGACTCCGCCCACGAGCGTGGTTGACAGGTCGACTGCGCCGGGCAAGGAAGTCCCGGCTGCCACGTCGCCCGCCGCGCGCACGCCCGGAGCCGCCGGTGCGGCCAAGTCCACGGCAACCCCGACCGCATCGGTCGCCAAAGGTATCCCGAAGCCAGTGGCCGCGCGCGCGACCGGCGCAGTCGTCGAGAGCACGCCCGACCCGCCCGTCAACAAGATCAGGCGGCGCATCATCTGGGCCAGCATCGGCGGATTTTTAGTCACCAGCTTCCTGATGTTCCTGCGCTTCTTTCTGCCGCGCAGCATCTTCGAGCCGTCGAGCGTCTTTCGCATCGGCTTTCCCTCTGATTACGCGCTCGGCGTCGACACGAAATACCAGCAGCAATATCGCATCTGGGTGGACAAGACCTCTGACCGACTGTTCGTCATCTACGCGCGCTGCACGCACCTGGGCTGCACGCCTGACTGGAAGGCGAGCGAGAACAAATTCAAATGCCCATGTCACGGCAGCGGCTACGACAGCGAGGGCGTCAACTTTGAAGGGCCAGCGCCGCGCCCAATGGATCGCGCTCACGTCGAGCTTGATGCCGAAGGACAGATCGTCGTCAACGTCGGCAAGCTCTACGATTGGCCCAAGGGCGGCGAGAACAAGTTCAACGACCCTGGAGCATATATTCCACTCTGAGCCATTTTGGATTTTAGATTCTGGATTTTGGATGACGAGCCTTGAAGGTTGAGAGCTTTAATTCCAGGATTCGAGACGGTGGGAAGCGTTAATCTAAAATCCAAAATCTAAAATCCAAAATAGAGAGGCGAGGTAGATGGAGCCTGAAAATCCTGAAGTCAATCCGAAGGGGACGAAGCAACTCACGGAGGGCGGCGACAAGGAGCAGTTGAGCCTGATCGAGAGAGTGCGCGCCGAGAGCACTGCGCTTGCCGAAAGAGCCAGGGAGGAAGCCAAGGCTTACAAAGACCCGCAGCAGACGCAGCTCTGGAAGTCCATCTTTCGCGTCTCGCACGATCGCTCAGACCCGCGCAATCGCAGTCTCTCCATTCTCTCCAACGTATTTCTGCACCTGCATCCGGCGAAGGTCAATCGCGACGCCGTGCGCTACGGCTTCACCTGGGGCATGGGCGGCATCACCTTCTACCTCTTCATCGTCCTGACGTTTACGGGCGTGCTCCTGATGTTCTACTACCACCCGACGAAGGTGCAGGCGTTTCGCGACATCCTCTACCTTGAGCACGACGTACCGTTCGGCAAGATTTTAAGAAACATGCATCGCTGGGCCGCACACCTGATGGTCATCACGACCTGGCTGCATATGTTTCGCGTCGTGCTGACGGGCTCCTACAAGCGCCCGCGCGAGTTCAATTGGTGCGTCGGAGTGGTGCTCCTGGTGCTGACGCTTCTGCTCTCTTTTACGGGCTACCTGTTGCCGGACGATCAGCTTGGTTTCTGGGCCGTGACGGTCGGCACGAACATGGCGCGCGCGACTCCGATGTTCGGCAGCGAAGGCCCGTTCGGGCCGCAACTCGGCATGACGCCCTTTAACGACGTGCGCTTCGGGCTGCTCGGCGGCTCCATCGTGGATGCCAACGCGCTCCTGCGCTCTTATATCTGGCATTGCATAGGCATCCCGCTCGTCGCTTCGATCTTTATGGCCGTCCACTTCTGGCGCATACGCAAGGACGGCGGAATCTCCGGGCCAGCGCCCGTCATGCTGGAACCGGAGATGAAGGCGATCAAGAAAAAGTAAGCAGTGGGCGCGTAAAGCTTGCGCTCGCGCCTTCGGTAACTCTTTGCTTTGCGTGTCGGGCCCTGTGCAGCCTGACCTGAACTGAGCGGAGAAAAGTGGGAAATGGAAAAGCCTAGATTCAAGTTTGGCAGGGGTGCGGTGATACTGCTCGTGCTCGTGTTGCTCGTCATCGCGTACGCGGTCTTCATCGTTCAGGACTGGCATCAAATCTGGAAGATCACTTCAGCGCCGGACAATGTGCCGATCGTGGCGATGCTCTTCCTCGTCCCGTTCTTTACCTGGTACGGGATAAAGCAGGCGCGCGACAACGACCGCCTGATAGAGCAGTTGGAGCATGATCCGCAACTGGCCAAGACGCATCACAGAAAAGTGGAGCCGTGGCGACCCGGTTGGGCCAGGGAGTTGCACGTCTGGCCTTACCTTGTCCGTATAGAATTTCTCGCCGCCGTGATCGTGACGGTCATTCTCTTCGTCTGGTCGATCACGCTCAACGCGCCCCTGGAGGAGCCGGCCAATCCGAACCTGACGATGAATCCGTCGAAGGCCCCGTGGTATTTCCTCGGCTTGCAGGAGATGCTCGTCTACTTCGACCCCTGGATTGCGGGCGTCGTCATGCCTTCGATCATCATGGTCGGCCTGATGGTCTTCCCCTATGTGGATTCCAATCCCTTAGGCAACGGCTATTACACGATTAGGCAGCGGCGCTTCGCGCTCGGCATGTACGGCTGGGGCTGGCTGATGTGGATCGTGCTGATCTTCATCGGCACGTTCATACGCGGGCCCGGCTGGATTTGGTTCTGGCCCGGACAGACGTGGGATCACAACGCCGTGGTCTTCGATAAGAATATCGACCTGCACGATTGGATTGCCACGAGCCGAATCGGGAAGATGCTCGGGCTCGGCATACTCTCGGTCAATCCGGTGAAGATGATCTTCGGCGCGCTCGTCGTCGGTCTCTTCTACATTCTCGGCGGCATGTTCTTTCACTGGCTGATGACGCGCAACGAGTTCGAGCGAAAGCTTCTGGCGCGCACCAGCCTCTTGCAGTACGTGACGTTTCAGTTCTTCGCGGTCTCTGTCCTTCTAGCCCTGCCCGTCAAGCTGATTTTAAGACTGGCACTGAATATCAAGTATGTGTGGGTGACGCCCTGGTTCAATATTTGAAGTCGGTTCCCGGAGGATATGGAAAGTGGCTGACTCGCCTGAAACCGAAGCGATAGTCAAAAAAGAGAAGGATGCGACGCCGGAGCGCGACCCGATCGTCAGTCGCTCGACGAGCGGCATCCTGCTCGTCTGCGCGCTGCTGTTGATGGGTTCGCTCGCCTGGGCCCTTTACGACGAGGTCTACGGGCAGCGTGGCTGGAAGGGCATGCAGCAGGAGTTCGTCAAACGCGAAAACCGTTTTTTGCGGAGACTGCTCAACAGGTCTAAGCAGGGCGGGCCGGGAACGGAGAAGGAAGTCAAAGAGAGCGAAGAGTATCAAAAGCTCGCGGCGGAAGCGAAAGAAGCGGAGGACGCCGTCAAGCCCCGCCGCACGGAGATAGACAATCGCGTCGCCATCGTGCAAAGCCGCCTGGACGCCATCACCGACCCATTCCAGAATGCGCGCGGCTATATCACCGTCCTCAACTACAGAATCGAATCCGCGACGGGCGAATCGCGTAAGAATAGCCTGCGCCAGCAGGTGGCCCAAGAGAGAAGCAAGCAGGTCGAGGTCGAACTGCCCGCCGAAGACGGCTCGAAGAAGATAGAGAAGAAGCGGCTCGCTTATCCCGAGCTTGAAACCCTCTACACGCAGCTCAAGGACGAGAAGGCCGCGCTCCTGACAGAGAAGGCCGAGCTGCTCAAAAAACCGACCGAGCTTGCCAAGAAGCGCGACGATTATCTGAAAGAAAACATCTCGGGTCTGACCGACGATCAGGTCAGGAATCTGATACGCCGCAATGAGAACTTCGATTACTCGCTGCGACAGATCAGCGTCCTCGAACACAATATCGTAGATCGCTGCGAGACCTGCCACCTAGGCATACGCGAGCCCGTCACGATCACTCCGACGGCGATGGCCGCCGCGCGCAAAAAGCCTGATGCGTTGGCCCACGCCTCCGTCAGCCACCCGAACAAGGAACTGCTACAGATTCACAATCCAGAGCGGTTCGGTTGTTCCAGTTGTCATGGCGGCAATGGCCGCGCGACGACCACCGTCGTCAAGGCTCATGGCCAGAATCCCTTCTGGCTGCACCCGCTCTGGGCCCGTGAAAACATGGAAGCGGGCTGTCAGCAGTGCCACTTGAACGACCGCGTGCTCGATCATGCGCCGACGCTCACCGAAGGAAAAGACCTTTTCCAGAATAGGGGCTGCGTCGGCTGCCATCGTTACGAGGGCTTCGACCGCGAGGCGGACGCGCTCTCAAACGCGCGGCAGACTATCAAGCAGCTCGAAGAGGAGATGACCAACAACGAGCGCGAGTCTAGGATAGCCAAAGACCAGAGCGGCAACGCGGAAAACGACACGGAGGCGCAGAAGCTGCTGGCCCGCGCCGAAAACATGCGCGTCACCAACAGCCTGCTCGCGGCGCGCATCGAGCAGCTTAATACGCAGTCGAAGTACCTGATGCAGGATCAGAAGAAGGTTGGGCCCAATCTCAAGGACGTTCGCCTGAAACTCCGCAAAGAGTGGATACCCGAATGGCTGCGCGACCCGCAGGCTTTCCGTCCGGGGACGAAGATGCCGACCTTCTGGCGTATCGACGGCAAAGACAATCGTCGAAGCGAGGACAATACGCGCGAGGAACAGGAGCGCAAGGCCATCGCAGCTTTCCTCTGGCAGGACGCCTTTGACGGGCGCGTCCCCGAGCGTCAGAAGGGCGACGGCGCGCACGGTAAAGAGTTGTTCGAGACGCGCGGCTGTATGGCGTGCCACTCGATCGGCGAAGGCGATCAGCGCGTCGGCGGTGATTTCGCCGCCAACCTGACACGCCTCGGCGACAAGGCCAGTTACGATTACATCGTGCGCTGGATTTATAACCCGCGCGAACGCTGGGCTCCCTACTGCCCGAAAGAGAAGCGCGACCTGACGCGCGAGGATTACGAAAAGAACGGCAAGCCTTTCATCTTCGACGGCGACCACTCGAAGTGCCCGAACGACGGCGCGGAGATACAGGTGCAGAACATGACGGTGATGCCCAACTTCCGTCTGCCCGAAAAGGACGCCGAAGACATCGCCACCTATCTCTTCTCGCTCACAGACCGCAGGTCTTACCCTGACGCGTCCTTCATGGACGACCCGGCCTTGAAGGAACAGGGCCGCGCTCTCGTCAAGACCTACGGCTGCGCCGGATGTCACGAGATCAAGGGACTTGAAGAAGAGCAGCGCATCGGCAAGGAGTTGACCGCCGAAGGCTCGACGCCCATCGAGCGTTTCGACTTCGCGCTCCTGACCAAGCCGGCCGAAGAGGGCCTAGACCCATACACCAACCAGCCCATCGTTAACCAGCGAACGGGCGAAAGGGAAGACTGGTATAACGCGCACGGCTTTATCTCGCACAAGATCAACGACCCTGCCATCTACGACAAGGGCAAGGAGAAAGACCCCAAAGACCAGTTGCGTATGCCGCGTCCATTCATGACAGAGGAGTGGAACAGGGCGCTGACCACATTCCTGATCGGCAGCGTCGGCGTCGAAGGCGCAAACGTCCCGCAGTCGCTCTTCTACAAAGCGACCGATCGTCAAAAGGATATACAGGACGGCTGGTGGGTCATCAAGAAATACAACTGCATGGGCTGTCATAGCGTGCAGGTGGGCCAACGCTCAATCCTGATGGACTTGCCGCTCTATCAATCGAGCGAGTGGCGAGACCAGTTGCCGCCGCGCCTGACGAGCGAGGGCGCGCGTGTTGACCCTGACTGGCTGCTGCGCTTTCTGCATGACCCGTCCTTAAGCGACGAGCAGGGACGAGCCGCGCCCGGCCGCAGCGATAAGACTGTCGGGCAGGGGCCGGGTAATGCCGCGACCGGCAATCAGTATGCGGCCACGAGCGGTGGCAAATCTCCGCCGGGCACGAGCGCAGGAGGCGGCGCGGCGACGGCGCAGAGCGGCAACGCTCCCGCCGAGAAGCTCAAGCCGCAACCGGGCGCTGATCGCAACGGCGTGCGGCCTTACCTGAAGGCGCGCATGCCCACCTTCAGCTTCTCGCCGCAGGAGTTGCGTACACTCGTGCGCTTCTTCATGGCCGTCTCGGCGCAGCAAGACCCGTACATACCGGAGAAGCTTGAAGCGCTGACCGAACAGGAACGCACGCTCGCACGGCAGTTGTTCACTTCGCGCGGCGCGCCCTGTCTCAAGTGCCACATCACGGGCGACCCGGCGCACGATAAGGATGCCTTGGCCCCGAACTTCCTGCTGGCGAGCGAGCGCCTGAAACCCGGCTGGACGTATCGCTGGATACTCGACCCGCAGCAGATCAGCCCTGGCACGGCCATGCCCTCCGGGCTCTTCAAGAAGGACGGCGAGCGCTGGGTCTTCAGCGGAGAGACGCCGCCCGCCTTCAACGAGTTTCACGGCGACCACGCAGACCTGCTCGTACGCTACATGTTCGAGTTGACGGCGGACGAGCAGCGACGGCTGGCTTCCACTTCGCCTCCGGCGACGAGCGGCGAATCGCCCGCCCCTAAGGAGAAGACTACGGCCACGCCCGCGCAGAGCGTGAGTCGCGCCGGGCCCAGGCAGCGCGGACGCCCGCGACGCGGCAGCAACGCTGTCGCCTATGGCAGAGCGCCTGCGAATGAACCGCCGCGCGCCGCGCTCGATCGCGTGGCCGTCTCGCACAGGCCCGTCAACTTTTCGCCCTGAAGCCTTGCGGCCATTTGGCCGGGCTTGAGTTTTATACTTATAATCGAGGAAGTAATCATGCAACCTAAAAAGAGACGTTACTGGCTAGCCATATTTCTGGCGATGGCCTTGCTCTCGTTCATCGTCGGCTGTTCTAAGGACGAAGACGACGCGGACGACGAGGATACCCCGGCGGAGACTGCCGGAACGCCCTACAAGCCGACCGGCAATGAGGGGACGATCACCGGCAAGGTGCTCTTTGACGGCAGCACCGCGCCGGAGCCGAAGCCTATTGACATGGCTGCCGATGCCGCCTGCGCCTCGAAGAATCCGAACGCGGTGGCCGAGGACGTGGTGGTCAAGAATGGCGCGGTCGAATACGTGTTCGTTTATATCAAGGACGGCCAGACCACAGAAGGCTCCAAGAAGCTCGACAGCTTTAAGTGGGACACGCCCGGCGATGCGACGCTAGACCAGAACGGCTGCCACTACCAGCCGCACATGATCGCCGTGCAGGTCGGGCAAAAGCTGAACGTCACGAACAGCGACCCGACGACGCACAACGTCAACGTGCAGCCCAAGAATAACGACCCGTTCAATCAGGCACAGGGCCAGAATGCCGCGCCCATCACCTCCGTCTTCAAACGCGCCGAGATACTGATCCCAGTCAAGTGCAACCAGCATCCCTGGATGAAAGCCTGGATCGGCGTGGTCAAGCATCCCTTCTTCGCCGTCACCAAAGAGGACGGGAGCTTTGAGATCAAGAATGTGCCGCCGGGGACGTACACGGTCGAAGCCTGGCATGAGAAGTTCGGCACGAAGACGGCGCAGGTGAAGGTGGACAGCAAGGGCACTGTGACGCAGGAGTTCAAGATGGGCGGGACTGTGGCCTCATCGCCGCAGAGCGGCTCGCTACAGGTCATGCCCGCGCTTGAGCTGCCCTTTCCGGGAGGACATTAGAGCCGTGATGAGTGACAGGTGACGAGTGACAAGGGAAAACCAGAGGCCATCAATGCCGACGGCTTATCTCTTGTCCCTGCTCGCCGCTTGTCACTCGCCGCTCGTCACTCGTTTTTATGAGTCGGGGTTTACATCGCTTTACGTTGCTGGTGACGTGCGCGACTTTTATCTTGATCGTCGCGGGCGCGCTGGTGACAAGTCATGGTGCGGGGCTCGCCGCGCCGGATTGGCCGCTCTCGTGGGGCAAGGTCTTTCCGCCGATGGTGGGGAATCTCTTCTACGAGCACGGGCATCGACTGATTGCAACGACCGTCGGTCTGCTCACCATCGCGCTCAACGTCTGGCTGTGGCGCAGCGAGCGTAGAGGGTGGGTGCGCCGTCTCGGGCTGGTGGCTCTGGTGGCCGTCATCGCGCAGGGACTTCTCGGCGGGTTGACGGTTAAGCTGATGCTGCCGCTGTGGGTTTCGTCGGCGCACGCTTGTCTCGCGCAGTTGTTTTTCTGCACGCTGGTCAGCCTGTCCGTCTTCACCGCGCCCGGTTGGAGCGAGCCGCGCGAGGCTTTGGAAGAAGTGGACGGGCCATCGCTCAGGCCCCTATGCGTGGCGGCTTTCGCGGTGACTTTTCTGCAACTGGTGCTGGGCGCGACGCTGCGCCACTCCGCTTCGTGGGATCAGCACTTGCCGACCAACCTCGTGCTCGCGCATATAGGCGGAGCCGCACTGGTCACATTGGTCGCCGGGGGCACGCTCTTAACCGTCATCCGTCGCCACGCACGAGATGCGTATCTTGCGCGCCCGGCGATGCTCGGGTCGGCGCTGCTGCTCTTGCAATTGTGCCTCGGGCTGGCGGCATACCTGTCGCGACGCGCTTCGCCGGATGACCCGCAGCCGCTCAAGCCTATGGTCACGATCACGGTGGCGCATGTCGCTTGCGGGGCGCTCGTGCTGGCGACCATCGTCGTGCTCACTTTGCGAGTTTACAGGCGACTGAGACCCGCGAGCACCGCGTTCGGAGTGACTGCCGCTGCGGTGCGCACGCAGGCTTAAAAACGTCGGAGCGGCCCGGCAGGGGAGAGACGGAAATCTTGGGGTGACAGGGGTAGGGCTTAGAGCTTTTTTATGAAAAGTATTGCTGTCGAATTTACACAAGGCGGGGTGAGGGAGCTTGAGGGTGAGCGCGCAGGCTTGCGCGAGAGGCTCTCGGCCTATCTGGAATTGACGAAGCCGCGCATCACTTTCCTGATCGTGCTCACGTCCGTCGCGGGCTTCTGCCTGGGCACGGTGGGTAGTATCAACTATCTGCTGCTCGTTCATGCGATGATCGGAATCGCCCTGCTCTCGTCCGGCATCGCGACGCTCAACCAGTTCATGGAGCGCGACCTCGATGGATTGATGCGGCGCACCGCGATGAGACCTCTGCCTTCCGGCAAACTCTTTCCGGTCGAAGCATGCGCGCTCGGGCTCGGGCTCACCCTGGGGGCGGAAATCTATCTGGCGCTGGCGGTCAATACGCTGACGGCGGCGTTGGGGCTGACGGTCATCATCGGATACCTGCTCGTCTACACGCCGCTCAAGACTAGAACGACGCTCTCGACCGTCTTCGGAGCGTTCCCGGGAGCGATGCCCCCTTTGATGGGTTGGACGGCGGCGCGCGGTTCCCTGGGCACGGAAGCATGGGTGCTGTTTGCGATTCTCTTCCTCTGGCAGTTTCCGCATTTTCTCGCCATCGCCTGGATGTACAAGGAAGATTACGGGCGCGCGGGGATAGTGATGCTGCCTGTGGTCGAGCCGGAAGGGCGCGTGACGGCGCAGCAGATAGTGATCTATACGCTGTTGCTGCTGCCCGTGAGCCTGTTGCCCGTGGCCCTCGGGCTCTCCGGCGCAATCTACTTTTACGGGGCGATCATACTCGGGGTGCTTTTCCTCTACAGCAGCATACGTGCGGCGATTTCCAAGTCCAGACAACAGGCGCGGCGTCTCTTGCTCGCTTCTGTCATCTACCTGCCGCTATTGTTTGCCTTGATGGTCTTAAATCGGTGAATGTTTAAGGGGCGCATCTGCCGGGGACATGTTTTCATTCCCCGGCCGCCGCCGTAAACATTTACCCAAAGGAGAACCGAACCGATGGGGCGCGCACTGGCAATACTGATATGGCTGCTAACGCTCGGCTCCGTAGCGTTGTTTTTTGCCGGGTGGTGGTTTCCGCCTTCGATCTCCGAATTCGGGCCGCGCATCGACAGCCAGTTCCTGATCACGATCATCGTCGTCGGGCTGGCCTTCACGGCCGCGCAGGTCGGGCTCGGCTATACGCTCTGGCGCTACGGCGATCATAAGAACAGCGCGGAGCGCGCCACCTATTCGCACGGCAATAATCGCCTTGAGATAGTGTGGACGGTGATCACGGCCATGATCTTCATCGGCCTCGGCGTGATGGGCCAGAGAGTCTGGGCCCAGCTTCATTTCCAGTCGCCTCCCGCCGACGCCTTCAAGATAGAGGTCGTCGCGCAGCAGTTCCAGTGGAATTTTCATTATCCCGGCGCGGACGGCAAGATGGGCCAGACGCGGCCCGAGCTGATCAGCGATTCGTCGCTCAACTTCATAGGGTTGGACGATCAGGACGCGAACGCGAAGGACGATTCGGTCGTCTCGACCTTGATCGTGCCCGTCAATCGTACCGTCGATCTGACCATGCGCTCCAAAGATGTGACGCATGATCTGTGGGTTCCGCAACTGCGCATCAAGCAGGATGTCGTGCCCGGCATGAATATCCACTTTCATTTCACGGCCAATCAGGTCGGGCAATACGAGGTCGCGTGTGCAGAGCTTTGCGGACAGCTGCACTACAAGATGAGGGCCAACATGCTCGTGCTGCCGGAGAACGAGCACACGGAGCTGATGGCGCTGCCGCAGGCGAAATTCCAGGCGCGGATGACGGAATTGCTCAAGAAGTATCCACTGCCACAGGGCAAGTAGCAGCGGCAGAGGCGCAGGCGGTTGAAGGCCTGAAGCGATAAGGAGAAGGGCAAACAAATGGCAGAAGAGATAACAGCGCACGGGGAACCCGCTGAGCCTCACCACGCGGAGGCTCACGAAGGGGTGCATCGCCATCCGGCCCCGACGAGTTTTATACGCAAGTACATCTTCAGCATTGACCATAAGGTGATCGGCATACAGTATCTTCTGCTGGCGCTCTTCTCGGTCTTCATGGGGATGTTCATGTCCATCCTGATGCGTCTTCGCCTGACGTGGCCCGATCAGCACTGGCCCGGGCTCTCGGCGCTCTTTCCCCTGGGCGCGAAGGGCGGCGTGATGCTGCCGGAATTTTATCTCTCGCTCGTGACGATGCACGGGACGATGATGGTCTTCTTCGTGTTGACGACCGCGCCGCAGGGCGGATTCGGAAACTACTTTCTGCCGATTCAGATCGGAGCCGACGACATGGCTTTCCCGACTCTGAACATGCTCTCCTTCTGGGTCACGCTCCTTGGATTGCTCGTCCTCGTCACCGCCATCTTCGTCGAAGGCACAGCGCCCGTGGCGTCGCTCTTCGGTGTCAAGCCGAGCGGGACGATTGGGCCCATCGGCGGCTGGACGGGCTATCCGCCGCTGAGCGCGCTCGGTAGCCGCGCGGGCCCAGGCCAGGGCATGGGCATGAACCTGTGGATTATCAGCATCGCCATCTTCTGCATCGCTTCCTTGCTCGGCGCGCTCAATTTCATCACGACGCTTCTCAACATGCGCGCACGCGGGATGTCTTTGATGCGTATGCCGCTGACGTGCTGGGCATGGTTTACGACCGCCGTGCTGGCGCTCTTAGCGTTCCCAGTGCTCTTAGGCGGCGGCATCCTGCTGCTCTTAGACCGCATCGCCGAGACAAGCTTCTTCATTCCCGGCGGCCTCGTCGTGAGCGATACACTGCTGACGAATCATAAGGGCGGCTCGCCTATTCTGTGGCAGCATCTGTTCTGGTTCTTCGGACACCCCGAGGTATACATCGCCATCCTGCCGGGCATGGGCGCGACCTCGCACATCCTTGCGACGTTTGCGCGCAAGCCCGTCTTCGGATACCGCGCGATGGTCTTTGCGATGTTCGGCATCGGCCTCCTGGGCTTCTTCGTCTGGGGACACCACATGTTCCTGAGCGGCATGAGCCCTTATTCAGGGATGGCCTTCTCCATCCTGACGCTTTCCATCGGCGTGCCCTCGGCCATCAAGACCTTCAACTGGCTCGGCACATTATGGGGCGGCAAGATTCGTTTTCAAACGCCGATGCTCTATGCCATAGGGTTCGTGTCGCTCTTTGTGGCGGGCGGGATTACGGGGCTGGTGCTGGGCCAGACCTCGCTCGACCTGCCGATGCACGATACCTATTTCGTGCTCGCGCACTTTCATCTGGTAATGGGTGTCGCGGCCATCTTCGGCATGTTCGCGGGCACGTCCTTCTGGTTTCCGAAGATGTTCGGGCGGATGATGAGCGAGCGCCTGGGCCGTATTCATTTCTGGCTCAGCTTTGCGGGCGTCTACTGTATCTTCGTGCCGATGCATATCATGGGGATTGTCGGGATGCCGCGCCGCTACGCGCAGTTTACCGAGTACGAGTTTTTAAAGACGCTGCACCCGCTCGTCGTCTTCGTGACGATCGCCGTCATCGTCACTGCGCTGACGCAGCTCATCTTCCTCTTCAACTTCTTCTGGAGCATGTTCAAGGGCGAGAAGGCGAGCGACAATCCGTGGGAGGCGACCACATTGGAGTGGGCCATCCCTTCGCCGCCGCCGCATGATAACTTCGCGGGAATCCCGCCGGTCGTCTATCGTGGGCCCTACGAATACTCCGTGCCCGGCGCGCCCGATGATTTTATTATGCAGACGGAGCCCGACCCGTCGGACTTAGATACGGCGGCTGTCGGCGAGGCCGGAGCAAGGAAAGGAAGCGGTAATGGCCACAACGGTCATCAGCACTGAGAAGACCGTCGCACGCCCCGTAACGGGCCCGAAGGGCGGTAGAGGTGGCGGGGGCAACGGCTCGCGCGGCATGGGCGGACGAAGGCCCGGCGGCGGTGACGACTCCTCGCGCCGACTGACGCCCGATCATCGCTACCGCATCGGCATGTGGGTCGGGCTGGCCTCGATCATGATGCTGTTCACGGCGTTGTCGAGCGCCTACATCGTGCGCTCTCGCGTCGCGACCGCCAACGACTGGCAGCCGATCGCCATCCCGCACATGCTCTGGCTCAGCACTTCGCTCATCCTCCTGAGCAGCGCGACGTTTGAGGCGGCGCGTAAGTTTATCAAGCGCGGCGAAGATAAGAAGTATCGTCTCTGGCTGATCATGACCGTGCTGCTGGGGCTGGGGTTTCTCTCCACGCAGCTGCTGGCGTGGCGCGAGCTGGTCGCCGCAGGCATTTATCTTGCGACCAATCCGCACAGCTCTTTCTTTTACGTCTTGACGGGCGTGCACGGCCTGCACTTGTTGGGCGGCATACTGATGCTGGGGTTTCTGCTGCTGCAAGCATGGAGAAGCGTGGGCGAGCGTCGGGCCCGCGTGCGGCGCACGGACTCGGCTGACGCGGTCGCCATCTACTGGCACTTTATGGACGGGCTCTGGATATACCTGTTTCTACTTCTTTTCCTTTGGAGGTAAGAGGTGAGCACTGAAGCGAGAGCGGACGAAATGCTGGCGACGGAGTGGAGCGGCGGAGCGCTGCCCTATCATGTCGGCCATAAAAAGCTCGGCATGTGGCTGTTCATCGTCTCGGACGCGCTGACCTTCTCCGCGCTCCTGATGGGCTACAGCTACGTGCGCGCGGCGAGCGAGCAATGGCCCACGCCCTTTCCGTTCAGCCCGAGCATAATCTTCTCTACCGTCATGACGCTGTGCCTGCTGTCGTCGAGCTTGACGATGGTGATGGCCGTTGCGGCTTCGGCGCGCAAGGACAGGCGCAAGGTCAGGCTCTGGATATTTGCGACCATGCTCGGCGGGCTTTCGTTCCTCGTGCTGCACATGATCGAGTGGAAGCACCTGATAGACGAAGGACTGCGCCCCTTCGGTCTGCGCGAGGGCAGCCAGTTCGCGCACGAGTGGGCCGAGCGCTGGCCGAATGCGCCGCCGCTTTTCGGCGCGACCTTCTTCGCCATCACGGGCCTGCACATGTTCCACGTCTTCACGGGTGTCGTCTACCTGGGCTGGATCGCCGTCCGCGTGCATCGCATGCGGCACGAGGACGTGGAGATTAGCGGCCTCTACTGGCACTTCGTCGATCTGGTGTGGATGTTCGTCTTTCCGTTGATCTACTTGATGTCTGTCGATATGGGCCATTGATAGGAGACAAAGGAAACGAGATGAGTAGCCTTAATGAGACCGGGAACAGCCGTTCGAGTCGAGAGGAAGTTATCCTGAACCTCATCTCTCTCGCCATCGCCATCGGCTTCATCGCACTGGTGATCTCGAATATTCGGATGGCGGGAAACTTCATTTCCATCGACAGCCTCTTCATCACTGTGGTCTTTCTGCTGCTGGCGGGCGTCTTTCTCATCAGCCCGGCGATGTGGGCCCACGCTCACGGGTATTTGAAGAACCCGATGGCCGCCGGCGGGCCGCCGATCGAAGAGGGGCCGATACATTTCGAGGGCTCGGTCAAGCTGTTTTCGATTGTCTGGGGCTGGCTGCTTTTATTGACGGCGGTCGAAGTCTTTCTGGCCTACAAGCAGGTCTCGCTGCATATCATGCTAACGATTCTGATCGGGCTGTCGG
The DNA here is from genome assembly GCA_036522655.1 of Pyrinomonadaceae bacterium. Taxonomy (GTDB): domain Bacteria; phylum Acidobacteriota; class Blastocatellia; order Pyrinomonadales; family Pyrinomonadaceae; genus DASQYE01. The sequence continues at coordinate 12,021 of DATDFK010000086.1, read as the reverse complement.
TCATCAAGGCCGCGCTGATCGTCGCCTATTTCATGCACCTCAGATTCGAGCGCCTGAGCCTTGTGCTTACGCTCGTTCCGATGCTGGTCGTCTGTATCTGCCTGCTCTTAGTCTTCTTCCCCGATAGCTTTAGAGCGAACTCCCTGCGCCCCTACAGTGAGGGAGCGACGACGACGAGCACAGAGAGCAAGTGAAGTTTGATGAGAACTCGGGCGCGAATGATTATCAGGACTCTGGGGTGCGCTGCCCTGACGGCTGTTTCGTCTTCTGCGGCGCTGGCCCAATGCGCCATGTGTAGGGCGGCGGTCGCCAGCTCCGCCGATTCGGCTGCGAGGGCGAGCGGCATGAACCTGGCCGTGATGGTGCTGCTCATTCCACCGCTTGCGATGTTCTGCGCGTTTTTCGTCGCCGCCTACAGATTTCGGAAGGCTCCCGGCGAAACCCTTGCGAGCGATCTTCCAGACGAGAGCGCCACGCGCCGCGCAGGTCTCTTGGAAGTTGATCAGACGGGGCGAGACGGCCTGGGAGCTAAAGGCGATTGCGCCACGCGGCGCGCGCCGTTAGCTGACTGACTCATGTTTTATTCTCAAGCGTTTTCGCAGCGCTCAAAAATTCCCCTCAAGCCGACCCAGCCCGACTCCTGAAGTCAACCGGAAAATCTTTGTGAGGCAAGCGATGGCAGAGCAGAATTTGACGAAACTGGATTCGGAGAGACAGAGCATACGCGGGCGCGTCTGCCCGAAGTGCGGGGGTAAGATCATCCCTGCTGACAGCGCCGTTTATCAAAGCCCCGGCGACCCTGCGGCTGTGTTCCCAAGCTGGCAGTGCGAGAGATGCGGTTACCAGGAGGTATACGAACCGAAGAAGGTCGAGAAGCCGAAACACGGGAAAGAGTAGGCGCAGCAAAAGAGAGGTAGCGGACGAGGTACGGCCCCAAACAAGTGATGCTGAGGATTTAGATGGACGCGCTCACGCATAAAGTTCTGGCGATGTTCGAGCAGTGGGGGAAGGAGACGCTAGACCTGCACGAATTGTTTGAAGCTGGCGGCAACGACCCCGACGCGCGCACGGCTGTCTTTGATACGGTCGAGCGGCTTGTGCGGGAAGGGATACTCGAAGAACGCGGCAACGATTTCTACACGCTGACAGAGGAAGGGAAGAGGGCCGCCCGCAGCATCACCCCGCCGCCGGATGAGATGCCGTAGTCATAAACCCCCCACGCCTGAAAATATGAGACCCATGACAGTCGAGACGAAGGACTCTGCCGGCAGTAGAGGCATCCTGATCTGGAGCAGCCTGATCAGCGCGCTCGTGATCGGGTTCCTGCTCTGGTTGATTTATATCAAAGAGACGCCGGACAAGATTTTGGCTTCCGGTAGTATGCTGCCCGCCCTCAACGCTCTGCTCAACGCCTTGAGCGCCTGTTCGCTGGTTGCCGGATTCATCTCGATCAAAAGGGGACGCATCAACACTCATCGTGCCTTCATGTTCGGCGCGCTCTTTTTCTCCGCGCTCTTTTTGATCTCCTACATCGCATATCACAGCACGCACGGCGACACTCCCTTTCAGGGGACGGGATTCGTGAGGCCCGTCTATTTCTTCATACTGATCTCTCATATCCTGCTGACGGCGGTTGCGCTGCCGATCATACTGACGACGCTGTTCTTCGCTCTGACCGGCAGATTCAACGCGCACCGTCGCCTCGCGCGCTTCACCTTTCCGGCCTGGTTGTACATCTCCGTCACGGGCGTCCTGATTTTCTTTATGCTCAGGTCTTTTCCCTGACACCGGGTAGAGCAAGTGTCCGCTAAAGGCTCCAACAATCATCACCCCGCGCAGGACGCAGCGCCGACGCCGCAGCCGCAGCAGCAGCGACGACGCTCCAATCTTCCGCTCATCATTCTCGCCGCGCTCTTCGTCATCGTGCCTTTTCTGACCTGGTACGGCACGTGGTTCGGTCGTCATCTGTCTGACGCGGAGATCGACGAGTATCTGGCGGATGAAAAGAAACCCCGTCATGTTCAGCACGCGCTGTCGCAGATCGAAGAGCGCATGGCCAAGCATGACGAGAGCGCCAAGCGATGGTATCCGCAGATCATCTCGTTCGCGGGAAACAACGTCGCGGAGTTTCGCAAGACGGCGGCATACCTGATGAGCTTCGATAATAGATCGGAGGAGTTTCACTCTGCTCTCTTGCGGCTGCTGGGAGACTCGCAGCCGAGCGTGCGCCGTCAGGCCGCGCTCTCGCTCGTCACGTTCAGTGACACAAAAGGCTTACCGGAACTGCGCGCGATGCTGCGCCCCTACACGATCAACGCCACGACGGAAGGCACGATCGGAAGCGTCCTCTCAGAAGGCACGAACGTCAGAGAGGGAACTTTAATGGCTCGCATTGAGCGTGGCGCGGGCGCTTTGCAGGAAGTGCGCTCGCCTCTGCCGGGAAGAGTCAGCGGCGTGATGAAGACCGAGGGCGCGCACGTATCAGAGGGCGATCAACTCTTCCGCGTCGCGCCGGACACGCAGACCATCTGGGAAGCGCTGCGCGCGCTTTACCTCGTAGGGGAGCGGGAAGACCTTGCGCTGGTGGAGCCTTATGCGGGCGGGGCCGAGCCCGTACCGGATAAGCTCAAACAACAAGCGGCCCAAACGGCCAGGGCCATTCGGAGCCGCTCGGAAAGCGTCGCGTCACCATCGCCGCAGTAGTATTGTCGCAGCGGCGGCGCGCGCGTGTGTGTGAAGGGTCAGGGATTAAGCTCTATGCCGTGCGCTGATTCCCATTCATCCGTGGGAACCATCTCGATGGCATCCCAGGGGCATCCGTCGAGAAACGCTCCGTCCGGCCCCTTGCTGATACATTTCTGGCATCCGATACAGAGATTAGGGTCAACTTCGATGCGCCCGAACGGCGGATGATCTTCGTCAGGAACCCAGAACATGCAGGCTTCGATCGGGCAATACTCTATGCAGGCGGGCGAGCCTGCGCAGCCCGTGCAACAGTCCGTCGTGATGGCGAGTATGCGTGGCTTCTTCTTGCGCGTCGCTTTGCCGTCGCCAGCCGACATGGGCCAATGTTTTTCGATGATCTCGATCATGTAATCGCCTCTGTGGGGGCCATACTCCCCTTTATGATTTCGATAACAAGCTTACTCTAACATGGCCGCGCCGCTTTGCTCAATCATTTGGTTTCTAAACACACGCCGGGCGAGCTTGAAGAGTGGGCCAAAACAGGATAAAACTTAACGCACACACATACGACTACACAGGAGGGCCAACGGGATGAGAACAGTCGCCGGAATCTTTAAGTCGCGCGCGCAGGCCGAGAGCGCCGCAGAGCATCTGCGCTCCATCGGTATTCCTGACGAACGGATCAGCTTTATCGCTCCCGGTGCTTCAGCCGAAGAATTGGATGCGGCCGTGCCCACGTCCGATACGGAGCAGCCCGGCATGGGTAAAGCGATCGGCGGTTGGGCGGGCGGAGCGCTGGGCGTCGCGGGCGGTATGCACATCGGCGCGGCGGCTGCGAGCCTGTTTGTGCCGGGCGTCGGGCCCGTGATCGCCGCCGGGTTGATCGGCGCTGCGCTCCTCGGAGCAGGCGGCGCGGCGACCGGCATCGCGGCGGGCGGAGCGATGGAGGACGCGATCGCCGAAGGTCTGCCGCAGGACGAGTTGTATGTTTACGAGGATGCATTGAGGCAGGGGCGAGCGGTCGTCATCGTCGTCGCCGAAGATGACGCGCAGGGCGAGGCGGCGCGCAACGTCATGGCGCAGGCCGGAGCCGAGAGCATTGACGCGGCGCGCGAGAGTTGGTGGGTCGGGCTGCGCGATGCCGAAGACGAGGAGTACACGGGACAGGGCGGCGATTTCAAGACGGACGAGTCGCAGTACAGGAGCGGTTTCGAGGCGGCGCTGCACCCGCAATCGCGCGGCAAGTCTTATGAGGAAGCTTCCGACACCTTGAGCAAGCGTTACAGCGACGCATACTCGCACGCGGCCTTTCGTCGCGGCTACGAGCGCGGGCAGGCTTATCATCAAACTTTCAGGGAGAAGTATAAAGGTTGAGGGATACGCTGCTGAGCTTGGCCTTGATGCTCGGCATACTCATCGCAAGCGCGCTCATCACCAACTGGTTCGCGCGCACGATGTACAATCGCTGCGCCGCCTGCGGCACACTCAACGCCCGGCGGCGCGACCACTGCCGCGCCTGCAATGCCGGTCTACGTTAATCAAGCATGCCCTGGAACCCTGATCGCTACCGGCAATTCCAAGCTGAACGCTTCGAGCCCTTCGATGATCTCATCCGTCTGGTGAAGCGACGCGAAGGCATGCGCGTCATCGATCTCGGCTGCGGCACGGGCGAGCTGACCGCCAGGCTCGCAGACCAGTTGCCCGCGAGCCGGGTCACAGGCATAGACTCTTCACAGGAGATGCTGGCGCGTGCGAAGCAATACGAGCGCGCCGGGTTAACCTTTGCGCCCGGCACGATCGAAGCGGTCGAAGGCGAGTGGGACTTGGTCTTCTCACACGCCGCGATTCAATGGGTAGACGATCACGCTTCGCTCATTCCGCGCCTATTCGGGCTCGTTCGTGCGGGTGGCCAACTCGCCGTCCAGTTACCCTCCAATCACGGGCACGCCACACACACTTTGATCACGGAAGTAGCCGGTGAAGAACCTTTCCGTCAGGGCTTGGGCGGCTGGGCCCGTCAATCTCCAGTGCTCTCGATAGATGCTTATGCAGAGCTTCTTTATCGCGCGGGCGCGGAAGGTATCGTCGTCTTTGAAAAGATTTACCCGCACGTGCTCGAATCGGCGGACGCCATGGCCGATTGGACATCCGGCACGGCGCTCGTCCCTTACTTCGAGCGCTTGCCGGAAGAATTACAAGAGCCCTTCATGCAGCGATACCGCGAGAGGCTGCGCGCGCTCTGGCCCGATCGTCCCGTCTTCTACGGATTCAAGCGCACACTGTTTGCGGCCACGCGTCCCGTCGAAGCTCTGCGCGTCTGACGTTTCCTGATCAGCGCGAGTGCTTCCGAGGCTTCGATGCGACCGATGGTATCCGTGCTGTGCGAGAGTTGATAGGCGACCATCGCTTCGGGCTGCGGGAAATCCAGCTTCTTGAGAATGCCCAATCGTTTGTCGAAGCGAATCATCAGGGGCTTGCTGTCGAGCTTGAACTTGAACGCTTGCATGCGCCGGTCGATCTCAATGCGCTCGGTGCGTTTGGCCGTCGCGGTCGCAAGCTCTATCTCGACCGGCAGGCGAAAGACGGCGGGCGTCGTCGCATCCGGCGTCTGCGTCTGCTCTACCGTGAGCGTCAACTGCCTGGACGCGGGCTGGTAACTGTAGCCGACGCGCAACTCCGGGTAACCGGCCTTGTAAACCCACTGATCAAAGAACCAGTCGAGCCGTTTGCCGCTCGTCTGCTCGAAAACGCGCTGCAAATCAGCCGTCTCCACGTTGCCGTACTTGTACTCCTCCAGGTATTTGTTCACGGCCTTCCAGAAGATTTCGTCGCCGACCGTCTCGCGCAGCATGTGCAGGATAAAGCCGCCCTTCTGATAGAGGGTCGCGTCAAAGAGGTACGTCGGATTCGGGTAGCGGTCGAACACAATCGGGCGACGATAGCGCGCCTCGTCTTCGAGTTGATAGAGTCGCGCGTTGACGCGCATCTGTAGAAGGTAAGCGTCGCGCCCCTCCTTGTGCTCCTTGAAGACGGCCTCCATGAATGTGGCGAAGCCCTCGTTGAGCCACAAATCTTTCCAGCCTTTGCACGTCACAAGATCACCGAACCATGAATGAGAAAGCTCGTGCGAGATCAATTCCTGCGTGGCCTTCGGCAGATTGTCCTCGGCGGATAAAATCTCCGCATCGCCGTGCGTCGTCGCCGTGATGTTCTCCATCCCGCCGAAGAAATAGGCGTTGACGATCGTCTGCGCGTATCTTTGATAGGGATAATCGTATTTGAGAAGCTGTGTGAAGAGGCTCATCATCTCGGGCGTTTCGGAGAAGGCGCGCTGCGCTGTCTTCTCCGTGCCATGGTACGTGTAATATTCGAGCGGGATATTTTTGTAGGCATCCGTCAGCTTCACATAATCGCCGACCACCAGCGAAGTCAGATAGGTCGAATGCGGTTGGTTCATGACCCAGTGAAAGGTGCGCGTGCCGTCGGGGTTGTTCGTGGTCTCTGCGAGCGCGCCGTTGGAGATGGCGATCTCGGTTGGGCCCGTCGTGATGTACTGCTCGGTCGTCGCCTTATCATCTGGATAGTCGTAGCAGGGAAACCAGCGATGATTGTCTTCGGGCTCGCCCTGCGTCCAGATTTGAGCGGGCTTGGAGAGGGTCGTGGTCTCTCTGGCCGGGACGAAGAAGAGACCACGGCGCGGCGTCGCCACATAGTGTATGCGCACGGACAGCGAATCGCTGGGCCCAATGGAGCGGCCCACACGGATCAGCAGCTTATCGGGCGGTTGCGACCATTGAAGCGGCGTCTCCGAGGGCGAGAGTGTCACCGATTCGATGCTCATGTCGGCGGCGTCGAGCGCGAAGGAGCTGAAGCCAACGGCTAAAGGTTTGAGCGTGATCGTCTCGTCTCCTATGACCTGTTTCTTGGGAACGTCGAAGCGCGTGCGTATCAGGTAATGAAGGACATCGTAGGTGCGCGCGGGCGGTTGCTGCCGAGGGCCCTGCGGCGGACTTCTGCGCGCGACGGCGGTTTGTGTGGGCCGTGCAGAGCCCGCACGTAACCCTTTCCGATGGTCGGCGGCTGAGAAAGCTGTGCTGTTGGCGACAAAGCAAGTGAAAAGTATGAGGAGCAGGAGGCGGCGCGAAAGAGATTCTAAAAGCATTTGAAAACCGTTGGTATCCTTGGAAAAATCAAAACCCCGCTTGATTGTGCCTGACGGCCACGCTCATCGCAAAGCGCGACGAGTCGGTATCAACTGCGGCGCTGGCTGCTCGTTTGCTCTTTGAGCATGAGTCGGACAGTCGTATATTCGTCTCATCCCTGTCGCAGGCAACCGGGCTTTGTGCCTTAAAGGTCGCCGGACACTTCTGCCGCTTGCATTAACGGAGAAAATTTTGGATGCTTCGTTTCATCAAGACGCTGTTCGTTTCATCAATCATTACTCTTAACCTGATCGTGACACATAACGCAATGGCCCAGAACACTCCAACAAACGTCCCGCCCGAATGGCAAACCTGGACGGAAAAGACCGATTACCGCGAGACTCCACGTTACGAAGAGACACTCGCTTATAGTCGTAAGCTGGACGCCGCGTCACCTCTCATCCGCCTGGAGAGCTTCGGAGAAAGCGGTGAAGGCCGCTCTCTGCCTCTGCTCATCGCAGCCGAGGGTGAGACCTTCACGCCGGAGGCGGCCAGGCGAGCCGGTAAGGCGGTGGTGCTCGTGCAGGCTTGCATACATGCTGGCGAGCCGGACGGGAAAGACGCCGGGCTGGCGCTCCTGCGCGATATAGCCATCACCAGGACGCGCACGGGTCTGCTTGATCATGTCGTCCTGTTGTTCATCCCCATCTACAACACGGACGGGCACGAGCGTTCGAGCCCCTACAATCGCATCAACCAGAACGGCCCGGCGGAAATGGGCTGGCGCGCGACGACGGCTGGGCTCAATCTGAACCGCGATTACATGAAGGCCGATGCGCCCGAGACGCGCGCCTGGCTGCGTCTCTGGGCCAACTGGAACCCAGACCTCTTTATCGACTGTCACGTCACGGACGGCGCTGATTATCGCTACAACATCACGTACCAGTTCGAGCATCACGGCAACGTTCACCCATCTATCCTCGCCTGGGAGCGCGCAGCGTTCGAGGGGCGCGTAGTCCCCGCCACGGAGGCCGCCGGAAATCTCCTCAGCCCGTATCTGGAGTTCCGCGATAACCGCGACCTCTCCCAAGGCATTGACAGCTTTCTCTCAACGCCCAGGTTTTCGACCGGCTACACGCCCGTACGCAATCGCCCTGGGCTGTTGATCGAAACCCACATGCTCAAGGATTATCGCTCGCGCGTGCGCGGAACCTATGACCTGCTTCGCTTCACCCTGGAGGAGGTCAACCGCGACCCGCAGGCGCTGTTGCGCGCCGTGCGCCAGGCCGACGAGCAGACCATCAGTGAAGGGCAGCGCTACGATGCGTCGCGTACCTATCCGCTCAAGTTCGAGCTGACGGATAAGTCCACGCCCTTTCACCTGAAGGGGGTCGAGTCGCACAGGGAAGTGAGCGATGTTTCGGGCGCTGTGCGCGTCGTCTTTGGGGCGAAGCCTGTCGATCTGACCGTTCCGCTCTACGACGAAACACGCGTCACTGTCGAAGCCTCCACGCCGCTCTATTACATCGTGCCGCCGCAATGGAAAGATGTGATCGCCGTGCTCAATGCGCACGGGCTGCGTTTGCAGCGGCTGGTTGACCCCGCGACGATTGAAGTCGAGAGCTACCGTTTCAGCGAGGCGAAGTGGGCCGCCGCTCCCTTTGAAGGCCGCGTCATGCCGACCTTTAAGACGAACCTCGTGCGCGAGAAACGACTGTTCCCCGCCGGTTCCGTGCTCGTGCCGTTGGCCCAACCAGCCGCGCACGTCATTATGCACCTGCTTGAGCCGCAGGCCCCGGACTCCCTCGCCGCGTGGGGATTCTTCAACGCCGTCTTCGAGCAGAAAGAGTATGGCGAGGATTACGTGCTTGAGAAGCTGGCGCGAGAGATGATGGCGAAGGACGAGGCGCTGCGTCGTGAATTTGAACAGCGACTGATGAACGACCCGAAATTCGCCGCCAGCTCGCGCGAGCGGCTGCGTTTTTTCTACGAACGCTCGCCCTACTGGGATCCGCAGTTGAACCTTTACCCGGTCGGGCGCATCGTCTCAACCCTCGACCTGAAGCTGAAGGATTTTTGAGAATAAAAGAGAGAAGGGGCGCGACAAAAGTGCGCCCCTTCTCATGTTTTGTTTGCTGGTTGTTACAGGTCTGAAGCTTAGACCGTCCGGCGTCCGGTCAGCAAGTTGATCACCAGCACGATCAGCGCCACGACCAATAATAGGTGAATCAAGCTACCGCCGATGCCACCGATGGCCCCGATTAACCATAGAACCAGAAGCACTACAAGAATCGTCCACAGCATATCAGTCGTCTCCTTTTTCGAAAACCCACGCGAGTGAGTTTGACCCCCCTCTCAAAGGTTTACAGATCAGTTATTGCTTAGAAAGCCCTGTCGCCAAAGCTGACGCGCACACGCGCCAGTCAGGTTATACGGTACGGCGACCAGTCAGAAGATTAATGACCAGGACTACCAGAGCAACCACGAGCAGCAAGTGAATCAAGCTGCCGCCGATGCCGCCGAGCAAGCCGACCAACCATAAGATCAAAAGCACCACTAGAATTGTCCACAACATTTTCGCCTTCTCCTTTTTCTTGAGCGTCGCATTCCAAAAGTTTTTGGTTCCACTGAACCCGCCTGCCCTGACAGATGAGCAATGGCCGTGCCAGCAGTCGCGGGAAAACCCCGACGCCTCACGTAAACCCACGCCTGCTAATGGTTTAGACCGAGCAGCCGGGGCCATTTCGCGCTCTCCGGCGGGTCAAATTAACTGTCCTTTGTACTAAAACACGGCACAGAATCTTCGGCTGCTGTGTCCCAATACAGGGCAAGCCCCGTAACCTTCATCTTTTCGGCGACGATAACGGCAACCGTGAAAGCTTATGAGTCATCGGAAGTTCTCCGGGCCAAGTCTGGGTTTTGACCAAAGCGGCCCTGATGAAGGTTACAGCCGGACGAAACCGCAGCGGTCTTTAATAAAACTGGACACCTATGCTGTTGGGCTGGTAAAGTGAAAGTGACATTCGCGTTCCGGTCTCACTGACCGAAGCGCGACCCTATTAATCGGCGTCACCCTCCCAAGGGGTTTGCGCTCTCGCGTGCAGGTTGCTCCCGTCCGTAGCTCCGCCGCTTTCTCTGGCCTGATTCTTTGCTTTTTCGAGTTTGTAATTTGCCTGAACGGCTTCCCCTAATCTTTAAGCCGTAGGGTTTCAGGAGATTTTATGCCGTCCCCTTTACCGCGTTTGCTCCCCCATACACAAAAACCAAGCTTCATCGTGGCCGTCGGCCTCCTTCTGCTGCTGCTTGTCGCCAGCTTCTACATTCTCTACGCGCGGCACACGCCGGTCGTGCATAACATCAATTACACGGAGTTGCGTTCGCTCGGCGAGAGCGGCGCGGCCAGTTCCCTGAGCATTGACGGCGAGCAGTTGACCGTCACAGGGCGCGACGGTGTGATCTCGCAGGCCATCGTGACCAACGAGGCGGCACAGCAGGAGATCGTCACGGCCTTTGCCAAAAGCAATGTGCCGGTGGAATTCCGCTCCCTGCGTCCGAGCCCGCTCTCGACCGCGATGGGCTGGCTGATACCCATCCTGACGCTCGCCGCCTTCGCCTTCATCGGCTGGCGCATCTACGCCAGCATGGGTGGACGCGGCGGCGATTTCAATCTCACGGACGCCGGTGGCAAGCAGACGGTCAATTTTGATGACGTGGCCGGAGTCGATGAGGCCAAGCAGGAGTTGGCCGAGACCATCGAATTCCTGCGCGACCCCTTAAAGTTCGGACGCCTCGGCGGGCGTGCCCCGCGCGGCATTCTGCTCTCGGGCCCTCCGGGGACGGGTAAGACGCTTCTGGCGCGTGCTGCCGCGAATGAAGCTGGCGCTCCGTTCCTTTCGGTTTCGGGCTCAAGCTTTCAGGAGAAGTTTGCAGGACTCGGCGCGGCGCGTGTTCGTCGTCTCTTCGCCGAAGCGCGTAGGCTTGCGCCCTGCGTTATCTTCATTGACGAGATAGATGCCCTCGGTCGTCAGCGCGGTCGCGGCAACGATTCGGCCTCAGCCGATCAAGACCAGACGCTCAATCAAATGCTGGTCGAGATGGACGGCTTCGATCAACTCTGCGGAGTGGTCGTCATCGCCTCCACCAATCGCCCTGACATACTGGACAGCGCGCTCACGCGTCCCGGTCGCTTCGACCGCGAGATCGCCGTCAACCTCGCAGACGCCAATGGACGCGAGGCGATATTGAAAGTTCACGCGCGCGGCCTGAGCCTGGAAGAAGGGCTTGACCTGTGCTGGATTGCGCGCGGCACGCCCGGTTTTTCCGGCGCTGACCTCGCCAATCTTCTTAACGAAGCTGCCATCAGTGCGACGCGCGACGGCGCTGATGCCATCGGTCGTAAACACGTCGAGTATGCGCGCGACAAAATCCTGATGGGCGCGGAGCGCCTGGGCTTTATGATGGACGAAGAGGAGCGTTACGCGACGGCCGTTCACGAGGCGGGCCACGTCGCCGTCGGCCTCGGCGTCAAACACGGCGACCCCATCCATAAGGTCTCCATTCTGCCGCGCGGTCGTGCGCTGGGCGTGACGCAGTCTTTGCCGGAGCGTGACCGCCTGATGAAGAAGCGCGAGTACCTGGAAGACCAGATCGCTATGCTTTTGGGCGGGCGCGCTGCCGAGCAACTCCTGCTCGATACGATGACGGCTGGCGCATCCAACGACATCGAACGCGCCGTCGAGATCGCCCGGAAAATGGTCGCCGAGTTCGGCATGAGCCCGCTCGGGCCGATTCACCTCGGCAAACCCGAAGACCCGCACAGCCAGGCGCTACTTGATCGCGTCGAACACGCCACCAGCGAGATCATCAACGCGCAGATGACACGCGCCTGCGAGATGGTTGACGCGAGCCGCGCTTCGATTGCTCGCCTCGTCGAAGGATTGATGGAGCGCGACACGCTCGAATCCGACGAGATTCGCGACTGCTTTGAAGTTAAAGCGGCCGCTCAGGCGGCATAACAGAACAACATCAAAACATAAATGCGAGCCCCTTTAGGGGCGACGGAATGTAGCCCATGACGTAAGTCATGGGAATAGAACAGCCAATATAGATAGAGCCCCGGAGGGGCGTAAGAAATGCGAGTTGAGAATCTTACGCCCCTCCGGGGCTCAACTATGTTTGGCTACGAATGACCCAC